>JAHHQL010000003.1 GCA_020026415.1 Alistipes sp. | reverse complement strand
GCGGAATGTACTACAAAATGTATATTGACATTCCCTCTAAATCTCCCTTTGGGAAGGGGAGACCTTGCGGTTGCAGCGCGATAAGTTGGTGCTTCTGCGGGGAATGTACTCCAAATTGTAGGTTTGCATTTCCCTTGTTGCAGTGCGTAAAGCGGGTATTTCATTCCGTTTCGGGCGGGGCAATCATTTGGAGAACAGCCCCAGCCGAAAGTAGTGTCGATCCCTTATTTCGGGGTGGTTGCCAGAATCAGTTTGTAGTTGTTGTCCTTGGCGATGTTCATCACTTTGACCACTTCGTCCACCGCCACCGTCTTGTCGCAGTGGAGCGATACGGTAGCCTCCTTCTGCCCCTCCAGACGCTCATTCAGGGCGCGTTCGATGCCCTCGATCGAGCCGACCTCCTTCAACTCCACATAGTAGCGGTACTTGTTGCCCGCCTGCTGGATCGAAACGGTCGTCATGGCCTTGCCCTTGAGTTGGTTGGAACTTTTCGGGAGCATGAGTTTCAAGGCGTTGGGATTAATGAGCGTGGTGGCGATCAACAGGAACAGCAACAACAGGAACATCAGGTCGGTCATCGACGATGCCGAGAATGATTTATCAACTTTTGAACCGTGTTTGATAGCCATGGTCTGTTATTTTTTTACGGGTTGATTCAGAATATCCATAAAGGCGATCGAGTTGGCCTCCATCTGGAAGACGAGTTTCTCGATGCGGGCAACCAGATAGTTGTAGCCGAAGTAGGCGGGAATACCGACCAGAAGACCCATGACGGTGGTCACCATCGCCACATACATACCGCTCGACAATAAACCCAGATCGACCGTACCTCCGGCAGCCGACATGTCCATAAAGGTCTGCACCATGCCGAGTACCGTGCCTAAGAAACCGATCATCGGGGCACCACCGGCAATGGTGGCGAGGAAAGGAAGACCGTTTTCGAGTTTCGATACTTCGAGGTTGGCGACATTCTCGATGGCCGACTGCACGTCGCTCATCGGACGGCCGATACGCTCGATGCCCTTCTCGACCATGCGGGCGATGGGGGTGTCGGTTTTCTTGCACAGGTTCACGGCCACGCCGATCTTGCCCTCCGAGATGTAGTCGCGGATGCGGTTCATGAAATTCATATCCAGCACCGATGCCTTGCGGATGGCGAGGAATCGCTCGACGAAGATAAAGATGGTCACGCCGCCCAGAATCAGAAGCGGCCACATGAGCCATCCGCCTTGTGTGAAGAGAGACCATAAACCCATGCGGGTCTGTTCGGTGGCGACTGCATCGGGTGCGGCAGTCAGAAAAAAGTTCATCATCATTGTTTGAATATTTATTGTTTTTGTTTTCGTTGAACCTCTTGCGAGGTCTTTTGTTTGTAATAACGGTCGGAAGACGTCTCGGAGTCTTTCTCCGGGAGTTTAATTTCGGGTGCGGGGGCAATTTTCAGGGCATCGCGCTCCGTGCGTCGCTCCTCGCGCCCGGCCTTACGTCGCTCGGCACGGACACGGCGGCGTTCGAGACGCGCTTCCTTACGTTTCTTATTGGTGAAACGCTCCTTGATGCGGCGGCGAAGATCCCTGAAGTTGTTGAAATCCTCCTTGAAGTAAAGGCCGATACCCGTTTCCTGCAAACCTTGGTTCTCGTCGAAACGGTCGATCGTCTGCGTGAAGGCCTTCAACTTGAAGGTGCCCGCACGGTCGATCAGATAAGTGATATATGCCTCGCCCATGAAGTTCGACATCGACTTGTTCACGGCGTTCTTGTTGTCGAGCAGGTAGTTGCCCTCGACCTCGACCAAAAGACGGTTGTTGATCAGACTCTTCGACAAGCCGAAATCGACCTCGTCGTTGGCCATCTCGTTTTTCGAGCGGTAGTTGATGAAGATGTCGTAGCCGGTGGAGGCGAGCCAACTGTTGAGTTGGTTCGTGAGGAACTCCAACCCCGTGTTGTAGGAGACGGAGTTTCCCAGATTCTCCTGAGACGAGGTGTTGCTTTCGGCCATGAAACTTTTGAAGAGCAGCAGGTACAAAAATTGTTTGTTCTTCAGTTCGGGGGTGTTCATTTGTGTCTGGATGAGTGCCTGTGTTTCGGGATCGGCACCCGGAACATGCACGTCGAACGTGATGTCGGGTTGCGTGAGCCAGTTTTGCAGATTGATGACACACTCGACCGGTACGGAGCGGTCGCCTGCCTGACGGTCGGAATTGTCTCCCAAGAGCGGTTGCAGCGACGCCTTCAGTTTGTAGATCGCCTCGATGTCCATATCGGCTTTCATGGGCGATCCCGTCCAGCGGATCGTCGAACCGGGATTTACGATAAATTTACGCGTCAGCAGGTTACGCAGCGAGAGGTTGAAACTGCCGTCCGAAATCTCGTAGTCGCCGTACATGTTGAAGATCTTCATCGAGGGGTTGATCTGAATGTTGAACGTACCCTCGCCACGACCTTTCAGCGTGTTTTCCATCAGCGTGAGTTCCGCCTCGACGTTGGGGCGCACGTTGAGTGCCATGTTGATGTTCATGCGGTTGGCGGCACTCTCCTTTTTGGTACGGCGGCGTTCGAGAGCCTGACGTTTGCGCTGGATGTGATCCACCGTGTCGATCAGTACGGGCTGCCTGAACTTCACGAAATTGGCATTCGAGATGTTCGACTTGCTTGTCAGCGGCATGTAGAACTTGGAGTTGCCGTCCGATGTGGCGTTGATGTTCATATCGACCGAACCCTTGTGTCCCGTGATGCGGGCAGTGCCCGATGCGTAGATCTTGCCGTAGAAATAGTCGTTGTCGTGTTCGGTGGTGTTCAGCACGAGCATCTTCCGGGGCGATACCCTCAGATCGTAGGAGATGTTCGACAAGTGGCGCAGATCCAGACTGAAATCCAGCAGACCCTGATTTTTTTCCGAGTCGCAGATCGGCACGTTCTTCGATGAGAAACGGTTGCCTTTCACCTCCACCACGGCGTGGGGCATGTGGTAGGTGACCTGCGTGTAGTCGATCGTGGTTTTCAGATCGCTCACGGTGATCTTGCCCGAAAGATCGGCCTCTCGACGTTGTCCCATCAGTTCGAGATCGACTTTGGCGGTGCCTTCGGTCGAGGAGATCACGCCCGAAAGAATCGGGTCGAGTACGCCCATGTTGAGCGAGTCGATGGTGGCGCGGGCATGGTAACGCATCAGACCGGGCTGGTAGGTGCCGCGGACGAGCGTATCGCGCCTGATGCGGTTCTGCACGACCATGCTGGCGCGGTTTTCCGTGAAATCCCAGCGCGAGGTGAGGCGCAGGGGCGGCACTTCCATCTCATTGACCTTCATGCTGTCCACGCGGATGTCGGCCGAAAGACCGCCGCCACCGCCCAAAAGCCCCTTGACAACGGCCTGCCCGTTCGTCTCGCCCGAAATGTGATACCCCATCAGGTTGATGATCTCGGAGAAGGGCGCAAGTTCGAAGTTGCGGAATTTCATCACCAGCGAATCGGTCTGGTGGCGCGAGATGATGCCGTCGAGCCACAGATCCTGATCGCGGTTCATGACATAGAGGTTCGAGATGTGGGTGCGCGCCGTGTCGATGCGGATGTTGTGGGCATAGATCTGCCACGACATCTTGTCCATCGTAAAATGGGTCGGCAACAGGTGGATGTCGATTGCCGCGGGGATCGAATCCGAGGCAGGAATCATCGAGGCACGCGCTCCGAAACGAGCCGAAATCTTACGCTCCTTGTTGTTCATGCTCGACTGGACTTGCAGGTTGCCGTTCTTTGCTCCGCCGTTGATCGTCAGGTTGGGAAGGTGCAGGGCATTGCCTGCAAAAAGATCTTCGAAACTGCTGTAAACCGACAGCGAGTCGCCACGGTTCGAGGCACGCATGTTCATGCGCAGAATCGTGAATTTGTCGTTTTCGATATAGTTCGATTTGGCATTGAATTGCAGACGGTTGATCGCGGGGTTGAACCTCAGGCGGAGCGAGGATTCGGGGGCGATCTTCAGACCCGGTGCGATGGCATCGGCCACGGGGTCGATGTCCTTGATCGAGATGTCGAGCATCGAATCGTCGTTGGGAATCGAATCGGCGGGGGCGTAGGGTTGCAGGTCTTCGGGGCGGCGGTTCAGCAGGGGTGCATATTTGCGGATGCTGCGCTTGAGGTACTCGAAAATCGTCATGTAACTGACCTTGCTGCGGAACGTGGCATCGGCAAAGTCGGAGTATAATTCCACAAATTTGTTGTGGTCGGAGTTGCGGCCGCGGATCAGCACGCTGTCGGCTTTGAGCGTCTTTTGGTTGTAGCGATAGGTGGTGTTCGTCAAAAGGATGCGTCCGTTGATGTCGTCGAACGAGCGGCCGCTGCCTCGTGCCGTGATCGAACTCGAAATCTGTGACAGCGAATCGCGGCGGTTGATGTTTGTGGCACGCAGGTCGGCGTGGTGCAGGTGCATCACAAAATCATAGTGCGGTACTTCGCGGTTGTAATCCAAAAGGCCGATCAGATCCATGTTGAAATTTCGGTCGCGTGCCGTGATGATGCCGTTGAATTGGCGATTCTTCACGCGTCCGTTGAATTGGAGCGAGTCGTAGCGGTATTGTTTGAATTGGAGGTGCGAGACCTTGGCGTCGATGTCGGCCAGAAGAGCATCTTTACCCACCTGTCCGTCGATGTGTGCCTCGAACGAGGTCGTTCCCAACAGATTTTTCTTGTGCAGCAAGTCGCCCAGCGACACATCGAGTGCCGTCACCTGACCGTTGATCTGGTGCAGTCCCCCCTCTTTGGGATTCATCGTCAGATCGCCCTGCAATCCGCCGATTGCCGACGAAAGTTCCATCCGGGTCTTGAACTCGGTGAACGAGCCGTTGAACCGTCCGTGCATATCGACCGTACCCGCATTTTCGAGCATACGGACGAGATTTTTCGGCAGGGGCTTTCGTGTGATGCTTTCGGCAAGCAGACTTGCCGCGGGGATGGTGGTCGAAAGGCGGTTGATGTCGAGTTTGAAACGTGTGTCGCGGATGTCGGGAAGTCCCGTGATCGTACCCTTGGCGGTGAGACGGGTCGAGTCGTTCAGGCAGATGTCATCCAGTGTGACGTCGAACCGATTGACCGTACCTTTGAAATGCCCCTTCAGATCGCCGATCCGGATGCCCCAATCGCGAAGACGCGGCGCAAAATAGCCCACATCGGAGGATGAGACAAGCGAATTTTTGATTTCGGCCTCCAACTCGACGTTGTGTATGAAGTCGCTGTATTTCTGCCACGAACCGCCCTCGATGTGGAGCATCGGGAGCGCGATATAACTGTCGGCAGTGGCCATCACGGCATCGCGGAAGTCGATCAGTCCGCCCGCGAGGAAAAATTTACCCGACAGGTGTTCGAGGTCAAATCCGCTGCGCTCGTGGGCACTGAAGGTCTCGATGTCGGTTGAGATTTCGGGGCCTGCCATCTGGAATTTTTTGACAAAGCCGTGCATGCGGCTGATGTCCATATCGCCGTAATCCACGCCGTACTCGGGGTTGCGGTGTTTCAGTCGTTCGATCTTCAGACGCATGTCGCGGATCGTGGCGCGGGTTATGGTCAGGCGGAACGGATTTTTTTTCTTTTTGTTCGGATCGGAGAGTTTGTCGATGACCTGCTTGATGTTCATCACGCCTTCGGGCGTCTCCTTCAGGTAAAGACGCACACCGCGCATCTCGGCACGCGAGAACGAAAGTCCGCGTCCGAAAGGGTTCAGATAACCGTCCAGATAATCGACATAAAGGAGCGTGTCCTGTTGGAAATCTTCGACATAGAATCCCCTGAGGCGCATCTTGCAGAAGATGCCCACATCAATGCGGCCGATTGATACCCGTGTGCCGAGATGTTCGGCTGCGATCTTCACCGCCTGATCGACCACGGCGTTCTGAATCGGCGAGATGTGGAGCAGCAAAAACAACAATATGGGCAACACCACGAATAACAATAGTGTTACCGTGCACGCGATTCGTAATATTTTTATACCTTTGCGCATGAGTGTCTCCTTATAACTTGCAAAGTTAGATTTTTTTAGGGGATTTTCACTATTTTTGACCATGAAATTTGTCGCTTCGGGGACGAGCCCCGGGGTGCATAACCAATATTCAAAATATGGACATTACGATTTTAGGCATCGAGTCGTCGTGTGACGATACTTCGGCTGCCGTCCTGCACAACAACATCCTGCTTTCGAACTGCATTGCATCGCAGGCCGTGCACATCAAATATGGCGGTGTCATTCCCGAATTGGCATCGCGTGCCCACCAGCAGAACATCATCCCCGTGGTGGATACCGCACTCAAAGAGGCGGGTAAGACGCTCGACGACATCGACGCCATCGCCTTCACGCGCGGTCCCGGTCTTGTCGGCTCGCTTCTGGTGGGGGTGTCGTTCACCAAGGGACTTTCGATTGCGGGCAACATCCCGATGGTCGAGGTGAATCACCTTCAGGGACATATCCTTTCGCACTTTATCGACCTTCCGGATCGCAAGTTGCCGCATCCCGATTTTCCGTTCCTGTGCCTTCTGGTCAGCGGCGGACATACGCAGATCGTCAAGGTGTCGTCGCCCCTCGAATTTGAGATCGTCGGCACGACCATCGACGATGCCGCAGGTGAAGCCTTCGATAAGTGTGCCAAGGTGATGGGATTGCCTTATCCGGGCGGCCCCGTGATCGACAAATTGGCGCAGGAGGGTAATCCCAAGGCGTTTAATTTCGCCCATCCCCATGTGGACGGATACGACTATTCGTTTTCGGGTCTGAAGACCTCGTTCCTTTATACGTTGCGTGATGCCGTGAAGGAGGATCCCGATTTTGTCGAGAAGAACAAGGCCGATCTGTGTGCTTCGTTGCAGCATACGATCGTCGAGATCCTGATCAAGAACCTGCGCCGTGCGGCGAAGGATCTCGGCATCCGCGACATCGCCACGGGCGGTGGCGTATCGGCCAATTCGGGCTTGAGAAACGGACTCGTGGAGGCCGGTAAGAAATACGGCTGGCGTGTGTTCCTGCCCGAATTTAAGTTCACGACCGATAACGCCGCCATGATCGCCATGGCGGGTTACTTCCGCTATCGCAACGGAGAGTTCTCGTCGCTCGACGTGTCGCCCGTTGCCCGTCTGGAGGAGATGCAACATTAGCGCGATGCGCAGGTGTTTGTGTGTGGCGTTTGCGCTGCTGGTGTGTGGCTTTGCCGCGGCACAGGGACGTGCTGGAACGTGTGCGGATCTGAAGGAGATCGTAGAAACGGGCATTGATCGCTACTTTACGGCGGAGGAGATCTCCGATGAGATTTTCGCCCGAATCGACGGGCGGAGTTTCAAGCGGGGAGGTAGGATTCGCCGCGAGGAGTTGCGCTACGTACGCGTGTTGCACCATACGCCTTCGGGTGAGGTGCACTACGGCGAATTGATCTGCAACCGACTGATTGCCCGCGATCTGGTGGAGATTTTCCGTGCGCTGTACGACGAGAAGTATCCCATCGAACGGATGGTCTTGATCGACGAATATGACGCGCAGGACAAATCCTCGATGGAGGCGAACAACACCTCGGCATTCAATTACCGCGAGATCCGCAATACGGGTAAATTGTCGAATCACAGTTACGGCATGGCGGTGGATGTCAATCCGTTGTATAATCCCTGCGTGATTCGTCGCAAGAACGGCACGCTGTCGGTCGATCCCGAAAAGGGACGCCCTTATGCCGACCGTACGAAAACCTTCCCGATGAAAATCACGCGGGAGGATGCCTGCTACCGCGAATTTGTCAAACACGGGTTCGAGTGGGGCGGTGCGTGGCATTCGCTCAAGGATTACCAACACTTCGAAAAGAAATTATAGGACGGATCGTGGTGTGGGGCAAGCCTTCGTAACGAGATGTCGGCAAGATGGTTGAAGACGGGGGCGGGCGGAGCATTTCCGGTCAATATATTGTAAGAAGTCGCTTGCGGGGCTGGTTTTGAGCAGAGGTTTTCCCGAAAATCCCGTTCCCGAATCCTTTTCTCTGAATTTCTTTCTTTGAAATTCTTTTTCCGAAAGGCAGATTTCGGGCGATATTTTTCCGAAGCCTCTCCCTTTTGAACTTGTTGCGATGCAAGTCTTTTCTCCCTGAACGCTCTTTTCCGAGAGACTCTGAATCGTCTCAAAATATAAAACCCGATTTTGAATCCTTTGCAGGGGCAGAGTCGGGTTTTCTGTGTCAGAGAATGTTCATAGTGTTGATGAAGTGTTAATAATTTTTGCATAGAATGTTGATAACTTTTCCAGATTGTTAATAACTCCGAACTCTGGGAAAGCATTAATACATTCTTATTCAGCATAATAAATAAAAATACCCCTTGTCCCGAAGGGCAGGGGTATTTAAAGGAATCTTACTGTGTTGAGACTTATTTCTCTTCGGCAGCGGGAACTTCATCGACAACAATTTCGGCTTCGACTTCGCCGTCGGTGTTCTCCTGAGCAGCGGCCTCTACGACCTCCTCCTCGGCAGGAGCCATTTTCGACTGCATTTTGAAGGTAGCCAGCGTTTTGCCCTTACCGGTCAGAGTCAGTTCGTCGCCGTTGATCCGGTAGTTGTCCACCATCGAGAACATGGCCATGTAAGCGGCTTCCTGTTCCATGTCGGGACACATCTTACGGGTTGAGGCCAGTTCGTCGAAGATCAAACCCTTGTCGTTGAGCGTATATTCGCCGAAGAAATTGTTGCAGTTCGAACGACCCGAAGCAATCGTTTCATTTGCATCAAACTGAAGCGTGAAGAAGTCGGGGTTTGCCTGAACGGCCTCGGCAGGAATACCTTCCATCTTGGTAAGTTTCCATACATAACCTTCCAAAGGCAGATTTTCCTGAGGAGTACACGATGCCATGGCTAAAAGCATCATGGCGAAGATAAAAATCTTTTTCATAATTTTCGTTGTTAAAATGACAATGCAAAATTAATATTTAAATCGGCATACGCAAAAATGAAGCCATACGAAATTTTCCGTATGGCCTCATTCCTTAAATTTATGAATAGTGTGCGTTCACTATTTCTTCTGCAAAAGGAGTTTCAGTTTGAACTCGCTCACGTTGTTGAAGATCAGATCCATCGTCTCCGACAGGTTGATCATACCCATTACCGGGGGGACGTTTGCAACAGCCGTCTTGATCAGCGGCAGATAGGGCTTCATCATCTCAAGATCAACGTAGAGGGTCAGCAAGCCGTTGGCCTCGAACGTGTATTTCATGGGGATGGCGAAGTACTTCTCGGTCGATTGGATGTCCAGTTTGAACGACGAGATGGCAGTCTCGATCATGGCAACGAGGTCGGTCGGCTGCTCCATCTTCTCACCGACCATCTTCAGGAAATCCTTGCTGATGGTGAAGAAGAACTTGTCGGCGTTGTCCTCGGTGTAGTAACCCAGAGCGGTTGCGGGAAGAACGGCCTCGGTCTCCGTTGAGGGGAACTCCTTGACAACATCACCGAACTGGGGCTCCAGAAGAGCACCCATAATAGCCGACATGTCGGCGTTTTCGGGCAGAACCAGATCCTTGTACTTGGCCGAGAACGAACCGTTGTCCTTCAGGTCGAGTTCTACGAAACCGCCCTTGATGAGGTTCGATACCACACCCTGCATGATACCCAGAACCTGAGGCATGGGCAGGAAACCGCCGACCATCAGCGTGGCGGGATCAACACCCTCTTTCCACGTGGGCTCTACGATGAAGTAGTAATCCATGGCGGCCTCGGCCATCGGGAGTTGGTAGTTGATGAAGGTGGGGTTGTAAGTACCGATCAACTCCGATTTGAATTGGGGCTGGGGTGCTACGTTGTCATCGTCATCGCTACACGAAACAAACGATGCAGCCATCAGAGGCATAACAAGGAAGAGGGCTGCTTTAAAGAAAAAGTTTTTCATACTAAGTTATAATTAACAGTTAAATTTTTTTCCGTCGGCAAATTTAAGGTTTGACGATGCAACAATCAAATAAATTCATCCGAGGAGGAAGTATTGATCACGAACACCTGTTTTTTCATCACGAACTCTTTTAAAAAAGTCGGAAAATATTGTCAAAACGGAGGCTTTTGCCGTTTTTGTCTTATCGTGAATACCGTTTCGGATAGCGTGTGAGAATGGCTGCAAGGGTGATTGCCCCCATGGTGAACGGGTAGTAGAGATTGCCGATGATTTCGATGGGCGAGATGTGTGCCAGCCCCGCCGCCATCAGCATTTGCGCACCGTAGGGGATGATGCCCTGCATGAAACAGGACGAAGTGTCCAAAATGCTTGCCACCCGTCGTTTGTCGAGCGAAAATTTCCGGGAAATATCGTTTGCGATCGACCCCGTGGTGAGAATGGCGATGGTGTTGTTGGCGGTGCAGAGGTTGGCGACCGACACCAAGGCCGCGATCGACAACTCGGCACCGCGCTTGCCGTGAATGCGCCGGGTCAGAAGACGGATCACAAGGTCGATGCCGCCGTTGAAGCGGATCAGTTCGAGTATGCCGCCCGCCAACATCGTGACGATGACGAGTTCGCCCATGCCGTTGATGCCCGCACCCATTGCTCCGAACCACTCGATGAAGGTGAAACTCCCGGTTGTCAATCCGATCACGGCGGTGCTCAGTATGCCGAGCATCAGGACGATCAATACGTTGATGCCCATAAGTGCCGTGGCGATCACCACAAGATAGGGCAATACCTTTATCCAGTTGATCGCTTCGGGATGAGTTACCGGTACAAGGTCGCGTCCGAGGTATATGTAAAGTCCCAAAACCAGCACGGCGGCAGGAATGACGATCAGCGAATTGACGCGGAATTTGTCGCGCATGCTGCATCCTTGGGTGCGGGTTGCGGCGATGGTCGTGTCGGAGATGAACGAGAGGTTGTCGCCGAAAAACGAACCGCCCGCTACAACGCCCAGCATAAACGGGAGGTCGATGCCCGTCTCCTCGGCAAGACCGACCGCTACGGGTGTCAGTGCCACGATCGTGCCGACACTCGTGCCGATGCTCAGCGAAATAAAGCAGGCGGCGATGAAAAATCCCGCCAAAAGCAACTGGTCGGGCAGAATGTGGAGCGTGAGGTTTACCGTCGAGTCGATTGCACCCATCGCTTTTGCGCTGTTGGCAAATGCTCCCGCGAGGATGAAGATCCACAACATGAGTTGGATGTTGGGATTTGCCGCCCCTTTGGAAAATTGACGGATGCGTTCCTCGAACCTGAGACCGGAAGTGGGGCAGACGGCATAGGCCGATGCAAAAACAAAGGCCACGGTGACGGGCACTTTGTAAAAATCATTGACGATGATCGAAGTCACCAGATACAGCCCCAAAAATACGAACAGCGGGCTGAGTGCAATCCATCCCGACGGACGGTGAGGATTGAGCGGTTTTGTCGGATTGTTTTGATCCATGCGAAAATAGGTGTTTTGTGTATGCCGCCCGGAAAAGGGCGAAAAAGCAAAGATAATAAAAATTTTAAAGAATCAAAACTTTCGGGATCTTCATCCGCCGGAATAAAAAAGAGGTGTCCGATCAGTCGGACACCTCTTTCGCGTGTATTGTGCAATACGATTAGTATTCCATCGTGGACAAACGGCGGTAGTTGTTGTAACGCCATTTTGCATTCTCCTCGGCAGCGAGGAAGAGTTCGTTGGCCTCGGCGGGGAACATCTTCTTCAGAGAGGTGTAACGTACCTCTTTCGAGAGAAATTCTTGGAACTTCGACCAGTCGGGTTCTTTCGAGTCGAGTACGAACGGATTCTTGCCCTGCTCCTCCAATTCGGGGTTGAAGTGCCACAAGTGCCAGTAACCGCAGGCGACAGCCTCCTTGCCTACGGTCTGCGTGCGGGTCATGCCGCCCTTGATGCCGTGGTTGATGCAGGGAGCGTAAGCGATTACGAGCGAAGGTCCGTTGTAAGCCTCAGCCTCCTTCAATACCTTGAAGAGCTGCTGCTGCGATGCACCGATCGAAACCTGAGCGACGTAAACGTAGCCGTAGGTCATGGCCATTGCACCGAGGTCTTTCTTGCGGATGCGCTTGCCGGCCGAAGCGAACTTGGCAACGGCACCCACGGGAGTGGCTTTCGACGACTGACCGCCGGTGTTCGAGTAAACCTCCGTATCAATAACGAGGATGTTCACATCCTGACCCGAAGCCAGTACATGATCAACGCCGCCGTAACCGATATCGTAGCCCCAGCCGTCACCACCGAAGATCCACTGGCTTTTCTTGACCAGCCAGTCTTTCAGTTCGAGAATCTTCTTGCACTTTTCGCAGCCGCAGGCCTCCATCATGGGGATCAGACGCTCCGAGATCTCGCGGGTCTTGGCAGCCGACTGACGGTTTTCGATCCATTCCTTCATGACGCCCTTCAACTCATCGGAGCAAGCCGTGCACTCGGCGATGGCAGCCTCCATGATGTGCTGGATGCGGTCGCGCATCTTCTCGACACCGACGTGCATACCCAGACCGAACTCGGCGTTATCCTCGAACAGCGAGTTTGCCCAAGCCGGACCGTGGCCTTCTGCGTTGGTGCAGTAGGGAGTCGAGGGAGCCGAACCCGAGTAAATCGAGGTACAACCCGTTGCGTTGGCAACCATCATGTGATCGCCGAACAACTGCGAAATAGCCTTGATATAGGGGGTCTCGCCACAACCGGCGCAGGCTCCCGAAAACTCGAACAGAGGCTGTGCGAATTGCAGGTTCTTCACCGATTTGGTCTTATCGACTGCATTCTTGTAACCGATCTTGTTGTGGATGAAATCCCAGTTGTCGGCCTGCTTGAGTTGGCTTTCGAGGGGTTTCATGACGAGAGCCTTCTCCTTGGCGGGGCAGACATCCACACAGTTGTTGCAACCCGTACAGTCAAGAACCGAAACCTGAATACGGAACTTGTAGGCTTTCGTCTCGCCCATACCCTGTTTCCAGTCGGTACCCGAAGCGGCGGCCTCCTCGTCGGTTGCGAGGAACGGACGGATGGCTGCGTGGGGGCAGACATAAGCACACTGGTTACACTGGATACAGTTGTCGATCTGCCATTCGGGAACCATTACGGCAACACCGCGCTTCTCGTAAGCGGCCGTGCCGTTGTCCCATGTACCGTCCTCGCGGCCGTTGAATGCCGATACGGGGAGTTGGTCGCCTTTCAGGGCGTTGATCGGGTCGCAGATGTCGCGCAGGAATGCGGGACGCGATGAATCGACGGCATGGTCGGCGGCCTTCACCTCGATGTTGGCCCACTCGGCGGGAACCTCGATCTTCTCGACCGACTTGCCACCGGCATCAACTGCGGCGTAGTTCATATTGACGATATCCTCGCCCTTCTTTCCGTAGGACTTCAGAATGGCCTTCTTCATCTCCTCGACAGCCTTGTCGAAGGGGATCACGTTGGCGATTTTGAAGAATGCCGACTGCATGATGGTGTTCGTGCGCGAACCCAGACCGAGTTCTGCGGCGATCTTCGTGGCGTTGATGATGTAGAACGAGATGTTGTTCTTCGCCAGATATACCTTCATGTGGTCGGGCAGCGTTGCGCAGGTGGTCTCGGCATCGTGAACCGAGTTTAACAGGAACGAACCGCCTTTCTTCAGACCCTTCAGTACGTCATACTTGTCCACATACGAAGGTACGTGGCAGGCTACGAAGTCGGGCGTGGTTACCAGATAAGGCGAAGTGATGGGCAGATCACCGAAACGCAGGTGCGACGAGGTGTAACCGCCCGATTTCTTCGAGTCGTATGCAAAGTAAGCCTGACAGTATTTGTTGGTCGAACCGCCGATGATCTTGATCGAGTTCTTGTTGGCACCTACCGTACCGTCGGCACCCAGACCGAAGAACAGAGCCTCGAACGTACCGGGTTTGGCCAGCGAGATCTCCTCGCCTACGGGCAGCGAACGGAACGTCACATCGTCGTTGATGCCGACGGTGAACTGGTTCTTCGGCTCGTTCTGACGCATGTTGGCGAATACGGCCAGCATCTGTGCGGGGGTGGTATCCTTCGACGACAGACCGTAGCGGCCGCCGATGATCAGCGGTTTGTGCTCGATCGACGACTTGTGGATGGCCTCTACGACATCCAAGTACAGCGGATCGCCGTTTGCACCGGGTTCCTTCGTGCGGTCGAGTACGCAGACGCGCTTAACCGAAGCGGGCAGTACGTTCAACAGATATTTGGTCGAGAAGGGACGATACAGGTGGACGGTGATGACACCGACTTTCTCGCCCTGCTTTCTCAGGTAATCAACCGTCTCCTTGATGGTCTCGGTAACCGAACCCATGGCGATGATGATGTTCTCGGCATCCTCGGCACCGTAGTAGGTGAAGGGCTTGTACTCACGACCCGTGATCTCGGAGATCTGCTTCATGGTTTCGGCAACCATATCGGGTACAGCCTCGTAGAACTTGTTGGAAGCCTCGCGGGTCTGGAAGTAAATATCGGGGTTCTGGGCCGTACCGCGGGTTACGGGGTGTTCGGGGTTGAGGGCGCGCTGACGGAAGGCCTTCAGGGCGTCACGGTCGAGCAGTGCGGTCAGACGGGCCTCGTCGATCAACTCGATTTTCTGGATCTCGTGCGAGGTACGGAAACCGTCGAAGAAGTGCATGAACGGAACGCGGGCCTTGAGTGCCACGATGTGGGCAACGCCTGCCAGATCCATAACTTCCTGTACCGACGAAGTGGCCAGCATGGCGAATCCCGTCTGGCGGGTGGCCATGACATCCTGATGATCACCGAAGATCGACAGCGACTGTGCGGCCAGAGCACGAGCCGATACGTGGAATACACCGGGGAGCAACTCACCGGCGATCTTATACATATTGGGAATCATCAACAGCAGACCCTGCGACGCTGTGAAAGTTGATGTGAGCGCACCGCTCTGCAACGATCCGTGTACGGCACCTGCGGCACCGGCCTCCGATTGCATTTCTACTACTTTGACGGTCTCACCGAAGATGTTTTTGCGTCCTTGGGCGGCCCACTCATCGACGAGTTCTGCCATCGTCGATGACGGTGTGATGGGGTAGATTGCGGCAACCTCGGAGAACATGTATGCTACATGGGCTGCGGCGTAGTTACCATCACAAGTGATAAATTTCTTTTCTGCCATTTTGATAATATTAAGAAAAATAGTTAATGTGTTCGAATAAAAAGTGTGTGCATCGGGAATTGTGTTGCAAAGATAATTGTTTTGGAAGAATTTTCGTAATTTATGGCGATAAAACTCCCAATTTATTCGCTGTTTTAGACAATTTCCAACTGTTATATTTTTCACAATAACTTTTTCTGCATCATTGAGTTGCGTTTTGCAAAAAGTACGGGGAGGAGCGGTTTGCGGTGTTACGGAGGGCTGTGCGGCGCATTGCGGGGAAATATCTTGTGGATGACGGGTGCAAATTCGGAATACTTTTTTGTACCTTTGTCCCGATGATCACTTATCTTAGAAAAATACTTGCAAACGGATTGACCGTGGCGGTCAATCGTGACCGTCAGTCGAAACTGGCGGCGGTCAATATTCTTTATAAGGTGGGGGCGCGTAACGAGAACCCCGACAGGACGGGTTTTGCCCATTTGTTCGAGCATCTGATGTTCCGCGGAACACGGCGTGTACCCGACTACGACCTTCCCGTGCAGATGGCTTCGGGCGACAACAATGCCTTCACCAACAACGACTATACGGATTTCTACCTGACCCTTCCCGTCGATAACGTCGAGACCGCCTTGTGGTTGGAGAGCGACCGCATGGCGGGCTTGGACATCACGTCCGAAAAACTGGAGGCGGAGAAGAAGGTTGTCATCGAGGAGTTCCGCCAACGCTATCTGAATCAGCCCTACGGCGATCAGATGATGCTGATGCGCGATCTGGCCTACAAGGAGCATCCCTACCGTTGGGCGACCATCGGCCGCAAGACCGACCACATCGCCATGGCGACTCTTGAGGAGGTTTCGGAGTTCCACCGCCGTCATTACCACCCCTCGAATGCCGTGCTTTCGATCTCGGCGGATATGGACGAGGAGGCGATGATCGCTCTGGCGGAGAAATGGTTCGGCGATATTCCCGATAACGGACTCAAGGCCGATCCGCTGCCCGCAGAACCTGCACAGACTGCTCCGCGCCGTCTGGAGGTGGAGCGCGATGTGCCCGCCACGACCTTCACGATGGCGTTCCACATGGGTGCGCGCTGTTCGTCGGATTTCTATGTGGCGGACTTGGTGTCGGATCTGTTGTCGGGCGGCGATTCGTCGCGCCTGTATCAGCGACTGGTCAAGCAGGAACGCCTTCTGGCATCGGTCAATGCCTACATCACGGGCGATCTGGATCCGGGTCTGTTTGTCTTTACGGGACAACTTCTGCCCGATACCGCACCCGAAGAGGCCGAGGCTGCCGTATGGCGCGAGATCGAACTTCTGAAAAACGAAGAAGCCGATCCCCGTGAAATCGAAAAGGTCAAAAACAAATTTGAGGCCAATACGCTTTTCGGCGAATTGAATGTGATGAACAAGGCGATGAACTTGGGATTCTATGAGATGACGGGCGATCTGTCGCTCATCAACCGCGAAGTGGAGATCTATCGCGGGGTTTCATCCGAGGCGATTCGTGAGTTTGCCCGCAAGACCTTCGTCAAGGAAAATTGTTCCACCCTTATTTATAAAGCACGATGATCAGAGAACAACCCGTCATTGCGCCTGTTTCGGCCGAGATCGCCGAGGCGCACCGCGAAACACTTGGGAACGGAGCGGAACTTTATACGCTGGCCGCCGATGAATTTGGCGTGTTGCGCGTGTCGTTTGTGTTCCGTGCGGGATCGTCGGTACAGAAACGTTTTTTCTCGGCTTCGGCGGTGGCGAATCTTCTGGCGGAAGGAACCCGGAAGATGTCGGCACGCGAACTGGCCGAAGAGTTGGATTTCTACGGATCGTGGTTCGATGTGACGATCGACCGCGATTATGCCTATATTTCATTCTGCATGCTCTCGAAATTCGTCCCGGAGACATTGGCTGTGGCGGAGGAGATCATCCTGCATCCCACCTTTCCCAAGGAGGAGATTGCGGGCTACTGCCTCAAGCGCAAACAACGCCTCAAGGTCGAACGGCAAAAGGTCGATAACAAGGCACGCGAACTCTTCTCGGTCGCCTTGTTCGGCAAGGATCACCCCTACGGCGTGGTGGCGGACGAGGAGGAGTACGACCGCTTGACGCGCGAATGCCTCGTGGAGTTCTACCGCACGCACTACACCGCCGAAAATTGCTTTGTGGTGTGCAGCGGCCGCATCGGGGAGGAGGAGTTGGGCCGTGTGCGTGCCATCGCATCGCAACTGCCTTCGGGAGGGGGAAAGATCACGGCCGACCTGCCCGAACCCGTCACGACGCACCACCTGTTCCGCCGTCATGAGGGGGCGGTGCAGTCCTCGATCCGCATCGGAAGGCTCTTGTTCCCGCGTCAGCATCCCGACTTTACGGGCATGCAGGTTGTGGCAACGGCTTTGGGCGGATATTTCGGTTCGCGTCTGATGCAGAACCTGCGTGCCGAACACGGATTCACTTACGGGGTGATGGCGGCCATGGTCAATTTCGAGCGTGCGGGTTATTTTGCCGTGGCGACACAGGTCGGATCGGACGTAACGCGCGAGGCCTTGGCGGAGATCGACCGCGAGATCGACCGCCTGCGGCGGGAAGAGATGTCGGTGGAGGAGTTGAACCTCGTGAAGAATATGATGATCGGCGAGATGATGCGTATTTTGGACGGGCCCTTCGGCGTGGCGGATGTCACGATCGAAAACATTCTGTGCGGTACGGACAACGGCGCGATTGCGCGTCAGGTGGCCGAGATCCGTCGCATGACACCCCGCGATGTGCGCCTTCTGGCCGAGAAATATCTGCGGCGGGAGGATCTTGTCACCGTTGTGGCGGGCGAGGAAGATCCGTTCGTTTAAAGGATAGAGCCTTGGCAAAAAAAGCGACCCCGAAAAGGGTCGCTTTTTTATTTCCGGTGGGCATCGACCCACAGCGTGAGTTCCACGAAATCGGCAACGGAAAGTTGCTCGGCGCGTTTCGAGAAGAAGGGGTGCTCCTCACCTCCGAAATCGAAGGCCGCACGCAGCGAGTTGCGGATCATCTTGCGGCGTTGTCCGAACGAGGCCTTTACGACACGGATAAACAATGCTTCGTCGCATCCCAACTCCTTCGTTGCGTTACGCTTCAGACGGATCACTGCACTTTTGACCTTGGGCGGTGGCGAGAATACCGTTTCGTTCACCGTGAAGAGGTATTCGATGTCGTACCATGCCTGCAACAACACCGACAGAATGCCGTAATCCTTCGTGCCGGGTTTTTCGGCCAGACGGACGGCAACCTCCTTTTGGATCATGCCGATACATTCGGGTATGAGGTCGCGGTTTTCCAAGACCTTGAAAAAGATCTGCGAAGAGATGTTGTAGGGAAAATTGCCGATGATGCGTACTCCATCGGGGAACAACTTGCGAAGATCCGTCTTCAGAAAATCGCCTTCCATCAGCCGGGGCGTAAATTCGGGGTAATGCACATGGAGGTAATCGACACTCTCGGAGTCGATCTCTGCGCCGTAGGTCTCGATGTCGTCGCGCTGCAACAGAAAACGCGTCAATACGCCCATGCCGCAACCCACCTCCAGCACTTGGCGCGGGGTAGTACCCTCCTCAAGCGCGTAAGCGATCTTGCGTGCGATGTTCAGATCGGTCAGAAAATGCTGACCCAATGCTTTTTTAGCCCTTACTTCCGTCATAGACCGCAAAGATACATATTTTTCTTTTTACTGGCCGCATTGCCCCGTGTTTTTCTCTTTTCGCGCGTGCGATCCTATATGTATTATATATTATACCCGCGTTCTGTCACCGAATGTTCCGCACTCACTGCCGAACTAACCGCATTCCGCGATCATTCCCGTACTCTGCCGGCTCTTTCCGCATCCCTTTTCGCACTTTGCGTACTGTTCCTTCTTCCGTTTCCTGTCGCCGCACCCCGCAAAAAAAAGCCGACCCCCGACGGATCGGCTTTTAAAATATTTCAAGCGGGAGGATCAGTTGCCCTGTTCGCACATAAACTTGATGCGTACCAGACGGATCTCCTCCTCGGTGTAGTCGCCTCCCAACTCCTCGACCGCCTCGTCCAGCGAATCGCTTTGGGCATCCTCCTTGAAGTAGTCGTAGATGTCCTCGGCCTTGTCTTCGTCCATGTATTGGCTGATGTAGTAGGAGATGTCGAGTTTCGTCCCCGAATTGACGATGCTTTCGATTTCGGTGAGCAGTTCGTCGAAATCCAAGTTCTTGGCGTTGGCGATGTCCTCGAAATCCAAACCGCGGTCAATCGACTGGATGATGAAGATCTTGTTGCCCGAACGCGAAGCCACCGATTTGACGACCATATCCTGCGGACGGATGATCTCCTTCTCCTCGACATAGGTCTTGATGAGTTTGATAAATTCCTGACCGAACTTGTGCGCCTTGCCCGCACCGACACCCGTGATGTTCTGCATCTCCTCCAAGGTGATGGGGTATTGCACGGCCATATCCTCCAGCGAAGGATCCTGAAAAATGACGAACGGCGGCAATTCGTGCTTTCGGGCGACTTTCTTGCGCAGGTCTTTCAGCATGGCGAACAACTCCTCGTCGGCCACGCCGCCTCGTCCCGTCGGGGTGACGGCTTCGGCTTCGAGATCCTTCTGCTCTTCGTCGTAGTTGTGGTCCAACGTGATGAATACGGGGGTGGGGGCAATCGTATAGGCTCTGCCCTTTTCGTTGATCGAGATCAGACCGTAGTTTTCGATGTTTTTGTCGATGAGTCCCATGATCAGTCCCTGACGGATGACCGCACCCCAGAACCGTGCGTCGTGATCCGCACCGATGCCGAACCATTTGGACTTGTTCTGCCCGTAACTTTTCACCATCGAGGTGTTTTTGCCGATCAGCACGTCAATCAAAAATTCCGCTTTGAATTTGTTGCCGATGTCGTGCAGAGCCTCCAACGCCGTTTTCAGCAAAGCCTTGACCTCGATTTTCGGTTTCTGATTGCGGCAGTTGTCGCAGTTGCCGCAATTTTCCTCAGGATACTCCTCGCCGAAGTAGTGCAACAGGGTCTTGCGACGGCAGATCGAACTCTCGGCATAGGAAACCGTCTCTTGCAACAGCAGTTTGCCGATCTCCTGTTCGGCAACGGGCTTGCCCTGCATGAATTTTTCGAGTTTCTGAATATCCTTATAACTATAAAATGCCAGACAGTGGCCCTCGCCTCCGTCACGACCCGCACGACCCGTCTCCTGATAGTAGCCTTCCAGCGATTTGGGCATGTCGTAGTGGATGACGTAACGCACGTCGGGTTTGTCGATACCCATACCGAAGGCGATCGTGGCGACAATCACCTCGACGCGCTCCATCAGGAAGTCGTCTTGGTTTTGAGCGCGGGTGGCGGCATCCATACCTGCGTGGTAGGCACGGACGCGGATGCCGTTGGCAGCCAGCAGTTCGGTGAGTTCTTCGACCTTCTTGCGGCTCAGACAATATACAATACCGCTTTTGCCTTCGTTCTGCTTGATGAACTTGATGATTTCGCGGTCGATGTCGAATTTGGGACGGATTTCGTAGTAGAGGTTCGGTCGGTTGAACGACGATTTGAACACGGCGGCATCGCTCATGCCGAGGTTCTTCTGGATGTCCATCTGCACCTTGGGTGTTGCGGTGGCCGTGAGGGCGATCAGCGGGGCGTTGCCGATCTCGTTGATGATCGGGCGGATACGGCGGTATTCGGGACGGAAGTCGTGACCCCATTCCGAAATGCAGTGTGCCTCGTCGATGGCGTAGAACGAAATTTTGATCTTGCGAAGGAATGCCACGTTGTCCTCTTTGGTGAGGGATTCGGGCGCGAAGTAGAGCAGTTTGGTCTTGCCTGCCAGAACGTCGTTGCGAACCTGCATCACCGCGGTTTTGTTGAGCGATGAATTGAGAAAGTGGGCGATGCCCGGTTCGTCGGCGTAGGTGCGCATGGCATCGACCTGATTCTTCATCAGTGCGATGAGCGGCGAAATGACGATTGCCACTCCGTCCATCAAAAGGGCGGGGAGTTGGTAACAAAGCGATTTGCCGCCGCCGGTAGGCATCAGCACAAAGGTGTCACGGCCTGCCAGCACATTTTTAATTACGGCTTCTTGGTTTCCCTTGAACGATGAAAAGCCAAAATATTCTTTCAATTTTTCGTGCAAAAGGGATGATTCGTTTTGTTTCATTTCGAGGTGATCAACTTCTTAAATTCCAAAATTCATTGTAAAGATAAAAAACTTTTCGGAAAAAAGCATAACTTTGTGAAAATTTAATTAAGCAACCATGAGACTCTACACAAGTGAACTCGTCAAGAAATACAAGGCCCGCACGGTCGTGAATCATGTGTCGATCGACGTCAAGCAGGGCGAGATCGTCGGTTTGCTGGGACCCAACGGTGCCGGCAAGACCACCACGTTCTACATGATCGTGGGACTGATCAAACCCAACGAGGGGCGTATCTTTTTGGAGGACGACGAGAAAAACGTGTCGGAACTCACCCAACTGCCCGTCTATAAGCGTGCGCAGTTGGGCGTGGGTTATCTGGCACAGGAGGCTTCGGTATTCCGCCGTCTGAGCGTCGAGGAGAACATTCGTTCGGTGTTGGAGATGACCTCCTTCTCGAAGGAGTATCAGCGGGAGCGTGTGGAGTCGCTCATCGAGGAGTTTCGTCTTCAGAAGGTGCGCAAGAGTCTGGGTATCCAACTTTCGGGCGGAGAGCGACGCCGTACCGAGATTGCGCGTGCCGTGGCGATCAACCCCTCGTTCATCCTGCTCGACGAGCCGTTTGCGGGTGTCGATCCCATCGCCGTGGAGGATATTCAGTCGATCGTGGCGACCCTGAAACACAAAAATATCGGCGTGATCATCACCGACCACAACGTCGATGAGACACTGGCCATCACCGACCGTACCTATTTATTGTATGAGGGCAAGATCCTCAAGACGGGTACTGCCGAGGAGTTGGCGGCCGACCCAATGGTGCGTAAGGTTTATCTGGGGCAGCACTTCGAGTTGAAGAAGAGCCACCAGATCACGCAGGAGATGATGAAGAACAATCCCAACGCTCAAAAAACTTCCGACAGCGACGTGACACCCGAAACCATCGGGCAGAACGATGCCGAGGAACACCATGCCGAGTGAAAAGGATAACCGGATATTGATCATTTGAGAGAAGGGACGGAGCACCCCGCCGCGGGGCGTTCTGTCCCTCCTCTTTATTCTTGAAATATGGAGAAAACCATTTGTAGGGGGGCGATTCGGGGGAGACTGACGCCTCCCTGTTCGAAAAGTTACGCACAGCGTGCACTGGCCGCATCACTGCTGGCGGAGGGACGTTCGACGTTGCGCAACATCGAATTTTGCGACGATACGCTTTCGGCCGTGCGTTGTGTCGAGACGCTCGGCGCGCGGGTGAGCCGTGCGGACGACCACACGCTCATTGTGGACGGAGGGCTGAACCCCACGGCTTCGTGTCTGAATGTGGGGGAGTCGGGACTTTCGTCGCGCCTGTTTACGCCGATTGCCGCCCTGTGTCGGGAACCGATCCGCATCGAGGGGCGAGGCACTCTGCTCGAACGCCCGATGTCGATGATGATCGACCCGTTGCGCGAACTGGGTGCGGAAGTGCATTCCGACAACGGCTTTCTGCCGATTGACGTACGCGGCCCCCTGAAGGGAGGCGAGGTCGGGATCGACGGATCGGTCTCCTCGCAATTCATCACGGGACTGCTGATCGCCCTGCCGCGTACCGACCACGAAACCGTCCTGCATGTGTCGCATGCCGTGTCGCGTCCCTATCTGGATATGACCATCGACGCGGTGGATCGTTTCGGGGTGGGTATCGAACAACGCGACTACCGCGAATTTTACATCGAGGGGGGGCAGTCCTATATGCCGATCGACTATGCCATCGAGGGTGACTGGAGTGCGGCGGCGATGATGCTTGTGGCGGGAGCCGTGAGCGGGGAGGTGGCCATCGAGAACATCGAGATGCTTTCCAAACAGGCCGATACGGCGGTGATCGGAGCCCTGCTGCGTGCGGGCTGCATGATCATCGACGAGCCGCGCCGGGTGACCGCCGTACATCGCCCTTTGAGCGGGTTTGAATTTGATGCCACGGACTGTCCCGACCTGTTCCCCGCGCTGGCTGCGCTGGCTGCATCGGCCGAGGGGGTGACGCGTCTGGTGGGTACTTCGCGCTTGGAGCATAAGGAGTGCAATCGCGCCGAGGCGATCCGGGAGGAGTTCGGCAAATTGGGCATCGAGGTAGATCTGGAGGAGGAGAACGTGATGAAGATCCGCGGCGGCAGGATCCGCGGCGGACGGGTATTCAGTCACTACGATCACCGCATGGCCATGGCTTTGGCGGTGGCGGCACTCAATAGCGATTCGGAGGTGACGATCGAAGGGGCGGAGTGCGTGGCGAAGAGTTACCCGCGTTTCTTTGAGGATCTGGAATCCATTAAAACCACAAAATAATGAACGGATACGGACATCGTTTCCGCCTTTCGGTGTGGGGCGAATCCCACGGTGAGGAGGTCGGAATTATATTGGACGGCGTTCGGGAGGGCATTGCCCTTTCGGAGGCGGATTTCGAAGAGGATCTTGCGCGTCGTCGGAGCGGGGCAGAGGGGACAACCCCTCGCTCGGAGAAGGATCTGCCGCACATCCGTTCGGGTGTTTATCGCGGATTTACGACGGGAGCACCGCTTGCGATCACGTTTGCGAACGGCGACTGCCGTTCGCGCGATTACTCCGAATTTCGTACCCGCTGCCGTCCGTCGCATGCCGACTGGGTGGCGGGCGAGCGTTTTCGCGGGTATAACGATCCGCGCGGAGGCGGCCATTTTTCGGGACGGCTCACCGTGCTTTTGACGGCAGCGGGGGTTGTGGCGAAAAAGATGCTGCCCGAAGGAATTTCGTTCCACACCACGATCGACGGGATCGGCGGGGAGTGCGATCCGCAAAAACAACAGGAACTGCTCCGCGAATGTCTCAGGGAGGGCGATTCGCTGGGCGGGGTCATCACCTGCCGTGCCGAAGGGATTCCCGCGGGATGGGGCGAGCCGTTTTTCGATTCGGTGGAGAGCGTGGTGGCACACCTGCTCTTCTCGATCCCCGGTGTCAAGGGAGTGGAGTTCGGTGACGGATTCGCGGCGGCTCGGATGCGCGGTTCGGAACACAACGATCCCATTGTCGATGCTTCGGGACGCACCGCGACCAATCACGCGGGCGGTATTGTGGGCGGACTGACCAATTCCAATCCGCTGGTGGTGCGTGTCGGGGTGAAACCCACGGCTTCGATTGCCCGCGAACAGATGACTTTTGACAAGGCGACCAACCGCATCGAACCGCTCCGTATCGGAGGACGGCACGATGTCTGCATCGCATTGCGTGCGGCGGTGGTCGTTGAGGCGGCGGTGGCGGTTGCCTTGGCAGATTTACAGCGTTAGTATGGCATCCAGAAAAGAAATCTTAAAACAAATTGCCGATCCGCTGACGGCACTCTACGGCGAACGCGAGGCGCACAGCATCGCGCTGATTGCTGCCACGGAACTGTCGGGTGTCAGGCGCAGCGCGTTTCTGGTCGATCCCGATGCCCCGCTTGAAATCGAGGGGCTGGACGAGGTCGTCGAACGCCTTAAAAACGGCGAACCCGTGCAATATGTGACGGGTCGGACGGAATTTTACGGACGGGAGTTCGGGGTCGGACAGGGCGTACTGATCCCGCGTCCCGAAACCGAGGAACTGGTCGATTGGATTGTTCACCGAGAGGGCGGAAAAGCGTGCGTGTTGCTCGATGTCGGCACGGGGAGCGGCTGCATTGCGGCATCGCTCAAATTGGAAATGCCCCCGGTGAAAGTCTTTGCCGTCGATCTGTCGGAGGATGCCTTGAGGATTGCACAGCAAAATTTCGAGCGTTTGGGTGCCGAGGTGGAACTGCGTCGGGGCGATGCACTCGGCGATTTGTGGGAGGTTATCCGCGAACCGCTGGATGTCATCGTGTCGAATCCGCCGTATGTGCCCGCCGCCGATTTGGAGGGGATGGATCGCAACGTGCGCGATTTCGAACCCCACATGGCGTTGTTCGTACCCGACAACGACCCGCTGTTGTTCTACCGTGCCATTGCGCGGGCGGGACAGCGTATGTTGCGCGAGGGGGGACGCCTTTATTTTGAGATCTACCATGCTTTTGCCGGACAGATGCGGCAGATGCTTCTTCGAGAGGGTTACTGCGAGGTGGAGGTTCGGGAGGATCTCTTTGGAAAACCGAGAATGATATGTTGTCGAAAAAAATAACACCCCGCACGGGTGTGCGCGAACGCAAGACCAAAACCGCCGAGCAGGCCTTGTCGCAGTTGATGCGTCTGGCGGCACGTGCCGAGAAATGCGAGGGGGATGCCCGCCGTCTGATGCGCGGGTGGGGCGTACCGTCGGCCGATGCCGAGCGGGTGCTCCAAAAATTGGTGGCGGATCGGTTTATCGACAACCGCCGTTATGCCGAGGCGTTTGTGCGCGAAAAGGTGCGGTTGAGCGGCTGGGGCGAATTTAAGATCCGTCAGGCGTTGCAGCGTAAGGAGATCCCGCAGGAGGTGATCGACGAGGTGTTGGGCGAGATCGACCGCGACCGTCTGAAAGACCGCCTGACGGACAAACTCCGACACAAGGCAAAGACAATCCGTGCGACCACGCCCGCGGATTTCCGTGCAAAACTCATGCGCTACGGACTTTCGCTCGGATTCGATTTCGAGACGGTGCGCGAGGCGGTGGCGGAACAACTTAAAAACGAAGAAGAATGCGAAGAATTTTGACGCTGGTCTTGGCTTTTGTGGCGATCGGCGCAACGGCTCAAAATAAGGATTATATCTACCCCTTGGTGAACGTGCAGGGAAATTGTGTGGCGAATTTCGGCGAGATCCGACCGGGACACTTCCATGCGGGTGTCGATATTCGCACGGACGGGGTCGAGGGCAAACGTGTGGTGGCGGTGGCGGACGGTTATGTGTCGCGCATCGTCATTCAGGGCGGCGGCTACGGAATCGGTCTTTACCTCAAGATGAAGGATGGTTCGGTGGCGGTTTACGGCCATTTGCAACGCTTCCGCGACGACATCGAGCAGTTCGCCCGGAAAGAACGCTTCCGCAAGAAATCCAACACGCTGGATTGCTCGTTCGACTCTGCGCGCTGGCCGGTAAAGCAGGGCGATCTGTTGGCTTATTCGGGAAATACGGGGTCGTCGTTCGGCCCGCATCTCCATTTCGAAATCCGCACTCCCGGAAAAGAGGTGCGTCTGAATTTGGTGAAGGAGGGGATCATCCGCGTCAAAGACAACCTCCCGCCGAAGATCCTGCGCCTGCGCTATGTCGAGACCGATACGCTCTCGAACGGCATCTGCGCCCGCTCGTCGATGGAGGATTACGATGTGTTGCGCCGTCCGGACGGCTGCCATCTTGCCCAAGGCGATACCATTTCGGTCGGGCGTAAGGGTTATTTTGTGTTGGAGGTGTCGGATCGCCGCAACGGGGTGAACAACCGCTTCGGCATCTGGCGGCTGACCGCCAAAAAGGACGGTGTGCCTTACTTCGAGTACCGCATGAACGGATTCGACTATAACGAGGGACGCATGAGCGATGCCGTATCGTGTTACCCGCTGCAAATCAAGGCACGTTGTGAGGTGATCCGCATTGCGCAACTCGAAAAAGCCCCCGATCTGTTCTATTCCGTGATGGTGGAACGCGGTCTGGTGCGTTGTGACCAAGGGGCGATGCACCGCATTGATTTCGAGGTGGAGGACGATTCGGGTAATATTTCCGAACTGAGCGTGGCGATCCGCGGGCGCAAGACCTCGTTCCAAGCCGAGGACGAGGAGTGTGAGGTGCTCGATCCCGTACTCGGCGGAGAGTTCCGCGAGGGGGATTGGGCTTCGGTGGTGATTCCGCCCCACTCGGTCTATGAGAAAACCCCGATCAAGGTGCAGTCGAAAGCCGTTCCCCAAACCAAAAGTGCAGGATTGAAGATCCTTTCCGATGCGGTATGCTTTGTGGATGAACGGGTGCCGATGCTTCACTGGGCAACCTATCGGCTGAAACACCCCGTACCGCAGAATTTGGAAGCGCATACGGTGCTGGGTCGCTGGTCGGACGGCCGTTTGAAATATGTCGGAGGTCATTACCGCAACGGCGAAGTCAAGACCCGGAGCCGTTCGGGCGGATGGATGGTCTTGGTGGCGGATACCGAAGCCCCGAAGATCTATCCGCGTTACCCCAAGGCGCGGGTGTCGGGCGTGGCGGATCTGCGTCGGCAGAGCCGCATCGTATTCCGTGTGACGGATAATTTTTCGGGTGTCTCGTCCTATACGATGCACATCGACGGCGTGTGGGTACCCACCGACCGCCAACCTGTCAAGGGCGAATACTCCTACCGCTTTGTGGTGCCCCCTTCGGGCAAGATGCACAACGTGTCGCTGACCGTGAAGGACGGTGCGGGAAACGCCAAGACGTATCAGGGTAAGTTCTTCAGATAAAGAAAAGGTCTTCCGATTGTCGGAAGACCTTTTTTGTTAATAGTGGGTGAAGCCGTGCCAGTCCAGTTCGACCGCCTCGCCGTTACGCATCCAGCGTAACTTATCCCCCCGTGTGATGCGTCCCACGGGATGGATCGGGCGGTGAAAATGATTTTCAAAATCGCGCATCAACTCCTTGGCGCGGTCGGGGTCGGCGGTAAAGAGCAGTTTGTAGTCCTCGCCCCCCGTGGCAGCCGTTTTCAGATCGACCCCCTCGGCTACGGGAATGCGCCCCAAGTCGAGTTCCGCACCCACGTGCGACTGCTCCATGATGTGGCGGATGTCGGAGGCAAGACCGTCCGAAATATCCATCATGGCGTGTACCTCCTCGCGCTCGGCGAGCCAGAGCCCCTCCTCGATCTGCGGTTCGGGACGGCGGTGCAGGTCGGCAAGCCGTGTGTCGGGGTGACCTCGGAGGATGTCGTTCAACCCTCCGCCCGATGCGCCCAACACATCGCCCGCGAAGATCACATCCCCCTCACGGGCGGCACTGCGACGTTTGATTTTGGAGGTTGCCATGCGTCCGATGGCTGTCACGTTGATCGTGATGCGTGATGCCGAGCGTGTGGTGTCGCCTCCGACAAGGGCAACGCCGTAGCGTTTGCTCAAGGCGTGATAGCCGCGCATAAATTCTTCCGCCCACTCCTCGGTGGCATCCTTGGGAAGAGAAACCGACAGGAGGGTGGCAACGGGTCGCGCTCCCATGGCGGCCACATCGCTCAGATTGACCGCCAGAGATTTGTAGCCCACATCAAATGCCGATGAGGCCGAACGCAGAAAATGCACATCCTCACACACGAGGTCGGCAGTGAACAGAAGCGACTCGCCGCCTCCGATTTCGATTGCGGCGCAGTCGTCGCCGATGCCCTCAAACGAATTGAGCGGCAGATCACCGCACAGGGCGGCTATATGGTCGATGAATCCAAATTCAGTCATAAGTATCAGTTATTCGGAATTGCAAAATTAATAAAAATTTAAATTACCGATAGTCAGTATCTTGCCGAAAAAGTATTATTTTTGCAACTTGTTTTTCGAAAGTCGGGAATTTGGAGCAATATTTGAGAAGAATAATTATCTTTGTAGAAGAAACATTCTGCGCAAAAAATCAGACTTATGAAATTGCTCATTCTCAACGGCCCGAACCTCAATTTGCAGGGGCGGCGCGATACGGATATTTATGGAACGAAAACCTTCGGGGAGTTCATGGAGGAACTCAGGAAGGATTATCCGCTTTTGGAATTTGAATATTTCCAGTCGAACATCGAGGGCGAACTCATCGACCGCCTGCACCGTTGTGACCGCGATCGTTGCGACGGCGTGATCCTGAACGCGGGGGGATATACCCACACGTCCGTGGCACTGCGCGATGCCGTGTCGGCCATCCGGACTCCTGTCGTGGAGGTGCACATCTCCTCGATCATGGCGCGAGAGGAGTTCCGCTATGTGTCGCTTCTGGCGGGTGTCGTCCGCGGATCGGTCATGGGATTCGGACTGGACTCGTACCGCCTCGGCGTGGAGTACTTCAGATTGAACAACAATTTATAACCGATAAAATATATGACACAGTTCAGAAACAAAAAGACTAAGGTCGTGGCAACGATGTCTGACTTCCGTTGCACCGAGGAGTTCGTGCGTGAACTCTACAATGCAGGTATGGACGTAGTGCGCGTCAATTCGGCACACGTGACTGATGAGGGAGCCACAAAAATCGTCGAGACGGTTCACAAGGTCAATCCCGCAATTCCGATCATGATCGACACGAAGGGTCCCGAAATCCGCGTGACCACCATTGCCGAGGAGTACGGCAATTCGATCATCTTCCATGCAGGCGAACGTGTCAAGGTGAAGGGTTGCGACGGTTCGGAACTCACGACCCGCACGACCATCTTCATGAACGTGCCGAACATCGTACGCGACATCCCCGTGGGTGCGCACATGCTGATTTCGGACGGCGAATTGGAGATTGTCGTGACGGACAAGAATGACGAGGAACTCTTCTGCGAATTTGTCTTGGGCGGTACGCTCCGTTCGCGCAAGAGCGTTAATGTGCCGGGTGTGAGTGTCGATCTTCCGTCGGTGACGGAGAAGGATCGTCGCTTCATCCTGTGGGCAATCAGGAACGATGTCGATTTCATCGCCCACTCGTTCGTGCGTTCGGCGCGTGACGTGAAAGCCGTGCAGGATATCCTCGATGAGCATCACAGCCCCATCAAGATCATCTCGAAGATCGAGAATCAGGAGAGTCTGGACAACATCGACGAGATCATCGAGGCTTCGTATGGTGTGATGGTCGCCCGTGGAGACTTGGGAGTGGAACTTCCTGCCGAAATGATCCCCAACGCGCAGCGTCGCATCGTCGAGAAGTGTATCTCGGCAAAACGACCCGTGATCATCGCCACGCAGATGCTCTATTCGATGGTGAACTCTCCGCGTCCGACCCGTGCCGAGGTGAGCGATGTGGCAAGTGCCATCTACGAACGTGTCGATGCCGTCATGTTGAGCGACGAGACGGCGATGGGCAAATATCCGACCGAGGCCGTGGAGACCATGGCGCGCGTGGCTCTGGAAATCGAGCACGACGACAACCACTTTAAGCCGATGGTTGATCTGGATATGGTATCGGTGAATCACGAGATCACGGCACAGTTGGCTCGTTCGGCGGTGCGTGCTTCGACCAACCTGCCCGTGAAATTTGTGGTACTGGATACCAAGACGGGGCGTACGGGTCGTTATCTGGCGGCGTTCCGCGGTCAGAAACCCGTCATCGCGGTTTGCTACACGCGTCATGCACAGCGCATTCTTGCCCTGTCTTATGGTGTCGTACCCATCCTGCGCGAACGTCTGTTGAACGACCGTTACCACTTTCTGGCAGATGCCGTGGAGTATCTGGTCGAGCATCACGAATTGCACAATGAGGATCTGATGGCCATCATCGGCGGTAGTTTCGATTCGGATCAGGGTGCTTCGTACATTGAATTTGCCAATGCACGCAACATCCGCTCCCGTTGTGTGGAACTCAACGGCAGCGATTGCCCGCTGATCAAGGAGTAAACGATGCTGGACGAGCCAAAACAACCCCGTGCGGATCTTCGCCAACGGGTGGTCGGAGGAGTGGCATGGTCGATGGCCGAAAAGGTCGGTTCGACCCTGTTGCAGATTGTCGTCAGTCTGACGATCCTCAGTCTGCTCCGAAGGGAAGATCTGGGCATCATGGCTCTTCTGACCGCCGTGTCGGCGGTGGCGATCGTGCTGGCCGACAGCGGCTTTTCGCAGACACTGATCCGACGAAAAGACCCTTCGCAGGGCGATTTCAAGGCGGTGTTTCTGTTCAATGTGTCGGTTGCGACCATTCTGTACCTGCTTTTTGTGGGGATTTCGCCCGTGGCGGCACGTTATTACAATATGCCCGAACTGAAGGAACTCGCGCCCGTGTTCTTTCTGATTCTGCCTGCCAATGCGTTGTGTACGGTGCAGAATACGCTGTTGGTGCGTGCCTTCCGATTCGCGCTTATCTCCAAGATCACGTTCTTCGCGTCGCTTGTAAGCGGTATTGTGGCGATCGGCTTGGCATGGAGCGGATTCGGCGTATGGAGTATTGTCCTCCAACGGCTCGTCTTCTATGTGATCCGTACGGCCTTGTTGTGGGGATACGGAGCGTGGAGTCCGCGGGGTCGAAGCGATTTTGGTTCGTTGCGGGGGATGGCATCGTATAGTTTTTCACTGATGATGACCGAACTGATCACCACCTTTTATAATAAGATCCCGCAATTCTTCTTGGGACGTTTGTATGCGGCCGATACGTTGGGCGCATTCGATCAGGCGGTCAAGTTGAAAGATCAGCCCGTCACTTCGGCGGTGCAGGCGGTGCAGGGCGTCACGTTCCCTGCCTTGTCGAAGATTGCCGACGACAAGATGCGCTTTTCGGAAGGCTATCGTCAGGTGGTTATGATCACGACCTTTGTACTCTGTCCCGTGATGCTCGGATTGTCGGCCGTGGCGCATGATCTGTTCGCGGCGATTTTGGGCGAGGAGTGGATGCCGACGGTGCCTTACTTGGAAGTGGCTGCCTTGGCGGGTATCTTTTACCCGATCGGCATGATCGCCTTCAACGTCTTGAAGGTCAAGAGCGGGGGAGGTCTTCTGATCCGCATCGAGATTCTCAAGAAGGTGCTGATGACCGTGATTTTCTGCATCACGATCCCGTGGTCGGTCGAAGCGGTGGTGTGGGGGCTGGTTGCCATTGCGTTCTGCGAAATGGCGGTGAACTGGTTCGCTGCACAACGCTACGTCGCGCTTTCGCTGCGTGAGTGGGGACGGACGATTCTTCCGATCCTTCTGGTGTCGGGGGTGATGTATGCAGGCGTGCGGCTGATCGGTGCAGAGATGGAGGCTGCACCGATGGCAAAACTTGTAGCGGAGGTTTCGGCGGGTGCGGTGATCTATGTGGTCGTGGCCTCCCTGTTCCGTATGGAGGCCTTCCGCGAAGTTTGGACGCTGATGGAGCGTCAGTTGCACAAATAAGCGATTTCAGATAAAATAAAAAAGCCTTTGATCCCGAGTGGGTCAAAGGCTTTTTTTATTGTAAGGTGGGGTTTATTCGTAGATCTTGGCTTCGAGTTGGTGGTTGAGTACCATCATGGCATTGAAAGCCAGTGAGCGCAATTCGTTTTCGCCCGGATAGACATGGATCGGAGCGATGAACCCGCAACGCTCGCGGATGTAATCCACCACACGCTTCGAGTGGGCAATGCCGCCTGTCAGGACGATGGCATCGACCTTGCCCGATGTGGCCACGGTCGTGGCGCAGATCTGCTTGGCGATGGTGTAGCACATGGCGCGGAGTATCGTCTCGGCTTTTGTGTCGCCATTGTCGATGCGCTCCTCGATCTCCTGCACGGAAGTCGTGCCGAGGTAGGCCGCAAGACCGCCGTGGGTCGAAATGCGCTGGATCATTTCTTTCTCGGTATATTTGCCTGAGTAGCAGACGCGGATCAGTTCGCTCGAAGGAATTGAACCCGCACGATCCAGAGCCATGGGGCCGTCCCCGTCGAGAGCGTTATTCACATCGAGGATCAGTCCGTGGGAGTGGGCTGCCACCGAGATTCCGCCGCCCATGTGGACGACGATCAGATTGACATCTTCGTAGCGGACGCCCGTCTTCTGACAATGGAGGCGTGCCGTGGCGCGGTGGTTTAAGGCGTGGAATATAGAACGGCGACGGCATTCGGGCAGTCCCGTGAAATGAGCCTCCTCGCTCATCTCATCCACCACGGGAGGATCGGCGATATAAGCCTTGACGCCGATGTCGCCCGCGATTTTACGTGCCAGCATCGCCCCGATGTTGCAGACGTGTTTCTTCTCGGCGTGCATCAGATCGTCGCACATTTTGTCGTTCACCTCATAAACGCCGCCCGGTATCGGATGCACCAGACCTCCGCGACCGATTACGGCCGAAAGGGTCTTGAGGTCGAAATTCTCCTTCCGAAGTGCGTCGAGGATGACATCGTGACGCCAGTCCAACTGATCGACCACATCCCGGAAACGGGTCACCTCTTCGTGCGTGTGGCGGATGACCAGTTCCATGATCGGAATCTGCTCTTCGTAGATCGCCAGTTTGGTGGTGGTCGATCCCGGATTTATTGCCAGTACTTTATATCCCATAATGCGTATGTCTTTTTTAGGTGGTGTGCTTTCCGGAAAAAGCGTTGCAAAAATACGCAAAAAATCCCATTATTTTCGACTTATAGTACAAGAAAATGTGGAAATGTAGGATTTATTGGTATAAAAAAGGCACATTCGGGAAGAATGTGCCTTTTTTTGAGTGTCTTGGGGCTGATTATTTGGCAGCCAGACAAGCCAGAGCGATCGAATAGAGTTTCGTCTTGGCCGAGTCGCCGCGCGAAGTCAGCACGCAGGGGACTTTCGTACCCATAACCATGGCAGCCAACTCACCGCCGCAGAGGTGGGTGGTGCACTTGAAGAATACGTTGGCCGATTCGAGGTTCGGGAAGAGCAGACAGTCGGGATCACCGGCGACGAGCGAACCCTTTACCTTTTTGTGCTCGGCAACCTCCTTGAAGAGGGCCACGTCCAGCGACAGAGGACCGTCAACGACAACCTTACCCAACTGACCGCGGTCACCCATCTTGGCCAGCAGAGCACCTTCGGTCGAAGAAATTACCGAGGGGAGCAACTGCTCCGAGGGAGCGATGCAGGCGATTTTCGGGCACTCGATACCCAGCAGGTTTGCGGTCTGCTTCAGGTAGCCGATGATCTTGATCTTCTGCTTGAAGTCGGGCAGAGGAATCACGGCAACGTCCGACATGATGATCAACTTGTTGTAGATCGGCATCTCCGAGATCGAGACGTGGCTCAAAACGCCCTTCGGGGGGAACAGGCCGGCCTCCTTGTTGAGGATGCCGCGCATGTACTTGTCGGTCGAAACCAGACCCTTCATCAGCACGTCGGCCTCACCGGCAACGACAGCCTGAACGGCCTTCTGAACACACTTCGTATCGACTTTCTCGTCCACGATCTGGAACACCGACATGTCGATGCCGAGTTCCTTGCAGGCAGCCTCGATCACCTCCTTGTCACCGAAGAGTGTCGGCTCTACCAAACCCTCCTTGTAGGCCTCGTAAACAGCCTGAATGGTGTGTGTGTCCTGACCGTAGGCAACGGCCAAACGTTTTTTGCCTTTTTTTCTCGCCTCATCGACGATTTCACTAAGATGCTGAATCATGATGCTATTAACAGTTTTAAATTGTTGTACCTTTTTCTGAATTACAAAGCCTTGACGATGTTGTAGGTGTCGGTTGCGATCACCAACTCCTCGTTGGTCGAGATCATGGCGACCTTCACCTTCGAATCGGCCGTCGAGAGGATCTTGTCCACGCCGCGGGCACCCTTGTTGGCATCCTCGTCGAACTTCAGACCCATGAACTCCATGTTCTGGCAAACGGCAGCGCGCATCTCGTCCGAGTTCTCGCCGACACCGCCCGTGAAGACGATCAGATCGACACCGCCCATTTCGGCAGCATACTGACCGATGAATTTCTTGATGCGCGAGAAGTACATGTCGCGTGCGATGATGGCCTTTTCGTTGCCGGCCTCGCAGGCGGCTTCGATGTCACGCATGTCGCTCGACACGCCCGACAGACCCTGAACGCCCGATTTCTTGTTGAGCATGTTGCTCATGTCGCTCCATGTCATGTGTTCTTTTTCACCGATGAAGGTTACGGCACTGGCGTCTATGAGACCCGAACGCGTACCCATCACCAGACCGTCCAGCGGCGAGAAACCCATCGAGGTATCCAGCGATTTGCCGTTCTCGACGGCCGTAATCGAGGCACCGTTACCGATGTGGCAGGTGATGATCTTGGAGTTGTTGATGTCGATACCGGCAAGTTTGGCACCTGTGTTGGCGACGAACTTGTGGCTGGTTCCGTGGAAACCGTATTTACGCACGCGGTACTTGTCGTAGTACTCGGTGGGGATGGCGAACAGATAGTTCTTGGCGGGGATCGTCTGGTGGAACGAAGTATCGAAGACGGTCACTTGGGGAACACCCGGCAATACCTTTTCGATGGCCTCGATACCCTGCATGCTGGCGGGGTTGTGCAGCGGGGCGATCTCAAACAGGGAAGCGATCTTCTGCTTGGCGTCCTCATCGACGAGGCAACTTTTGGGGAAAAATTCGCCACCGTGAGCCACGCGGTGACCGACGGCCTTCACTTCGTCGAGTGACGAGATCACGCCGTGTTCGGGATTGATCAGAGCCTGCATTACGAGGCTGATGCCGGTTGTGTGGTCGGGAATGGGCTGGTGCAATTCAAACTTATCCTTGCCGACAGGCTTGTGGGTCAAGTCACCTTCGGGCAGGCCGATTCTTTCGACGAGACCTTTTGCGAGCAGTTTGCTCGATGCGTCCTGCATGTCGATCACCTGATATTTGATGGATGACGAGCCGCAGTTGAGTACCAAAATTACCATAGTTCTTATGCTGTTAGTTTAGTTATAGTTGTTCCGATCCAGAGTCCGATGAGCGTGGCGAGGGCGCAAACCACGACACTCAGTAGGATGTAGAGTGCCGCTGCGCTCCAGTCTCCGACCTTGAGCAGTTTCACGACATCGGCCGAAAACGTCGAGAAGGTGGTGAATCCTCCGCAGAAGCCCACCATGAGCATCATCTGAAGGAAGGAGCCACCGCGGGTGAGTGCAAGGACAACACCGATCAGGAGTGAGCCTGCGATGTTTACCGAAAAGGTGCCCAGCGGAAAGCCCCATGCGAGCCAGCCGCTCATCAGCCGTGTCGAGAGTGCATATCTCAACATGCTGCCTGCCGCACCTCCCATTCCGACGGCCAAAAGATCACGAATCATTTGATTATGATATGAATTTTTTAGATTTTCGCAAAATTACGTAAAAAAAGAATAATTTCCGCGTTTTTTGTCCGTGAAATTCGCTCACGGACGAGGATTCGCTTTTGTTTGAAGGCATAACCGTCTATGTCATAGCGGTTAGATCCGTGTCCGGGGTTATTCTTCGAATCGGTAGCCGACGCCCTTGACCGTGACGATGTGTTCCTCGCCGATCTTTTGACGCAATTTGCGGATGTGGACGTCGATCGTGCGGTCGCCGACCACCACTTTTTCGCCCCAGATCTTGTCGTAGATCTCTTCGCGCGTGATGAGTTTGCCGACCGACGAGGCCAAAAGATTCAACAGGGCAAATTCCTTGCGGGGAAGGGTGATCTGCTCGCCGTTGCAGGTGACGGTGTGGCTTTCGGTGTCGATCATGACGGCCGATTTCGGTGCGGAGGTCTCGGCGGAGTCGGGGTCGATGCGTTTCAAGAGTGCCTGCACGCGGCTCACAAGCAGTTTCATTCTGATGGGTTTCGTGAGGTAGTCGTCCGCGCCGACATCGAAACCCTTGAGTTGCTGTTCCTCTTCGCCCAGTGCCGACAGGAACACGACCATCGTGTCCTTCAGTTCGGGGTTTTGGCGGATGGCGCGGCACGTCTGGATTCCGTCCATGACGGGCATCATCATGTCAAGCAGAATCAGGTGGGGTTTCTGCTTTTGGGCGATTTCGAGTGCCACCTTGCCGTTTTCGGCCGTATAGACCTCATAACCCTCGCGGGTGAGGTTGTAACGGATAAATTCGAGTATGTCCGGTTCGTCATCGACTAATAGGATGCGGTGTTTCATAGGTCGTTTTTTGTGGTCTGATCCTTGAAATTATGCAAATTACACGCGAAGATAGTAATTTTTTCGATGAAAATAGATATTTTATCGTACCTTTGCAACTTAATTTTTTTTATTTAAAAGCATAAAGCGGAGCCGGCGGCTTTCTTCGGAAGGCCGAAGTTCGATCAAGTCGGCTCCATGGAAAAACGTCTATCAATGACCAACGAAATCAACGAAGTAACATTTGCCGATCTGGGACTCTCCGACGAGATGCTCGCCGCCGTCCGTGCCAAGGGTTTTGAAACCCCCACCGCCATCCAGAAACTCACCATCCCGTTGCTGCTGGAAGGCACTTCGGACATTATCGCCCAATCGCAGACAGGTACGGGCAAGACCGCCGCATTCGGACTGCCCGTCCTCCAACGCTTGGAGGCGGGTCGGGGTTCGGTGCAGGCCATCGTCCTCGTGCCGACGCGCGAACTGGCGTTGCAGGCTGCCGAGGAGTTGCAGTCGCTCAACGCCGACAAACACCTGTCGATCACGGCAATTTATGGAGGAGCCGCCATTTCGGAGCAGTTGCGCCGTTTGAAACGCGGTGTGGATGTCGTGGTCGGCACGCCGGGACGTGTGCTGGATCACATCCGTCGCGGTACGCTGGTCTTGGACAACGTGAAATATTTGGTCTTGGACGAAGCCGACGAGATGCTCAACATGGGTTTTGTGGAGGATGTCGAGGAGATCATGTCGCATACGGGCGGGGATCGTCGCGTGCTGCTCTTTTCGGCAACCATGCCCGAACGCATCGTCCGTCTGGCCGAACAGTATATGCGTGATACGCAGCAGGTGAGGGTCGAGTCGCAGAACATGACGGCCGACCTGACGAACCAGATCTACTTCGAGGTGCGCGAGTCGGACAAGTTCGATGCGCTGACCCGCATCATTGATGTCGAACCCGATTTCTACGGCATCGTGTTCTGCCGCACGAAGATTGATTGCGATGCCTTGGCTACCCGTCTGGCACAGCGCGGTTATTCGGCGGAAGGCCTCCACGGCGACGTGTCGCAGGCCATGCGCGAGAAGATCCTCCGCAAGTTCCGCGAAAAGGTGGTGAACATACTGGTGGCGACCGATGTGGCTGCCCGCGGAATTGATGTGAGCAACCTGTCGCACGTGATCAACTACGCCCTTCCGCAGGATACCGAGAGTTATGTCCACCGCATCGGCCGTACGGGTCGTGCCGGTCGTGAGGGTACGGCCATCACGTTCATCTCCTCGTCGGAGTATCGCCGTTTCAACGGCATGATGCGCGATATTCAGGCCGATGTGCGTAAGGAACAACTTCCTTCGCCTCAGGATATTGTGGCGATGAAACGCGCCCGCATCAGCGAGGATCTGCGCGAGATCATGCAGGAGGAGATGCCCGCCGCCTACGATGATATGGCGGACGAAATCCTTGCCGAACACGATCCGCGAAAGGCACTCAGTGCCCTGCTCCGTCTGGCGTTCCGTTCGGAGTTGGACGAGAGTTCCTATCCCGAAATCCGCTCCTTCTCGGTCGATCGCAAGGGTAAGGCGCGTCTGTTCCTCGCCATCGGTACGAAGGACGGTTATTCGCCCCGTAAGATTGTCGATCTCTTGAAACACAAATGCGGCCTCCGCGACAAGAATATCGACGACCTCTGCGTGCGCGATACGTTCTCGTTCGTGAGTGTCCCGTTTGCCGATGCCGAGGAGGTGATCGGCAAGATCAACCGTCAGGCGCGCGGCCGCAAGATCGCCCGCATGGCCGACCCCGAAAACAACGATCGGAAAGCCCCGCGCAAAGCACCCCGTAAGGAGACTTCCGAGGCTGAAATGCGGCAGGTTGCCTCGCAGATGGACGAAGCGATGGAGTTTATGGAACGCGCGATGTCCGATCGGCGTGCTGAGGGAAAACCCCGCCGAAAACGCGAAGACTGGAACGACGAACCCTGTCGCAAACGCGAGGACGAGCCGCGCCGGAAACAGCCTCGCCGCCTTTCGGACGAACCTCATTTCGATGAGGTTATGAAGGAAGAGGGCGAATCGCGGGGCGGATTCAACTGGGATGCCTTCCGCAAGTTCGAGGACGAACTGGTCTGGGAGCGTCAGTCCTCCTCGAAACGCGCCGAGAAGAAACGCGCCGGCACCCGCTCGGTACGCAAAGGCTCGTCGCCCCTGCGGACGGGACGCGCCGCCGCCGCAAAACGCATCGCCCGAAAAGGGAGAAAATGACAAAATGCCGTCTGAAGGATCGAAAATCGTTTCAGACGGCATTTTTCGTGGATTTCGGGGCGAATCTTTTGGCGGTAAAACTTCCGAAATCCATATAATATGGTTATATTTGCAAGATTTATATGCTGTCGTGTATGAATCGGAATCAAAAAGACTACTGAGATGGCTACTGAAAAACCAACACTTTCTGCTCCCGAAGAGCAAGTCAGCGGCAATGCTGAAGATGTTCAGAGAACTTCCCCGGCCGTAAATTGTGCCGACCAACCCCAATCATCCGTCCGAACGGAATCCCAAAACGTGTCCGATGCGGCGTGCGACAACGATGAAGAACGCGCGCAGTCGGCCGAGGTGGTCGATTTTTCGAACGAGGATGCCGCACTTGCCGCGCGTGAGGCGGGTCTGGAAGAGGACGACGAAATCGAAATGGGCGAGGCCGACACCGACAAATTTGCCGGTAAGAGCAAGGAGGAGATCCTCGATATGTTCCGCCGCATGCTTGAAGAGCAGCCCGTGCAGTCGTTGCGCCGTGAAGTGGAGGCTTTGAAGATTGCCTTTTATCGTTTGCGCCGTCAGGAGGTCGAGACCCAGCGTCGCGCCTATCTTGAGAGTGGTGCTCCCGCCGAGGAGTTCACCCCGCAGGTCGATGGTGCCGAAATCAAACTGAAAGAATATTTCCGTGAGTATCGTCGCCTCAGAGACGAATTTATGGCAGGCCTCGAAGCCGAGAAGGAGGAGAACCTCCGCATCAAACTCGGCATCATCGAGGAGTTGAAGGAACTGGTTAATTCCGACGAGACGCTCAATCATACGTTCAACAAGTTCCGCGAATTGCAGCAGCGTTGGAAGGATACGGGGCTTGTTCCCGCCCAAAACGTGAAGGATCTGTGGGAGACCTACAACCTCCATGTCGAGAATTTCTATTCGTTCATCAAGATCAACAAGGAACTGCGCGATCTGGACTTGAAGAAGAACTACGAGCAGAAAGTCCGGTTGTGTGAGGCTGCCGAAGCCCTTCTGATGGAGGACTCGGTCGTTGAGGCCTTCCACAAGTTGCAGCGTCTGCACGACGAGTGGCGCGAGACGGGTCCCGTGGCGAACGAATTTAAGGAGTCGTTGTGGGAACGTTTCAAGGCCGCATCGAGCCGCATCAACAAACGTCATCAGGAGCATTTCGAACAACTCAAGAACGAGCAGTTGAAGAACCTCGAACTCAAGGCGGGTCTGTGCGAGGCCGCCGAGGAACTCTCCGCGCAGCCGCTCACCTCGCGCAAGGAGTGGAACAAGGCCAGCGACCGTTTGCTGGAGATCCAGAAAACGTGGAAGACCATCGGCTTTGCCCCCAAGAAAAACAACAACCGCATTTACGAACGCTTCCGCATGGCGTGCGACAAGTTCTTTGAACTCAAACGCAACTTCTACGCCGGTGTGAAGGTCGAAATGGAACATAACCTCCAACTCAAGAACGAAATTTGCGAGGCCGCCGAATCGCTCGCAAACAGCGAGGAGTGGAAGAAGGCCACGGAGGATCTGATCGCTTTGCAGGCACGCTGGAAGAAGATCGGAGCCGTATCGCGCCGTCATTCGGATGCCTTGTGGAAACGCTTCCGCGCCGCATGTGACAAATTTTTCGAGCGCAAAGCCGCTCATTTTTCGAGCATGGATGCCGAGCACGAAGAGAACCTGCGCCGCAAGCAGGCTCTGCTCGACGAGATGGCTTCGGCCGATGTCAAGGCCGGTGGTTACGAAGTGATCCGCTCGTTCCAACGCCGTTGGGGCGAGATCGGTTTCGTGCCCATCAGACAGAAGGATGCCATTCAGAAACGCTACAAGGCGGCAGTCGATTCGCTGTTCGATGCCCTGCGTTCGTCGGAGCGCGACCGCTCGATGAACCGTTTCCGCGACAAGGTGTCGTCGATGCGTCAGGGCGGTGAAAAACGCCTGCGTTCGGAGCGCGAACACCTCTACAACAAGGTGCGCCAGATGGAGCAGGAGATCGCTCTGCTGGAGAACAACATCGGATTCTTCTCCAAGTCAAAGAACGCCGATTCGCTGGTGGCCGAGGTGCGTCAGAAGATCGACCGCATCCGGCAGGAGATCGCACAAAATATCGAGAAGGTTCGTATGATCGACTCGGAAGCACAGCAAAATTCGAAAGAAAACAACGATAAATAAAGAAGAAATGAAACTTTCCAAACCTAAGTACATTTTTGTTACGGGCGGTGTCGCTTCGTCGCTCGGTAAAGGAATTATTTCATCATCTATTGCCCGCCTGTTGCAGGCTCGCGGCTATTCGGTGACCATTCAGAAACTCGATCCCTACATCAATGTGGATCCGGGAACGCTTAACCCCTACGAGCACGGCGAATGCTATGTGACGGAGGACGGTACGGAAACCGACCTCGACTTGGGACACTACGAGCGTTTCACGAACCATCCCACCTCGCGTGCCAACAACGTCACGACGGGACGTATCTACAAGAGCGTCATCGAGAAGGAGCGTAAGGGCGAATATCTGGGTAAGACCGTGCAGGTCATTCCCCACATCACCGACGAGATCAAGCGTCGCATCCAGTTGCTCGGTCAGCAGAAGATCTACGATGTGATCATCACCGAGATCGGCGGTACGGTCGGCGACATCGAGTCGCTGCCGTTCATCGAGTCGGTGCGTCAGTTGCGCTACCAGTTGGGCGTGAAGAACACCTGTCTGGTTCACCTGACCCTGATCCCTTATCTGGCCGCTTCGGGCGAGTTGAAGACCAAACCCACGCAGCACTCGGTGAAGGCCTTGTTGGAGAACGGTTTGCAGCCCGACATCCTCGTTCTGCGTACCGAGCATCCGCTGTCGGCCGATCTGAAGCGTAAGGTCGCCCTGTTCTGCAACGTCGATGCCAATGCCGTGATGGAGTCGATCGACGTGCCGACCATCTACGAGGTGCCTTTGAAGATGCACGAACAGCATCTGGACGAGGTCGTCCTCTCGAAACTCGACATGCCCGCCGATCAGGAACCCGATATGGACGCATGGCGCGATTTCGTGGAGCGCGTGAAGAACCCGACGAAGGTCATCAAGATCGCTCTGGTCGGTAAATATACCGAACTGCCCGATGCCTACAAGTCGATCAGCGAATCGTTCGTGCATGCAGGTGCCGTGAACAAGTGCAAGGTGAAACTCTGCTATGTAAATTCCGAGAAACTCACCGAAGCCAACATCGGGGAGACCTTGGGCGGCATGAACGGTATTTTGGTTGCTCCCGGTTTCGGTAATCGCGGTATCGAGGGTAAGATTCTCGGTGTGAAGTATGCCCGCGAAAACAACATCCCGTTTTTGGGAATTTGTCTGGGTATGCAGTGTGCCGTGATCGAGTTCGCCCGCAACGTGCTGGGTTGGACGGATGCCAACTCGGTGGAGATGGAGACCAAGACGACACATCCCGTGATTGATCTGATGGAGGAACAGAAAGAAGTGACCGCAAAGGGCGGCACGATGCGTCTGGGTGCTTATCCCTGTACCTTGCGCAGAGGCTCGAAGGTTGCCGAGGCTTACGGAAAACTCAACATCTCGGAGCGTCACCGCCACCGTTATGAGTTTAACAGCGAGTATCGCGATCAGTTCGAGGCCGCAGGCATGAAGACCGTCGGCACGAACCCCGAAACGGGTCTGGTGGAGGTTGTCGAGATTCCCGAACTCCGCTGGTTCATCGGTACGCAGTATCATCCCGAATACAAGAGTACGGTTCACAATCCCTCTCCCCTGTTTGTGGCATTTGTGAAGGCCGCGCTGGAGTATTCCGAAGAGAAGAAATAACACACGCAGGATTCGAACAGTGTTGGCACCCCTGAAGGGGCGCGATTTCCCGATCGGTTGTCCCGATTCCCTGTCAAATCCCCTCTGTCGAGGGGACTTGGCATCTAATGGAAGAGGGCTTCAACGAGGGGCAGAACACCGGGACGGAACCTTAAAAAAGTAATATATAAATGGATAAAAAGACAATTATTGGTATTGTTCTTATGGGCATCCTGTTTTTCGGATTCGCCTATTTGAGCAATAAGGAGCAGGCCGAAAACCAGCGTACCATGGCTGAGTGGCAGATGCAGCAGGATTCGATTGCCGCCGCAAATGCCCCCGAACCCGTTGCCGCAGATTCGACAAAGGTGGAGTTGCAGGCCGATACCCGCACGCCCGAAGAGATCGCCGCTGCCGCATTGGAGAAGAGAATTGCCCGCGAGGGCGAGTATCTGGCTGCTGCCCAGAGCCGTGAGGCCGAGGAGTTCGTGGTCGAGAATGATGAAATCAAGGTGCGATTTTCGACCCGCGGAGGTCAGATTACGGGCGTTACGCTGAAGAATTACACGAAATATGCCGAGGATAAAGACGGACAACCCGTCGAGATGTTCGATCCGACGACCGCCGATTTCAACCTTTCGTTCTTCGTGAAGAACGGCTTGAACAACGTCCCCGTCAATACGCGCGACTATACGTTCGAGGCTGATCCCGTCGTGAAGGACACGGAGGGTAATTCGAAGGTGGTGATGCGTCTGAAATTTGCCGAGGAGTCGGCTCTGGAGTATCACTACACGATCCGTGGCGGTGAGCACGAGGCCGACAAGTTTCTGGTGGATTACGACGTGAAATGGGTGGGCATGGCTCAACTCATGGCCAACCAGTCGCTTCTGAACATCACGTGGGCAAACACCTCCTACCAGAACGAGAAGGGCTTCAAGAACGAAAATATGTACACGACGATCGCCTATCGTCTGCCCGGCGAGACCTCGATCGACGACATCGGCATGGCCGAGGCATCGAAGGGAGAGGAATTGACCTCGCAGGTGAACTGGGTGGCCTTCAAACAGCAGTATTTCTCATCGGTGTTCATCGCCACGAAGAACTTGGGTTATGCCAACGTGAAGTTCGATACGGATCAGCCCGGTTCGGGATTCATCAAGCGTTTCTCGTCGGAGATGTCCGTCCCGTTTGAAGGTGATGGCTCGCAGTTCGACTTCGGATTCTACTTCGGCCCGAACAAATTCTCGATTCTGAAGAACGTGGCCGACGAAAGCGAACGCTACGGCGATCTTTATCTCGAACGTCTCGTCCCGCTGGGCTGGGGAATCTTCGGATGGGTGAACCGCTATTGCGTGATCCCCGTATTCGACTTCCTGCGCCAGTATGTCGCCAACTTCGGTATCATCATCTTCATTCTGGTGCTGCTTGTCAAGTTGGTCATTTCGCCGATGACCTACAAGAGTTATGTCTCGATGGCCAAAATGCGTCTGATCAAGCCGCAGACCGAGGAGATCAACAAGAAATACCCCAAACCCGAAGACGCCATGAAGCGTCAGCAGGAGACCATGCAACTCTACCGCAAGGCAGGCATCAACCCCGCAGGCGGTTGCATTCCGATGCTCATCCAGTTGCCGATCCTCTACGCCATGTTCCGCTTCTTCCCCGCATCAATCGAGTTGCGCGGGCAGTCGTTCCTGTGGGCCGATGATCTTTCGTCTTACGACAGTATTCTTCAGTTGCCGTTCTCGATCCCGATGTACGGAGACCACATCAGTCTGTTTGCCCTCTTGATGGCGGTGTCGTTGTTCGGCTACTCGCTCTACAACTACAACCAGACCTCGGCCTCGCAGCCTCAGATGGCCGGCATGAAGTTCATGATGGTTTATCTGATGCCGATCATGATGCTCCTGTGGTTCAACTCCTATTCGAGCGGTTTGTGTTACTACTACCTGCTGTCGAACCTCTTCACGATCGGTCAGACGCAGATCATCCGCCACTTCGTCGATGACACGAAGATTCAGGCGATCATGAATGCCAATGCCGCCAAGAAATCGAACGGCAAGAAATCGCGTTTTCAGGCTCGTTACGAGGAACTTATGCGCGAACAGGAGACACGCATGAGAAACAACAAGAAATAAGCGGACAACGAATCCGTACACGAAACGGGTCGCACTTCCGAAGTGCGACCCGTTTTTGTGTCCATAAAAACGGGCGGGAAACCTTTTAAGGTTTCCCGCCCGTTTGTTTTTGCGCCCGATTATTTCTTTTCGGGAGCGGGTTTTTTATCTTTTACTTCAGCGTTGATCTTCAGAGAACGGAAGGCTTCGATCAGATGCTGATCCGTGTTTTTCGAGGCATCGTAAACGATTGTCACCTCTTTGGTATCTATGTTTACTTTCACGTCTTTGACACCTTTGCCGAACATCGGTACGTTGTTCATGATCTTATTGACACAACTGTGGCAGTGGAGATCGGTGGTGAAGACCGTCGTCTTGACGGTTTTCCGGGCGGGGGCTTTGGCCGCCGCAATCGTCAGGCTCATCACGAGAGCCAGCGTGAGCAAGATAATTTTTTTCATGGTATCGGATGTTTTAAAGTTTTTACACTCTGTTAATATAAGTTAAAGCGCAGGCCGAAGTAGAACTTGCGACCCATGAGCGGACCCCACACGTTCATCGAGTTGAAGGCCGTCGAGAAGGGGCGGTCGGCACCCATGATCGGATCTTTCTGGCGGTAGTCGGCGATGTTCTCGCAACCGAGGTAGAGGTCGAAACGACCCACCTTGCGGGTGATCTGTGCGAAGAACACGGGGTAGGCGGGCGTGTGGTAGGCATCGGCCAAAACACCCGTCTGCGTGGGGATGCGCGAACCGCCGTTGTATTGTGCCGTGGCATCGAACGTCCAGCGGCGGAACTTGGTGGCGTACTGAATGTTCAGAAGCGTTTTGTACTGGCTGACGAGCGGACGTTCAACCTTGGCGGTCGTGCCGTCGGGACGATTGATCGTCATCGACGAATTGGTGTAACGGAACGTGGCGAAGATGTCCAGTCGCTCGACGGGCGTCCACGTGAAATCGACCTGATAGGTGTCGGTGTAGGAACGGCCGTCGGTGTTGTAGATCATGATCTCGGAGGGCGAGTACTCCTGATCGACCACCACCGAGTTGTAGAACTCCGTGCGGAAGTAGTCGAGGCTCAGCGTGGCATCGTCCTTTTTTACCAGACCGAACGTCTGTGTGATGCTGCCGCCCAAGGTCAGAGCCTTCTCCATGCGGTCGATGTCGCGGAATGCCTCGGAAAGGCGGATCTGACGACCTGTGGTGAGGATCCCGATGTGGTCGGTGATGATGTTCGTCGAGCGGTAGCCCAAACCTGCCGACAGGCGCAGGGTGGTCGAACGGCTCGGATCCCATTTGATGTGGCCGCGCGGTGTAAGGAAGAATCGGTCGTAGTAGTGGTTGTAGTCTCCGCGAATACCCGCCACCAGCGACAATTTCTCTTTGACGGTGTAGGTGTATTCGGTGAAAAGACCGGCCTCGCGCTCGTTGCGGTCGAGATTGTAGTGAAGGGCGGGCGACTGCGCGATCCACGGAGTGTTGTTGTCCAACTGCTCGTCGAAATATTGCAGGTGGAGTTGCGATCCGATGATCAGCGACGAACGGGTCGTGAAATAGTGGTTGTACATGAGGGTTGCCGCCAGCGAATTTTCGTTACCCTTGTAGTTGTTCAGACCGAAGTAGGCATCCTCGTTGAAGTGGTCGAAGTCGGCCACAAACGCGATGTTCGAGCGCAGTTCGTTCTCTTCGAAGAGGTCGTAAACCGAGCGTCCGACGGGTTTTGCCGCCTTGATGTAGGCTCCTGCATTGCGGTTGCGGATGAACGAGCCGTAGAGGGTCTCCTCGTCCTGCCATGCCGAGTGCATCCGATCGCGCATGCTGCGTTTGTAGCGGAGTTGTCCGCCGAGGCGTTCCTCCTGCGTGTATTTCGCACCCCAACGCAACTGGAAACCGCTCGGTGCGGTGTAGAGCCAGCGGTTTGCCACGTTGATCTGGTTCGAACGGGGCATATCGCGGAAGCCGTCGTGGTTCTTGTCCATGTGGTGCATGCTGCGTGCTTCGGTGTCGGCCGAGCCGTGCAACAGCAGGACGGTCGAGAGGCGGTCGTTGATCGGAATTGCCGACGAGATGTTCGCCTCGGGACGCAACTCGTCATCGAGGTAGAGATTGACGAACAGACGCTCCGAATCGGTCGGTTTGCGGTGTTCGAGGTTGATCTGTCCGGTGATGGCTTCGTGTCCTGCTGTCACGGACGACACGCCTTTGGAAACCTGAATCGAGTTGAGCCACATACCCGGCGTATAACTCAGTCCGTAGGGGGTACTCAGACCGCGCATGATGGGGCGGTTTTCGTCGAGAATCTGGGTGTAGGTACCTGCCAGACCGAGCATCTTGATCTGACGCGCACCCGAAATGGCATCGCTGTAACCGACGGTCACCGATGCCGAGTTCTCGAATGATTCGGCAAGATTGCAACATGCCATTTTGCACAGACCCGCGAACGAGATCATCTCGGTTTTCACGGTACCCATACGTTTGACGTAGTTGCCGCTCTGGTTGGAGTTGATGACGACGGTTTCAAGTCCCATGCCTTCGGGCTTGAGGACGAAATCGGCAAGGCTGACACCCTCTTTGACTTGAATCGTGTCGTTGAGATAGCCCAAAAACGAGGCCACGAGGCGGTCGTAGCCTTTGACGCGGTGCAGATGGAAGCGTCCTTCGACATCGACGCTCGTACCCACGCGGGTGTCTGCCCAATAGACCGATGCGCCGACAAGGATTTCTTTTTGTTCATCGACGACCGTACCGCGTACTTCCTGTGCGTGAGCGGACAGGAAGGTGGCGAGTCCGAAAAGACCCGTGAAAAGTATTTTGTTGATTTTCATTGTTTTGCAATGGTTTAAAAAGATCTTTTGATGATGCGGCAGGAGTGTGTCGCATCGAGGTTTGTCTCGAATGACAAACCGAAAGGTCGGATTTTAAACCAATGCGGGAGGGCCGCGCAGGGGGCGCGGTGTAATGATGTGCGAATGGAGCGGGACGGAGCGCGGGGCGGGAATCCGTTCCGTGGTCTGCTCCTCGTATTCCGTACGGATTTCCGTCGGGAGGAGGATCTGAAGGAGTTGCAGGGAGGGGGCATGACTGCGGTCGCGGTTGGAATCCACATAGAGGTTCGTGTTGTCGGCAAGATAGTGATGCAGACAGCGACACGACGGATCCATGCGGAAAGAATCCGCGCTTTCGCCCGGTGTGTGACGACACGAGGTGTCACAGGCATGCCGTTCGCCGCGCTCGTGCGAACAGATACATGTGAGCGAAAGGTACACCGAGAGAAGGGTCGTCAGAAGATAGACGGCCATAAGTCCCAGTGATATGGATTTGCGGTGTTTCATGGGTTTTGCCCGACCCTGTATGATTATTTATTTTGCCAATCCGTTTTCAACGAGTTTCCGACACCATGCCTCCGCATCGCGAAGGGCGGTGGCGGCATCGACATTGTAGTTTTCCGAGAGCAGGCGCGCGGCATCCTCTGCCGTAAATTCCTTGTCATGCAACTCCTGCCACAGGAAAAGCGATGTGGCGTTGAGCGAAATGATACGGGTCATATCGACTCCCAAGTGACCCGGCTGTACGATGACATGTTCGCCTGCCATTTCACGGATTTGGAATTTGGAATCTATCTTCATGGGTTTCTTGTTTTTCGGTTTGTCGCAAAAATAGAATTTTTTTGTCGTTCTGCAAATACTTCTGTGCCTCCGAGGGCTGATTTACCTTATTTTGGGGATGGTTTGCGGGGAAAAGTTTATTAAAATTCCTACCTTTGTACCTATGAATACCGACCGAGACAAAATTCACGAAGTACTGAAACGCTTCTGGGGATACGAAGAGTTCCGTCCCGTGCAGGAGGAGATCATCCGTTCGGTTATGGCAGGGCGCGATACGCTCGCCCTGATGCCCACGGGGGGCGGAAAATCGCTGACCTATCAGGTGCCCACCATGGCTCGCGAGGGGTTGTGCATCGTCATCACCCCGCTGATCGCGTTGATGAAGGATCAGGTCGATCACTTGCGCCGTCGGCACATACCGGCGGTGGCGGTGCATTCGGGGTTGTCACCCCGTCAGATCGACATCGCGCTGGACAACTGCACCTATGGCGATGTCAAATTCCTCTACATCGCTCCCGAACGCATTGCTTCGGAGCCGTTCCGCCTGAGGGTACAGCGCATGAAGGTGTCGCTTCTGGCGGTGGATGAGGCACACTGCATCTCGCAGTGGGGCTACGACTTCCGCCCCGCCTATCTGCGCATTGCTCAATTGCGCGAAATGTTGCCCGATGTGCCCGTGCTGGCCTTGACGGCCTCGGCGACGGAACTCGTCACGAAGGACATCATGGAGCGGTTGTCGTTCGCAGAGGAGCATATTCTGCGGAGCAGTTTCCTGAGGGCGAATCTTTCGTACAGCGTGCGCCATACGGACGACAAGAACGGGCAGATGTTGCGCATGATTCACGGCGTGCCGGGAACGGGCATCGTCTATATGCGGACGCGCGAGGGGACGGAGCAGATTGCCGGGTTTCTGCGTAACGAGGGTATCTCCGCCGCGGCGTATCACGGCGGTATGGGGTATGCCGAGCGTAACAGGTGTCAGGAGGAGTGGCTGTCGGGTCGCGTGCGGGTGATGGTCTCTACGAACGCCTTCGGTATGGGTATCGACAAGCCCGATGTGCGGTTCGTGTTGCACTACTCGATGTGCGACTCTTTGGAGAGTTACTATCAGGAGGCAGGGCGTGCGGGGCGTGACGGCAAACGCGCCTATGCGCTTTTGTTGGTCGATAAGGACGATGCCGAACGCATCGCACGGCGTTTCGATCAGGAATTTCCGCCGATTGAAGAGATCAAGGATATTTACGATCGCGTATGTTCGTTTCTTCAGATCGGATTCGGCGAAGGACAGGGAGCGTCGATGTTGTTCAACATCTTCGACTTCTGTGCCCGCGAACACCTCTACATCGGTAAGGTGCAGAGTGCACTGAAACTCCTGCAACAGAACGGCTACCTGACGCTGACCGATGCGCAGGACAATCCCGCGCGGTTGATGTTCTGCGTGAGCCGTGACGACCTGTATAAGGTACGCATCCGGCGCGAGGAACTCGACCATTTCATCCGAACGATTTTGCGGCTGTACAACGGCGTGTTCACCGATTTCCGCCCCATCGACGAGAACGAACTGGCAACATGGAGCGGTTACAGGATCGACCGCGTGAAGGAACTGCTCAAAAAGTTGTGGCAGTTGCGACTGATCCGTTACATTCCCTCGAACCATGCGCCGATGATCTATTTCGACGAGGAGCGTCTGCCGCGGGAGGATCTCTACATTTCGCCCGATACCTATCAGCGGCGCAAGGCTCTGATGCACGAGCGGTTCGGACACATGATCGCCTATGCCGAGAATGAGGAACGGTGTCGCAGTGCGGTACTCGATGCCTATTTCGGCGGTAAGGATACGCCCGAGTGCGGCGTGTGCGATCTGTGTCTGGAAAAACGCCGTCGGCGGAAACGTCAAAGTGGGGATGACGAAGCGATTCGGCGTGAGATCCTTGCGCTCGTGGAGCGTGGCGAAAACGACCCTGCACGGCTCTGTACGCTGCTTGACTGCGGGGTGGAGCGATCGGGCGAAGTGCTCCGCGGGTTGATCGGCGAGGGGATTTTGCATACGCGCGAGGACGGACTGATCGAAAAAATTCGGAAATAAACGGAAAAAAGGTTACTTTTGTGAGAATTTTGCAACATGATGAGCACAGAGAATCATTTTATCCCGAAAATCAGTAACGAACAGACGGCCGATTTGCCCGCCATCGAATTTCCCGGTACGATCCGCGTGATCGACCGCGAAGAGGAGGTCGAGGCCGCCTGCAACGATCTGAAACAATATCCCACGATCGGATTTGACACCGAAACGCGTCCTTCGTTCCGTCCGGGCGTGTCGTATCGGGTCGCTCTGTTGCAGTTATCGACGCCGACGGTGTGCTATCTGTTCCGCTTGAATAAAATTCCTTTCTGCAAACCCATCCTGCAACTGCTTGAATCGAAATCGGTTCGTAAGATCGGTGCCGACGTGGCGGGGGATTTGCGCTCGTTGCGTAAACTGAGGCATTTCCGCGACGGAGGATTCGTCGATTTGCAGACGCTTGTGCCGGAGTGGGGCATCGAGGAGAAGAGCCTGCGCAAAATGTCGGCCATCATCCTCGGCAAACGGGTGTCGAAGGCACAGCGGCTGAGCAACTGGGAGGCTGCGAGTTTCACGCCGAGCCAACAGTTGTACGCCGCCACTGATGCGTGGGTGTGCATCCAGATCTACAACAAATTACAAGATACGCCCAAAATCAAAAAATAGAGTTTCATGAACCCGAAAATCGTGCTTAGACGCGGGAAGGAAGAGTCGCTTATGCGCCGCCACCCGTGGATTTTTTCAGGTGCCGTGGATCGCATCGAAGCCGAAAGCGACGACCAGATTCAGGAGGGCATCATCATTGACGTATATACCAGCCGCGGTGAGTTCATTGCCAAGGGGCATTATCAGATCGGTTCGATTGCCGTGCGCGTGCTTTCGTTCGAGGACGAGGTGATCGACCAGAAGTGGTGGAACGACCGCATCGCACGTGCCTGTGAGGTGCGTTGCGCATTGGGTTATACCGATTGCGAAGATACCACGTGCTACCGTCTGATTCACGGCGAGGGCGATTCGCTGCCCGGATTGGTGGTCGATATTTACAATACGACAGCCGTCGTGCAGTGCCATTCGTGCGGTATGTTCCGCTCGCGTCGTGAGATCTGCGAGGCGATCCGTTCGGTGTATGGCGACCGGATCACCGCCGTATATGACAAATCGTCGCAGACCGTTCCTCCGAAAGCCAACCTCGGTGCGGTGGACGGCTATCTGTGGGGGCAGTCGAAACGCTCGTCGGAGGTCGTTCTGGAGCATGGTCAGAAATTCCTCGTCAATTGGGAGGAGGGTCAGAAAACGGGATTCTTCCTCGATCAGCGCGAGAACCGCGAACTCGTGAAGCGTTATGCCAAGGGGCGCACGGTGCTCAACACGTTCTGCTATACGGGCGGATTTTCGGTCTATGCTCTGGCAGGCGGCGCGAAGGAGGTGTGTTCGGTGGATTCTTCGGAGCGTGCCGTGGAGTTGGCGCGAGACAACATGATCTTGAACTTCGGCGAAAATGCACCCCACGAGGAGGTGGCTGCCGATGCGGTGACCTACCTGAAAGATATCGGTTCGAAATATGATCTGATCATCCTCGATCCGCCGGCCTTTGCCAAGCACCACCGCGTGTTGGGCAACGCCATGCAGGGCTATAAGCGGCTGAATGCCCGCGCCCTGTCGCAGATCAAGCCGGGCGGCATCCTCTTCACGTTCTCCTGCTCGCAGGCCGTGTCGAAGGAGTTGTTCCGCACGACCGTCTTCTCGGCGGCAGCCATCGCAGGGCGCAAGGTGCGCATCCTGCATCAGCTGACCCAGCCTGCCGATCATCCGATCAACATCTACCATCCCGAAGGCGAATACCTGAAGGGACTGGTGTTGTACGTGGAGTAGTCGTCCTGAAGGGAAAAGATGTTTTAAGAGCATTGCCTTTTGAGGGCGATGCTCTTTTTTTGTGGTCGGCAGATGAAAAAATCGCCATAAAGATTTGAGAATCGTTTCTGTTTGATTACTTTCGTTTCTTACTTCAGACTAAAAATAAAACTCGATACCTATGAAAAAACATTTATTCGTTTTGTTGTGTATGTTGGCCTCGGTGGTATGTGCAAGCGGGCAGAACCCCATTGTGAAGGATTGGCGGGGCGATGTGCAATTTATGCGCGGGGAGTTACCCAAACGACACTTCAACCTTTTTGCCGAGAAGAGCGAACGTGAATTTCGCAAAGAGATGAAGAGCGTGGCGAAGCATTGCCGCAAGAGTTCCAAATTTGAACTCGCCGTCCGTCTGCAACAGGTCTTGGCCGGAATGGGCGATTCGCATACGGCGATCAACATCGTGCCTTATCTGAACCGTCAGCGGATTCTGCCGATCGGATTGGTGGGGTTCGGCAATGATTATGTGTTGCTCGCAACCAAACCTCAATATGCCCGTCTTTTGGGTTGGAATCTGGTAGAGATCAACGGTCAAAAGATCGAAGAAGTGGCAGAAAAATTCTGCACGCTGCTGACGGTCGATAATGTGTCGAACGTGCGTAATGTCGTTCCCAAATTGTTGGCGTATTGTGATCTGCATAATTTCTTCAATACGGTGGCGGGTGATACTGCGCTGCTGACCTTCGAAAGGGACGGCCGCCGCGAGTCGGTCGAGATGACGATCGGAACGTATGACGAGGAGTACGAAACGCTCAACCCCAAGAAAATGGCGATGTGTCTGCGCAACGGTCGGCAGTTGTTCTCCGAATCGCTCATCGACGACGGTTCGATCTACTATGTGCAGTACAACAAATGCTGGAGTCGTGAGTTGGAGGCGCAGTATGGCAATCCGAAGGTGGCCGGGCAGTTGCCCTCGTTTCAAGAGTTTGCCGATCGGGTGCTTGAGACCATCCGAAAGGGCAAAATGCGCAAGGTGGTGTTCGATCTGCGTTACAATTCGGGCGGCAGTTCCGCTCAATTTACCGCTCTGGTCGAGAAACTTATTGCCGAACATCGTCAGCATCCCGATTTGAAGATTTACGGCGTCATCGGTCGTTCGACCTTCTCGTCGGGCATTCTCAATGCGCTGGATCTGAAGCAGAAATTGGGCGCGTGTCTCTTGGGCGAACAGACCGCCGGAAAGCCGAACCACTATGGCGAGGTGCGTTCGTTCAAGTTGCCCGAATCGGGAATAGAGGTTTGTTATTCGACCAAATATTTCAAGATGGTGGAGGAGGATATGCCGACCTTGGCACCCGACGTGCTGTTGGAGATGTCGGTGGACGACTATGTAAACGGCATTGATCCCGTTCTGGAGTGGGTGCGTAAGCAGTAACCTGTCTTTTTAAGCAAAATAAAACCCCGTCACTCATCGCCGAGTGACGGGGTTTATTATATAAGAGGTATGCGCTCTATACGAACGGTAGTTTTACGACCTCGGCCTTCAGCAGACGGCCTCGGCACTCGACGGCGATCTGTGTGCCGATCTTCGAGTATTCCTTCTTGACATAACCCATACCGATACCGATCTTCAGGCAGGGCGACATCGTACCCGAAGTCACATGGCCGATCTCCTCGCCTTCCGAGGTGCAGAGTTTGTAGCCGTGACGCGGAATACCGCGGTCGATGAGTTTGAATGCCACGAGTTTGCGCGTTACGCCCTCGGCTTTCTGACGCTCCAGATATTCGCGGTCGATGAAGTTCTTGCCCTCGGCGAACTTCGTGATCCAACCCAGACCTGCCTCGATGGGGGAGGTGGTGTCGTCGATGTCGTTGCTGTAGAGGCAGAAACCTTTCTCCAGACGCAGCGTGTCGCGTGCTCCCAGACCGATATTCTTCAATCCGTACTCTTCACCTGCCTCCCAGAGTGCTTTCCACAACTGCTCGGCATCCTCGTTTGCGGCGTAGATCTCGCAACCGCCCGCACCCGTGTATCCCGTGATCGAAAGGATGACCTTCACGCCACCCACCTCGGTCTTCTTGAAGGTGTAGTATTCCATGTCTTCGACCGGCTCCTGGCACATCTTCTGGATGATCTTCATCGCCTTGGGGCCTTGAACCGCCAACTGGCAGATCTCGTCCGATGCGTTGTAGAGCTCTTTGCCGTGGCCTGCCTCCATCCCGAACTCCTTGGCGGCTTCGAGGATGTGTTTCCAGTCCTTGTCGATGTTGGCGGCGTTGGGCACGAGCATGTAGGTCTCGGCATCCACGCGGTAGATCAACAGGTCATCGACGATACCGCCGCGACCGTTGGGCATGCACGAATACTGTACCTTTCCGTCCACGAGTTTCGACACGTCGTTCGACATCACCTTCTGCAAAAGATCCAGCGCGTGCGGACCTTTAATCCAAAATTCGCCCATGTGGCTCACGTCGAATACGCCCGCGCCGTTGCGGACGGTGAGGTGTTCGTCGTTGATTCCCGTAAATTCGATCGGCATGTTGTAGCCTGCAAATTCGGCCATCTTGGCGCCTGCGGCGATATGATGGTTTACAAATACGGTTGTTTTCATAGTTTAGATTATTAAAGTTTTAAGGTATGTGTTCGTTTTTCCGGGAGGGGGGGAGCCTACTCCTGTCGCTTGACGCCCAGACGCGGACAGCGGTGGAACTCTTTGGCGCGGTCGAACAGGTAGCGGTAGGTGGTGTGCACCTTATGACGTTCGGCGCAGACATAGCGTTCGACCATACGGTTCATCACGGGGTTGAAATCGCCGACCCACGCCAATTCCATCGTTTTGTAGGGATTTTTTGCCTCTTCGATGTAGTGCCAGTACTTGACCATCATTGCCGATTCGACACCCTTGCCGTGAAATTCGGGAGTGATGCCGAAAATCAGGGCAAAAGCGCGGTCGCACGATTTGCGCACCTTGAGGTTCCACATCAGGTCGAGTTTCTGCCACAGACCGAACTTGCCGTTGAACTTGCCGATCAGGCGGTTCAGATCGGGGACGGTGATGAAGAAGCCGATCGGCTCCTCGTGGAAATAGGCGAAGAAAATGATGTTGGGGTCGATGATGGGTTTCATTGTGCGCATCAGCTGCATGGCCTCCTCGTGCGAGATGGGTTTCACGCCCGAAAACAGCGACCATGCTTTGTTGTAGATGATGCGGAAATTCTCGGCTGCCTCCTCCAGATTGTTCATGTCGATGTGTTCGACGTGATACCCCGGATTGGAGTAGAGATGTTCGGCACGGGTGAAGATCAGTTTGTTGGCCTCGGTGCCGTTCACGCGCCAGATGTAACTGTATTGGTTGAAATAGTTCTGAAAACCGTAGTTCTCGAAGAGTTCCTTGTAGTAGGGCGGGTTGTAGGGGTTTCGGTACAGAGGTTGAAATTCGAATCCCTCCACGAGGCAGCCCCACCAGTCGCGGCGTTGTCCGAAGTTGATCGGGCCGTCCATTGCCTCCATGCCGCGTGCGGCGAGCCACAGACGTGCCGCATCGAACAGCAGGTCGGCAACCTGCTGTTCGTCGATCGACTCGAAGAATCCGCATCCTCCCGTGGGCTGATCCTCCAGAGAGGCTTTCTCGCGGTTGTAGAATGCGGCGATACGGCCTGCGATTTCGCCTTTCGGGTCACGGACGATCCAGCGTGCGGCCTCGCCCTCTTTGAAAAGTTCGTTCTTTTCGGGGTCGAACACCTCGCGGATGTCGTCATCCAGCGGACAGACCCAGTTGCGGTTGTCTTTATAAAGTTTTTTCGGAAAGTCCAGCCATTCGCCGGCGAGTGCCGCGGTGGTAACTTCCTGTAACGTGTATTTTGCAGAATCCATTGTTTTTATCGTCGTTCTATTGATCCGAACAAAGATAACTTTTTTTTCGTAAAAATGGAATTTTGCTCCGGCGAATCTCATAAAATCATTTCGACGGGGCAGGGGCGGGGTGCAGGAGGAGACCGTCCGCCTTGTTTGTTTTATATAGGTGAACGGAAAACGACCCGCGAAAGTGTGAATTATTTTTGCGAAAAAGTTACAATCTATAAGAAATATGCTTATATTTGTAGTAAAAGAAACCTAACCTTAAAAAATAGAACTATGGAAGTTAAAAAAATCATGGCTGATCTGGAGCGCAAGCACCCCGGAGAAAGCGAATTCCTGCAGGCAGTACAGGAAGTTCTCGAATCTATCGAACCCATCTATAATCAACATCCCGAATTTGAGGCCGCTAAGATCGTTGAGCGTATCGTCGAGCCTGACCGTGTGTTCACGTTCCGTGTGACATGGGTCGATGACAAAGGCGAAGTTCAGACCAACATCGGTTATCGCGTTCAATTCAATAGTGCTATCGGCCCGTACAAAGGCGGTATCCGTTTCCACAAGGCTGTGAACCTCTCGATGCTGAAGTTCCTCGGTTTCGAGCAGACGTTCAAGAATGCACTGACCACGTTGCCCATGGGTGGCGGTAAGGGCGGTTCGGATTTCGATCCCGTCGGCAAGTCGAACGGCGAAATCATGCGTTTCTGCCAGGCCTTCATGACCGAGTTGTGGAACAACATCGGTGTCGATACCGATATTCCTGCCGGTGACGTCGGTTGCGGCGGTCGTGAGATCGGTTTCTTGAACGGTATGTATCAGAAACTCGCCCGCAAGTACCACACCGGCGTGATGACCGGTAAGGGTATGACTTGGGGTGGTTCGATCCTTCGCCCCGAGGCTACCGGTTTCGGTGCTCTGTACTTCACGAACCTCGTTCTGAAGACCGCAGGCAAGGACATCAAGGATAAGACCGTTGCCATCTCCGGTTTCGGTAACGTGGCTTGGGGTGCCGCTATGAAGGCTACCGAACTCGGTGGCAAGGTAGTTGCTATTTCGGGTCCCGATGGCGTTTGCCACATTCCCGCCGGTATCACCGCCGAGATGATCGACTACATGCCCGTTATGCGTTCGTCGAACCGTAACAAGGTTCAGGACTTGGCCGACAAGTTCCCCTCGCTCGTTACGTTCGTTCCCGGCAAGAAGGCTTGGAGCGTTAAGTGTGATATCGCACTGCCTTGCGCATTCCAGAACGAGTTGAACGGTGACGATGCCAAGGAACTGATCGCCAACGGTACATGGTGCTGCTGCGAGGTTTCGAACATGGGTTGTACCCCCGAAGCCATCCACGAGTTCCAGTCGAATGGCATTCTCTTCGCTCCGGGTAAGGCTGTAAACGCAGGTGGTGTTGCCACTTCGGGTCTGGAGATGACTCAGAACTGCATGCACATTTCGTGGACCGGTAAAGAGGTCGATGAGAGACTGCACCACATCATGGAGAGCATCCACGAGGCTTGCGTTACCTTCGGTACTCAGCCCGACGGTCACATCGACTACGTGAAGGGTGCCAACATCGCCGGCTTCATGAAGGTCGCTCAGGCTATGTTGGAGCAGGGTATCATCTAATCGTAAATCAGATTTTACCTTATATACGGCAGGGAGCATATCGCTCCCTGCTTTTTTGTCCGCTTACCTGTGGGGGCGGACTTTTTTTGTGGGGGAGGGGCGGTTGAGGCGGAGTGTGAGGGGCTTTTGAGCGGGGATTGCGGGCGTGTCGGGGGAGACCGGAATACGAGCGGGCGTTTGGGGGCAGAAGGGAAAAGAGAAGCGGCGATTTTTGTTGAGGGGGTGTGGCGAGTGCTTCGGGGCGGGTTGAGGCGATTGCACAAAAAAGCCGTCCGACATTCGGGCGGCTTGAAAGGTTTTGATCGGAGCAGATTAAAGATTGCCGATCGGGGCGTGTGCCCTGAAGAGGCGTTCGTACTCCTCGCGGAGCGACGAGATGACTTCCCTGACGCTTTGGATCTTTTTGGCACGCCATGCGTTGGCACCGCAGAAGGCGTAGCCTTGCTGCATCCGACCGCGGAAGGCGTTGTAGAGGGCGAGCATGATGCAGTAGGGACTGTGGATCATGTCGCATGTGCGGATGCAGTCGAACGGGCAGGATTTCGGGATGGTCAGCCCCTGCTTCACGCGATCGAGAAACGGGGTATGAACCGCCCGCCCCGGCATCCCGACGGGACTCTGGATGATTTCGATGTCATCGGCCGTGGCGTTCAGATAGCACTCCTTGAACTTACGGTCGGCATCGCACTCCTCGGTCGTGACAAATCTCGTACCCATTTGCACGGCGTCGGCGCCTGATTCCATGATTCGGTAAATGTCTTTGCCCGTGTAGATGCCTCCGGCGGCAATTACGGGGATGCGGCATTCCTGTGCTGCTTCGATCTCGCGCACTTCGGCCAGAACTTCGGGAAGAGAGTGTTCTAAGGAAAATTCTTCCTTTTCGATCTGGTCGCGTTTGTAGCCGAGGTGTCCGCCTGCCTTGGGACCTTCGAGTACGAGGGCATCGGGCAGATAGCGGAACTCGCTCCACCATTTGCGGCAGATGAGTTTGGCAGCACGCGCCGACGAAACGATGGGCGCAAGTTTTGTCTTGGCATTCGCAGTGAGGAACGACGGCAGGTTCAGCGGAAGTCCCGCTCCAGAGAAGATGATGTCGGCCTTTTCCTCGACCGCCGTACGCACCATATCGGCGAAATTCGACATAGCCACCATGACATTCACGCCGATGATGCCGCGTGTCGCCTCGCGGGCTTTCTTCAGTTCGAGTTTCAATCCTTCGATCGAGGCTTCGCGATAATTGCGACCGAGGGTCTTATGGATCACACCGAGACCGGCCGACGAAATAACGCCGATCCCTCCTTCACGGGCAACTGCCGAGGCAAGACCCGAAAGCGATATCCCGACACCCATACCGCCCTGTACGATGGGCAGTGAGGCACAGAGATTTCCAATTTTCAAATTTTTCATAGTTTAAAATACTTTGTTTTGGGACGAAAGTCCGTTGCAAAGATACGAAAAAGAGCATCGGATTGATGCTCTTTGGGTGAATTTTTGCGCAGTATGGAACAAATTGGCCGTCTGTTCGAGCCGGATCAGAGAAACCTTACGCCGCGCATACGTCCCGACGAGGGCATCTCGGTTTCGCGCTCGATGATGCCCGTGACCACATCGGCGGCATCGTGCCAGCGGTTGGTGCGGAACACACGGCGATAGGTCGTAAGGTGGGTGTAGAGTTCCGGCCACAGCAAATGCCATCCGCGCGGGAAACGCAACAGGTAGATGACTGTGGCGGAGTTCGAGAGGATGCGTGCTTCCTTGTTGTTCGACTGGTGGAACCATTCGACCTTGGTTGTGGGGGCGAGGCGTTGGACGGCACGCGCAAATCCGCGACCGCCGTTGTTGCTCTCGATGGCGGCAAGGCGGGTGTCGCTGCGACGCAGAAGATCGCCCACCAGAGGTTCGGTCACCTCCATCGTTTCGCGCGAATAAACCACGTCCGTAACGTAAATAATGCCGTCGGCATCGGTCACGTAGGAGATCGAACAGAGGTAGTCGTCGCCCGTGTCGGCCGTATCGGTGTAGTTGGCGCGGTGTACGATTTCGTGGGGTAGCACATCGTATTCCATAAAATTTGTGCCGTAGAGCAGACCTTCTTTCGACGAAGGGTGTCCCTGATACATTGCCTCGAACCGGAGCGGATCGAGACGGCGTTTCTCTTGCAGGAGTTTTACGCCGTGCTGTGCCTCCCACAAGGCTTCACCCTCCGCGCGCGGGTCGATTTCGGACGGGGGCGAGGTCTTGACGGCCTCGAAATTCAGATGCAGCCACCTTTCGGGCGGAGTGTCGGTGAGTTGTTGCCAGTGAAGAAGCGGATCGACAGGCTCTTTTGCGAGGATCTGACCGATGAGATCCTCCTCGTGCCAGCGCGTGAAGACGATCAACTCGCGCGAGAGGTTGTGCATGCGGGTACGCACCACCGAGGTGTACCACTCCCAGCAATTGGCTCGGATAAGGGGCGAGTTGGCCTCCAAAGCATCCTTGTAGAGATCGTCCAGAATGAAACAATCGACACGGTTGCCCGTGAGCGATCCTTCGCGTCCGACCGACAGCAGACCTCCGTGGTGGTCGATGATCTCCACCTCGTCGGCAGTACGGATGTAACCGGGCGGTTTGTTGCCTTGTTTGATGGAGGTGGCGGGAAAAAGTGTGCCGTATTCTCTTGAGGAGAGGATGCGTTGTACGCGGCGGTTGAATTTCGATGCCAACATTCCCGAATAGGAGGCAATGGCGGCGCGGCAGTCGGGATCAAGCCCCAAAACATAGGCGGGAAGCAGGGTCGATGCCCCGACGCTTTTGCCGTGTTGCGGGGGCATGGTGACGATCAGACGGCGGATCCGACCGCGGGCGAAGGCTTCCAAGACGCGGTAGTAGGCGCGGTGAAAGGGTTGGAGTTCGAGAAAGGGATAAATTGCCGTGGCGAACTCCTCGAAGGAGCAAAAAACCTCAGCAGTCTTTTCTGCTGAGGTCGTTTCATGGGTTGAGTCCATAGGGTAAATGTAGGGAGACAAGTGTCTCCGATGAGGTTTTAAGGGGCGTTCTCCGACGACCTTTGTGCGGCATCACGACGGGCGGTCTTCGGGGCGCGGGAAAGAAAGAGCGGCATCCGCAGGATCATGCCGGATCGGAAAGAGAGGCGGCGGATGTCCGAAAGAACAAAGTTGTCATCGGCAACTTTGTTGCAGGCGTTTGCGGAGTTCCGAGAACGAGAAGTCGTTGAGCAGTTCCCGCTCCGGAGTCGTGGTGTGAAATTCCCACCACACGGGAACCGCATCGCACAAAAGGCGGTGTCGTCCTTCGGGAAAATCGACTTCCGTGTAATAGAGGATCACCGAAAGGCGCAGGTTACATTCCGTGTCGTCGAACCGAAAACGGAAAGAGTCGGAAAGATACCCGCGACCGTCGGCGGCTTCGCAAATCATCTCTGCTGCCTCATCATAAAGTTTAGATGAAACCGAATACATGTTTGATAATGATGTGTTTTTTCAAATATTTTTTGTTTTGTAATAGTAAATTGTTTAACTTTGTAGCACAAAGATAAGTTCAAAATTTGAATTTAGCGAATAAAAGGATTAGTTTTTATTCTAAATCTTCACAATATTTTATATGAATCAACGTGTGAGACTGATCCGTAAAGAACTCGGAATGACGCAAGAACAACTGGCTCAGCATCTTGGGATCGGTAAAGCGGCTCTTTCGATGATTGAAACGGGCAAGGCGGGGCTTTCGGCACGCAATAGAAACATATTAGTTCAAGAATTGAACGTGAATCCCGAATGGCTGGAGACGGGACGGGGCAATATGTTCAATGCCGAACCCGACTTTACGGCGTATATGCACCGCACCGACAATTCACTGCCCCTGCAAAGTGTGCCGTTGTATTCGATCGAGGGCACGGCGGGACTGGTACCGTTGTTCACCGACCAACCCGACAACAAACCCATCAACTACATTCATATCCCCAATCTGCCCAAGTGTGACGGGGCGATTTATATTGTGGGTGATTCGATGTATCCGCTTTTGAAGAGTGGCGACATCGTGCTGTACAAGCAACTCAACGACATCGAGGATATTTTCTGGGGCGACATGTATCTGCTGTCGATCGACATGGAAGGCGAGGAGTATGTCACCGTGAAATACATTCAGAAATCCGAACGCAAGGGCTTTGTCAAGTTGGTGAGTCAGAATCCGCACCATGCCGACAAAGATGTGGAGATTTCGCGCATCCGTGCGCTGGCATTGGTCAAAGCCTCGATTCGCATGAACTCGATGCGCTGATCGCGGCGTGAGGAGCGTTTGGAAAAAGACTTTCGGGAAAACCGAAGGTCTTTTTATGTATATATGGCGGGATTTTGGGTAGAAAAGCAAGACTTTTCGACGTAATGCGAAACTCGTGGAAACGGATATTTGAAAACTATAATATGTGTTGCGGTTTTTACAAGGGTGGCGGACATGGTTCCCGGAGCGGAAAATCAGGAGATTCGGTAAAGGTCTTTTCGGGAACGGAAGCGGCTTTTCCCAAAGAGAGGATGGCGCAGGGCAATTTTCGGGGATGAAGTATTAAAAAATTTTATTAAAAGGGCTGAATCCACGTTATAGGCACACAGGGCAGAGGTGTTCACAGAATGTTCATTTTTTTTGATGGGAATTAGTTTGTTTATCTTAAAACAATTCCTAATTTTGTTCCGCATCAAGGTTCTCAGACAACGGCAGTTGTCTCGGAGATTAAAAGGGAAGTCTGTGAAAAACAGCACTATACCCGTAGCTGTGAACTCCGTGTGGTATCGTGCACTCTTTATGCCACTGCTTTTGTCGGAAAAAAGCGGGAAGGCGCATGGTCGGGAGCGAGTCAGAAGACCTGCCTTGAATGTTCGGGGTGATTTTTGTCCGGGAACAAGACATATTCGCCCTTCAATGGCGTGTTCTGGGAACGGAGTGAGAATAAAGGGGAAGAATAGAACATTTCCCTTTGTCGAATACGGACAATGAAGACGTTTTTTTAGTTTTCGTTGTGGCGGGGGCAGGGTGTCCTTTCCTTTCGACAGAACAGGGACAGAAATACGGATAAAACCGAAACTTGCAACAGAGTTTCGGACGGGAAAGATGCAAGAATCATTTTTACTGAATATAAATTAAAGAGATACAATTATGGGCAGTTCTGAAATTTACATCGTCAAACGTGACGGAAAGCGGAAGCCTTTCTCCGTCGAGAAGATTCGTCGTGCCGTGTGCAAGGCATTTCTTTCGGTGGGTGCTTACGCTTCGGACGAAGATCTGATGGCGATTTTGAGCCGTGTGCGGGTATCCGACGGCATGAATGTCGAGGAGATCCAGAATCAGGTGGAAGTGGCTTTGATGGCCGAGCGTTATTTTGCGGTGGCAAAGAGTTATATGCTCTACCGTCAGAAGCACAGCGAGGATCGTGAAGAGCGCGAGAAACTCAATTTCCTGATGGACTACTGCGAGGCAAAGAACCCCGCGACGGGTTCCAAATACGATGCCAACGCCAATGTCGAGAACAAAAACATCGCAACGCTGATCGGCGAGTTGCCCAAACAGAACTTCATCCGTCTGAACCGTCGTATCCTGACCGACCAGATCAAGGAGATGTTCGGCAAGGAACTTTCCGACAAATATCTCTATCTGCTCAACAACCACTACATCTACAAGAACGACGAGACGTCGATGGCCAACTATTGCGCCTCGATCACGATGTATCCGTGGCTTTTGGGCGGTACGATTTCGGTGGGCGGCAACTCGAAACGCCCGACCAATCTCAAGGCATTCTGCGGCGGTTTCGTCAATATGGTGTTCATCGTGTCGTCGATGCTGTCCGGAGCATGTGCCACGCCGGAGTTCCTGATGTACATGAACTACTTCGTGGAGATGGAGTACGGCAAGGACTATTATCTGCATGCCGACAAGGTGGTCGATCTTTCGACCAAGCAGCGCACCATCGACAAGATGATCACCGACTGCTTCGAGCAGATCGTCTATTCGATCAACCAGCCGACCGGTGCCCGCAACTTTCAGGCCGTGTTCTGGAATGTGGCTTACTACGACCGCTTCTATTTTGAGAGTCTGTTCGGAGAGTTCCGTTTCCCCGACGGGTCGCGTCCCAACTGGGAATCGTTGTCGTGGTTGCAGAAGCGTTTTATGAAATGGTTCAACAAGGAGCGCACGAAGACCGTGCTGACTTTCCCCGTGGAGACCATGGCTCTTCTGACCGAGAACGGCGACGTGAAGGATAAGGAGTGGGGTGATTTCACCGCCGAGATGTATGCGGAAGGGCATTCGTTCTTTACCTACCTGAGCGACAATGCCGACTCGCTGTCGTCGTGCTGCCGACTGAGGAACGAGATTCAGGACAACGGATTCAGTTACACGTTGGGTGCGGGTGGCGTTTCGACCGGTTCGAAGAGTGTGCTGACCATCAACCTGAACCGTTGCGTGCAGCATGCCGAGAAGAACGGAGTGCATTATCTGACGTTTTTGGAGGACATTGTCGATCTGGTACACAAAGTGCAGATGGCATACAACGAGAACTTGAAGAAATTACAGGCAAAGGGCATGCTTCCGTTGTTCGATGCGGGTTATATCAACCTGTCGCGTCAGTATCTGACGATCGGCGTGAACGGTCTTGTCGAGGCTGCCGAGTCGCTGGGGATCGAGATCAACGACAACCCCCGATATGTCGAGTTCGTGCAGAACGTGCTGGGTCTGATCGAGCGTTACAACAAGAAGTATCGTTCGAAGGATCTGATGTTCAACTGTGAGATGATTCCTGCCGAAAACGTGGGTGTAAAACACGCCAAATGGGATCGAGAGGACGGTTACAAAGTACCGCGCGACTGCTATAACTCCTACTTCTACATCGTGGAGGACGAGTCGCTCAACATCATTGACAAGTTCCGTTTGCACGGCCGCAAATACATCGAGCACCTCACGGGTGGTTCGGCTCTGCACATGAACTTGGAGAATCACCTCTCGAAGGAGCAGTACCGCCAATTGTTGCGCGTGGCTGCCGATGAGGGTTGCAATTACTTTACGTTCAATATTCCCAACACGATCTGCAACGATTGCGGATGTATCGACAAGCGTTATCTGAAGGAGTGTCCCCAATGCCACTCGAAGAATGTCGATTATCTGACCCGTGTGATCGGTTACATGAAACGTGTCTCGAACTTCTCGGTGGCACGTCAGCAGGAAGCCGCACGCCGTTTCTATGCACACGCCAACGCCAATGACGTGAAACTTGAAAAGGAATGTTAGGGGAATGACCGTAAAATATTATAATTTCGATATTGTTTTTGCTGAAATTCCCGATGAGACGACCCTCGCATTGAACATCACTAACTGCCCGAACCGTTGCAAGGGGTGTCACAGCCTGCATTTGCAGCAGGACATCGGTCACGTGCTTGATGAGGAGGCTTTGGCGGGATTGCTGGGGTGTTACGGACGATCCGTCACCTGCCTTTGCTTTATGGGCGGGGATGCTTCCCCGCTGGAGGTGGCACGTCTGGCTCGATTCGTCAAGAAACAGATGCCCCGCATGAAGACGGGCTGGTATTCGGGTTGTGACAAACTGCCCGAAGGACTCGATCCCCGATCGTTCGATTACATCAAACTCGGACACTGGGATGCCGCTCACGGGCCGCTCTCGTCGCCCGCGACCAACCAGCACCTCTATCGGATTACGGAGGGCGAGTGGGAAGATATCACGCATAAATTTTGGAGAAAGTAATCTTTCCCGACAAATAAAACGACCGAACCTTTTTGGGGGTTCGGTCGTTTTGTGTTTATGCGGATCGGATGGAAGGTTGAGGTGGGGGTAGGGTGCGGTTTGGTCGTGATTTGCGTATGCAGGTGCGGTGCGGGTATTGAAATTCGGGCGGATGTGTTTGGATTTTGCGGAATACGGATCGGGTGCGGTTGTTGCTTTGCGCGAGGGTATTCTTTGGCGCGGGGACACGGACAGCGTGCGGGTGTTCCCGGTGTGCGGGAACGTGCGTAGTCTGACGCGGTCTCGGTGTGTTAATGGTCAATACCGTTGCGGGAGAGGACACCCTGTGTGTAGTAGTGCTTCACTTCGCGCATCTCGGTGACGAGGTCGGCGCGGTCGATCAACTCCTGCGGGGCGTAGCGTCCCGTGATGATGACCTCTACGTGTTCGGCTTTTGCGTCGAGTGCCTCCAATACTTCGTCCGTGTCAAGTAACCCGAAATAGAGGGCGATGCACAACTCGTCGAGGATCACCACATCGAATGTCCCCTCGCGGAGCATTTTGCGACAATGTTCCAACCCTTCGTGCGCCATGCGGATGTCCTCCGCGTCGGGATTTTTGTGGAGAAAACAGCCGCGACCGAGTTGTTCGATCCTTAGATGCTCAAACATCTCTTCAAGACGGGTTTCGTTGTATTTCATTGATTTGACGAACTGACCGATATACACTTTCTGTCCGGCACACAGCGCACGAACCGCAAGTCCGAATGCCGCCGTGGTTTTTCCTTTTCCGTTGCCGGTGTAGAGTTGGATGTAGCCTTTGGTGAGCATGGTGTTTTAAATGAAAAAGCGGTTTGAAATGCTTCAAACCGCTCTAAAGTAGTGACGCCGACAGGACTCAAACCTGTAACCTTCTGATCCGTAGTCAGATGCTCTATTCAATTAAGCTACGGCGCCTTGTTGCGAGTACAAATGTATGACAAATAAATTATTTCTGCAAATTATCGGTCTGATTTCGGGATATTTTTTTGAATCACGTTCTTTGAGTCGCCCTGTTTGGTTCTTCTGTCCGGATCGTTCGTCTTTTCATCCCTTCGTCGCTTCCGTTCCTCCTTGCTTGTACCCGGAGGATTTGAGAAATAAAAAACCACTTACCGCCGTAAGTGGTCGAATCGAGTGACGCCGACAGGACTCAAACCTGTAACCTTCTGATCCGTAGTCAGATGCTCTATTCAATTAAGCTACGGCGCCTTGTTCCTTGATTTCGAGTGCAAAGATAAGGCAAAATGTGTTACGCTCCAAATAAAAAGGAATTTATTTTTATGGTCAAATGCGGGCTGTAACTCTGTACATCCTCTTATGGCGTTGATAGTCGGCAGGTTGCATGACCGAAAAAATAAAGAAAAAATTAAATTTTTTTCGAATTACTTCTCGTTATCTCCCGATCGGGATGTTCCGAGAGGAATTGTTCCCAACTTTTCGAGCCTTTTTTCGACAGGGTTTTCTGATTTCCGCCCAATCCCTTGACTTTCTCTTTGCCGAAGACACCGTTCAGCGGATTGGAGGTCGTGAAGTGGTGACACAGCGCAACCGCCATGCCGTCGGTGGCATCGAGTCGCTTCAAGGGATGTTCTACCAGCAACATACGACACACGATGCCTGCGACCTGCTCCTTGGAGGCTGCGCCCGTACCCGTGATCGTCTGCTTGATGCGCGTCGGAGCATATTCCGCAACAGGTAATCCGTGGTTTAGTGCCGCCGCCATTGCCACGCCTTGGGCGCGTCCGAGTTTGAGCATCGACTGTACGTTCTGCCCGAAAAACGGCGATTCCAGAGCCACCTCATCGGGCGAATAATCCTCTATGAGACGCGACACCCGTTCGAAAATATAGCGCAACTTGGCGTAGGGATCGTCCATCTTGTGCAGGTCTATATCGCCCAACACCACCGAACGGATCGTGCGCCCTTCGATTTCGAGGACGCCGTAACCCATGTAGTTCGTGCCGGGGTCGATGCCCATGATGCGGTGTTTTGGTTTTGCGGGAGACATGTTGCGGGATGGTTTTGTGGTGCAATATTCGGAAAATTATGCGAGATCTCCAAGGATTCTTGCCTTGTGAAATAAAATATCATGATGCGGAGGATTCACCTGCCGAAGTTTTCATTGGTTGTCTGAAGCATTGTAGCAGGGTGTTACTGTATTTTCTCCCATTCGGATATGCTCTTGAAGTCATCCGGTACGGAGAGATCTGCTCCCAAAGTTTGAGGTCGGGCGGATGTCGTGTCCGTATTATCGGTTGCCGAAATGGTTCTTGTCTGCGGATACAGACGCTCATCAACAGGGCAATGATTCAATATGCTTTCTTCGATTTTCTGAATTTTATAATATGTAACGGTTTGTCCCGAATGCAGAAGCCCGATTGCTCCAAGCAGTGTAAATATAAAAAGGCTCCCAAAAGATCGGGAGCCTTTTTATATCCTTGTACGGGAGATTATTTCAGCAATTCGCCGAGTTGTTTTGCGAGATCCTCACCGCGCAGGTTCTTGGCGATGATCTTGCCTGTTGTGCAGTCGATCAGGAAGTTGGCGGGGATCGACATTACGGCATACTGCTGTGCGCCCTCGTTCTTCCAAGCCTTCAGATCGCTGACGTTGATCCAGTTCATCTCCTTGTCGGTGATGACTTTCTGCCACGACTCGGCCTTCTCGTCGAGCGATACGCCGTAGATCTCGAAGCCTTTCTTGTGGAACTCCTTGTAGGTCTCTACCAGATAGGGAATCTCGCCACGGCAGGGGCCGCACCACGATGCCCAGAAGTCCAGAAGGACATATTTGTTACCCTCGGTTTCGATCACCGATTTGAGCGAAATCATCTTGCCGTCCTTGTCGGGCTGTTCCATATCCATATAAGGCTCGCCGACCTCGCTCTTGAGCATCTTTTCGGCGGTCTCCTTGAGGCGGATCATGGAAGCCGACTGCTGGATTTCGGGCGTGAATTTCTCTATTTCGGCCAAAATCTCCTTGGCACTGTATTCGAGAGCTTCGTTCTGGAAAAGAGCCGCACCCAACAAATTGTCGCGGTTTTCCCCGATGGCTTTCTTCTGAAGTTCGTCCACCTTTTGGAGGATCTCTTCCTTCTGCTCGTCGGTCATGTCGGGCTTCTGATAGTCGGTGTAGAGTTTGTTCAACTCGGCACTCAAAGCGTTGCTCCTGTCGTTGGACTTGGTACCGCTTACCTGATAAGCGTCACCCACCTTTTCGAGGGTCATCGTTCCCGGCTCGAAGAAGAACTGGGCAAGTACGTTCAGATGGCTGCGATCCTGCGAATCGGTCAGGAAATAGATGCCGTTCTTCTCTACAATTCCCTTGAACTGGAACTGTCCTTCTTTCACAACGGTCGAATCAATCGTTACGCCTTGATCCGTAAGGATGAAGAGTTTTCCGTCCGGATTTTCGATAGTACCCTTGAAGGTATAGGCATTGGGGGAGCCTGCACAACTGGAAAGCAGTGCGGCAATTGCGGCTGCAAAAATGATTTTTTTCATGTTTTTATTTGTTTTTAAGGTCTTCAATTTCCTTTCTTAAAGCACGGATCTCGCGGGCCATGTCGGGCAGATCCTTGAATACGGCGGCGGCACGGTGGTATTTGATGCCGGCCAGTGCGGGATAACCGAAACGGATCTCGTCGTCGGGCACGTTCTTGTCGATACCCGACTTGGAACCGATCTTCACACGATCGCCGATCGTCACGTGGTCGGCAATACCGACCTGACCTGCGAGGAAGCAGTTTGCACCGACCTTCGATGTGCCTGCGATACCCGTCTGTGCCGACGATACGGTGTTGGCACCGATCTGTACGTTGTGGCCGATCTGGATGAGGTTGTCGAGTTTCACGCCGTGGCGGATGATCGTCGAATCGGTCTTGGCGCGGTCGATACAGGTGTTGGCACCGATCTCGACGTTGTCCTCGATGATGACGTTACCCAACTGGGGGATCTTGTCGAACGTACCGTCGGGTTTGGGCATGAAACCGAAACCGTCGGCACCGATGACCATGCCTGCGTGGAGGATGCAGTTGTTGCCGACGTGGCAACCCTCGTAGATCTTCACGCCGGGGTAGATCGTGGTGTTCTCACCTACGGTGACACCCTGACCGAGGTAAACCTGCGGATAGATCTGGCAGTTCTTGCCGACCTTTGCGCCACGCTCGATGACGGTAAATTCGCCCACGTAGCAATCTTCGCCCACTTCGGCCTCCTTCGAGATCGACGAGCGTTCCGAGATACCCTTGCGGCGGGGTTTTGCGGCATTGTACATTTCGAGAAGTTTCAAAACGCACATGGCGGCATTCTCGACCTTGATCAGGGTGGTATGCAACTCTTCGGACGGGGTGAATGTCTTATCGACCAGTACGATGCTTGCACCGGTGGTGTAGATGAACGGTTCGTATTTGGGATTTGTCAGATAACTCAGCGATCCTTCCCTGCCCTCTTCGATCGAGGAGACGGTGTGTACTTTGGCTTGAGGATTACCGACGATCTCTCCTTCGAGAAATCCGGCAATCATTTCGGCGGTAAATTCCATCATAATCTTTCAAATTGTTTTATGCAAGACCTCCCGCGGGAGGTGCGTTTGTGTTTTACAAATATTTTTTCAAACTGATTCCTTCGGGCATAAATTCATCGACCTCGCGTCCGAACGAAAGTACCTCGCGGACGGTCGAGGAGGCGATGTCGGCGACGGGGGCGGGGGTAAACAACATGACCGTGGTGATCGAAGGGTAGATGCGGTGGTTGGTGGCCTCCATCGTGCGTTCGTACTCGAAGTCGGTGGTGTTGCGCACACCGCGGATGATGGCGCATGCGCCGGTCTCCTCGGCAAAGTCTCCCGTCAGACCCGTATAGATGCGGGCTTCGATGCGGGGATTGTTGCGATAGACATCGTTGATGAGGCGTTGGCGGTTTTCGACCGAAAGAAGACCCTGTTTGGCCGTGTTGTTTCCGATGCCGATGATGACCCGGTCGAAGAGGTTCAGGGCTTCCTCGACGAGGGCGGCATGGCCTCGTGTGAAGGGATCAAACGATCCGGGGAATATGGCGATACGTTCCATGATGGACAAAGATAGCGATTTTTGTGAAAAACCGGATATACTTTTCTGTTTTTTTTCAGTGTTCAATCCGTTGCTATTTGCCCTTTCATGGAATTATTTCCGGAGGTGTAGGTATTCGGTGTAAACGATGCGGGTGTGGGGGGTTGACGAGGTGATCTGCTGACGGACGGCCTTCGTTCCCCAGCGGAAGAACAGAAAACGGCGCGGAACACGATAAACGATCTGGCGCAGGGTATCGACACTCTCCACCCGGCAGAAGACCGAGTCTCGGTCGATCCGCCCGTCGATCCGCACCCACTGATCCCTCCAACGGAAAAAGCGGAGCGTGTCGCGGATGGTATCGCGCAGGATGACGGTGTCGTGCAGGGGTGTTGCTGTCGTAATTTGGGTGAGGGAGGCACTCCGGGCGAGATTCCGTGCATGACGGAGCGAGATGCCCAGTTTGCGGATGCGTTGTGCGTCGCGATGGCGAAGACGGCGCAATTCACGATGGGAGAGACGCAGTTGTTCGCACTCGGCAACGGATTCTCCGAGGCGGTTGCGGGTGGTTCGGATTTCGCTCATCAGGGCGTGTTGGTTCGCTCTGAGACGGAGGTTTTCCGAGACTTGTTTTTCAAGACAGACGCATGCGACGGCAAGCAGTGCGAGTGCCGCAATCAAAATTTTTGTTTTCATGGATTCGGGTGATTTTAGTGAAACGAATCCTCGAATTTAGGGGTGCGGCGCGGGGAAAGGTTTCTCGGAAAATCCGAAAAGAATCACCACTTCCTCCTTTCCGCGGTGCAGAGGTTGAAGCGGGATTATGGACGGGTGAGGTAATAAATCCGCGCGACTTCATCCGTAGCGGTGTCGTCGGTGATGAAAGCGGTGGCGGGGTTTGGAGCGAAGATTTGTTTTTGCACCTCAAGGCATCTGTCCGACCTGTTCCGACAAAGGTGCTGAATCCGAACGGGATGAGATGTTCGAACAGTCCTGTCACGAGAAGTTTACTGCCGGGCGACGAGTTCCATGGCGGCACTCAGTTTTTCGGCCGTGAGGCTCATGAGCGGTAATCCGTCGATGTGTCCCAAAGCGGTGATGCCGCGGTGATCCGCCCAGAGTATCTCCTCGAAACGCGACAGATCCCTTTGCGAAAAGAAGACTTCGGAGACGGTGAGTGCGAGGTGGCGGGCGGCACGCAACAACAGGTCGCGCTCCACATTGCGACGGGCAGGGGGCGCGATGAGTTGGTTTTGACAGATGCCTGCAATGGGATGTCCTTCTATGGATCGGCAGTAGCCGTTGCGGTCGCAACGCAGGGCGAGTTCCGCACCGCGGATTCGTGCCGCACAGCGTGCTTCTGCCGAGACGGCTTCTGAGGCGGAGGTTGGCATGTCGTGCATCGGCAGTTCATATTGGAGGGAGACGGCATCGGGATGGAGCGAGCGCAGGGCATAGCCTTCGTAGAGCGAACGACCTTCGGGCGTAAGCACAATGCGTCCCGATTCGTGGCAGGCGATGCGTATGAACGAGGTTGCGGCGGAAAAATATTTTTCCCGAAAGACGATCCGATCAATTTCGCGGCGGATTTTTTCTTCGGAAATCCGAATCGGGCGATTGAAGAGTGTCCGTGCGTCTTCATGCAGCAGGTTGAGGTGTTCGCTCAAGAACCGCGGATGCCCCGATTCCAGATGAAGTGTCTGATAGACATACAGTTCCGTCATAAGAGGAAAATTTTCAACAGCAATTCGCGCAACAGTTCTCCGTCCGATGCGCCACCCGTATCTACTCCTTTGCTCTTGGCATCGTATTCGCGCATCAGCCCCAAGATCTCGAATACCTTGCGGTTCGGCCATGCGGGAGCGACTTTTTTCAGTTGGTCGATGGCAAACGTATTGCTTTTGTGGAGGATGCGCATCAGTTCCACATCCGAGGGGAAGGGTTTCTGGCGGTGGCGCGTCATCCACATCAGGTAGTTGATCACGAACAGATCCTTGAATTGTGAGAACAGGGCCATGATGGTCAGCAGCAGGGGGTTGTCCTTCGGGTTGCGCGAGAAATGGTCGGCGATCATCAGTGCGCGAGCCGTATCTCGTGCCAGTACGGCGTTACACAACTCGAAATTGTTGAAATCCTTTGAGATGCCGATGTTGCGTTCGATGTCCCGGTCGGTGATCTGGCGACGGCCTTCGGGAAGCGATACGGTGAGTTTGTGCAACTCGTTTTCGATCTTTGAGAGGTCGGTTCCGAGGTGGTCGGTCAGCATCGCCATGGCTTTCTGGTCGATGGTGAAGCCCGCCGTACGGACGAACTCCTGCAACCACGCCGAAATCTCGTAGTCGCGTGGACGCACCGATTCGAACACCACGCCCTTCTGCTGGCAACTCTTGTAGAGTGCCGAACGCTTGTCCACGCTCTTCTCCTTGTGACACAACACAAGCAGGGTCGTGGGGGAAGGTTGCTGGGTGTAGAGCGAGAGTTTTTCCAACTGACGCAACTGTTGCGCCTCGCGGACGATGACCACTTGAAAACGCCCCATCATGGGGAGTTGGCGACAGAGGTTGATCACCTGTCCCGCATCGGAATCCTTGCCATAGACGGTCGTCTGGTTGAAGGCCTGCTCCTCTGGCGAGAGGACATGTTCGGCGAGTTGGTCGCAAAGACGGTCGATGAAGAAGCGTTCCTCACCCATCAACAGATAGACGGGAGCATAGTCCCCCTTCGAGATCTTTGCGCGGAGTTGCTCGTAGGCAGCGACCGAGTCGCGGAAACGGAGTGCGGATTTTGCCATCTTCAGACGATTTCTTTGGTGATGCGCAATACGTTTTCGGTCTGCTTCGTCAGACGATAGCGGTCGTCGATGCGGCGCCCGACCAGCCATACGATTTCATCGCCCGACAGCAGGACAAACTGGCGTTGTTTCTCGGCCATCGAGATTTTGTGGTCGATCAGATAGTCGCTCACCTTCTGCGAACCCTCCATGCCGAAGGGTACGAAGCGGTCTCCCTCACGCCAGCGGCGCAGGGTCAGCGGGTATTGCAACAGATCGGCATCGACTTGGGCGATGTGTTCGGGTACACCGAAATTCTTGATCGTGTCGATGTCGCAATGTTCGTAGAAAAGCACCGAATTGCCGCAATAACTGCGGGCGGCACCGTGTTCGACCTGCACTTCGCAGGGGTCGTCGTCGGCGATGTCCGTGATGAGGATGTTGCCGCGGTCGATGTAGGCCACATGTTCGCGCGAATAGAAGCGGCGTCCGGTGGCTTCGTGTTCAAGGGCATGACACAGCGAGTCGATCACATCACCCTTGAATCCGTACATCGAATTGAGCAGTTCGTAGATGACGAACTCCTTCGGGAAATCGGGGTCGATGCGGTCGATGTGGATCGTGTCGATGCCGTCCTGACGCGTGACCGACTCCTGCATGATGCGTTCGATGCCGTGGTTGATGAAGCGTTGGGCATCGGTCAGACGGCCGATGTTGCGCGTCATGAGCGACGTGAATTTGGGATTGATCTCGCGGATGCGGGGAATTAGTCCCAGTCGGATTTTGTTGCGCAGGTATTTGGTCGAGCGGTTCGACGAATCCTCTCTGAAAGGAATATGATGCGAAAGGGCATAGTCCGAAATCTCGTGGCGCGAGGCGAACATCAGGGGACGGATGATGTGTCCGACCTGAGTCGAGATGCCCGTCAGTCCGCGCAACCCCGTACCGCGCAACAGGTTGATGAAAAACGTCTCGATCGAGTCATCGGCGTGATGTGCCACGGCCACCACCGTGTAGCCTTCTTCTTTGCACAATTCGGCAAACCACGTATAACGCAGACGGCGTGCCGCCATCTCCATAGATTCGCCCGTGCGCTCCATTTCGGCCTTCGTCTCGAAACGGCGGTTGTAGAACGGCACATGGTGCAGGGCGGCCTGCTGTTCGACGAGTACCTCGTCCTCCTCGCTCTCTTCGCCGCGCAACTGGAAATTGCAGTGGGCGACTCCCACCCGGTAGCCGCAACGGCAGAAAAGCGAGAGCATCACCATCGAATCGACACCTCCCGACACGGTCAGAAGGATCTTGTCGTCGTGGGTGGCGAGTTCGTTCTGGCGGATGTAGTCCTGAAACGATTCTTCCAAATTGAAAACCATGGTCTATATAATATTGACTTCGGTGTCGATTGCGATCCCGAAACGTGCTTTTACTTTTTCTTGAACGGAGTGTGCAAAACGGATGACCTCGCCACCCGTCGCACCGCCTAAATTGATCAGTACCAGTGCCTGACGATGGTGTATGCCGACACGTCCCTCGTGACAGCCCTTGAGTCCCGTCTGGTCGATCAGCCAGCCGGCTGCCAACTTGACCTGTCCCTCGACGGGGGTCGGGTAAACGGGCATATCGGGAAACTCGCGCTTGAGTTCCTCGGCACGCTCTGCGCTTACGATCGGGTTCTTGAAGAAACTGCCTGCATTGCCCGTCGTGGCGGGATCGGGTAATTTCGAGTGACGGATTGCGCAGATCGCATCGCGGATGTTGCGCAGGGTTTCGCCACCGCGACTTTCGACCTCACGACGCACATCGCCGTAATCCAAGTGGGGCGTAGGCGTGCGGTGCAGGGCGATTTCGATGGAGGTGATGATCGCCCGTCCGCGGAGTTCGTGCTTGAAGATGCTCTCGCGGTAACCGAAATGACATTTCTCGGCCTCAATTTCGACCATGCGACACGCGTCCGTAAGGAACACGCGTACCCGGCGGATGACCTGTGAGGCCTCCGCGCCGTAGGCTCCGATGTTCTGTACGGGAGCGGCTCCCGCCTTGCCGGGGATGAGCGAAAGATTCTCCACCCCCCACAAATCGTGCGCAACGGCCCATTCGACCAGATCGTCCCACTCGACACCCGCATCGACCTTCACGATGACCTCTTCGCCCCGATCCTCCCTGATGCGGATCTGGTGGGCAACGGGCGTGAGGAGCAAACCCTCGTAGTCGCGCGTGAAGAGGATGTTGTTTCCTCCGCTTAATACCATCCACCGGGACGGTGCGCCGTTTCCGAAGATCTGTCTGAGATCCTCTTCCGAATCGAACTCGATGAGCCGATGAGCCGTCTGATCGACACCGAAACTGTTGCGCCGACTCAGATTGATGTTGTGAAATTCTCTGATCATGATAATGCAAAGTTAGAATAAATTTATTAACTTTGAATCGGGTGGCGGAATTATCTGCCCTTCGAGGCACACCGTCCTCGGGTCGAATCCTTTGATCCGCACCCGGCATCCCCCTTTTTGCGGAGGTAACTTCCGCCGAAAGAGACTGAATCTGAACCCTGCTAAAAATGAAAGCCATGTTTTCCGAAAAGGATCTGCAACAGATCGAGCGGCACGGGCTGACGCTGCCCGAAGTCGAAACACAACTCGAAAATTTCCGGAGGGGATTTCCTCCGCTTCCGGTGGTGCGGGCGGCATCGCCCCGCGACGGCATCCGCATTCTTGATGCAACGGAGCGCGACCGCCTGAAATCGCTCTACGAAAAGAGTGCCGATCGGCTGAAGATCGTGAAATTCGTACCTGCATCGGGTGCCGCCACACGTATGTTCAAAGAACTCTTTGCCTTCGTCAATGAGGGCGTGAGGAGCAAGGGCATTGATCTTCTTCTCGGAAACATCCGTAAATTCGCATTCTACCCCGAACTCGAAAAAATCCTCCCGAAGGATGCCGACGACCGCACGATTGTGGAGTATATCGTCAGCCGCGGACTGGCCTACGGATCAAAACCCAAGGGTCTTGTGACCTTCCATGCCTATGAGGACGGTGTGCGCAAAGCGGTTGAGGAACATCTGGTCGAGGGGGCGGCTTACGCATCGTCGAAAGGTGTCGTGCGCATCCATTTCACCGTCTCGCAGGAGCATAAGGACGGCTTCAAAAGCCTGCTCGGAGAAAAAATCCCGCACTACGAACAGAAGTTCGGCGTGCGCTACGAGGTGTCGTTCTCGGTGCAGAAACCCGCGACCGACACCATCGCCGTCAATCCCGACAATACGCCCTTCCGCCGGGAGGACGGCTCTCTGTTGTTCCGTCCCGCAGGCCATGGCGCACTGATCGCCAAACTCTCGGAGATTGATGCCGATGTGGTGTTCGTCAAGAACATCGACAATGTGACGACCGATTCGCGCCGCGCCGATACTGTACTTTATAAAAAACTCTTGGGCGGAGTTCTGCTCGATTTGCAGCAACGGATTTTTACCTATATAAAACAAATGGACGAAGGCACGGCCGATCTCGAAGCAATCGCCCGCTTTGTCGGAGAGTTGCTCTGCGTGGAACTTCCCTCCGAATGGGACGGCACACTGTTGCGCTCGATCCTCGACCGTCCGATCCGTGTCTGCGGTATGGTACGCAACGAGGGCGAACCGGGCGGAGGTCCTTTCTGGGTCGGAAACGACGACGGTACCCGGTCGCTTCAGATTGCCGAGTCGAGCCAGATTGCGGAAAAGGATCTCCCGCTGATGAAATCCGCCACGCACTTCAATCCCGTCGATCTGGTGTGCGGCATGCGCGATTACAAGGGGCGGAAATTCGATTTGAAGAAATATGTCGATCCCCGTACGGGCTTTATTTCCCGGAAGTCGAGCGGCGGCCGCGATCTGCGTGCACAGGAGTTGCCCGGATTGTGGAACGGCGCGATGGCACGCTGGAACACGGTCTTTGTCGATGTCCCCGTCACGACCTTCTCGCCCGTGAAAGTGGTGCAGGATCTGCTCCGCGAACAGCATCAGCAAAGATTGCAAGAGAAGACAAATTAGCGAAGAGCGTTCCGAAAAGGAACGCTCTTCGTGTGTTTTTTGTAGAATAAACTCCCTCGGAAGTACGTTTTATTTCAATTGAAAGAGCCGGTCGGGGAGTGGGAATGCCGTGGGGCAATACGGTTTTTTAAGGATTTTAAAAGATGCCCTGCCGTCGGTGTCCGAATATCGGCTTATTCTTTAAAAACGAAGAAAAAGAAATCGTATTATGCTATTTTTCGAGAAATTTTTATATATTTGTGTACGCAAGAACGAATCGTAATCAAAACTTATATAACTATGGAAAATAAACTTCAACAATTGACCCAAAAACTCTACGACGAGGGATTGGAAAAGGGTCGTGCCGAAGCCGAAACGCTTGTGGCTGATGCCAAAGAGGAGGCGCGCAAGATCGTGGCCGATGCACAGGCCGAAGCAGACGAGATTCTGCGCAAGGCCGAAGTCAAGGCCGAGGATGTGGCAAAAAACACCATGACCGAGATCGCACTGGCCGGCAAGCAGGCCGTAGCCAAGATCAAGTCGGAGATCGAACAGCTGATCGTTGCGCGTGCGACGGATAAAGGCGTCAGAGAGGCAGGCATGGATCCCCAGTTCATCAAGGAGATGCTTGTCAGCGTTGCCAAGAATTGGAACGGTGCCGATGCCGCCAAGGTCGAGTTGAAGGCATTGCTGCCCGAAAAGCAGCAGGATAAACTCAACGACGAATTTCAGAAGTGTGCCGGGGATCTGCTTGCGGCAGGTGTCGAGGTCGGTTTCTCGAAGGAGGTGAAATCGGGCTTCAAAGTGGCTCCCAAGAACGGCGGTTACTACATCTCGTTCTCGGATGCCGATCTGGAGGCACTCATGTGCGAGTATTTGCGCGAGCGTGTGGCCAAAATGTTGTTCAGGGACTGATCCCTAAGTCGGGTACGCCATGTTTGAAAACAATTATTATTGTCTGGTAGCCGGTTTCCGCGAGTATGCACTCGACGGAGACACCAAGGGCTTCGATGTCGATGCTGTCACGGAGGAGATCCTCGGAGAAGTGTCGGATGCCGATGCCCGTCAGGTGCACTTGCTGAAGGGCTACTACGACTGCGAAAATATCGCGGCGTTGCGTGCCGGTCGTACGGTGTGCAATCCGTTGGGAAATTTCAGCCGGGAGCAGTTGTCGGAGGAGTTGAAGAATCCGAAACTTCTGGCCGATCCCATCGCCCGCGTAATCAGGGCTTATCAGGATCCCGAAAGCGAGGAGGCCGAGCAGATCGACGTAAACCACCGGTTCGAATCGGAACTCTTTGCCGCCTACTACGGTTTGTGCCGTCAGCAGGGAGGCCGTTTCCTGAAAGCATGGTCGGAATTTGACCGTACTCTGCGCAATGTGTCGGCGGCCGTCACGGCACGCACGATCAACCGCCCGATCGAGGAGGTCACGGTGGGCGCGGGCGACGTTGTCGAGCAACTCAAACGCAGTTCGGCCGCAGACTTCGGTCTGAGGGGCGAACTTCCCTATATCGACGCTGTGATTGCAGCGGTCAATGACGAGGAGAATATGGTCGAGAAGGAGCATAAGATCGACATGATCCGTTGGAACGAGGCTTCGGAACTCTCGACATTCGACTATTTCAACATCGACGCCATACTTTCGTATCTGGTGCGCATTCACATCGTGGCGCGCTGGACGCAACTCGACGCGCGTCGCGGACGCGAGATGTTCGACCGCCTTCTGGCCGAACTCGACGGACGCAAGGCCATCGACCGCAATATGGATGCCGAGGAGTAAACTTTAGGAAAAACGAAAAACCAAATAGACTTAAATGAAAACTACAGGACGAGTAAATGGTATCATTTCCAACATCGTCATCGTAAAGACCGACGGTGCCGTGGGTCAGAACGAGATCTGTTATGTATATACGGGAGATACCAAAATGATGGCCGAGGTCATCAAGGTCATAGGTGAGAATGCCTATGTCCAAGTTTTTGACAGTACCCGTGGTCTGAAGATCGGCGACAAGGTCGAGTTTGAGGGTCACATGCTGGAGGCCACGCTGGCTCCGGGTCTGCTGTCGCGCAACTACGACGGTCTGCAAAACGATCTGGAGAAGATGGACGGTCTGTTCATCGCCCGCGGTTCGATCACCGATCCGCTCGATTTCAACAAGGAATGGGACTTTACGCCGCTGGCCAAGGCCGGAGACAAGGTGAGTGCAGCCTCATGGCTGGGTGAGGTCAAGGAGCAGTGGGTCATGCACAAGATCATGGTTCCGTTCGTCATGACCGACAACTACGTGGTAAAGAGCGTTGCCAAGGCCGGTAAATATAAGGTGACCGACACCATTGCCGTCATTACGGATGGCGAGGGCAAGGATCACGACATCACGATGGTTCAGAAGTGGCCGGTAAAACAGGCCATCCGCTGCTATACCGAGAAACCGCGTCCGGCACGTGTCTTGGAGACGGGTGTGCGCCCCATCGACACCTTCAACCCGATGGCCGAGGGTGGTACGGGATTCATTCCGGGCCCGTTCGGTGCCGGCAAGACGGTGCTTCAGCATGCCATTTCAAAACAGGCAGAGGCCGATGTGATCATCATCGTTGCGTGCGGTGAGCGTGCCAACGAGGTGGTGGAGATCTTCAAGGAGTTCCCCGAACTGATCGACCCGCGTACGGGACACAAACTCATGGAGCGTACGATCATCATCTGCAACACGTCGAACATGCCTGTTGCCGCCCGTGAGGCTTCGGTTTATACGGGTATGACCATCGGCGAGTACTACCGCTCGATGGGTCTGAAGGTGTTGGTAATGGCCGACTCGACGTCGCGCTGGGCACAGGCTCTGCGTGAGATGTCGAACCGTCTGGAGGAACTTCCCGGTCAGGATGCCTTCCCGATGGACCTTTCGGCAATCATTTCAAACTTCTATGCCCGTGCCGGTCTGGTTAAATTGTATAACGGCGAGTCGGGTTCCGTGACGTTCCTCGGTACGGTATCGCCTGCGGGTGGTAACCTCAAGGAGCCCGTGACCGAATCGACGAAGAAGGCCGCACGTTGCTTCTATGCACTTTCGCAGGGTCGTGCCGACTCGAAGCGTTACCCCGCAATCGACCCTCTGGAGTCGTATTCGAAATATCTGGAATACCCCGAAATCCGCGAATACCTCGACGAGCATGTCGAGAAGAACTGGGTGGATCTCGTACTTCAGGGCAAGACGATCGTACAGCGCGGTAAGGAGGCCAACGACCAGATCAACATCTTGGGTGATGACGGTGTACCCGTCGAGTACCACGAACGCTTCTGGAAATCGGAACTTCTGGACTTCGTTATTCTTCAGCAGGACGCTTTCGACGAGATCGACGCCAACTGCCCGATGGAGCGTCAGAAGATGATGTACAAGCGTGTTCTGGAGATCTGTAACATGGACTTCGGATTTGCCGACTTCGAGGAGTGCTCGCAATTCTTCAAGGGTCTGATCAACCTGTTCCGTCAGATGAACTACACGGTTTATCAGTCCGAGGAGTTTGAGAACTACCGCAAGCAGATTGATGAGTATGTGAGTGAAAAATTGAAATAGAAGAAAAAAATGACAACACGAGCATTTCAAAAGATATATACGAAGATTGACAACATCACCAAGGCAACCGTCACGTTGCGCGCTCAGGGTGTCGGCAACGACGAACTGGCCACGGTAGGCGGTAAACTGGCGCAGGTGGTGAAGATCATGGGTGAGAACGTCACCCTTCAGGTATTCGCCGGAACGGAGGGTATTGCCACCGACTCGGAAGTGATTTTCCACGGCGAGCCTCCCAAATTGCGTGTTTCGGACAACCTCGCAGGCCGTTTCTTCAACGCATACGGTGAGCCGCTCGAGGGCGGTGAGATGATCGAGGGTGAGGCACGCGAGATCGGCGGTCCTACGGTGAACCCGTTCCGCCGTCTGCAACCTTCGGAGCTGATCGCCACGGGTATTGCAGGTATCGACTTGAACAACACGATCGTGACGGGGCAGAAGATCCCGTTCTTCGCCGACCCCGACCAGCCCTATAACGCCGTGATGGCCAATGTGGCACTGCGTGCCAAGGCCGACAAGATCATTCTCGGCGGTATGGGTCTTACGAACGACGACTTCCTCTACTTTAAATCGGTATTCGAGAACGCCGGAGCACTGGACCGTATCGTATCGTTCGTGAACACTACGGAGAATCCTCCCGTGGAGCGACTGCTGGTTCCCGATATGGCACTGACCGCCGCCGAGTACTTCGCCGTGGATAAGGGCGAGAAGGTGCTGGTGCTGCTGACCGACATGACGCTGTATGCCGATGCTCTGGCCATCGTGTCGAACCGTATGGACCAGATCCCCTCGAAGGACTCGATGCCCGGTTCGCTCTATTCGGACTTGGCGAAGATCTACGAGAAGGCCGTGCAGTTGCCTAACGGCGGTTCGATCACGATCATCGCCGTGACGACGCTGTCGGGTGGTGATATTACGCATGCCATCCCCGATAACACGGGTTACATCACCGAGGGTCAGTTGTTCCTGCGTAACGACTCCGATACGGGTAAGGTAATCGTTGATCCGTTCCGATCGCTGTCGCGTCTGAAACAACTTGTAATCGGCAAGAAGACACGTGAGGATCACCCGCAGGTGATGAACGCCTGTGTCCGTCTGTATGCCGATGCCGCCAACGCCAAGACCAAGTTGGAGAACGGTTTCGATTTGTCGGATTACGACGAACGCTGCCTGAAGTTTGCCCACGATTATTCGGAAAAACTGCTTGCGATCAATGTCAATATCGGCATCACCGAGATGTTGGATACGGCATGGACGCTCTTCGGCAAATACTTCTCGAAGGAGGAGGTTGCCATCAAGGCAGAACTCATCAAGAAATACTGGAAAGCAGCATAAGGACTTATGGCAATCAAATTCCAATACAACAAGACTTCGCTCGGCGAACTCGGCAAACAACTTAAAATGCGCCAGAAGGCACTCCCTACCATCAAGAGTAAGGAGTCGGCTCTGCGCTCCGAGGTGAAGAAGGCGAAGGACTCCGCAAACGACTTTGTGGAACGGCTCGGCCGCTTGAAGGCCGAGTACGACTACATGGTGTCGTTATGGGGAGAGTTTGATTGTGATCTGGTGCGCATTGCCGATGTCGAACTTTCGGTTCAAAAGATTGCGGGTGTCCGCACTCCGGTTCTGGAGGATGTGAAGTTCGATGAAAAGCCCTATGATCTCTTTTCCTCGCCGGTGTGGTTCGCAGACGGTGTCGATCTGTTGAAGCGTTTGGCACGCCTCGGGATCGAACATGCCGTTTACGAGCGCAAGATGGAACTCTTGGACCACGCCCGCCGAAAGACCACTCAGAAGGTGAACTTGTATGAAAAGGTTCAGATACCCGGATACGAGGACGCCATACGTAAAATCAAACGCTTCATGGAGGATGAGGAGAACCTTTCGAAATCCGCCCAGAAGATCGTCAAGACCAAACAACAGCAAGCCGGGGAGGGCGCAATGTTATGATAGCAAAGATGTCGAAATATGACTTTGTGCTGCTTCGTACACAAAGTGAGGATTTTATCGAGAAATTGCGTGAAATCGGCTTGGTGGACATCACGACGACGGGCTGGGAGCCTTCGGAGGATGACCGACAACTGCTGTTGGATATCGAAGCCCACACGAAAGCCGACGAACTGATTGCATCGCTTTGCGAGGAGAACCGTCTGGACGCGAAGGCCGCACCCTACACAACGGGAGAGGAGGCATTCGAAGCCTACCGCAACGCCGTCGCCGAAAGCACGCGCCTGAATCAGGAGATTGCCCGTCTGGAGAAGACGGCCGACGAACTTCGTCCGTGGGGTGCATTTGATCTGAATCGCCTGAAGGCTTTGCAGGACAAGGGCATCGTGCTGCGTTTCTTCTTTGCATCGCGCTCGGCCTACGACAAACTTGCGGGCGAGTGGGCTGCGCAATATACCCTTTCGGAGGTTGCCCGCAACACCGCCACCGTGTGGTTCGTGGTTGTGGCAGCACCCGGAGAGGAGGTTGCCATTGATGCGCAGGAGATGAAGACCCCGCAGATGGATATCCGCGAGGCCGATATGCAGATCGCTTCGGCGCGCAAACAACTCGCCGAGCAGGATACTGTTTTCTCGCGCGTAGCCGCTTCGGAGGAGTTGATGCACCGCCACGCCATTTCGCTCAAGGAGAAATTGCAGGGCGTGCGCGTGGAGGCTGCGGCAACCGAGGCTGCCGACGGCCGTCTGCTCGTCATGGAAGGCTGGGCCGAAAAGGAAACCTCGTCGCAGGTGGATCAACTGCTCGAAGCCTATCCCAATGTGGTATGGATCAAGAGTGATCCCACCGAGGAGGACGAAACGCCCGTACTTTTGAAGAATAACTGGTTTGCCCATATTTTCGAACTGGTCGGCGATATGTACGCCCGTCCGAAATACGGCACGATGGACCTTACGCCGTTCTTCGCTCCGTTCTACATGCTTTTCTTCGGAATCTGTCTGAACGATGCCGGTTACGGTGCCATTCTGATGATGATGGGCGGTTGGTTGCTTCACAAGAACAAGCAGGAGGGTATGATGCGTCAGGCAGCATGGTTCGCCACGATGTGCGGTGCCATGACTACGGCATTCGGTCTGTTCTGCGGATCGTTCTTCGGCCTTGCGCTCAAGGATTACTTCCCCGGAATCCCGTTCTATGATTTTCAGGGGCAGTTCTTCTCCGTGTCGCTCGCCATCGGTATGGTACAGGTACTGTTCGGTATGCTGTTGAAGATCGTCCTGCTGTCGGGTACGGTCGGATTCAAGTATGCCCTCTCGACACTGGGTTGGTGGCTGATCCTGCTCGGCGGAAGTATCGCCGGCGGTCTGCCGATCCTCAATGAATCGTGGGTGATCCCGTTCTATACGACCGATTCGATCGCCTTCAAGGCAACGCTTGCCGTGGGTGCCGTCCTCATGTTGTTCTTCAACTCGCCCGGTAAGAACCCGTTCGTGAATTTCGGTGCGGGCTTGTGGGAGACCTACAACAACCTGACGGGTATCCTTTCGGATATGCTTTCCTACATCCGTTTGTTCGCAATCGGTTTGTCGGGCGGTATTCTGGCAACGGTGTTCAACTCGCTGGCTGATGGTTTTGTTCCCGAAGGTTCGGGCATCATCGTCCGCCTGCTGATCATGATCCCGATTCTGTTCATCGGTCACGGTATCAACCTCTTCATGTCGGTTATCTCGTCGTTCGTTCACCCGATGCGTCTGACATTCGTCGAGTTCTACAAGAACGCAGGTTTCGATATGGCTTCGCGCCTGTTCGATCCGCTGCGTAAATTGGACAAATAAATTTTAAAACAAAAAGGAAAATAATAATTAAATCAACTTAAAAACATTATGGAAACAACATCTGCAATTATTTTGGGCTACATCGGCGTAGCGTTGATGGTCGGTCTTTCGGGCGTGGCAAGTGCCATGGGTACTTCGTTGGCCGGTCAGGCTTCAATCGGAGCCATGAAGAAGAATGGCAACGCTTTCGGTAGTTACATGATTCTGTCGGCCGTTCCGGGTTCTCAGGGTCTCTACGGTTTCGTAGGATACTTTATGATCAAAGGCTTCCTGACGGCTGAAATGACCATGCTTCAGGGTGCTGCGATCTTCGGTGCCGGTCTGCTGATGGGTCTGGTTTGCTTGTTCTCGTCGTACTATCAGGCCAAGGTTTGCGCCAACGGTATCGTAGCCATCGGTAACGGTCACAACGTAATGGGTAAGACGATGATCCTCGCCGCATTCCCTGAGTTGTATGCAATTTTGACGGTTGCCGCCGTATATTTGATTTCGAGCGTAATCTGATTCGATTCGGTCAAAATAGAAAAGAGTGTGATCCCGATTTCGGATCACACTCTTTTTTTGTGCGTATAAGGAAATGTATTCTTGATATGGAAAATTTACCCGCCCCGATAAAAAGATCGCCGCAAACGCCCGAAAAGGGGTCGTTGCGGCGATCTTATTTATGGAAAAAACCGTTCGGCGGTCAGGACATCTGTTCGATGTTCCACACGAAGGCTCTCGATCCCTGCATGTGGGTTGTGGAGTCGAGTTTGCGCAACGCATCGAGGACGGGCTCTACCTGCGCATCCTCGACGATGGCCAATACGGACGAATTAACCGACGGCCATGCGTGCGTGCCGTAGTGAGGTTCGCCGTCGTGCGTTCCGCGCCCCTCGGTCAGTGCCCAACGTGTGAATCCGCGTATGTGCTGCTCATCGAGGATCGCATTGATGCGGTCGGTGAGTGCCTGATTGTAGGAGATGAATATTGCTTTCATGGTTTTGATTATTTTTTGAGGGCTTTGGCCTTGCGCTCCTGCTCTTTATGTTGCTGACGATTTACCAGAAGGGAGTAAAGCACCGGAACGACAAACAGCGTCAGAATGGTCGAGAAGGTCAGACCGCCGATTACGGAGATACCCATCGGCTGCCACGTTTCGGATCCCGCACCCGTACCGATGGCGAGGGGCAACATGCCGAGAACGGTCGTAAACGAGGTCATCAGAACGGGACGCAGACGGCTCTTGCCTCCTGCGATCACGGCTTCGAATACACCCGAACCGCGCTCGATCAGAAGGTTCATGTAATCGACCATCACGATACCGTTCTTCGTGACGATACCCACCAGCATGATGGCACCGATCAGTGCGATCAGCGACAGCGGGGTGGAGGTGATCCACAGGGCGAGGAATACGCCCGTGAAGGCAAACGGGATGGTGAACATGATGATGAACGGGAATTTGAGCGATTCGAACTGTGTGGCCATCACGATATAGACCAGAATGACGATCAGGATCAACAGCGTGAACAGATCCGAGAAGGCATCGCCCTGATCCTCGATCGTACCGCCCACCTCCAGATCAATTCCTGCGGGCAGAGGGTAGTCTTTGATGAGTTTTCGTGTTTCGGCAACCACCTCACCCAATGCAACACCGGCACCGAGTGATGATTTTACGGTGATGATGCGCTGACGGTTCTCGCGTTCGATCATCGGGGCGGCATACTCCTCGACGACTTTTCCCACCTCGCTCAGACGGATCATTTTGCCCTGAGGCGTGTGCAGCGTGATCTGCTCGATATCCTCCAGACGGGTGCGGAACGGCTCGGCGTAACGTACCACGATGTCATACTCGTCACCATCCTCGCGGTATTTCGAAGCGACCAGTCCGTCGATGCGGTTGCGGACGGCAAGCGACACATCGCGCGAGTTCAGACCATAATACGACAGACGGTCGCGGTCGAAAACGACGTTGTATTCGGGACGCAGGTCGTCGCGCGACAACTCCACGTCGCGCGTACCCTTGATCTTGGCCATTTTTGCCTTCAGATCGTTGGCGATGGCATTTGTCTGATCCATGTCGTAACCGAAGACCTTGATATTGACAGTCGAACCGCCGCTCATATTCCCGTGTTCGCCACCCGGTGCAATCGAGAACTGACGCACTTCGGGGATGCGGTTCAACTCCTCACGCAACAGGTCGGAAATCTCGTAAATCGAACGCTCGCGGTCGGCATAATCCGTCAGACGCATGTTGTAGTTGATGATGTGCGATCCGGTGGTCTGCATGGCGGCGAAGGCATCACCCGACGAATTGGCACCCGACGAGGCGGACACCAAGACCACTTCGGGGAATTTGGCGTAGATCGTGCTGTCGATCTGTCGTGCGATGCGTGCCGTGTATTCCACCGAAAGGTTCTGCTCAAGTTTTACCACGCCTGAAATACGGCCGTTGTCCGAGGGCGGGAAAAACTCCGTGGGGACGGTTTTCAAAAGCCCCAGCGAGATGAAGAATACCGACATCATCATCGCCAGCGTGATGCGGCGATGACTGACGCACCAGTGCAGCGAACGGGCGTAGGCATCGTCCTGCCACGAAAGGAAGCGGTCGATCGGCTTGTAGATGATGCCGGCTCCCTTGTAGTCGTGCGCACCGTTCTTGGCTTTCAGCAGGAACGACGACATCATCGGCGTCAGGCTCAGCGCGGCGGTGGTCGATACCGAGACGACGATGGAGACGATCCATCCCAACTCGCGGAAAAGGATGCCCACCATGCCCGGTACCAAGGTCAGCGGCAGGAATACGGCGATGACGACCAGTGTGGTGGCAATCACCGACAGCCATACCTCGTTGGTGGCATAAATGGCGGCTTCCTTCGGACTCGAACCGCGTTCGATGTGGGTGGTGATGTTCTCCAATACCACGATGGCATCATCGACCACCATACCGATCGCCAGCGAAAGGGACGACAGCGAAATGATGTTCAGGGTCGATCCCGTGGCGAAGAGGTAGATGAACGAACAGATCAGCGACACGGGAATCGTCATGCAGATGATCATCGTTGCCCGCCAACGCCCCAAGAAGATCATGACGACCAGCACAACAAAAAAGAAGGCGTAGAAAATGGTCTCGGTCAGCGAGTCGATGGCATCGGTAATTTCGCCCGAACCCTCGAAGATGAGTTCCGTCTTGACATCGCGCGGCAATGATTTGATGATGGCGGGCAGACGTTCCTGAATCTTGCGGACGATGCTCACGGTGTTTGCACCCGACTGCTTCTGGAAGATGACGCGCACACCGCGACGGCCGTTCACACGCTCATCCATCGTGAATTTCTCCAGCGTATCGCGGATGACGGCCACATCCGTCAGATGCACCGTGCGACCGTCCTTGTTCGAGATGACGAGTTTGCGCAATTCGTCCGACAACTTAAATTCTCGGTCGGCCTTCACGTTGAACGTGTTGTTGCCGATGTCGATCGTACCGCTTGGGATGTTGATGTTTTCGGCCTTGATGATGCGTCCCAAATCCTCGACCGAAAGCCCGTAGGCATCGAGTTTCCGGGGATCGACATGTACCTGAATCTCACGTTCGGGTGCCCCGACGATTGTCACCGAACCCACGCCGTCGATGCGGTTCAGGACATTGACCATTTTGTCGTCGAGAATCTTGTTCAGTGCCGGATAACTCTCCTCGGCGGTGACGGCAAGCATCATGACCGGGATCATCGAAGTCGAGAATTTGAAGATGGTGGGGTATTCGATGCCCTCAGGCAGCAACGACTGCACGCGCGATACCACATCGCGGATTTCGTTCGCCCCCTCATTCAGGTCGGATCCGTATTCAAATTCGACGGTGATCACCGACACGTTATCCTGAGATTTGGACGTAAGTTTCTTGAGGTTGTTCACCGTGTTGAGGTTGTCCTCCAGAATACGTGTGATGTTGGTTTCGATGTCGGCGGCATTGGCACCCGGATACATCGTGATGACCGAGATCTGCGGGATCTCGATTTCGGGATACTGGTCGATGGCGAGATTTTTCAGCGAGAAGAGACCGAAAACGATCACTCCGATGAAGATCAGCGTCGTGGAAATGGGTTTGCGAACCGCACTCTCGTAAATTTTCATGGTTTGGTTCCGTTGTGTTCCCGTCGTTCGGAGGCGGGAACGGGGTTACTTTTCGATTCGGACTAAGGCTCCGTCATAGAGTTTCGACAGAGAAGTGACGGCGATCTGCTCGCCGGGACGTACTCCTGACAGGATGTCGAGGCGGTCATCTACTTGGCGACCAACCTCCACACGGCGGCGTTCGGCGGTCGAATCTGCTTTGATGACATAGAGATAACGCTCGGCCGATCCCGTCTGCTTGCGCACGGCAACATCCGAGACCATGATGCCCGATTTCCGCCCCATGTCGAACTGCGTGCAGGCATACATGCCGGGACGCAATTTGTTGGAGGGATTCGGGACGCGCACTTCGACCGTGAAGGTACGGGTGGCGGGATCGAGTGCGGGATGAATCAATGCGACATGTCCCTCAAAACGATCTTCGGGGAAGATGTCCACATCCAATGCAACGGGCATTCCGACCTTTACGTCGGGGAAATACTGCTCCGGGATATTGACGATGACCTTCAGCGGTTCGATCTGCATGATGTGCAGCACGGGTTTCTGGGCAAACAGATCGCCCGATTCGTAATTTCGAGCCGTCACGATACCCGTGATCGGCGAATGTACCTCGATGTTGCGTTTTAGGTTGGCCACCACTTCTTTCTGCATGTCGAGACGGGCCTTGGCTTGTGTGATCTGCTGGCTTGAGATGCCTCCTGCATCGAATACAGGCTTCAGACGGTTGTAGTCGTCCTCGATGGTGCGCAACTGCACGAGTTGCTGGTGGTACATCGTCGGATCGAGCGTGACGATGAGTTGTCCCTTGCGGACGGGATCGCCCACATCGACCATGATGCGTTCGATGTGGACACCCGATGCGGCGGGCGTAATGTCGTTTTCACGCCACGGACGGATCTCCGAGGTGAACTGTTCGGTGAGCGAGACGGTGGCCTCTTCGGCAGCAAGCGTCTTGACCGCAATGCGTTCGGTTTGCTCGGTCGCGGTATGTCGGGTTGCGGTATTCTGTCCGCAACTCCATCCTGAGATGGCGATCAGAATGAGGAGGAGTGATTTTTTCATGGTTCTTGATGCTTGACTACGGGTTCGTATTCGATACCGATCAGGCGGTCGTAATCGGCCTTGGCCGACAGAAAATCGAATATGGCCTGCGAAAAATTCAGTTGTGCCTGAGTCTGGGAGAGTTGTGCCGAGTTCAGTTCCAAGATCGTACCCGCACCCGCACGATAGCGCGTATCGGAGATTTTGTAGGCTTTGGCGGCCTGTTCTACGGTAAGTTCCTGTGCCGTCATGCGTTCGCGGGCGGTCAGCAGATTGTTCAGCGCGGCATGTACTTCCACTCGGAGTTGATCCTCGGTGTATTGGCGTTGCAGTCCGAGTTGCACAATTCGGTTTTTGATCTCGCGCGATTTGTTCATCTTCGTGAGTCCCGAAAAGAGCGGTACGGTCATCCTTACGCCTGCATAGAGCGGATGTTGCCAGTAGTAGCCGTCCTGTATGACGCTCATGTCCTTCATGCTGAACGAACCCATGTTGTTACCCATGAGCGTGAAGTTGCCGAACAGACCGATCATCGGCCAGCGCGAAGCATTCGCCACGCGCAACTGACGTGTCAGCAACTCTTCCTGCAAATCGAGCGAACGCAGGTCGCTGTTGGCCGAGAGGTCATTTGAGAGTTCGAGGTTTTCGGTAAGGACTTTGTCGCGCATATCGTCGAGGCGTCCCGTCACTTCGATCTCGATCTCTTCGGGGATCGACAGGAGCATCTTGAGCATGCGTTTGGCGATGATGATCGAATTTTCGGTCTGAAGAATTGTCGGACGGATGTTGCTCAACTGCACGCGGGCGGTCAAAAGGTCGTATTCCGATGCCAGACCGTGGTCGTACTGCACCTGTGTATCGTCCACAGTGCGCTGCATGGTTGCCTCCGAGGAGTGCAGCACTTCGAGCGACTGTTCGGCCAGAAGGATGTTGTAGAAGGCCTTGCGTACCTCGGCGACAAGTCCCAGTCGGGTGGCGCGCGCCTGTTCTACGGCCGATTCCATCTGCGTGCGGTTCATTTTCAGCGTGCGATAGACGGCGGGGGCGAACAGCGGCAGTGTGGCATCGACCGAAGCCGAAATGTTCGTGTACCGGTCACCGCCCAGAGAAAAAACCTTCGACATGTTTTGTTTGATGAACGTGTGGTTTATTTGTCCTCCGAGGCTGATCTGCGGCAGGAGTTGTCCCCACGTCTGGCGTTTTACATAGTCGTAGCGTTCGATCTCGGTCTGCGCAATGCGGATGGTGGGGTTCTCGCTCAGGGCGAGTTCCAGAACTTCGTCGAGAGTCAAACGCATTTGAGCCTCGGCAAAGCCCCATCCGACGATTAAAAGGAACGTCCAAAAAAACTTTTTCATCGCTTAATTGAGTTTAAGGTTCCGAAAATCGAGAGAGGAGGTTTTTACTTCTCCTCTCTCAGATCTTTCAGATATTTGTCGATGAGTTCGATGCCCCGGATGGTCGAAATCCCGCGGAAGAAATTGCTGATCAGATACAGGAAGATCTGTCGTTGCGAAATACCCTTCAAAAGGATTTCCTGACGGTGTTCGGTCATTGCGGCTGTTGTGTAGTAAAGCATCGTAATCACCAGATGAATGTCCATGGACGGGAGGAACAATCCTTGTGCCATACCGTCTTCCAACATCTTGTAGAGGTTTTCGCGGTTGAGTTTCTGTTCGTGCTGGATGACTTTCTTGTGGATGCGGGGATAATATTGTCGAAGTTCGTTGATCAGTCGGATGATGGCGGCTGAATTTTTCAAATAGTAGTTGGTCACCAGAAAAAGTGCTTCGAGCGAGTTTGTTGCCTGCTGGCTTATTTTCGCCGAACGTGCCCGATACTGGTCGAAATAACAAGTGATCGCCAAATCCAATAACTCCTCCTTGTCGTTGAACAACTCGTAGAGTGTTCTCTTCGACATTCCCAACTGATGCGCGATGTCGTCCATACGAACCTGTTTTACGCCTTGGGCGACAAACATACGCATACTCTGCTCAATGGTTCTCTCTTTTGAAATCATATAAAAGGTTGTTTGTTAAATACAAAGGTAAAAAGAAAACTTTGACCTTAAAAGAGGTGTCTGTGGTTTTAACGGACAAAGTGATCCGTGAAGTGTGTTTTATCCTAAAACGAACAAAAAAAACGTGGTTTGAGCGCATTGTGACGCGGTTTTTCCAGAAGAACGGTCTTCTAAATTCTGAATACTGTCTGAATATTTGCGTTTTGAAGTTTTTCCCGGAGCCGTTTCGGGAAAATGAGACCGGAGTTTGGGCGGAAAACGGCGGAACATGTGGAGGGGGGGGAGGAGATGCGGGGTGCGGAGAAAGGGGCGTGAAAGAAAGTGGAAGTGGAAGTGGAAGTGGAAGTGGAAGTGGAAGCGGTGCGGGGGAGAAGTTGGGGAAAGGCGGTGGGCGGGGCGAAAAATGGATGTCCCACCTTTCCCCATATTCATGCACACAGCCCGAAAGTCGGTGCTTCTTTACGCAAATTTCTCCGTACCAAATACGCCATGCCAAACCCTCTTTTACCCTCAAATCCCTTCTGCACTCGATCCGCTCCGTTTCATAAAAGCAGACGCTTCTTTCCCATAGTCTCCCGCCTTACAAGCAGTACACTCTGTCCGCTGAAAACTTTTCCCCGATCCCCCAAAAGTAGGGTGTCGCTTGCAACTTCCGCCAAATAAAACGGTACAAAAAAGAGGGTGATCGTTCGATCACCCTCTCTATCTTTCCGATCCGAAAATCGGAGGTCGTTTAGAATGCAGTTACATTCAACTCCTCAAGACCTTCGATGTCGTTCATGTTGAAACTCTCGGCACCCTCAGCCTCGATGGTTACGGTGTGTTTCGAGTTGTCCGAGTAGGTGTGCGTTGCACCGGCCTTGTAGTCCTCGAAATTAGCCGAGTCACCCCAAAGGATCTTGGCTACAAGTTGCTCGCCGAACAGGGTCGGAGTCGTGAACTTCTTGTTGTTGTGAACGATGATCAGGTTCTGGCTCATACCGCCCTCATACTTCTGGAGTACGGTCAGTACTTCGGTCTCGGTCTTGCCTTTGGCCGTGTACTCGAACTTGATCTCTGCGGTACGGATCTCCTGCTTGGTGTTGGCCTCTACGTGGAATACATAGGTCGAAGACGAGTACGAACGGCTCTCTTTCTTGGTGAGCCAATTGGCATCGGTCGGCATGATCATGCGGTGCTCGACGTTGCTGCGTACCTCGACCGTGAAGTCCTGTGCCTTGTGATCCAGCGTGAACTGGCTCTGCGAGAGGATCACCTCTTCCTTGGCACCCGACTGATATACGGTGAAGGTTTCCGTCAGACCCGAAGCGGCCTTGAAGGTGATCTTACCCTGACGTTTGTCGAAACTTGCGTTCTCTTCGATGCGGAACTTGTAGGTCTTGGTCTCCATGGCGCGGGTTGCGGCCTCCTTGATCCAGTTCTTTGCATCGGCCGCGATCTCGAAAGTAACCTCTTCGTTGGTCTTTACTTCAACCGTGATCTCCTCGGCAGCCGAACCGACCTCTACCTTGTTCGAGGTGAGTGTCAGGGCACCTTTCTGCTTCTGCGTTACGGTGAACTTCTTCTCGAAAGAACGGTTCTTCAGTCGGAGAATGACCATCGAGTTACGCTCGTTGTACGAGTTGTTGGCGGGAACCGAGATGGTCAGCTGGTTCTGACCCTTCTCGCCGCTGCGGGGGTTGATACGGCACCACGACTGATCGGGTACTGCCTCCCACGCACTGGTGGCCGAGAATTTCAGGACATGCTCACCGCCCTCCATGGGGATGACGATGTTGCCTTCATTTTCGATTACAATCGGACCGTCCGCGGGACCGGGATTGGGACCGGGGTTCGGGGTATTGGTATCGTCATCCGAACAACCTGCCCACATCATAGGCATTGCAACAATGAGCAGTGCAAGTAAATATTTTTGAATAGTTTTCATTGGTTTTGCTTTTTTTTAATCGGATACAACTTATTTGCCGGCACCTACCGTGTATTTGAACTCCTTGCTGATGGCACCTGCCGTCAGACGGATCGTGTACGAACCTGCCGAAAGTTTCTTGCCGTCGATTACGATGCGGGTACCGCTGACGGTTGCTGCGGTCGAGGTCAGATCCTTACCCGTTGCGTCCATAATTTTCATCGTGACACCGCGTTTTACGGTAAGGGTCAGTTCTTTGGAAGCCTTTTCGTACTTAACTTTGGTGGTCTGCTCGATATTTACGTCGGCGGGAGCATCCTCACCTACGACGATTTCGAAACTACAAGGTTTGCCATCGTCGGCGCGGTCGGTCGTACCGGAGATCAACTCCCACTGATCATCCTTCTTGTAGAATGCACGAACACGGTCGCCCTTTTCGGGATTTGAGGTGTAAGTCAGATCCATCGAAGGGATTTGTACAGCTTCATGCCAAGGGGACATGTTGCCAAAAGACATTTCTTGGGTTTCCTGGTTATTTACCTTCATGGTCATCTGCTCCTTGCGGTTACCGTTGCGGTCGCACAACCAGAACGAAAGTTTGAAATCTACGGGCAGGTCGCCAACATTGAAGAAAATACCGGCTTCAGCCTTGAAGGGGCTACCTTGAGAGATGTGGGTGGTCAGAGCACGCAGACCGTACCATGTGCGCCCCTTCCAAGGGTAGTTGGTCAGATATTTGATCTCGCCACCGACACGTTTGCCACCCTCATCGGGTTTCATATTGAAGGCAACCCCCTGCATAACGTTGAAGTTACCGTTGTTACCACCGGCACCCTGCTGCGTAGGAGCAAGAGCCGTGATCTTGTACCAACCGTCGCAAGCGCCGCTCCAACCCCAGTTGGTGTGGAAGTAGTCGTTGTCGGTGTAACCGTCGAATACGAATGCGTGACCGCCTTTACCGCTGTCATCGGCACCGGTGTAGAGGATCGGGCAACGATCCAACTCCGATTTGATCATATCCAACCAAGTGTCCATACTGTAATAGTCGCGGGGACGATAAATGATCGATTTGTCATATTTCATATAGGTCATCAGGGCAGCGGGAACATCCTGAGGAATTGCACCCGTACCACCGTGTTGAGCCGTACCGTACTCGGCTTTGATCATGACACCGAAATCGGCCATTACGCGGGCAACGCGTTCGCCCTCTTCTTTCGAGTACTGACCTTTGACATATTTCATGGGCATCTTGTCCCACTCGTAGGGTTTGCCCAGAGTACGGGAATTAATGCGCTGATTGATCTGCTGGCAGTAGTACGAAGGAACGGTACCGACACCATGATCGGGCCATTTGAAGTGACGCATCAGGATACAGATCGAAGTGATCTGGCAACCCGAATAGGTTTTCTGGCCATGATATACGGGGTTCTGATCCCAGAAGGGAGCATCTTGATCCCACTTTGCGGTCTCGTACTGAACAAGGATGTTGCCGTGAACATTCTTGTCGTAAGACTCGCTTGCGCGGGTTACGGTCGAAGCCTCTTTCCAAGCCTGACGTACCTCGTCGCAGGCAACGGCATTCATCTGACGCAGGCCGTTGATCTCCTTGCGGTAGTCGTTCAGATGACCGCGCATGGCCAACGGAATGTTGCGCTCGTTGAAACCGGTTTCGAACGAATAACCCAGAATAGGCATCGCACGATCATCGGCGGCAACGATCACAAATCCTTTTTGTCCGTTACCTTCGAGGTCGAACACATAGAACGCGGGTTCCTGCTGGCCGCGGGTTTCTCTGCTCTCACCGTCCCAAGCCATACGCAACTGGGTGCTGCGAGTCTGGGGAATACCGCATGATTGCATGAATTTCATTGCCACATTCTGGGCTTTTTCCACCGAAATGTTGTCAGCGAACAACAATCCCGGCAGGATGCTGAAAAGCAATAAGAATAAACGTTTCATATTCACAATTTAAGGTTTGTATTCAGTTAATAATCTGTTTATGCAAATTTAAAACAAACATTGTCCGAAAAGTCGGTTCGGGGGTGCGCCTTTGAAAATCGGGTTTTCTTATCGCACGCCTTCGACCCTTAAAAAACGGTTTTTGTTTGAATATCGGGGTGCAAATTATCAAATAAAATCGGAATTACAAAAGGAAAATCCTTTTTTCTACGAAGCGGGATGCACTTCTTGTGAATTTTCAAAAGGAACCGAATTATTTAAAATTTTAAAATTCAGAGTATTTCAAATTTATTATTTTCGGGGGGCTTCCAATTCAGATTCCTTAAAAACAGGAAACCGACCGACGGAGGTGTTCCGTAGCGGCCGGTTTTCCCGAATTGGTCGTTTTTTCGAAAAATTAGAGTCCAAATTCCTCTTTGATGGCCTCCACGGCATCGAGTTTCTCCCACGAGAAAAATTCGATTTCGCGTTCCTCCTCTTTGCCGTCCGTCCAGATCTTTTCGGTCTTGGTGTAGGGGCGGTTTCCGAAGTGGCCGTACGATGCGGTGGCTTCGAAGATCGGGTTCTTCAGGCCGAACTTCCTGACGATGGCCGCGGGACGCAGGTCGAAGAGTTTGCCGATGCGGCGGGCGATTTCGCCGTCGGTCATGCCCTTGATGGCGGCGGGACGCTCCGAGCGGCAGGTGTCCACGTAGATCGAAAGCGGCTCGGCGATACCGATGGCGTACGACAACTCGACGAGGATCTCGTCGGCAACTCCTGCGGCCACCAAGTTCTTGGCGATGTGGCGTGCGGCGTATGCGGCCGAACGATCGACTTTCGAGGAGTCCTTACCCGAAAAAGCACCGCCACCGTGGGCACCACGGCCTCCGTAGGTATCGACGATGATCTTGCGTCCCGTCAGACCCGTATCTCCGTGAGGGCCGCCGATCACGAACTTGCCCGTGGGGTTCACGTGCAGGATGTAGTCGTCGCCGATCAGGTCGGCCAGTTTGTCGTGGGCACGCTCCAGACGTGCCTTGACGCGCGGAATGAGGATCGTGCGGACATCCTCGCGGATCTGCTCCTGCATCTTTCGCTCGGCTTCGGCCTCGGTAAGGTGGTCGTTCGGGAGGATGAACTCGTCGTGCTGGGTCGATACGACAATCGTATGAACACGCACGGGCTTGTTGGTCTGTTCGTCATATTCGATCGTCACCTGCGATTTGGAGTCGGGACGCAGGTAGGTCATCACCTTGCCTTCGCGGCGGATGACGGCCAATTCCTTGAGGATGACATGTGACAGGATGAGCGTTGCGGGCATCATCTCGCGCGTCTCGTTGCAGGCATAACCGAACATGATGCCCTGATCGCCGGCACCCTGCTCCTCTTCCTCCTTGCGGACGACACCGCGGTTGATGTCCTTCGACTGCTCGTGGATGGCCGACAGAATGCCGCACGAATTGCAGTCGAACTGATATTCGCTCTTGGTGTAGCCGATACGGCGGATTACGCGGCGTGCGACCTCCTGCACATCGACATAGGCCTCCGAACGGACTTCGCCCGCAACAACGACAAGACCCGTCGTGCAAAGAGTTTCGCAAGCGACCTTCGATTCGCGGTCGTGACGCAGAAATTCATCGAGAATGGCATCGGAAATCTGATCCGATACTTTGTCGGGGTGGCCTTCGGAGACCGACTCCGATGTAAACAAAAAACCCATAATATACAATTGTTGGGAAAGCGTCCGGGGGGTGCCCGTCCGTTTTCAGTTAAACGTATAAAATGGGAAAAATAGGCTGATAGAATAAAAAATGAGCTGTTTTAGCGATTTTTTATTGTGGTTGCAATCAGTCAAATCTTTCCACATTTCCCTCTTCGTTCGAATGGGAGGGCAAAGGTACGACATTTTTTGGAAAAACAAAAACTTACGTCCTTTGCTCCGAAAAAAAGAGACGGCCTTCGTTGAAAGCCGTCTCCGATTTATGTGTGAATAGGAAAAACCTACTTGCCAAGGAGTTCCTTGACCTCTTTGGCCACTGTTTCGCCGTTGAAACCGAACTTCTCGTCGAGTACCTTGTAGGGAGCCGAGTAGCCGAAGTGATCCAGACCGTGGATCATGCCGTTTTCGCCGATCAGACTCTGGAGGTTTACGGGAAGACCCGATGTCATGCCGTAGCGGACGATACCCTGCGGGAGTACCGTGTTCTGATACGATTTGGGCTGGTCGCGGAACAGACCCTCGCTCGGTACGTTCACGACGCGGACACCGATGCCTTCTTTGGCGAGGATTTCGGCACCCTCGATCAGGGTCGAAACCTCCGAACCCGTGGCAACCAATACGGCGGCGGGTTTGGCAACGTCCATGACGACATAACCACCTTTTGAAATCTGGGCGGCCTCTTCACGACGGCTGGTGCTCATGGCGGGCAGGGTCTTGATGTCCTGACGCGAGAGCAGCAGGGCAACGGGACGATGTTCCTCAAGGGCGAGTTTCCAAGCCATGACACACTCGTCGCCGTCGGCAGGACGCAGCACGACCATCGAGCGTTCGCCGCGGTGGTTGCGGACCTGTTCCATCAGACGGATCTGAGCCTCGTGCTCGATGGGCTGGTGCGTGGGACCGTCTTCACCGACACGGAACGAGTCGTGCGACCAGATGTAGATCACATGCAGACGCATCAGTGCCGACAGACGTACGGCGGGTTTCATATAATCCGAGAATACGAAGAACGTACCGCAGGCCGGAATCACACCGCCGTGCAGTGCCATACCGTTCATCACGCAGGCCATCGTCAGTTCCGATACTCCCGCTTGGAAGAATTTGCCCGAAAAATCGCCCTTCGTAAAGGCTTTGGTCTTTTTGAGGAACCCGTCCGTCTTGTCCGAGTTGGACAGGTCGGCCGAGGCCACGATCATATTCTCGATTTTCTCGCCATAGACACCCAGTACGGTGGCCGAAGCGGCACGGGTGGCACCGTCGGCCTTCAGTTCGATCGACTTGTAGTCGATGTCGGGCAACTTGCCCGAAAGGAATCCGTCGAGTTTGAGTGCCAGATCGACATGTTCCGAACGCCACATGCTCTCGGTCTCGTGACGCTCCTCGATCCAGCGTTTCAACTCCTCGCGACGTTCGGCGAATACCTCCTGCGTTTCGGGGAACAACTTGAACGGATCTTCGGGATCGCCGCCGAGGTTCATCAGCGTGGCGGGGATGTCGGCACCTGCCTTCGACAGGGGTTGTCCGTGGGTCGAGACCTTATTTTCGAAACTCTCTCCCGTGGCGGTGCGTGCGCCCTTGCCCATAATCGTGTGACCGATGATCAGCGTGGGACGTTCCGTTTCGGAGTTGGCGGCAACCAGAGCCTGACGGATCTCATTGATGTTGTGACCGTCGATCGTGAGTACATGCCAGCCCCAAGCCTCGTATTTCATGGCGATGTTCTCGGCGTCCACCTCATCGACCATGGTCGAGAGTTGTACGTTGTTGGCATCGTAGTACATGATCAGGTTGGCCAGTCCGAGGTGACCTGCCACACGGCCGACACCCTGCGAGATCTCCTCCTCGACGGCACCGTCTGAGATGTAGGCATAGGTCTTGTGTGCCATCCATTCGCCGAATCGGGCCACCATGAAGCGTTCGGCAATCGCGGCACCGAGTGCCATGGCGTGACCCTGACCCAGCGGGCCGGAGGTATTTTCCACGCCGCGCATCACATCGACTTCGGGATGACCCGGAGTGACGCTGCCCCATTGGCGCAGGTTTTTCAGATCGTCGGTCGAGTAGTGACCGGCCATCGACAGCACCGAATAAAGCATCGGCGACATGTGTCCCGGATCGAGGAAAAGACGATCACGGAACGGATAAGCCATATTTTCGGGGTCGTAGCGCAGAAATTCGGCATAGAGCACCGCAATAAAATCCGCACCGCCCATGGCGCCTCCGGGGTGACCCGATTTAGCACGTTCGACCATGGCTGCCGACAGGATTCTGATGTTGTCGGCTACACGAGTGAGTTTGGAATTTGTTGACATATCTGTTTCGATAGGTTAGTTTTCGAGGGGTTTGCCCTTCGGTTATCTATGCAAAGATAACGAAATATTCGAAATACCTCCTATTATTTGTAATTTAAACCGTTCGATTTCTCAAACTTTTTGGCGGCGTAGTCGCGGGTGATGTGAAATTCCGTGATGTTTTGTGACGGAATTTCGAACATCGTGTCGATCATAACCGCCTCGCAGATTGATCTCAGACCGCGTGCACCCAACTTGAACTCGACGGCTTTGTCCACGATAAATTCGAGGGCATCCTCGTCGAACGTAAGTTTCACGCCGTCCATCTCGAACAGACGCTCATACTGCTTGGTGATGGCGTTCTTGGGGTCGGTGAGGATCGAACGCAGGGCATCGCGGCCGAGCGGCTGCATGTAGGTCAGTACCGGAAGACGACCGACCAGTTCGGGGATCAGACCGAACGATTTGATGTCTTGCGGGGTGACGTACTGCATGATGTTGTTGCGGTCGATCTTGTCGGCGTTGTTACGGCCGTAACCCACGGCGCGGGTGTTCAGCCGCTGGGCGATCTTCTTCTCGATGCCGTCGAACGCACCGCCGCAGATGAACAGGATGTTGCGCGTGTTGATCTGCACGAACTTCTGTTCGGGGTGCTTGCGGCCGCCCTGAGGGGGAACATTCACGATCGTACCCTCAAGGATCTTCAAGAGTGCCTGTTGCACACCCTCGCCCGATACGTCGCGCGTGATCGAGGGGTTGTCGCCCTTGCGCGCGATTTTGTCGATCTCGTCAATGAATATGATGCCGCGCTCGGTCTGTTCGAGGTTGTAGTCGGCGGCCTGATACAGGCGTGCCAGAATACCCTCGACATCTTCACCCACGTAACCCGCCTCGGTGAGTACCGTGGCATCGACGATCGTGAAGGGGACTTTCAACAGACGCGCAATGGTGCGTGCCATGAGCGTCTTACCCGTACCCGTCGGGCCGACCAGCACGATGTTCGACTTGTCGATCTCCACATCGTTCTCTTTCGGAGCGTACATCAGTCGTTTATAGTGGTTATAGACTGCCACCGACATGTAACGCTTCGCATCGTCCTGATCGATGACATACTGGTCGAGGAATGCCTTGATTTCGGCGGGCTTCATCAGATCCTCCTTTGTGATGGGGGCTGCGCCCGACGGTTTTCCCGATACGGCCTGTGTCTCTTCGACCAAGTGGTTGTCCGCCATGATGCGGAATCCGTTTTCGATACATTTGTTGCAGATGTTCGCGCCGTTGGCACCCTGAAACATCAGTTTCACCTCGTTGCGCGAAGCACCGCAGAAAGAACAGCGGCTTTCGTCGCCTCCCTTATGATTTTTGTTGGCCATTTCTGTTATTTTTGACGTTTTGTGAACACCTCGTCGATCAGACCGTAGGCCTTGGCTTCGTCGGCCGTGAGCCAGTAGTCGCGATCGGCGTCTTTCTCGATCTTGCGGATCGAAGCACCCGAATGGTGGGCGAGGATCTCGTAGAGTTCGCGTTTGGTCTTGGCGATCTCGCGAGCCGTGATCTCGATGTCGGAGGCCTGACCCTGCGCGCCGCCCAGCGGCTGGTGGATCATGATGCGCGAGTGGGGCAGTGCCGAACGCTTGCCTGCGGCACCTGCCGTCAGCAGAACGGCACCCATCGAGGCGGCAAGACCCGTACAGATGGTCGCCACATCGGGGGCAACGAGTTGCATCGTGTCGTAAATGCCCAGACCTGCCGTGACGGATCCGCCCGGCGAATTGATGTAGAGCTGGATGTCTTTCTCCGGATCGGTCGTTTCGAGGAAGAGCAACTGTGCCTGAATGATGTTGGCGGCATCGTCATAGATCGGTGCGCCGAGAAAGATGATGCGATCCATCATCAGTCGCGAAAAGACATCCATCGTGGCGACGTTGAGTTGTCGCTCCTCGATGATTGTGGGTGACACATATCCTTGGGCAACCGATTGAAAATCGTGAAGTTTCAAAGAACTGATCCCGCAATGCAGGCGGGCGTATTTTTCAAATTCGGACATGATTTTCTTGTTTTAAGAGTGAAGTGGCATAAACATGGGGGATTGCCACAGAATCAAAAAAGGACTTTGCAAACCGGTAAAAGCCTGCAAAGTCCAAAGATATAAATTGGATCTCTACTGATTAGAGTTCCTTAGCCAGAGCGGCGAACTCCTCGGTGGTGATCTGTTTCTCCGATACCTTGATCTTCGACTTCACATCCTCCACGACTTTCTTCTCGAAGAGTTTTTCGTAGATCTTCTGGGCCTGATTCTTGTCTTCGAGGATCTTGGTCTTGAAGTTTTCGAGCATTTCTTGGGGAGCCGACGGCATGCCGTACTGGGCGAACTGGGCGGCGGCGAAAGCCAGAGCCTCGGCATCAACCTCTTCCTTGGAAACCTCCAGTTTGTCCTCCTTGATGAAGTGCTTCTGGATGTAGTTCCAAGTGAACATCTTCAGGAACTGGTCGAAATCCTTCTCGATCTCTTCCATGGTGAACTTGCCCTCGTTGATGGTGAACAACCAGCGTTTGAGGAATGCCTCAGGCATCTTCAGTCCGGCCTTTTTGATCAGGAAGTCACGAACTTGAAGCGTGAACATGTAGTCGCACTCGTGACCCAACTCCTCCTCGATGCGGCTGTCGATGAACTTGTTCAGTTCCTCTTCGTTGGTTACGTTGCCTGAAGGGAAAGCCATCTTGAAGAACTCCTCGTTCATTTCGGGTTCGGCGAACTTGCGGATGTTCGTAATCTCCAACTCAAATTCGGGGTTGATGCCCTCCAACTCGTTCTCCTTGACCTGAAGAATGGCGGCACGCTGTGCGGGGTTCTTGTACAGGTCGTTGATGTTTACCTTGGTCTTGAAACCGATCTTCTGACCGATGAACGGCTTGCGCTCCTCCTCGGTCATCGAAACCAGACCTACGTAAGCGTCCGATACGTTGATCTCGCCATTGTCGAGCGTTACGTTCAGAGCCTCGTCTGCTACCACTTCGTCGGCATCAACCAGACGGCCGTAGCCGCGCAGGAAGTTGGTGCGGTAGTCGTTGTGCATCTTCTCTTCGATCTTGATGCGGTTGTAGGTCAGTTCGTCCTTGTCCGACAATTCGAGGTCGATTTTGGGAGCCTCGGCGAACTCGAACATGAACTCGAACTCGGTCTCGTTCTCGAAATCGAATTTGCCCTGCTCGTCCGAGGGGATGATGTCGCCCAGATAGTCGATACCCTCTTTCTGGAGGTACTCGAATACGGCATTCGAAGCCGTACGATACGACTGCTCGGCGGTAACGCCTGCTCCGTACATTTTTTTGATCATTCCCATGGGAACCATGCCGGGACGGAAACCGGGGATATTGGCCTTACGGCGGTATGCGCGCAGATCTTTCTCGACTGCCTCACGATAGTCGGCCTCTTCGACTGTAACTTTTACCAACGAAGTAAGTTCTTCGCGTTGTTCTCTTACGATCTTCATAATGAATGTATTGTGTTTGTTATTTTTCAGAATTGCTCATTTTATTGGCTGGCAAATGTACGAAAATATTCCCGTGATGCCAAAATATTCTGCCAGAATAGTTTAATTTTATGCGGAGAGGTGCAAATTCTTCCTCTTGCGGGGCGGAGGTGTGTGTTTTTTCGTATGGAATTTATCGGCCTGATCGGAGACGGAGTGTTTTTGCGGGGCGGGAAATTATGAAATGTCACGGAAAATTTATATTTTTGTAAATTATTAAGATGAAAATGAAAGCATTTTTGACCATACTCATTTCGGGGTTGCTGCTTGCTGCTTGTGGAGGAAATTCCGCAAAGCGCACTCCGGAAAACGATCGCACGACTTCGGTTTCGGTGCAGAATTACTCCTACCGCATCAAGAACACCTATCCCCATTCGCGCACGGCCTATACTCAGGGACTCGAATTTTACGACGGGGTATTGTGGGAAGGTACGGGGCAGAACGGCGAATCGCGCCTTCAGACGATCGACTTGGAGTCGGGTCGGGAGACCGTTATTCGCGAACTTCCCGAATCGGAATTTGGCGAGGGCATCACGCTCCTCGGCGATCGGATCTATCAACTGACATGGACGGATAACAAAGCCTATGTATATGACCGTAAAACAGGCAATACACTCAGGCAGTTCCGCTATGCGGGCGAAGGATGGGGACTTGCGAACGACGGTCAATGTCTTTATATGTCGGATGGTTCGGCGAATATCTTCAAGGTGAATCCCGACACGTTCCGCCGTGAGGCGACCCTTACGGTGACGCTTCGTGGCGAACCCGTGCCGATGATCAACGAACTGGAGTGGATTGACGGCCGCATCTGGGCAAATGTCTATCTGTCGAATGTCGTGGTGATCATCCGTCCCGACACGGGCGTGGTGGAAGGCGTCATTGACTTCAGCGGCCTGCTGCGTGAGGAGGATTTGGAGGACGATACCGATGTCTTGAACGGCATTGCCTACGAACCTCAGTCGAAACGTATCTTTGTCACGGGCAAAAACTGGCCGAAACTTTTCGAAATCGAACTCGTTAAACAGTAACAACAGCGACTTCGGGGGAGGGGGCTTGAAACCTGTTCCCCGAAGTCGATTTAATCCATACGAAAATGAATCCTGTCGAATTCCGCCGCACCCTGCATCGTCGCCCCGAACTCTCGTTTCGGGAGGAGCAGACGGCGGCTTTCATCTCGGAACAACTCACCCTGCTGGGCATTCCGCACCGACCCATTGCCGGTACGGGTGTTCTGGCGTGGATCGAGGGACACCGCAAAAACACCCATCAGTCGCTTCAGATCAACACGACCAACAGCGAGGCCTACCGGGGCCCTGCCATGGTGCTCCGTGCCGACATCGACGCCCTGCCGATCTGCGAACGAACCGGTTTGGAATACGCTTCGCAAAACGAAGGTGTGATGCACGCCTGCGGACACGACATACATGCCGCCGTCCTGTTCGGCGTTTTGCAGCAACTGGCTGCCGAACCCGATTTCTGTGGCACGCTTTTCGGATTGTTCCAACCCGGCGAGGAGTGTAATCCGGGCGGTGCGTCGAAGGTGCTCGCCGAGCGTCCGTTCGATGCCTATCAGATCCGCGCCGTGTTGGGCGAGCACGTCGAACCGGGAATGGCGGTGGGTACGGTCGGTTTCCGTGCGGGAAAATATATGGCAGCCAACGATGAGTTGCGCTTCAAGGTGCACGGGGTGGGCGGTCACGGTGCCATGCGGGCGCAGTTGAAAGATCCCGTGGTGGCTGCCGCCGAACTCATCACGCGCCTGAACCAACTCAACGACGAGGAGTGTGTCCTGTCGCTGGGGCGGGTGATTGCCGACGGCGCGACGAACATCATTCCCGATGTGGTGTCGCTGGAGGGTACGCTGCGCACCTTCGACGAGCAACGCCGCGAGATCATCCACAGCCGTCTGAAGAACATCGCATCGGACATCGACAACCGCCTCGGCGTGTCGATCGAGGTGGACATCAACTATGGTTATCCGTGTGTGGTAAATAACGAAGTGCTGGTTCAGCAGGCGGTGATCCTTGCCAAGGAGTGTGGTCTTGAGGTCGAGATGTTGCCCTTGCGCACCACGGCGGAGGATTTCGGCTTCTACTGCAAGCAATATCCCTCGCTGTTTTACCGTTTGGGTGTCGGAAAGGATACCGGACGCCTGCATACGGCGACATTCGCGCCCGATGAGCGGGCGATCGCCACGGGTATTGATTTCATGAAACGATTCGCCCTGCAAATATTGGAAAAATGATGAAGCAAACGAAGAAAAACAGAAGCGATCGCCGCAAGAGCGGTAAATCGGATCGCATGGGGTTGATTCTGACCCTTTTCCGTGAATTTCCGAACAATAAATTCTCGCTCAAGCAGTTGGCATCCGCTTCGGGCGGTGCCGACAAACAGGGACGACGCGAAACACTCGCCATCTTGGATCAACTCTACGAAGACGGTGTGGTCGAGGAGTGTTCGCGGGAGAAATACCGCCTGACCCACAACCATCTGCCTCATCTGGAGGGTACGGCCATGATGACCTCTCAGGGATCGATTTATGTGCGTACAGAGGGTGAGGAGAACGATATTTTTGTACATCAGCGCAACACGATGAATGCTCTGGACGGCGACCGTGTTGAGGTGATCATCGTCCACCGCAACCATAAGGGCGAGGCGGAGGGCGAAGTCTCGCGCATCGTGGAACGCAGTCATAAGGTCTATGTCGGCATCGCCGAGGTGGGCGCGCATCAGATTTTCGTGCGTCCCGATTCGCGCCGTATGCCCGTGGACATCTATCTTTCGAAACGCGAAAACCCCGATATCCACGACGGCGAGAAAGTGGCCGTGCGTATCGCCGACTGGCCCGTGGGCAGCAAGAGCCCGCAGGGCGAACTGGTCGATGTGTTGGGCATGGCGGGCGAGAACGATGCCGAGATGCACGCCATTCTGGCCGAATACGAACTCCCGTACCACTTCGAGAAAGAGGTTTTGGATGCCGCCGAGGCACTCAACGGCGAGATCACCCAGAAGGAGATCGACTCGCGCCGCGACTTCCGCAACGTGACCACTTTCACGATCGACCCCGCGGATGCCAAGGACTTCGATGATGCACTTTCCGTGCGCAAGATAAAGGACGGGGTATGGGAGGTCGGCGTGCATATCGCCGATGTGACGCACTATGTGCGCCCGCATACGCCGATCGACGATGAGGCGGTCGAACGCGGTACATCGGTCTATCTGGTCGATCGTACCGTACCGATGCTGCCCGAACGCCTTTCCAACGAACTCTGCTCGCTGCGTCCTCACGAGGCCAGCCTTTGTTTCTCGGCCGTCATGACCCTGAACGAGGAGGGCGAGGTGCTCGACGAGTGGTTCGGCCGTACGGTGATCTATTCCGACCGCCGTTTCACCTATGCCGAGGCACAGGAGGTCATCGAGACGGGCAAAGGCGATTATGCCGAAGAGGTACTGACGCTGCATCGTCTGGCACAGACCCTGCGCGCAAACCGATTCAAGAACGGTGCCCTGCAATTCGACCGCGAGGAGATGAAATTCAAACTCGACGAGGCGGCTCGCCCCGTCGGTGTGTACTTCAAGGTGCAGAAGGAGTCGAACCAACTCATCGAAGAGTTCATGCTTCTGGCCAACCGCCGTGTGGCAATGTTCTGCGGACACCGCCTGAGCGACAAGGGACGCCGCATTCCGCGCACGATGGTCTATCGTGTCCACGACAAACCCGGCGACGAAAAGTTGGATCGTTTCCGTCAGTTCATCGTCCGCTTCGGATATATGTTCAAGGCACAGAAAGGTCGTGCCGTGGCCAAGGAGATGAACAAACTGCTCAAATCCGTCAAGGGACTTCCTGAGGAGAACGCCGTATCGACCATGGCGATCCGTTCGATGGCCAAGGCTTTCTATACGACCGACAACATCGGTCACTATGGTCTGGCGTTTGACGATTATACCCACTTCACCTCGCCCATCCGCCGTTATCCCGATATGATGGTGCACCGCCTTCTGGCGCGTTACCTCGATGGGGGATCTTCGGCCGACAAGGAGACGCTCGAATCGCTCTGCGAACATTCGTCCGAGCGTGAGGTGATCGCCGCCGAAGCCGAACGCGCCTCGATCAAATACAAGATGGTGGAGTTCATGAAAGAACACATCGGCGAGGAGTTCGAGGGGCATATTTCGGGGATGACCGAGTGGGGAATCTATGTCGAACTGGAGGAGACCCATATCGAGGGTATGGCCTTCCTGCGTGATATTGCGGGCGATTATTTCGCATTCGATCAGGAGAATTACGAGGTGGTCGGCCGTTCGACGGGTCGCCGTATGACGCTCGGCGACAAGGTGCGCATCCGCGTGTTGCGTGCCGATCTGCAACACCGACAGTTGGATTTCGAATTGCTGTTGCCGGATCTCGCCCCGCAAAAGGAGCGGACGAGCAGTTCGCGCCGCGGCATGAGTAAGATCAAGGTGTCGCGCTCGTCACGATCGAAACGAAAATAAATTTCGGAAAAATCCCATAAAAAAGCGGTGGTGCAGACGATGCGCTACCGCTTTATGTTTTTCTGAATGCGCTCCAACCCGCTGCGCGTCATGGGTGATCCGCCCAACCGCTCCCGGAACTCCTCCTCGGTCATCGCAAGCCAATCGTCGGGCGACATAAGGGTGGGGTCGATGATGGGATCGAAGGCGGGGTTGCGGTGCAGGGGCGTATGGCGGTTGTAGGGACAGCACGCCTGACACATATCGCACCCGAAGATCCAGCCGTGGAGATCGACCTCAAGTCGCGGTTCGCGCTCGATGGTGTGACACGAGATGCAACGGTTCGTGTCGATCATCCGTTCGGGGAGGACGGCGTGGTTGGGGCAGGCATCGACACAGCGGTGGCATGCCCCGCAATGTACCCCCTCCAGAGGGCGGTCGTAGCGGTCGGCCTCGTCGCACAGGATCAGTTCCCCTAATAAGACATAGGTACCCAGTCGGGGTGTGACCAAGAGCGACTGCCGTCCGATCCATCCCAAACCCGCCTCGACGGCAAGTTGTTTTTCGGACAACGGGGCGGTATCGACAAAGGCACGCCCTTCGAGGTCGGGATACGCCTCCTTCAGACGGCGCGTCAGGTCTTTCAACATTTTTTTCAGCGTCTTGTGGTAGTCGCGGTTGCAGGCGTAGGAGGCCACTTTCGCACGATGCCCCGCGGGATAACCGCCACTGATGCGGCTTTTGTAGGAAACGGCGCAAACTACCGCCGTTTTGGCATTTTCCACCAGTTTCCGCGGGTCAAACCGTTTCTCTGTGTTCTCTTCCATGTAACTCAGGGAAGACTGATAGCCGTGATCCAGCCAAAAGCGGAACCATGCCTCATTATCAGACAGATGACGACACGGTGCAAGCCCGCAAAGATCGAATCCGACCTCCGAGGCAAGTTGCTTTATGTGGGAGTGAGAGAGCATGAAAATGCGATATTTGCCTCAAAAGTAGTATTTTCACACAAAAAAGCGTACCTTTGAACCGAATATTCGCGTTTTTACTTTGCGATAATACCTACATACATGACAATTCAGACACTTTACGACTTGGCTCACAACAGCGTCAAGGAGTTCGCCTCGAAAATTGCATTCTCCATGGTGCATGGCGAGGACGTGACTTATGCCGAGGTGGGCAAACGTATCGAAAAGGTTCAGGAGATCCTCGTCAAGGCGGGTCTCAAGCAGGGCGATAAGGTCGCCCTGTTGAGTAGCAATATGCCGAACTGGGGTGTGTGCTATTTTGCAATTACCTCCGCGGGCATGGTTGCTGTTCCGATTCTTCCCGATTTTTCGGGTGAAGAACTGGACATGATCATCAAACACTCCGAAGCAAAGGCTTTGTTTGTTTCGGACAGACTCTTCAGTAAAATTTCCAAAGAAACGGTCTCCACGCTCAACGTGGTGATGCGTACCAAAAACTTGGGTGTCATTTCGGAACACTCTTCGGGCGAAGGTGCATTGGGCATTCCCCGACCGGACGATGTGGCCGTGATCATCTATACTTCGGGTACGACCTCCAAACCCAAGGGGGTCATGCTGACCCACAAGGCTCTGACGGCTCAGGTGAAGATCTCGGCCTCCATTTTCCCGCTGAATCCCGACGACATCTGTCTGTCGGTGCTTCCCCTGTCGCACACCTACGAGTGTTCGATCGGTATGATCTATCCCTTCTCGATGGGTGCACGGGTGTCGTATCTGGATCGTCCGCCTACGGCATCGGCACTGATGCCTGCTCTGAAGGAGGTGCGCCCGTCGGTGATGCTGATCGTGCCGCTGGTCATCGAGAAGATCTACCGCCATCAGGTGCTTGCCCGCTTCACCGCGAACAAGATGTGGACTGCAATCTACGGCATCGGTTTCATGCGCCGATTCTTCCACCGTCTGGCCGGAAAGAAACTCCTCAAGATTTTCGGCGGCCGCCTGCGTTTCTTGGGCATCGGCGGTGCGAAACTCGACAAGGGTGCCGAGAATTTCCTCAATGAGGCCAAAATTCCCTATGCCATCGGTTACGGTCTGACGGAGACCGCTCCGCTTTTGGCAGGGGCACCGCCTTCGGACACACGTCTCGGTTCGACGGGACCCGCCGTGCCGATGGTGAAACTGCGTCTCGAAAACATCAATCCCGAAACCCATCAGGGTGAGATCGTGGCTCTCTCGCCGAGTACCATGGTCGGTTATTACAAGAACCCCGAAGCCACCGCCGAAGCCTTCACCAAGGACGGCTGGTTCCGTACGGGGGACTTGGGCGAATTTGACAAGGACGGCTATCTGTTCATCAAGGGGCGTCTGAAGAATATGATCATCGGCCCTGCCGGAGAGAACATCTACCCCGAAGACATCGAGTGTGTACTCAATTCGCACGTCTGCATCGCCGATTCGCTGGTGACTGAAAAGGAGGGACACCTTGTGGCTCTGGTGCATTTCAATGCCGAGGAGTTGGAGCGCAAGTTCTACGACCTGAAGGAGGATCTGGAGAACAAGAAAGAGGAGTTGAAGAAGGACATCATGGACTTCGTCAATTCGAAGGTAAACAGATTCTCGCGTATTTCGGAGGTCGTCGAGGAGAAGGAGGAGTTCGTGCGCACGCCGACCCATAAGATCCGCCGCTTCCTCTATAACAAGAAAAAGGAAGCCTCCGCAACAGAGCAGAAAGACAAGAAGCAAAACAGATAGGGGTGTGCAGAATGTCCGCCCCCAAGGTGATATAAAGTAACAGCAATGGATTCACTCAAAAAGTTATATAAGATCGGTAACGGACCGTCGAGCAGCCATACCATCGGCCCGAAGAAAGCGGCAACGCAGTTTCTGGAGCGTTGCCCTGAGGCGGATGCCTACCGTGTGACGCTTTACGGATCACTGGCCGCGACGGGTCGCGGTCACTTGACCGATGTGGCGATCCTCTCGGTGTTGGAGCCCAAAGCCCCGACCGAAATCATCTGGAAACCGTCGGTGGTACTTCCGTTCCACCCCAACGGTATGATGTACGAGGGTCTGAAGGGGGGCGAGGTGATCGACACATGGACGATTTTCAGTGTCGGCGGCGGTTCGCTGGCCAACGAGACGACCCACGAGGCTCTGCCCGACAGCATCTATCCGCTGACGACCATCGAAGAGATCAAAAAGTGGTGCTACCGTGAGGGACGTACTTTTTGGGAATATGTCGAGGAGTGCGAAGGCAAGGAGATTTGGGATTACATGGACGAGATTTGGACGGTGATGTGCGAAACCATCAAGAAGGGTCTGAATGTCGATGGAGGTGTACTCCCCGGCGGATTGAAAGTTGCCCGTAAGGCCGCCAATTACTGGATTCGTTCGCAGAGTTATTCGCCTTCGCTCAGTTCGCGTGCCAAGATCTACGCCTATGCGCTGGCTACTTCGGAGGAGAATGCCTCGGGCGGTCTGGTCGTGACGGCTCCGACGTGCGGTTCGAGCGGTGTCGTTCCTGCCGTGCTTTATCACTTGGCATCGTCGCGCGAATTTTCGCGTCACCGCATCCTGAAGGCTCTGGCTACGGCAGGTTTGTTCGGTAATGTGGCGAAGACCCATGCGTCGATTTCGGGTGCCGAGGTCGGTTGTCAGGGAGAGGTCGGTGTGGCCTGTGCCATGGCCGCCGCCGCCGCAAACCAACTCTTCGGCGGTACGCCCGCACAGATCGAATACGCTGCCGAGATGGCTCTGGAGCATTTCTTGGGTCTGACGTGCGATCCCGTATGCGGATTGGTGCAGGTACCCTGCATCGAGCGTAACGCCGTAGCCGCTGCACGTGCTTTGGATGCCAACGCCTACGCCATGCTTTCGGACGGTACCCATATGGTAAGTTTCGACAAGGTGGTCGAGGTGATGAACGAGACGGGGCACGACATTCCGAGTCTGTATCGTGAAACCTCGGAAGGAGGTCTTGCAAAACGCTATACGTGCGCTGTGCCGACCAAGTTCTAAGGCTAAGAAGAAAATACGAAAACGCCCCGTTCCTTTCTGGAACGAGGCGTTTTTTTATGCGGTGTGAATCGTATAGCCCGTGTAGAAGAGCCGGAACCGGTCGCCCAGCACATCCTGAAGAATGGCGGCGGCATGCGCCCCCGTGCAATGCCCCGAACAGACATAAAGACGGGGATGGGTGCTCTGAAGCATCTTGCCCATTTCGCGGATTTCGGCTTCGCTCTCGAAGTGATGCGTGGGATCGGAATCGACCAGATGCAGTCCGCCGATGTAGGTCGAAATCTCGCCCCGCGCCGTGGAGAGCGTATTGAACAGGCCGAGGTGCGAACACGCCGACAACATGATGCCGTGATTCCCGTCTCGGATCTCGACCGCCATCTCGTGGTTGAAATCATCCTGCTCGTTGTCCGCCATCAGCGTCTTGTTGGCGCGTACCGCAGGGTAGAGGTGCGGGATGGGTGTGTGGATATAGACCGAGGGGGTGACGGCAAGGTCGGCGCAGAGGAACATGAATCGGTCGTGATGCTCGTCGAGGAGCGAATAGTCGATCGAAATGTCGTGCGGCGCGTTGTGACGTGTCGAAATGAATCGCCGTCCGTCGATGTGCGACGAAAGGAAAATCCGAGCCTTGGTGTTGCGCTCCAAAAACGCACGAAGTCCGCCCGTATGGTCGGCATGGGCGTGCGAGAGGATCAGAAAATCGACCTCGGAAAGGTCGATGCCTAATTTTTCGGCATTGCGGGCAAAGAGATCCGATGCGCCGACATCCAACAGCCAGCGTTTCCCGTCAATTTCAAAGTAGATGCTCAACCCGTGTTCCGATTCGAGACGGTGTTCGGGATCGGGGGTGTTGTCGGCCAGTAACGTGAAGTCCATGCTTATTCGTTTTTCAAGAAAACGGTTGCCGTGCGCGATGTATTGTATATACGGATGAACGGATGTGAATTTCCTTCGTCGTCTTTCTGCTCAAAGGAGAAATGTTCGCCGTCGAGTGCCTGACGTTCGCTGCCTCCGAAACGCTTCTCGTCGGTCGAGAGAATCGGTGTGTAACATCCTGCCTCCTTCACGGGGAGTTTGTAATCGGGAATTGATGCCGTGGGGTGCCAGTTGAATACGAACAGCAATTTGCCGTGAGCGAACGCCATCGTCTTGTTCTGCTCGTCCATCTGAAGATTCCACGGGTAGCCGTCCTCCAACACCTTGTATTTCTTGACCAAGGCGATCATTGCCCGATCGAAATCACCCAGCCACTTGTAGCGCAACAATCCGTTGTCGGCGAGCGACCACTGTCGGCGAGCGTGGGCATAACTCCAGCCGTTGCCCTCGCGCGGGAAGTCGATCCACTCCGGATGACCAAATTCGTTGCCCATAAAGTTCAGGTAGGCCTGTCCGCCCGTCGAGATGGTCATCAGACGGATCATCTTGTGGAGAGCCATACCGCGGTCGATCACTAAATTTTCCGAGGCGCGGTCCATGTGGAAATACATCTCCTTGTCCATCAGACGGAAGGCGATCGTCTTGTCGCCGACCAGTGCCTGATCGTGCGATTCGGCGTAGGCTACGGTCTTGACCGACGGCAGACGCGAGGTCATCACCGACCACATCTCCCAAATATTCCAATCCTCGTCGGGAATATCCTTCAGAAGACGGATCCAGAAGTCGGGGATTGCCATACCGAGGCGGTAGTCGAATCCGATGCCGCCCTCGTCGATCGGGCAGCACATGCCCGGCATGCCGCTCACATCCTCGGCGATGGTGACGGCCTGCGGGCGGAACGTGTGGACGAGTTGGTTGGCAAGGGTCAGATACGTGAGGGCATCCTCATTGACCCCTTCGTCGAAGAATTTCTCGCGGCAGTCGAACTCCGTGTGGCCGTGGTGATGGTAGATCATTGAGGTCACGCCGTCGAAGCGGAAGCCGTCGAAATGGTATTCGTCGAGCCAGTATTTGATGTTCGAGAGCAGGAAATGTTCTACTTCGTGTTTGCCGTAATCGAAGATCTTGGAATCCCAGTAGGGTTGGTCGCCCTCCGCACCCGGACGCGAGTAAAGATGATCCGTGCCGTCGAGTTCGTTGATGCCTTCGTTGAGGTTTTTGACATAGTGGGCATGCACCAGATCCATGATGACGGCGATACCCGTCTTATGTGCCGTGCGGATCAATTCCTTGAGTTCTTCGGGCGTGCCGAAACGCGACGAGGGGGCGAAGAAACTCGACACGTGATAGCCGAACGAACCGTAGTAGGGATGTTCGGCAACGGCCATCAGTTGGACGGCGTTGTAACCGTCGCGTTTGATGCGCGGAAGGATGTTTTCGGTAAATTCGCGGTAGGTGCCGACCCCCTCCTTCTCCTGCGCCATGCCCACGTGCGCCTCGTAGATCAGAAGGCTGTGGTCATCGAGCGTGAATTGGTCGCCCTGCCAGTCGAACGGGTGTTCGGGCAGCCGGAATTGGGCGTTGTAGTTTTTCGTGTCGTCGTCCTGCACCACGCGCATGGCATAGGCGGGGATGCGGTCGTGCCAGCCGTTCGGGCCGTGCACGTGGATCTTGTAGAGCGATCCGTGCTTGAGGCGGTCGCGGTACATGGCTGCGGGAAAAAATCCGCTCCACACACCTCTCTCGTCCTTTTCGAGACGGATCTCGGTGCGTTGCCAGTTGTTGAAATCGCCGAAGATGAAGACATCCTGCGCCCCCGGCAGCCACTCGCGAAACCACCATCCGTCGAGCGTCGGATCCCACTGCCATCCGAAATAGAGATAGCCGTTGGCGTAATCGGGCAGGGATCGGGACGAGGAGACGATTTCTGCGTAACGCTTCCGGGCGCGTTCGTGGCGTGCGTTGAGTTGCTTTTCGACCGGGCGGAGCCATTCGTCGTGAAGGACAACGGGCAAATGTTTCTCGTTTTTTGACATATAAAAATATGTTAATACACAAATATACGAAAAATTTTTCTATCTTTGTCTGCGATGCAAAAATAGGACTTTATAAAATAGCAAAATTATCGAAACAACAAAACCAAACTAAAAAACTCAAATCAATCATGTTTAAAGGACATCCCAAAGGGTTGTGGATTCTTTCGCTGGCCAACACGGGCGAGCGTTTCGGATACTACACCATGCTTGCAATCTTTACACTTTTCTTGCAGGCTAAATTCGGTTTCACGGCGGGTCTGACCTCCAACATCTTCGGAGGTTTCCTTGCCTTGGTTTATTTCCTGCCCGTATTGGGCGGTTATCTGGCCGACAAGTTCGGTTATGGTAAGATGGTGACCACCGGTATCGTGGTCATGTTCCTCGGCTATGTGGCTCTGGCCATCCCGACGGGCAACAACTTTGCCGGTATCGCCGCCATGTTCGGTGCGCTGTTCCTCATTGCACTGGGTACGGGTCTGTTCAAAGGTAATCTCCAAGTTATGGTGGGTAACCTCTACGACGATCCCCGATATTCGGCAAAGCGAGATACCGCATTCTCGATTTTCTACATGGCCATCAACATCGGTGCTTTGTTTGCTCCGACGGCTGCCGAGAAAATTACCGCTTGGTATATGGGTAAGGACGGTTTCTTCTACAATGGAGACATCCCCGCAATGGCACACAGTTTTCTCGACGGCAATCTGTCGGGTGAGGCGCTGAACAAGTTCACCGAACTGGCTGCGCAGCAGGGTACACAATATGCAACCGACCTGACGGCTTTCTCGAACGACTACATCAACTCGCTGGCAGGTTCTTATCACTGGGGCTTCGCCGTGGCTTGTGTGTCGCTGATCCTTTCGATGGCCATCTACGTGTTGGGCAAGAAGACCTTCAAGCATGCCGACGTGAACACTAAGGAGGCTGCCGCCGCAGGTGCCGCTCATGTCGATGATCTGACTCCTGAGCAGACCCGTTCGCGCGTGAAGGCTCTGTTGCTCGTATTTGCCGTCGTGATCTTCTTCTGGATGGCATTCCACCAGAACGGTCTGACGCTGACGTTCTTCGCCCGTGACTACACGGCCAAGTCGGCCGAGGGCTTGACCCGTATCGGTTTCGATGTATGGAATCTCGTGCTGATCGTATTTGCCGTTTACGGTCTGGTCGGCTTCTTCCAAGGTAAAGGCAAAGAGCGTGGCATTTCGGGCGGTGTCGTTGTCGCCGCACTGGCACTCCTCGCCTGGAAATACTCGACCATGGATGCTTCGGTAGAGATCCTGCCCCAGAAATTCCAGCAGTTCAACCCCTTCTTCGTAGTTGCCCTGACGCCTGTCTCGATGGCGGTGTTCGGTGCTCTGGCCGCCAAAGGCAAAGAGCCGTCGGCTCCCCGTAAGATCGGTATCGGTATGGTGATCGCCGTACTCGGTTTCACGATCATGGCTCTCGGTTCGATCGGTCTGCCTATTCCGAACGATCTGGCTACGACGACGACCGATTATCGCGTAACTCCGAACCTCTTGATCTCGACCTACCTCGTACTGACGTTTGCCGAGTTGTTCCTCTCGCCGATGGGTATCTCGTTCGTGTCGAAGGTGGCTCCTCCCAAGTACAAGGGTCTGATGATGGGTGGCTGGTTCGCCGCTACCGCATTCGGTAACTACCTCGTTTCGATTATCGGTATGTTGTGGGGAAGCCTGCCCTTGTGGGTTCTGTGGTCGATCCTCATCGTACTGTGTCTGCTGTCGGCAACCTTCATCTTCTCGATCATGAAGAAGTTGGAGCATGTAACCGGTGACAACTAATCGAAAAGTCGATTTTAAATAAAAAGAGGGCAAACCCCGACGGGTTTGCCCTCTTTTTGTGCTTGGAGAGGGAAGAGACGCGTATCTTCGGAGACGGAAAGATGTGTTTTCGGGGGCGGAGATGCCGCGGAATTTCGGGAGCGGAGCATGAGAAAAAAGAATGGTGCGCATCTTTGTGAAAGGAGTGACGGCGGGTCTTCGGACGCAGAAAAAACGATCGGCGATGCAGATGCACGGTGGAACAGACTGTGGTGGCGGATCAAGAAAAGATCGTTTTCCCTGATGGAGAATCGGTATTTCGCACAAATTCCTGCCCAAGCGATAAAAAATCCCGTCTTACACAGCGTAAGACGGGATTCGTTTTGAAGGGATCGGAATCTATTTTGCGACCTGTTTTTTCCAACGGAGGTAACCGGCAATGGCCAGCACGGAACACAGGCAGTAGAGGCCTGCCGTGAGGGGGATTCCCTTGTAGAAGTAGAGTCCCACGGTCACCAGATCGACAAACAGCCATACGAGCCACTGCTCGACGTGTTTGCGCGAAAGCATCCACATCGCCACGATCGAAAGTGCCGTGGTGAGGCTGTCCCAAAAGGGGACGGTGCTGTTCGTCAGGCGTGTCAGGAAGAAGTAAATGCCCACATGCGCTGCGGCGTAAACTCCGATAAGGGCAGGAACGACCTTCAAGGGGGTGTGAATAATCGGCATTTCCTGCTTCTTATCGTCGGTGTGCGTGGCGTGGCGGCGGTGCATCCAGACAAACAACCCGTAGAGGCCTGCCAGCACATAATAGACCTGCATCGAGGCGTCGGCATACAATCCTTTCGAGAAGTAGAGCGTACCATGCACCAAGGGCATGACGAGTCCCACGATCCACAATCGGATGTCGGCCTTGTACTCAAGCCACAGATAAAGCAGTCCGAGCAGGATACCCGTGATTTGCAGCAGAAGTTTCCAATCCATATCCATAGCGGCGGTTAGAACTTAACGGTGACGTTGGCCAGCACGTTGAGCGGAGCCTGCGGGAAGTAGAAGGCGTGGTACTTGATGTCGGTCTTGCCGGTCGAGGTGTTGGTGTCGGCCTCCGACCATCCGTAACCGTTACCCTCGTAGCGGGTGTCGAATACGTTGTAGATCATCACACCGAAACGTACCGAGCGGGCCGAACGGGTCTTCATCGTGTAACCCAGATTCAGATCCGATACGAAGAAGGCATCCAACTGCATTTCGGGGTTCTCGTAGTTGGTGAAGTACTGCTTCGACACGTATTTGTTGGTCAGAACGGCCTCGAATCCTTTGTAGTGGAAGTCGAGGTTTACGTTGGCGATGGTCTTCGGCGAGAAGGCCAGACGGGTCGTACCCATGTATTGCTCGACATAACCCGAATCCTCGACCGAGTAGTCGTCGTTGTGGATATACTCCGAGATGTAGTTCGTGTAGTTCTCGATGCGGTTCTGCGAGAAGGTGGCGTTGGCCGAAAGGGTGAACCAGCGGGTGGCGTTCCATGCAGCCGACAACTCGATACCGCGGCGGTAACTGTCCTTCACGTTGTCGTTCAGCGAGTCGTAACCGTCGTTGATACGGCCGATGGGAACCAGTTGGTTGTCGTACTTCATGTAGTAGAGGTTGATGCCTGCCGAGAAGTTCTCCGAGTGGAAGGTGTAACCCAACTCATAGTCGAAGAGTTTCTCCGAAGTGGGGTACTCCTTGATGTTGCCCTGTGCGAATTGGTAACGGTCGGTGAAATCGCCACGGGTCGGCTCTTTCTGCTGGATGGCAAACGAGAAATAGACATTGCTGTGCTTGCCGAAGTCGTAGCTGATACCGGCGTGCGGGTTGAAGAAGTGGTAGGTCTTATCGACCGAGATGGGCTGCATCATGCCTTCGCCCTCCTCACCGGGAGCGGGGGTCTTCTCGATGTTGTTGTCGTTTACGCCCCATGCGTTGTAGTTTACATAGCGGTACTGCATGTCGGCGAACAGACGGAAGCCCTTGAAGATCTCCCAGTTGGCGCGGGCGAAGAGGTTGGTATCGTGTTTCTCGACATCGTTGTCGTACCAGCGACCTGCATAATCCTTGGCCTCAAGACCATCAACCCAGTCGAGGTTACCCCAGTGAGGGCAGGTGTAGTAACTGTACGAACCGCCGAACGAAACATCCAGACCGCGCGTGGAGTAGTGAGCGGCGGCATTGATACCCGACAGGTGGTTCTCCATGAGTTTCTCGCGGATCAGGTCGGCACGTACCTTGTCGCCTTCGGGCGTATAGACCTTGTCGGCGGGGATGTTGAGGTACTCGGCAAGTTTCTTGCCACCCTTGTACTGCTTGTAGTAGCCGTAGCCGTAGGTGTAGAATGCCGTGGCGTTCATTTTCCACGAATTGTTGAATTTGTGGGTGAAGACCAACTGGTTGTTCAACTGAAGGTAGTTGTCGGTGTGGTCGTCGTAGTAATTGACGTGGGTACCGTCGGCCAGAACATACGGGCCGTTGGCCGTCTCGTACTGACCGCCCGTGTGGTAACGGCGACCGTAAAGAGCCATATTCTCTTTGGTCACACCGTCGTAGGTGAGGTAGGTCGAGGCCTTACCGCCGAACGATACGAGTTTGAGCATCGTATTGCCCGAATAGTAACCGGCCTGAAACATGTAGGACTTCAGATCGGTCTTGCCGCGATCGACAAAACCGTCCGATGCGATGTGCGACAGACGCGCGTCGATCGTCCAGTGGTTTTTGAGAAGACCCGACGAGAGGTGAACCGACTGTTTGTTGGTGTTGTACGAACCGTACGAGAGCGAAGCCTCACCGCCAAATTCGGTGGTCAGCGCATCGGTGGTCATGTTGATGGCACCGCCGAAAGCACCCGTGCCGTTGGTCGAAAGACCGGCACCGCGCTGTACCTGAATAGAACCTACGGACGACAGCAGGTCGGGCGTATCGTACCAGTACATGGCGTGCGAGTCGGGGTTGTTCATCGAAACGCCGTTGATCGTTACGTTCAGACGGGTTGCGTCCGTACCTCTCAGACGCATCGAGGTGGCACCGATACCGATACCGGTCTCGTTGGTGGCGATCATCGAAGGCGTCAATGCCAACACCGTCGGGATGTCGAATCCGAAACTGTTACGGGCGATGGTCGCTTTCGAGAGGTTGCTGTGAGCCACAGGCATGGTCTTTGAAGCGCGGGTGGCGACGACTTCGACCTCCTGAAGGCGGAACATGCGCACGGAATCCTGATCTTTTTCGGATTTCTCCTGTGCCATGACATGGGCGGCCATAGAAAATACGGCCAGAGCAAGTAAAAACCTTTTCATAGTTAAATTAAATAATTAATAAAACTGAAAAGGGGTATGTGGTGTTGATTACGCTGCATCCCGGTATCGGCATTATCCGTCTCCGGTACAATGGGTATAATCTCAGCCTGATAGTAAGGCACCCCTTTTGAATTGTCGTCGCAAAGATACAAAAAAGAGAGCAAAAGCAGTCTCTTTTGCCCCCTTTTTTTATTTTCTTCCGTAATCTTCTTGTGGTCAATAAGTTCCGGGTCGGAAAACCACTTTCTGACAATAGAGTTCTCCCTTTTCGAGGATGGGCGAAGGAAATTCGGGATGGTTGGCGGCATCGGGGAAATTCATCGCCCGAAGCGCAACTCCCGCATGGTCTTCATACACAGCACCCGATTTTCCCGCGGGACAACTGCCTTTCAGGGTGTTGGCGGTCGAGAGCGTAAGGGCGGGTTGGGAGGTAAGCAGGGTCAGGGTGCGTCCCGAAAGGGGGTCGCGCAACGTACCCGCTTCGCCGAGGATGTTTTTCTTCCAGTTGTCGAGCAAGAGCGTATGGTCGTAACCGCCCAGATCGGCAATGTGATTAAATGGCGATTCGATGTCCTCCCCCAAACGGCGGAACGAGTGAAAATCCAGGGCGGTCGATGCGGTGTCCAACAATACGCCCGTCGGAATCTCCGTCGGGTCGGTTTCCGCAACGCGCGAGGCGTTGAGTTGCAGTTCGTGATCCAGTACCGAAGGCGCATCCGAAAGGTTGAACAGCAGGTTGTGCGTCATATTGACGGGCGTTGCCTCTTCCGACTTGGCGAGGTAGGTGATTTCGAGCGTTCCTTCGTCGTCAAAGTCGAAAATCAGTTGGGTGTTCACCTCGTCCGGATAACCCATATCGCCACTCTCCGACGAGAGTGCCATTGCGAGGCGGTTGTTCTCGACCCAACTTTCCCACAGATGTTCCGAAAATCCTTTCGAGCCTCCGTTCAGATGGTGACGTCTCGCATTGCGGTCGAGCGTGTAGTCCGTATCGCCGATGTGGATACGACCCAGACGGGTGATGCCCGCCGTGCGTCCCACGACGCGACCCATTGCCGTCGTGTCCTTCAGATAATCCGCCGCCGAGGCGTAACCCAAAACAATGTCGGCGAGTTTCCCCTCGCGGTCGGGCGTGGTGAAGCCGACGACGGCCGCGCCCAAATTCGTGACGCGCACCTCGGCTCCCGAATTGTTGCGGAGCGTATAGAGGATGACGGCCTCGCCCTCCCCGGTCATGCCCCACAGGCTTTGTTCGATCTCGATCATGGTTTCTTATATTAAAAGGAGGAAAACATGCGCTTCCTCCTTTTATTGAACTTCGTGTTGCGGGGCTATTCGGCCGGCGTGACGTGTTCCAGCAGATAGTCGATGCGTCTCAGACACTCCTCCTTACCGATGAATGCCGTGATGTCGTACATGCCGGGACCCTTGCCCGCGCCGACCAGAGCCAGACGCAACGTATTCATGACCTGTCCCATACCGTAGCCCTTCTCTTCGATCCATGCGTGCACGATACGCTCGGTATTTTCCAGCGAGAAATCGTCGATCGAAGCCAGTACTTCGCGTACCTCGCGGAGGATGCGGGGGTTGTCTCCCTTCCAATATTTCTTCTGCTGCTTGGCCTCGTATTCGGTCGGGGCGATGAAGAAGAACGACGTAAGATCCCACAGATCGGTGATCAGCTGCGCACGTTCCTTCATGATGCCTGCGGCCTTGCCGGCCAACTCGTCCGATACCTCGATGCCGTGTGCCTTGAGGATCGGCTGATAGATCTCTGCCAGTTCGGCGTCGGTCTTGTGGTGCATGTATTGGGCATTGAACCATTTGGCCTTGTCGGGCTGGAAACGGGCTCCGGCCTTCGACACGCGTTCCAGCGAGAACGAATCAATCAGTTCCTGCATCGAGAAAATCTCCTGTTCGGTGCCGGGGTTCCAGCCTAAGAGAGCCAACATGTTGATGAAGGCTTCGGGGAAGTAACCGTCCTCGCAGTAGCCGTGGGCGGTGTCACCCGCGGGCGACTGCCAGAAGAGCGGGAATACGGGGAAACCCATCTTGTCGCCGTCACGTTTCGAGAGTTTGCCGCCGCCCGTAGGCTTCAGCAACAGGGGAAGGTGTGCGAATCGGGGCTGGGTGTCCTGCCATCCGAATGCCTCGTAGAGCAGGTAGTGCAGTGGCAACGAAGGCAACCACTCCTCGCCACGGATCACGTGCGAGATCTCCATCAGATGGTCATCGACGATGTTGGCCAAATGGTAGGTGGGCAGTGCGTCGGCCGACTTGTAGAGTACCTTGTCGTCGAGTGTCGAGGAATCGACCTCCACGTGACCGCGGATCAGGTCGTCCATCTTGACGATGCGACCCACGGGCATCTTGAAGCGGATGACCCACTGATCACCGCGGTCGATGCGCTCGCGAACCTCTTCGGGCGAGAGACGCAACGAGGTGGCCAACTTCTCGCGCACGGTGTGATCGTAAGCGAAGATGTGCCCCTCCTTTTCGCCTTCTGTACGCAGGGCGTTCAGTTCCTCGGCGGTGTCGAATGCGTAGTATGCCCATCCCGACTCGACGAGTTGCAGGGCGTACTTCAAGTAGATGTCACGACGCTCCGACTGGCGGTAGGGGGCATGCGGACCACCCACACCGACACCCTCGTCGATCTCGATGCCGCACCAACGCAGCGAATCCGTGATGTACTGTTCGGCACCCTCGACAAAACGCTGCGAGTCGGTGTCCTCGATGCGGAGAATCATCTTGCCGCCGTGCTGGCGGGCAAACAAGTAGTTATAAAGTGCCGTACGAACGCCTCCGATGTGCAACGGTCCCGTGGGACTCGGTGCGAAACGTACTCTGACTGCTCTTTCCATGGTATTTTTGTGTTTTTGTTATTGTCGTTATTTGACGTGGTATTCGATGCGAGCCGTGATCCGCGCCTTCTTCGTGCGGCTCGATGTGTTGAACGATCCGCCTGCCGTAAATTCTTCGTTGGTATTCGTACCCGTGATCTGGAACACGCCCATGCGTGCCGACTTCACATCGCCCAACTTCGTTCCCGCATTTTCGGCGATCTTTTCGGCGCGTTGGCGTGCGTTGGCCGATGCCGTTTCAATCAGACCGAGTTTTACGTCGTCCAACCGCGTGTAGTAGTAGGCGGGTGCCGATGCCTCGATCGAAATGCCCTGCGAGATCAGTTCCGAAATGCCGCGCGAGACGGCCTCGATCTGATCGACATGCTGCGATTCGATGGAGAGCGTCTGGCTCAGGGAGTAACCCGAAAAACGGCGTCCAGCCCAATTGCCGTTGGGCGCGTAGTTGTCGGTGTATTCCTTATTGACCGACACGAACGAAAAGACGACCGTCTGAGGATCTACGCCCCGATCCGAAAGGAACTTCTCGACCTTTGCCTTGTCGTGTTTTAACCGGGCATAGCCTTCGGTCACTTCGTGGGTTTCGACCTGAAGCGTGGCGTTCCACACGATCAGATCCGAGTCGAATGTCGTTTCCCCCAATCCCGTGACAATGATTGTTTGTTGTGTTCTGTATTTGTAGGTGTAGGCTTTGCCCAGAACAAAGCAACACGCGATGGCTGCAACAGCCAAAATCCAATACTTCAAATCTTTTTTCATGGCTTGAGGTTTTTTAAGTTATTCTCTTTATACGTTGAACAGGAAGTGCATGATGTCACCGTCCTGCACGACATAGTCCTTGCCTTCGATACCGATCTTACCCGCATCGCGGCAGGCCTTTTCGGAACCGAGGGTTGTGTAGTCGTCATATTTGATCACCTCGGCACGGATGAATCCCTTCTCGAAGTCGGTGTGGATGATACCGGCAGTCTTGGGGGCTTTCATGCCGCGGACGTAGGTCCATGCGCGGGTTTCGTCGGCACCCGTGGTGAAGAATGTTTCGAGGTTCAGCAACTTGTAGGCGGCCTTGATCAGACGTGCCACGCCCGACTCCTTCAGTCCGAGATCCTCCAGAAACATCTGACGCTCCTCGAACGACTCCAACTCGGCGATGTCGGCCTCGGTGGCGGCTGCCACGATCAGCATTTCGGCCTTCTCGTTGGCGATGGCCTTCTTGACGGCCTCGGTGTAGGCGTTACCCGTGACGGCACTCTTCTCATCGACGTTGCAGACGTACAAGACGGGTTTGTCGGTCAGAAGATCGAGGTCGGCCACGAGTTTGCGATCCTCCTTTTCGAGTTCGACGGTGCGGACACTCTCGCCGCGTTCCAAGGCTGCCTTGTACTGCAACATGATCTCCACGGCACGTTTGGCGTTCTTGTCACCGCCCGAAGTGGCCTGTTTCTGGGTCTTGCTCAGACGGTTTTCGACGGTCTCCAGATCTTTGATCTGAAGTTCCGTGTCGATGATCTCCTTGTCGCGGACGGGGTCGATCGATCCGTCAACGTGGGTGATGTTGTCGTTGTCGAAACAACGCAGAACGTGGATGATGGCATTGGTGGTGCGGATGTTGGCCAGAAATTTGTTACCCAGTCCCTCGCCTTTCGATGCGCCCTTCACCAAACCTGCAATATCGACGATCTCGATGGTGGTGGGGATGACACGTTTCGGGTGGTCGATTTCCGCCAGACGAACCAGACGCTCGTCGGGTACGGTGATCACACCCACATTGGGTTCGATTGTACAAAAAGGAAAATTGGCTGCCTGTGCCTTGGCGTTGGACAGACAGTTGAAAAGTGTGGACTTACCTACGTTGGGAAGTCCCACGATACCGCATTGTAATGCCATTTCTTTATCTGAATTGAATTAATTTTGCTGCTTGTCGCGTTGCCCTGTTTTCTCAACGGGGCAAATTTGAAGCAAAGATACGCATTTTCTTTGAGAATCTGTCTTGTCGGAAGGAATCCCGTATTTATTTCTTCCGTTTTGACCGGTTTTTGCAATGCGGAGATGCAGAGGACGGAAAAAATCAAACGGAGAAAAGGCTTCGGAATCATAAAAAATTTCTATATTTGTCGATAAAATTCAGTGATTATGGATTTCAAAAAAATAGAGCGGGAAATGTCCCGATTCAAGGCGATTGTCGAAGGGTGGCAACAACTCCGCAAGGACGAGATCGCATCCATGGAACGAGATTTGGCACTTGACCACCTCAAGGCGATCTATGAGTTGGTGCGCTTTGACGGCGAACAGACGGCGGAAACCGACTTCCGTCCGGTTGCAACGGATGAAGCCGGGGCTGCGGAATGCGAGGCGGAGGAGAAAAACTCGGAAAGGGTGCGTCCCGTGGTGTCGGCAGCGTCGATCGTGGCACCGGAACTCGGTGCGGGGGCATCGGATCCGATTGCAAACGGGATTAACCTCGACGATCTGATGACGCTCGATCTGGAAGAGGAGACCGGCCGGACGGAGGAAAAATCCGAAGAAGAACCCGCCGTGGAACTTTCGGCGAAGGAGCCTTCGGAAGAAGCCGTCGCGGCTGTGGAGAAAGAACCCGCAGCGGTTGCCGACGAGGACAAGGACAAGGAGGAAGAGCCTGTTGAGGTCGCCGATGAGGAGACATCAGAGGATGTTGCCGGGGATGAGCCGGCGGAAGAGGTCGCCGAAGAATCTGCCACGGAGGAGGAATCCGAAGAGGAGATTTCGTTTGAGGTGGCCTCTGTGGACGAACCTGCGGAAGAGCCTGCTCAGGAAGAACCTGCTCAGGAAGGCGAATCTTCCGCCGAACCCGAAATCCATGAGGAGGCCTCGGAGGAGGAAGAAATTTCGTTCCGTGAGGTAGGCATGGGCGATTCTTCCGACAAGGAGGAGCAGGTCGTTGCTGAAACCGCAGAAGAACCCGCCGAGGAGGAGAAACCCGCTGCAACGGAAGAGCCTGTCGCAGAAGAAACTCCCGCCGGGCATATCCCCGTTGCCGAAAAAGAGACTGAAGAAGAGGAGATCCCCGCCGAGGAGACTTCCGAACCCGAAATAGAACCCGAAAAAGAGGAAGCACCCGTTGTGGAATCCGAGCCCGAACCCGAAATCGAGGAAGTTCCCGCAGCCGAGCCCGAAAAAGGAGAGGAAGGCGAGGAGTTTGTTCCCTTGCAGGTGAACCTGTTCGGGCAGAAGGAGGACGATGAGCATGCGCGACGTCACCGCCACAAGCAACGGGTCATCATGTCGCTTTATGACGATGACGAACCGCGATACGAAGAATCCTCCAAGCAGGAGGCTGATTTCGTTCTTGAGACGATTTCCGTAAAGGGAGAAGAGTCGCGTGACGACACATCCCGCGCAGAGGCGTCCGCCATAAAAGAATCCGCTCCGGAAAAGGACGAATTTGAATTTGTGGATTTGGATCTGGATGCCGAGGAAGAGGAGGAAGACGAAGTGCAGATTGTCGTGCCGCAACGCGACTCGATCGGGGAATCACTGGCCGAGGCGAGCGAGAAACCCGTCTTGGGCGAGGTGATCCGTCCCCATACCGAGACTCTCGGAGACCGTTTTGTTCCGCAACAGGGGCTGGGCGACAAACTTCGCCACAAGGAGAAAGGCATCGGATTGGAGGACGGCATCGGGGTCAATGACAAATTCCTGTTGATCCGCGATCTGTTCAACAACGATGTGGGCGCATACAACCAAGTAATACATATTTTAAATCACTTCGAGGCATTGGACGACTGTCTGATTTACATCGCCGAAAATTACACATGGAATCCCAATTCCGAGGGTGCAAAACTGCTGATGGAACTCCTCGAACGCAAATTTGACAAATAATGCCCATGGCAAAACTCTACATTGTGCCGACACCGATCGGCAATTTGGATGATATAACCCTGCGTGCAATCAAGGTACTCAACGAGGTGGATTTCATTTTGTGCGAAGATACGCGCACCTCGTCCGTACTGTTGAAACATCTGGGTATCGAGAAAAAACTCTATCCGCACCATAAATTCAACGAACACGGAACCGTGCGTCAGGTGGCCGAATGGATCACGGCGGGACGTTCCGCCGCGATGATTTCGGATGCGGGTACGCCCGGCATTTCCGATCCGGGATTTCTGTTGGTACGCACCTGTGTGGAGCAGGGTATCGAAGTGATCACGCTGCCCGGTGCCACGGCTCTGATTCCCGCTCTGGTGCAGAGCGGATTCCCGTGCGACCGGTTCTGTTTCGAGGGATTCCTTCCGCAGAAGAAAGGACGTTCGAAACATTTGCAGGCTCTGGCCGACGAGACGCGTACGATGATTTTTTACGAATCGCCCTACCGCGTGGTGAAATGTCTGGAACAGTTCCGCGAGGTGTTTGGTGGAGACCGCCCCGTGTCGGTGTCGCGCGAAATCACAAAAATCCATGAAGAGACCGTGCGCGGTACGATTGACGAAGTACTCGAACACTTTCGTCAGACCCCGCCCAAAGGCGAGTTTGTGTTGATCGTGGGCGGCAAACTCAAGGCTGTCCGCGTAAACAACGAACCTGAAGGAGCGGATAACGAAGAGTGATAAATTTATACTGATATATTATGAAACAAAACAACCGGATGGACAATATCCCCGATAAGGAATCCCAACCCTCCGGACAGGGATTTTTGGAAACAGGGACGGACGGTTTGCGCCGATTCCTCAAGGGGCGTTTCAGTTTGGATGAAGATAAGGCATCGCGCGAGGAGGTGGTGTCGGTAATTACCAAAGGGGTCGAATTTCGCGGCGTGAACCTTTGGGTGTTGATTTTTGCCACGCTGACCGCATCGCTCGGTCTGAATGTAAACTCGGCAGCCGTCATCATCGGTGCCATGTTGATCTCTCCGATCATGGGACCGATCATGGGTGTCGGTTTCTCGCTGGGCGTCAATGATTTTGAACTGCTGAAAAAATCGCTGCGCAATCTGACGCTGATGTTTGTGGTGGCGATCGTCACCTCGACCCTCTATTTTGCGCTGACCCCGCTTTCGGCCAACGGAAGCGAACTTTTGGCGCGTACCACGCCGACGACCTACGATGTGCTGATTGCCTTTGTGGGCGGTTTGGCGGGTATCGTGGCGCAAACCCGTACGGATCGTACCTCGACCGTCATTCCGGGTGTGGCCATTGCCACCGCCCTGATCCCGCCCCTGTGTACGGCAGGCTCGGGTCTGGCTTCGGGCAACCTGAACCATTTCCTCGGCGCATTCTATCTGTTCTTCATCAACTCGGTATTCATTGCACTGGCCACCTATCTCGGAGTGCGTTTCCTGAAATACGAGAAGAAAGTCTTTATCGACAAGGTGCGCGAACGCAACGTGAAACGCCTGATGATGATCATCACTTTGGTGACTTTCATTCCGAGTGTGTTTGTGGGATTCCGTATGGTGCGCATCTCGATTTTCGAGGCGATGGCCGATAAATATGTAGCCAAGGTATTCAACAACGAATCGTTCCGCGGTACGCGCGTGATCGATTATAAGAAGATTTACGGACACGGCGATCTGCCGTCGAAAATCGAACTGGTACTGGTCGGCGAACCGCTGGAGGAGGCACAGATCGAGAGCGTGAAGGCACAGATGTCGTATTTCGGATTGGAGAATTGCGAATTGGCGGTCAGTCAGGATAATCGTAGCGAAAAGATCGACGTGTTGTCGTTGCAGGAGAGTTACACGGATCTTCTGGCAGAGAAGAACCGCCGCATTTCGGAGATGACCACCCAACTCAAACGCTACCGCATGACCAATGTCGAGGTGGAGGATTTTTCGCGTGAGGTGGGTATGGTGATTCCCGGTGTACGCCGTATTTCGCTGATGAAGGGACTGACCTTCGATATGAAGGGTAATCCGCTGGATACGACCGTCGTATGTGTTGTCGTCCCCGAAACGAGCCAGACGCCGATCGACCGCGAGGTGATGATGAACTGGCTGAGGGTTCGTACCAAGGTCAAAAACGTCAAGTTGTTTGTCGAGCGACAAGCCGCCCCCGTACAAAACACCCCGAAGTCCGAATCCGAGAAAAAGGAGGCGAAGTAGTTAATATTTTTTACTGATGAACAACAAGCAACACCTTAATTTGCACCAACGGGTGGTGTTGGAACTTTTGTGGGCTTTTGCGTGGACGTTTTCCGTCCTGCCCCACTGGTTCAAGTACCATGTGGTGGAGAATGTCATTTTCTTTCTGCTTTATCATGTGCTGCATTACCGCCGCGGGGTGGTGATGACCAATCTTGAGAAATCGTTCCCCGACAAAACGCATGAGGAGCGTCAGAAGATCTGTCGCGGATTTTATCTGACGCTGGCCGAGATGTTTGTCGATACGTTCAATGCCGCACATCTGCACGAACGCAAGGCCAAGAACCTGTTCCGCATGAGCGAGGATCGTATGCACGATTTCATCGAGAAGAACCGCGGTCGTGACTGGATCGCCATGACGGCGCATTTGGGATGCTGGGAGTACTGCGCGTTTTGGGGGTATTACGATACCTCGCGCACGGTGATGTCGGTGTATCATCCCCTGCACAGCCGTGTGATCGACGAATTTTACAAACGCCTGCGTCATTGTCCGAATACCGAGACCGTACCCATGAAGGAGTGCATCCGTCACTACCTGCACAACCGAACGAAGGAGAGCGATGGAAAGAAATATGCCATCGGACTGATTGCCGATCAGAATCCGCCGCTTCGTCCCGACAGCCACTGGTTCCGGTTCCTGAATCAGGACACGGTATTTTTCGACGGAGCCGAAAAGTTGGCTTTGAAATGTCATCTGCCCGTTTATTTCATTTCGATGACCCGTGTCGAACGGGGTTGCTACGATGTGGCGGTGGAGATGCTCTATGACGGAGTGGAAGAGGTCGCTCCCAATGAGATTACGGGTCGCTATGTGCGTCGTCTGGAACGCGAAATCAGAGAGAATCCCGATTTGTGGCTGTGGTCGCACCGCCGTTGGAAACATAAACGTCCCCATGATACGCACTAAGATCGTCATACTCAACTGGAACGGCGAAAAACACCTTCGTGCCTGTCTTCCGAGTGTGCTGGACGCTCTGCCCGAAGATGCGGGTGTGGTGGTGGCCGACAACGGATCGACGGACGGATCGGTCGAGATGTTGCGCCGTGATTTTCCGCAAGCGGAACTTGTTCTGCTGGACAAAAACTACGGATTTGCAGGGGGCTACAATTTGGCTTTGGAGCAGATCGACGCGGAGTATTTCGTGCTGCTCAATTCCGATGTGGAGACCCCGCGCGGATGGCTCGAACCTTTGATCAGAGAACTTGACGAGCATCCCGATGTGGCGGCCGTCGCGCCGAAACTGCACGCATTGTGCGAACCCGGAAAATTTGAATATGCGGGGGCGTCGGGCGGATACATTGATTACTTGGGTTATCCCTTCTGCCGAGGCCGAATCCTGCGCCGTACGGAGCAGGATTGCGGTCAGTATGACGATGCACGGGATGTGTTTTGGGTGACGGGAGCGGCATTTTGCTGCCGAAGCGAGGTGTTTCGCGCATTGGGTGGTTTCGATGCCGATTTCTTTGCCCACATGGAGGAGATCGACCTTTGCTGGCGGATGCAGTTGGCGGGATGGCACGTGCGCATCGTGCCGCAAAGTGTCGTGAAGCATTTGGGCGGAGGTACGCTCACGGTCGATTCGCCGGGAAAAATCTTCTACAATCACCGCAACAATCTGGCAATGCTCTACAAGTGTGCATCGCCCGTGCAGCGTTGTGTGGTGGCCGTGGTGCGTCCCGCGTTGGATCTGTTGGCCGCCCTGTCGTATCTGTCGGCAGGCCACGGGGCGAATTTCTGCGCCGTGTTTCGTGCCTATCGAGATTTTATAAAGTGGCATCCGATGCTCTCCCGAAAACGGCATAAGATACGAGCCGGACGCCGGAGTGATGCGCGTGAGCATATTTATCGGGGATCGGTCGTTTTGAGGTTTATGTTCGGACGCAAAACCTTCGATCGCATGATGTAAAACCGTTTGGAATGCGGTTTATGGCGGATAAATAGGTATAAATACTTACTCCTGCTCGATGGAAAACCTGTAATTTTGAATGTTTTAATCGGACCGGCTTCAACGGTCTGAATTTTTGATGTCTTTTAACTTTAAAATGCTATAAAAAAATGGTTGATATTTTTGATCGCCTTGAGAAGAATGCCGGAGGTCCCATCGGACAGTATATGTCTTATGCACACGGCTATTTCGCATTCCCCAAATTGGAGGGTGAACTCGGCCCCCACATGAAGTTCCGCGGTAAGGAGATGCTGAACTGGAGTTTGAACAACTATCTGGGTCTGGCTAATCACCCCGAAGTCCGCAAGGCTGATGCCGAGGGTGCCGCACAATTTGGTATGGCAGCCCCGATGGGTGCCCGTATGATGAGCGGTCAGACCAAATACCACGAACAGTTGGAGCGTGAGTTGGCAGAGTTTGTCGGTAAGGAGGATGCCTTCCTGTTGAACTTCGGTTATCAGGGTATGATTTCGATCATCGACTGTCTGCTGACCCCCCGCGACGTAGTCGTTTACGATGCCGAGGCGCACGCCTGCATCATCGACGGTCTGCGTATGCACAAGGGCAAGCGTTTCGTTTACGGTCACAACGACATGGAGTCGCTGCGTTTGCAGTTGCAGCATGCCACCGACCTTGCCGAGGAGCAGAAAGGTGGCGTTCTGGTCATCACCGAGGGTGTATTCGGTATGAAGGGCGATCTGGGCAAACTCGACGAGATCGTGGCTCTGAAGAAAGATTTCAATTTCCGTCTGTTGGTCGATGATGCCCACGGTTTCGGTACGATGGGTAAGGGCGGTCGCGGTACGGCTTCGCACTTCAACTGCGTTGATGGCGTTGATGTGCTGTTCAACACCTTCGCAAAGTCGATGGCCGGTATCGGTGCGTTTGTCAGCGGTCCCCGTTGGTTGATCAACCTGTTCCGTTACAACATGCGTTCGCAGTTGTACGCAAAGTCGCTGCCCATGCCGATGGTGATGGGTGCGCTGAAGCGTCTGGAACTGATCCGCAACCACCCCGAATATCAGGAGAAGTTGTGGGAGATCGTTCGCGCTTTGCAGGGCGGTCTGAAAGAGAACGGTTTCGAGATCGGTGTCACCAACTCGCCTGTAACTCCCGTATTCATGAAGGGCGGTATTCCTGAGGCTACAAACCTGATTGTCGATCTGCGTGAGAACCACGGTGTATTCTGTTCGATCGTCATCTACCCCGTAATCCCGAAGGGCGAGATCATCCTGCGTGTCATCCCGACCGCTGCCCACACCTTGGAAGATGTGAAGTACACGATCGAGGCCTTCAAGTCGGTTCGTGCCAAGTTGGAGAACGGTACCTATGCCAAGATGCCGATCCCGCACTGCGCCGATGCCGATTTCAAAGTACGCTAATTAGTGCGTGAGGGGGGGACAGAGAAACAGAGAAACAGAAACTCCTTCCGATTTAATACGGAAAATCCGCAACCGAACTGCTCGGTTGCGGATTTTTTTATTGTTGTGAGAAATAACGGTGGAAAAATTCGAGGTGGCGGGGGATGGATCCGCGCCAATAGTCGGGATTGTGTTCACCGGGACGGGTCGTGTAGGTGTGGGGGATACCCCGCTTTAGAAGGGCGCGGTGGAGGGCGTTGTTCACCTCAAAGAAAAAGTCCTCCGTACCGCAGTCGAAGATCAGTTGCGGGTGATCCGCCGAGATGAGCGGCACAAGATGAATGACGCTGTAATGCTCCCAATTGTCGGGATGCTCCTGCTGCGTACCCAATACCTTATTCAACTCCCATTTGCCGGGGAAGGGTCTTAAATCCACACCACCACTCATACTGCCCGCCGCACCGAACAGATCGGGGTGGAGGATCGTCAGGTAGAGTGCACCGTGACCGCCCATGCTCAGTCCCGTGATCGCCCGCGCGTGGCGGTCGTCAAGGGTCGGGTAGAGCGAGTCGATGTGGGGAATGAGTTCCCGCGTGATGAATTCCTCGTAACGGCTTCGGGGATTTACGGGGCTGTCGATATACCAACTGTTGCGGCCGTCGGGCATCACGAGGATCATTTGGTAGCGATCTGCCAGAGCGAAAATTTCGGGGAAGCGCGTCGGATAGGTGCGGTCACTGCCGCTGTAACCGTGCAGGAGATAGACCGTCGGGAGACGTTCCTCTTGGGGCGTATCGGGCATGATGACCCGACAGGCTACATCGCGTTGCATGGCTCGGCTGAATACCGCCAGAGAATCGAGGCGGGCGGCGCGGAGCGTGAGGCTCGACAAAAGTCCCGCCAATATAAACAGGTATCGGAGCATAGGACGTGAATTTAAAAACAAATGGTCGCTTTCCCACACCCGTGGCGGGGAAAACAACCATTCGTGTAACGGGTTTTTCGGTGTTTAGAACGGCAGATCGTCGGGATCTTCCTGCGGCACGGTCGGCTGGGGTGCAGGCTGCTGTTGTGCGGGTTGTGCAAACGTAGGCTGCGTGAAACCGCCCTGTGGTTGTCCGTAGGGGGATTGCGACGGCTGACCATAGGCGGGTTGCGGCTGCTGACCGTAGGGCTGTTGCGAAGCGGCAGGATCGGGTGCCGTATAGGCAGGTGCATCACCGCGGCGACCCAGCATATTCATCGTGTCGGCCAGAATCTCGGTGGTGTAGCGTTTGTTGTTGTCCTTATCCATCCATTCGCGCGTGCGGAGGCGACCCTCGATATAGAGTTGCGAGCCTTTATGCACATATTTGTCCACCACGTCGGCCAATCCGCGCCACAGCGTGATCGTGTGCCATTCGGTGTGTTCTTTCGTTTCGTTCGACTGACGGTCGAAAAGGCGTTCGGTCGTGGCAAGGCGGATACGTGCCACTTTCGTGCCGGTTTCCAAGGTGCGCACTTCGGGATCCATGCCCACGTTGCCTACCAAGATAACTTTGTTTACCATAGGGATTTACAAATTTTTAATCATCTCTTTGAAGAGTTTTTCCATGCGGATGCCGGCCTTGCGACCCTGCAACTGCACATCTTCGTGATCGCCCACCTCGTCCGAAAGACCGCAGTTGGTGATCACCGACACGCCGAATACGGGGATCGACATGTGGCGTGCCACGATCACTTCGGGAACGGTGGACATACCTGCCGCATCACCGCCGATGGCGTGGTAGAAACGGTATTCGGCCTGCGTCTCGAACGTCGGTCCCGTGCCGCCCACATAAACGCCATACTGCAACTTGATGCCCTCCTTTTCGGCGATGGCGGTGGCCTTGGCGATCAGATTCTTGTCGTAGCAGTTGTGCATGTCGGGGAATCGCGGGCCGAGTTCCTCCATATTGGGGCCGATCAGAGGATTGGGCAACAGGTTGATGTGGTCGGTGATGATCATCAGATCGCCCGTGCGGAACGAGGTGTTCACGCCTCCCGAAGCGTTCGACACGAACAGATACTTGATGCCGAGTTGCTGCATGACACGTACCGGGAAGGTGACCTGCGTCATGGCGTAGCCTTCGTAGTAGTGGAAACGACCCTGCATGGCAACCACGCGGCGACCCTCCACCTGACCGAAAATCAAACGCCCCTTATGGCCTTGTACGGTCGATACGGGGAATCCGGGAATATTCTTGTATTCGAGTATGTAATCAGCTTTGATGCTGTCGGCGAAACCGCCTAAACCCGTTCCGAGGATGACTCCGACCTCGGGTTTGTAATCGTTGGTCTGCGCCTTAATGAACGCAGCGCATTTCTTAATTTCCTCTAACATTATCTTCAAGTTTTTGGAGAAAATCCGTTGCGGAATCTCCGATGAATGTAATATTTATGGGCTGGTAATACATCTTCTGCCGGAGCGTGGAAGGCACCTTGGCGCGGTTGGCGAATTTCACGGCGTCCTTTTCGGTGGTGATGACTACGGCTTGGGGATTCTGTTTCAGAAGAGCCTCCAAACGGTGGACATCACGCATCTTATAGACATGATGGTCGTCCAGCGTAATTTCTTCGATGACCTTGTAATGATCGCGGAGCGTTTTCAGGAAAGGTTTCGGATTGCCGACACCCGACAGGGCTATGACCTCCTGATCCGACACGAAATTCTTCGTCTTTCCCTCATCGTGGAAAATCGGACGGGGTACGAACGATTCGTAGCGCGTGAAGTAGATGCTCTGATAGGCGTACTGCACGAGTTGTTTCTTGAGGATCGAACGGTCCAACGCCACCATCGGATCGGGACACTTGGTCACGATGAAGTAGTGGGCGCGGTAGAGTTGTTCGGGAAGATCGCGCAGGGAGCCTGCCGGCATCATCTTGTCGTGCTGCACGGGGCGTGTGGCATCGATCATCACGATATTGACCTTCGGCTCGACGAAACGATGCTGGAATCCGTCGTCCATGATGATCAGATCGACTTCGGGGTGTTCCTCCCGGATGCGGCGGATGCCCTCGACGCGTTTTTCGCATACGACAACCGTCACGTCGGGAAATTTGAGTTTGATCTGCAACGGCTCGTCGCCCACACTGCGGTAGTGCGAGTCGGTTTTGACCTCAAGATAACCCTTCGTCTTGCGTCCGTATCCTCTCGAAAGCAGAGCCACTTTATGGTGCTGGGTCATGTAGGAAATGACCATTTCGGCCATAGGCGTTTTGCCCGTGCCGCCCACGGTGATGTTGCCGATGCAGATGATCGGAATATTGAAACGCACACTCTTCAAAAACCCGTGATCAAAAAGAAAGTGACGGAACGTCACTCCCGCCTTGTAGAGGGCTGCAAGAGGTGCCAACATGAATTTCCGCATGCGAATTTTCGGTTTAGATTAGAGCAGGTTTTCGGTTAGTACTATATATTATATTTTCAAATATAGTGATTTTTACCCGAAATACCAAATAATTTGCAATCTTTCTCCTGTCGGAACAATATTAGGGGCGCGAAATGCTGTTTTCTTGAAAATTATGCCTACATTTGCTATAACTATGAAAACACTAAATCGAGCCTTTCTGGCACTTCTGTCGCTTCTTGTGACGGCGTGCTCTTCAACGGAAAAAACAAATGACGATTCGGTCGAAGCAAAGGTCGAAACGCCCGAAAATCTTGTATTCGGAATAGATGCCGACCAATACGAATTGTGTCACGGCGAAATAGGCAACGGTGCAACCATGGGAGCAATCCTCGGTGAGTTGGGGCTGTCGGCGGTGGAGGTCGATCGTCTGGATCGCGCCGCGGCCGGTGTATTCCCTTTAAGAAACATTCGTGCCGGGCATCGCTACACGGCTTTTGTGGGGCGCGATTCGATTCACGGAAAGCGTCTGTGTCACTTTGCTTATCAACGGAATCCGATTGATTACGTGCGTTTTGACTTTATGGGCGATTCGGTGGACGTGGTGCTCGGCGAGAAACCCTGCAAAGTTGCCCGCACCAAGAAATCGGCCGTGATCACCTCCTCGCTGTGGGGGGCGATCATGGAGCAGAACCTGCCCTACGGACTGGCCGCCGAACTGGAGGATATTTACCAGTGGACGGTCGATTTCTTCGGCATCAGGGAGGGCGACAGTTTCACGGTGATTTACGACGAGAAATTCATCGACGACACGGTGTCGGCGGGTATTTCGCGGGTGTGGGGTGCGCAGTTCAACCACGGAGGCAGAGAGTACTACGCCATCCCCTACAAACAGGACGGAAAACTCAAATATTGGGAGGCCGACGGTGCGAGTCTGCGCAAGATGATGCTGAAGGCTCCGCTCAAATATACGCGCATCAGTTCGACATTCACCTATGCGCGTCGTCATCCCGTGACCAAGCGTGTACGTCCCCACACGGGTGTCGATTACGCCGCACCGATGGGTACGCCCGTACACTCGGTGGCCGACGGCGTGGTGATCTTCAAAGGCTGGGGCGGAGGAGGAGGTAACACCCTCAAAATTAAACATGCGGGCGGATTCCGCACGGGATACCTGCACTTGAGCCGTTATGCCAAAGGCATTCAGAAGGGATCGCGCGTGTCGCAGGGGCAGCTGATCGGTTATGTCGGTTCGACGGGTATGTCCACGGGGCCGCACCTCGATTACCGCATCTGGAAAAACGGCAAGCCGATCAACCCGCTGAACGTACCGCAGGAGCCTGCCGAACCGATTCGTAAGGAACATCGAGAGCGTTTTGAGTATGTGCGTGATCACATCATCGCCGAATTGCACGGAGAGGTTGCCGAAGCGGATAAAATCACGCAACTCGATTCGATCGTCATTCCTGCGAAGGTCGAATCCCAAGTAAAATCCGAAAAATAAATCGTCATGATCGAACAATCCGTCGGGGTAATCATTGTCGCAGGCGGCAGCGGAGTCCGTTGTGGCGGTTCTGTCCCCAAACAATTCCGCATATTGGGTACAAAACCCGTTTTGGCGCATACGATTGAGCGTTTCCGGGAGGCATTGCCCACCGCCGAAATAGTCGTGGTGCTGCCCGAAGAGCATATTGCCTTTTGGAAAGATCTCTCGGCGCGTTTCTCGCTTCCGAAACACGAAGTGGCGGCGGGCGGAAAGGAGCGTTTTTTCTCGGTGAAGAACGGATTGGCGGCTTTGCAGACCGATCCCGAACTGGTCGCCGTGCAGGACGGTGTACGTCCTCTGGCGTCGGAGGCTCTGATCGGGCGGGTGGCTCTGGCAGCCGTGAAATCGGGCGCGGCGATTCCCGTGGTGCGTCCTGCCGATTCGTTCCGTCGTTTGACCGACTGTGGATCGGAGATTGTCGATCGGAGTGCGTTGCGCTGTGTCCAAACCCCGCAAATTTTCCGTCAGGAGATCCTGCGCCGTGCCTATGGCGCGGAGTTTGATCCCTCGTTTACGGACGATGCCTCGGTGGTGGAGCGTTCGGGTGTCGAGGTGACGTTGGTCGAGGGTGAACGTACCAATCTGAAGATTACGACTCCCGAAGACTTCCTTCTGGCACGCGGGATTCAGTTGGCGCGCGAAGAAGAGGCCGAGGCGGCGCAAGACGGAGAATCGACAGATCTGTAAGGACGGAAGAAAAACCGTAATCCGAAAATGAATAATTCAGTATATCGCTATCACATGTCACGCAAGACGATCTATCTGAGCGTCTTTGTGTTACTGATCTTCATTCTGCTTGGTGTGGGGTTGTACGAACTCTACGAGGGAGGGTATTTGTCGGCGTGGTTTACTTCGTTTGTGGTTGCGCTGATCGCCCTCATGTCGTTGTCGATTCCCCGTAAAATCATCCTTACGGACGAGTTGGTTCAGATCGAATGTTTGTTGGACATCACCGAGTTGCGTTGCGACGAGATCGCCTCGGTGCGAGCCGTGCGTACCTCCGAAATGAAATGGATGTTCCCGTTTTTCGGAGCATACGGATTTTTCGGCTATTACGGTCATTACTTCGATCTGAAGCACTTCGACCGTGTGCGCATTTATGCCGCCGAGTGGCGTAATATGGTGGAGATTACCGATATTTACGAGGATCGGCTCTATCTTTCGTGTCGGGATCGGGATCGCTTCATCAGCGAGTTGCGGGCGAAAATTGATCGTTTGCACCCGGAAAATCGGATTTTGGAAAAAGGAGAATAAAAAGTAAACCGAATCCGCGGACTCGGTTTGCCATAAAGTCGGATCGGAAACGATTCAGGGTTTCCGTGTAGAAAAGGAAAGAGAGTTCTGTCCCGTGGGGCGGTCTCTCTTTTTTAGATCAAATTTGCGGTATTGTTTTTTACCCTACAACGGTTACATTGACAGCCTGCTCGCCCTTGGCGCCTTCGCCGATTTCAAATTCGACGGTTTGACCTTCGTTGAGAGACTTGAAGCCTTCTGCAACAATTCCGGAGAAATGCACAAAGATCTCCTTGCCATTCTCTTCTGTAATGAATCCGTAGCCTTTCTTGCTATCGAACCATTTTACTTTGCCTGTCATAAAAATGAAGATTTAGTTATTAATGTATTTACAAAGTAATATAAAATCGTTTGTCTTTCAAAACTTTTTATCCTTTATTTTCCCCCGGATCGGACTTATTCGTGTTTTATAAGGAGGAATAGAACTATTCAGATCCGAAAGTGAACGGAATATTCGGTTGTTCTTCCGAGTTTGTCTTAAAATCAATTCCGAAAAATACTATTTTGAGGGGCGGGATTTTGTGACGGGGCATCGTCTCCTCTCCCGGATTTTGACAAATATTTCGGGAGAATTTTTCGATTTACGGGAAAATGTGTATATTTGTTTACTTGAAACAGAACGTATCCCTTAAAAGTTGTCGTTATGGATAGAAAATTAAAACTCGCAATTGTTGCCCTGCTCGGCCTTTCGACCGCCTGCTCGTCGGTCAAGGATGCTCCGAAGAAATCCAAGAAAGACAAAACGGAAACCATTGATAACCGTATGGTGGTGATGTACGGCGTGCGTCCACCCAAAGCCGAGCCCAAGAAAGACGCTCCGAAAGAACGCATCTCCGAAGATCTGGATCCTGTCGTGGAGGATACGCAGGAAAAATAGAAGGGAGAACTGCCGATGCTTTTGTTCCGTCGTAAATTGAGCCCGCGTAAAAAGTGGGCTCTAAATATTTTTTCGGAGTTGTATGCCGCGACCGTGGCAGAACACCGACTCGATACGCTCTTTTGGGAGTGTACGTTGCGATGCAATCTGGCGTGCCGTCACTGCGGCAGCGATTGCCGTGTCGATCCCGGTGTGAAGGACATGCCGCTGGAGGATTTCCTCAGGGTGCTCGATACGCAGATCACACCCCACGTGAATCCCGAGGATGTGCTGATCATCTTTTCGGGCGGTGAGGTGCTGATGCGTGAGGATCTGGAGGAGGCCGGTCGTGAGGTGATGCGCCGCGGTTATCCGTGGGGCATGGTCACCAACGGCATGGCTCTGACTCAGAAGCGACTCGATGCGCTGGTCGATGCGGGACTGAAAACCGTGTCAGTCAGTTTCGACGGCTTTGAGCCGCAGCACAACTACATACGACGGAATCCGCTCAGTTACGAACGTGCGCTGAATGCCGTGCGGATGATTGTCCGCAAGCCGGAACTCGAATACGACGTCATTACCTGTTGCACGGGTGCGCTGTTGCCCCGATTGGAGGAGTTCCGCGAGATGTTGATCCGCGAGGGGGTGAAGCATTGGCGTGTCTTTTCGATTTTCCCGATGGGGCGAGCCAAAAGCGACGATTCGTTGCGCATGACCAACGAACAATTCCGCGAATTGCTGGAGTTCATCCGCCGCACCCGCAAGGAGGGGCGGATCGACGTAAGTTATGCTTGCGAGGGTTTCTTGGGCGGTTACGAAGCCGAGGTGCGCGATCAGTTCTATCAGTGCGCCGCGGGTGTGTCGGTCGCCTCGATCCGTGTCGATGGTTCGATTTCGGGGTGTACGTCGATTCGCGGTAATTACCATCAGGGAAATATCTACAAGGACGATTTCTGGGATGTATGGCAGAATCGTTTCGAGCCGTTCCGCAACCGCGAATGGATGCGGAAAGACGAGTGCGGGGACTGCAAGATGTTCCGCTACTGCATGGGTGGCGGCATGCACCTGCGCGACGACGACGGCAATCTGTTGTACTGCCACTACAAGAAGTTGTAGCGGGGGGCGTGAAAGGTGTTTGAAACGAAAAAATATTGAAATAATTTGGTAATTTGCCGAATTAGGGTTATCTTTGTGCGCTCTTAAAGATAAGAGACCAATAGTTCGGGGTGTAGCGCAGTCCGGTTAGCGCGCCAGCTTCGGGAGTTGGAGGTCGCTGGTTCGAATCCAGTCTCCCCGACCTAAGTGCCGTAAGTCGTTGAAAATCAGCGAGTTACGGCACTTTTTGAAAAATTGGCGGGACAGAAACGGGACAAAGTTTTTCCCGCTCACCACTCATTAATTCGTGCAACATACATTTTTCGTGAGGAAAATGTAAAAAAATGTTGTCAAATCGTAAGATTAAGGCATCTGCCTTAGATGAGATTCTCTCTTTTACTTATCCAAAATTATACACCGGTGTCTGCTGGTACATCGGATTCTATGTTTTTGACCCATCGCTTCGGATTATGAGTCTGATTTGAATGATATTCTATAATTCCATGAAATACCTTATTTGTGTTGATAACCAATGTATTACGATGGCCATCATTTAAATTGAAATTCAATAAATATCCAAGACTGAAATAGTTTGTTTACGCATTGTTTACGCAGGAGTATAAAAAAAGCAGTTGCTTAATAAGTAACTACTTGATATTCAATGTGGACCAGTTTGGGCTTGAACCAAAGACCTCCAGATTATGAGGCGGAAGCGGGAATCGTTGTTTTTCGTATATTTGTACAGGTGTATTTTAATCAGGAAACGGATCTATGAAAAATTTCACATTTTATAATCCGACCCGTTTGGTCTTTGGCAAAGGGTCGATCGCACGGCTCGGAAGGGAAATCCCCGCTTCCGTCAGCCGTATTATGGTGACGTTCGGTGGGGGCAGTGTCCGCCGAAACGGCGTTTATGAGCAGGTCATCGAGGCGCTGAAGGGGCGCGATGTCGTCGAATTTTGGGGCATCGAACCCAACCCCGCAGTGGAAACCCTGCGTAAAGCCGTCGCATTGGGTAAAGAGAAAGGTGTTGATTTCCTTTTGGCCGTGGGTGGCGGTTCGGTCATCGACGGCACGAAGTTGATCGCCGCAGGCCTCAAGTCGGAGCGCGATCTCTGGGATTTGGTGTTGAGCCGTCGCGTGACCGATACCGTGCCGATGGGTACGGTGCTGACCCTCCCCGCAACGGGTTCGGAGATGAACAACGGAGCGGTCATTTCCCGCACGGAGACCCACGAGAAACTCGATTTCCACTGCAGCTATCCCGTCTTTTCGATCCTCGATCCCGAGGTGACCTTCTCGCTGCCCGCACGACAGGTGGCATGCGGTTTGGCCGATACTTTTGTGCACATCATGGAGCAGTATATGACTACGCCCCGTCAGTCGCGCATCATGGATGAGTGGGCGGAAGGGTTGTTGCGTACCGTGATCGAAATTGCGCCCAAGATTCAGGCCGATCCGAAGAATTACGATTTGATGGCCGATTTTATGCTGTCGGCGACGATGGGTCTGAACGGATTTATCACGATGGGCGTGACGGAGGATTGGGTGACCCACATGATCGGTCATGAGATTACGGCTTTGAACGGCATTACGCACGGCGCAACCCTTGCGATGGTACTTCCGGGTACGTTGCGTGTATTGCGCGAACAGAAGGGCGATAAATTGCTCCAATACGGCGAGCGCGTGTGGGGCATCCGTGACGGCAGTCGGGAGGAGCGTATCGACCGCGCCATCGAGAAAACCGAAGGTTTCTTCCGCGCTCTTGGACTTTCGACCCGTTTGGGGGAGGAGCATGTCGGTGAGGAAACCATCGCCGAGATTGAGCGTCGTTTCAACGAGCGCGGTTATGCGTTGGGCGAGGCGGGCAATGTTACGGGAGCGGTTGCCCGAAAGATTTTGGAGTGTTGCAAATAGGGCACGCTCTGAACGCAAAAATTCCGTCATCCGAGGAAAGGGTGGCGGAATTTTTTTGTGAAAGGATATAAAACAAAAAAGTCTTGAAGTTTCCTTCAAGACTTTTGAGCGGTGTGTAGGGGACTCGAACCCCTGACCCCGTGCGTGACAGGCACGTATTCTAACCAGCTGAACTAACACACCTTTTAGCCGGGCTCTCATTCGGGATTGTGTTTCCTTCTTGATTGCGAGTGCAAAGATAAGGCAAAAAAATTAAACTCCAAACTTTTTTATCACTTTTTGAAGAAAGAAAATTGCACGCTTCCGTAACTCCTTAATTGCCAGAACCATTCGTGCTGCGAAAAATCCATCTTTTTTGAGTGCTCGAAGATGAAAATGCCGCCTTCGCGCAGCAGATCACCTCCCAAAACCTCCTCGACGACCTCTTCCGAGCCCTCCATATCGTAGGGAGCATCCGAAAAAATCACATCGAATTGTTTGGGGCAACTCTTCAGGTAGCGCAGCACATTGGCCTTGACGGGGTAGAAGTTCTCGAATCCGAGTTCCTGTGCCGTGCGGCGGATGAAGTTGTAGTGGACGGGGTTGATCTCGACCGAGGTGACGCTCCGCGCTCCGCGCGAGGCAAATTCATAACTGATCGATCCCGTACCGGAGAACAGATCCAGCACGTCCGCCTCCTCGAAGTCGATCAGGTTGCCCAGTACGTTGAACAGGTTTTCCTTGGCAAAGTCCGTCGTGGGACGGGCTCTGAGGTTGCGGGGCGGCACGATGGTGCGCCCCTTGTATTTTCCGCTGATTATTCGCATATGATTTTCTTGAATCGTTTCGAGAGCATGCTTTTGAGATGGCGGGCATTGCCGCCGTGGATATAGAGCGTATAACGCCGTGTGGGGAACTCGCCGTTGAGCCGCTCGAAGAAGTAGTCGATGTCGGCTTCGCTCGGTGCCGACACCACTTCGCAGAGTTGCATTTTGGCGTCATATACCTTTATATATAACAGAGAGGCCGTGTGTTCGATCCACATCGAGGGTTCGGTGGTGCACAGAGGGGCGAGCAGCGGGGTGGTGAAACGGATCTCGTTGCCGAGTTTGTCGCTCAAAAGATCCAACGCTTCCCACGGAATGGCCATCAGGGCGACGAGTTGCCGGTTGGCGGTCGTATTCGTCACGACGGTCTCGTCCGCCAAAGGAGCCATGCCGTTTGCCGCAAGCATCGAGGCGGCTGCATCCTTCTGGTAGAGGGCGGCGGGAACAAGCATCGAACGCGGCGAGATCACCTCGACCGTTTCGAAGGTTGCCGGGGAGGGTTTGGCCTTGTCAAGCCCCGTAACCGAAAAAGAGTGTCCATCCAACATAAGCCGGATGGACACTTTATTTGAGGATTGAGGGTGATTAGTCCTCCCAGTTTCCTGCTTCATTGTTACCAGTTTCCATTGAACCGAACTTAATGCCGGGGTATTTGTTGTAGGCAATCAGTGCTTCGTCCTTGATCAGGTTGATCACCTCCTGACGGTAGTTTACCGTGTCGAGGAACTGCTGGTAGGCAACCTTCACTTCGATAACGGGGATCACGATTTTCGATTCGGTGGTTACAATACCTGCATTCATCGTGTATTGTACTTTATTGTTGGTGCCGGGGACGAAACGGAAGTTGTAAACGTCCTCTGCGGTGAGTCGTCTGACTTTGCCCTTCTCGTTGAAAATGGTGTCGATCACGGCAACCTTGAACTCCTCAATGTTGCGTTTCTTGAGTTTCTTCAGGCGAGCCATACCCACCGAGTCATCCTCATCGACCAACTTACGCTCCAGAACGAGCGAGTCGTGGAGAATGAAGTCGGCCAGCGAGTCGAAGGTGCTGGTGAAACGCTGGTACTTCGATTTGAAGGCACGCTGAGCGATACGGATGTCTTTGATGCGATCAATAACTTGGGTTTTCTTGGCTTTCAGATCCTGTTCGAACTTGATCGGATTCGAAACCTGCTGGAAGATCACATAGGCGAAGGCTACGATTACTACCAAGAGAATGCATTGAGCGATTTTCTTTACCATTTTGATATTTGTTATTAAGTTTGTACAAAATTTTGAATATGGACGGTATGGACAGTACACATATTGCGACCCAAATTTACGGCAAAATTTGTTTCCAAACAACTCTGTGTCAAAAAAAAATCGTGGAAATGTTCTCGGAGTGGCTCGCCGACGGGGATTTTTCGCGGATTTTTCTGTTGAACGGATATGCCGGAACGGGTAAAACCACGTTGATTGCGGCGTTTGTCGCCGAATTGAAGGATTTGAACTTAAAGCCCGTGTTGCTCGCTCCGACGGGGCGTGCCGCGAAGGTTTTGTCGCGTTATACGGCGCAGCAGGCACTCACGATCCACAAGCGGATTTACCGCGAACGCACCAATGCCGAGTACGAATCGAAATTCTCGCTCGACATAAATCGCGAGCGGGGCGCGGTGTTCATTGTCGATGAGGCGTCGATGATTGCGGATCGGACGTCGGGCGAGGATCAACTCTTCGGCAGCGGATCGCTTCTGGAGGATCTGGTGCAGTACGTGCGCAGCGGACGCGAGTGTCGGCTGATGCTGGTAGGCGACAGCGCGCAGTTGCCGCCCGTGGGCAGTGCCGAGAGTCCCGCGCTGAGTCCCTCGGTGATGGAGCGTTTCGGCGATGTCATTTACGGCACGATGGACGAGGTGGTGCGTCAGCAGAACGAGTCGGGCATCCTGTTCAATGCCACGCTGGTGCGCTGTATGCTCGAAAATGACATCCTCAAGGTGCCGCGATTCAAGATGGATTATCCCGATTTCATCCGCTTGGAAGGCTACGATTTTCTGGAAACCCTCCAGACGTGCTACGACCGTTACGGGCGGGACGAGACGATCGTCATCACGCGCTCGAACAAGCGTGCCAACCGCTACAACGAGGGCATACGGCGCAATGTGCTGGGCGCGGAGGAGGAGATCGAGAGCGGTGATATGCTGATGGTCGTCAAGAACAACTACTATTTCACCGAACGGCAGGAGAACTGCCCGATGTCGTTTATGGCCAACGGCGACATCGTGCGTCTGAAACGTCTGCGCCGATTCGAGAATTTCTACGGCTTCCGCTTTGCCAATGCGCAGTTGGAGTTCCCCGATTACGGCGATTTGGAGATGGATTGCAAGATTCTGCTCGATACGATCGCCTCGGAATCGCCCTCCCTGACCCGCGAGCAGAGCACGCGCCTGTTTTATGAGGTCGAAAAGGACTACCTCGACATCAAGAGCAAACTCAAACGCTTCAAGGAGATCCGTGAAAATCCCCATTTCAACGCCGTGCAGGTCAAATTCTCGTATGCCGTCACGTGCCATAAGGCGCAGGGCGGTCAGTGGCGTGCGGTGTTTGTCGATCGTTGTCTGTTCGGTGACGAGCCCATGTCGCGCGACATGTTGCGCTGGCTCTACACGGCTCTGGCTCGTGCCACCGAAGTGGTCTATCTGGTAAATTTCGACGAACGATTTTTCGAGGAGTAAAAATCGGTCTTCATAAAATATTATTAGGGCAACAGACCGATTTGGCGGAACATTTTCCCATATGCTTCGGCCTTCTTGTCCGGCGACAGCGGATAGGCACGGGAGGTGGAGGGCATCCGGAAAAATTCGTAGGTGTTGGGGCGGGGGATTCCCGTGGAATCCTCCACAGGGATCGAAATCCGCACCGAAGAGCCTGTGGCGGGCTTTTCGCATCCGTAATGCTCCGCGAGGGTGTCGGTCGCCTTTTGTCCCGTGGTGACAATCGCCTTGCATTCGGGAATCTGTTTTAAAAGAATGGCGATGTCGGTCGGGGTGACCACTTCGAGGAATTTGTCCGAGGCGTTATCCTTCAGACGGCGCACGGCCGAGGCCGTGTCGTACAGCGCAAAACCCGTCGTACGGCAAAACGCGGTAATTTTTTCCAAATCGAAACTTTTCCGGGACGGGATGATGAAATGGTTTTTGTCGTCGAACCACAATTTTCCGATCAGCCGCCAGAAGTCGTTGGTGTAATTCGGGTAGTAGAATTTCATCGACCAGCGTTTCTCCTGCGGCGGGAAACTGCCTAAAAACAGGACGCGGGCATTGGTCGGCAAAAAAGGTTCGAAAGGATGTTGTTCTGTTGCTTTGGTCTCCATGTGAAATTGAAATTTCGATAAATCTTTTCAAAAATACGCATTCTCTTCCGAATACGGACGGATTTCCCGGAAAAGATTTGTTCCGGGAATGAGTTCTTCCCTCTGTTTATACCCCTTACTCCCCATATCTTGCCATTGCCTTGGGTGGTGTGCCGACTCTTGAAAACATCCTTGTAACATCTTCTGCTCCGCAAATCGGTTCGAAATATCTCTTCCGGCAACTTCTGCGGAAGAGGAGATTCCGAAGCCGGCAATCGCAAAAAATAGGTATGTCTGGCGCGGTAATTAACCGAAAAATAGGTATTGTCCGGTCTGAGATATAGTCGTTACTTTGCATTATTGGAAAAAGAACCAAAAACAATTTAAACAAATCAATATTATGACTGGTATTTTTTATGGAAGCACCATGGGCACGACCGAGTCGGTTGCTCAGGATATTGCGAATCAATTGGGCGTTTCGGCCAACGACATTCATAACGTGGCAGATGCCGATGTGAACGAAGCGGATCAGTATGACATGCTTCTGATCGGTTGCTCGACTTGGGGCTGCGGCGAATTGCAGGACGACATGGCTCCTTTCGTCGAGTCGTTGAAAGCAAAAGATCTTTCGGGCAAGAAGGTGGCTCTGTTCGGTTGCGGTGATGCCGGTTCGTATCCCGATACGTTCTGCGATGCCATCGGTGTAATGTACGAGGCCTTGCAGGGTACCGGTTGCACGTTCGTCGGAGATTTTGTTCCGGAGGGTTACAGCGCAACCAACTCGCTGGTATGCAACGAGGGTAAATTCATCGGTCTGGCCATCGACGAGAGCGATCCCGACGCCACCGACGCCCGCATTGCAAAATGGTGCGAATCCTTGAAATAATCAGAGGACTATGAGTGTAGAGGATTTCAACCGTTACAGTTCCATGAAACTCTATATGCACAACATATACGAGTTCCAGAAGGGTGTGCGTAACTTGGTGCTGTGTACGATGTGCCCCACCTGTGCTACGTTGGTCTGCGAGAGACTCGACCGGTTGGGAATCGGGTACGTCATTCAGGAGATCACTCCCGAAAAGGTTAATCTGTTCTTCGGCAACGAGTATTGTCTGGATGTGGTACGTTCGTTTGTCCACAAACCGCTGAACAAACTCACTGCCGAAGAGGATTTCATCCTTGGAGCGATGCTCGGATACGATATAGCACGACAGTGCCAACGCTACTGCCGCTATAAACAAAAAATCAGCTAATAAAATGAAAAAGACATTTTTTCTTTTGATCACCTGCTCCGCAATGACGCTTTTTACGGCCTGCGGTGGCGGTAACAGTCGTCAGAACAATACGGCAGAAACAATAGAACGGGAAGAAGTCGCTCAGGAGAATGTTCTTAGTGTCGATCAACTTTTGGCAGAGGCTCAGACGCTGACCGGTAAGCAGATCGAGGTGGAGGGGATCTGCACCCACATCTGCAAGCACGGCGGTCGCAAACTCTTCATGATGGGTTCGTCCGACAAGAAGGTCATGCAGATCATGGCAACCGAAGAACTGGGTGCTTTCACCGAGGAGTGCGTAAACAGCATGGTGCGCGTGAAGGGAACCTTGAAGGAGGATCGCATCGACGAGGCTTATCTCGTGGAGTGGGAACAGCAACTCAGCCAGCAGACCGCTCCGAAACACGGCGACGGCAAGGCTGGATGCGATTCGGAGATGAAAGCCCGTGGAGAGACAGAGGCCGCCACGATGCAGCAGCGCATCGACGGCTTCCGTAAGCGTATTGCCGAACGCAAGCAGAAAGAGGGTAAGGAATACCTCTCGTTCTACCATGTGGACGGCGTTTCGTACGAGATTCTCAAATAGCGGAGTTTTGATGGAAGAACATTTGAAATTCGGTAACAAACTCAGAAAATGGAGCAGGGCTGTTCACCGTGACCTCTCCTTTTTCTTTGCAGGCGTTTTGTTGATTTATGCAGTTTCGGGATTCATGTTGAATCACAAACGCGATTTCAACTCTTCGTATTCGGTGGAACGTCAGGATTTCGGACTGGAGGGGCAATACCCTGAAGCATCCGATGCTTGGAGCGATGCCGATATCAAGCGCAGTTTGGAGGAATTGAATTTAGGTTCGGAGTTTTTGAAATCGTACCAGCCCGAAGAGGGGCAGATCAAGGTGTTCATCCGTCGCGGATGTACCCTTGCCATTGATACCCAAGCCAAAACGGCAGTGTACGAATCGCTCCGCAAACGTCCGATTCTCAGTTCGCTGAACCGTCTGCATTATAATCCGAGCCGTTGGTGGACGATTTTTTCGGACATTTTTTTGGCATCGCTGATCCTCATTGTCATTTCGGGTCTGATCATCATCAAGGGTGCGAAAGGCATGTGGGGACGTGGCGGTATCGAATTTTTGTGCGGGATTCTCATCCCCATCCTCTTTATGTTTTTGTTGTGAAAACAAACGGCAGGGGCGATACCTGTCCAAAGTATAAATAAATTTTTAATTGGTTAGAATTTTTTGAGGCCGCAATCGGAAGATCACGGGGATTTTCCGATTGCGGTTTTTTTTGTAAATTAAAAAAGAGCGCACCTCAATCAAGGTGCGCTCTTTTTGTGTTCGGGGAGGATTATCGGATGATAATCTCCGCAAGTTTCATCTTTTCGCCGTCGGTTACCATTCGGGTGGCTTTCAGTTGGAGGTAACGCGCCGTGACGGGAGTGAAGAACACCGATTGGAGGATCGGGTTGTTGCGGATGTTGGAAAATTCACCCGTTTTAACCACTTCCAACTCCTTGGGCGAGTTCCCGACCGAGATCTCGTAATTCTTGATCAGACCCTCGTTGTATTCGCTCTGATCGGGCAGATAGTGCAGTGAACTGATGCTCTTCTTGTCGCCCAGATCCAACAGAATCCGATCATCCTTTACGCTTGCGGCAGTCGCGGGATTCCGATCCGACATTTTTTCGGCTTCCGCCTTTTGTAATTTGACCACCGAATAGGCGTAACCTTTCAACTCGTCGGTCTCGGAGTGTAGTTTGAAATCGGTCGTTTCACCCGCATAGAAGGCTTCCGCGTTGTTGATCGTCAGCGAACCCCGCGCATCGAGGAAACGCACGCGCAGACGGTCGGTTTCGACGGTTCTGAAACGCAACAGACGCTTGTAGCCGATGGTCGTGGTCTCTTCGTTGAGCGATACGGGCAGCCATTTGTCCCCTGTGGCGTATTCCACCACAAACGACTTGACGCGTTGTCCCAACGGGATGTACTCCTGCAACATCATGCGATTGACTTTCTCGGTCTTTTTCAGCGGGAAGATCACTTCGGCACTGACCACGCTGTCGGGCGTTGCCCAGAACGTGTCGTAATCATCGTCGGTCATCGCATCGGGCGTGAATTTACCGCCGCGCTTGGCGGTCACTTCGGGTTTTACTCCCCGGAGCAGGTTCCTGCCCAATTGCTCCCGGATCGTTTTGTGGAACTGAACGGCACGTGCCGAATCGATGGCGGGAATCAGTCCGTCATAATTGACGGGAAAATTGAGCAGCAACGTGGCGTTATGCCCCACGCTGCGGTAGTAGAGATCGACCAGATGATCCACCGACTTGACCTTGTCGTCCTGATCCTTGTGGTAGAACCATCCCGGACGGATCGACACATCACACTCGGCAGCCGTCCACTGATTGCCGTCGGCGTGTCCGTACTGCAATTCGCGGTATTTCGGATACCCCGGATAAACCTCGCCCGCACGCAGGAACGACCAGTTGGTGGCTCCCGCATAGCCGTTTTCGTTGCCGACCCAACGGCAACCGGGACCTCCGTCCGAGAAGACGACGGCCTGAGGCTGGAGTTCGTCCAGAATCTCGTAAATCTTCGGATAGTCGTAGTAGTTCTTGCGGTCGATCGTGCGCGATTCCTTGGCTCCGCCATACCAGCCGTCACCGCCGTTTGCACCATCGAACCATACCTCGAACACCTCACCGTAGTTGGTCATCAGTTCGCGCAGTTGGGCGTGGAAATAATCCACGTAGGCGGGTGTGGCATATTCGGCGTGGTGACGATCCCACGGCGAAAGATAGAGGGCGAGTTTGAGACCGTGTTTCCTGCATGCGGCGGCCAATTCGCCGACCACGTCGCCCTTACCCTCCTTGTAGGGGGTGTTGCGGATGCAGTATTCCGTGAGTTGCGTCGGCCAAAGACAGAATCCGTCATGATGTTTGGCCGTGAAAATCACTCCCTTCATGCCTGCCTGTTTGAAGGTCTTGACCCACTGCTCGCAATCGAGTCGTTTGGGGTCGAAGGTCTTGGGATCGCTGTCGCCATAGCCCCATTCGCGGTCGTTGAACGTGTTCAGACCGAAATGGACAAAGGCATAGGTTTCCATTTTCTGCCACTCGACCTGTTTGGGCTGGGGAATGGGAAGAACGGCTTCGGGTGCATGGACCGATGGCGTGCAGGCCGAGAAGATCGTCGCGCACAAGCCCGCAAGGATTGATTTTCTGACTTTTTTCATGCGAAATTACTGTTTGTTGGATGGGGCAAATATAAAAAAATAAATCGGATCGCTTGATTTTGACAGCCGATTTTATACGATCACCTCCGCAGGGGCGGATCGAATCCGTGCTTGTCGGGACAATCGGACCGGATGAAGAAAAAACCGCGACTACGGCATTGCGAACCGAGTGAAAAATTGTATCTTTGTATATTAAACCCAAAAGCAATCACAAAGGTGGCAGCAACGCAACATTCAGACGATAAGAAAGAGGCGAAACAGGACAAGAAGTATGTCGAGACACCCCTCATGAAGCAATATTATTCGATCAAGGCCGTGCATCCCGATGCCGTGCTGTTGTTCCGTGTGGGCGATTTCTACGAGACGTTTGGCGAGGATGCCATTAAGGCAAGCGGAATTTTGGGAATCACCCTCACGCGCCGCGCCAACGGAGCCGCCTCGTATGTCGAGTTGGCGGGATTTCCCTACCACGCCATTGATACCTATCTGCCGAAACTGGTTCGTGCAGGCGAGCGTGTGGCGATCTGCGAGCAGTTGGAAGATCCGAAACTCGTCAAGGGATTGGTCAAACGCGGGGTGATCGAACTGGTGACGCCGGGTGTCGTTATGGGCGAAAATATCCTGACCAACAAGGAGAACACCTACCTCGGATCGGTCTTTTTCGGTCAGAAAACAACGGGCGTGGCGTTTCTGGACATCTCGACCGGCGAGTTTTATGTGGCGGAGGGTGACGATGCGTATGTCGATAAACTGATTTCGAGTTTCGCGCCCAAGGAGATCGTCTATCAGCGGGGTTACGACGACCGATTCTCGGACGCTTTCGGGTCGAAACACTATACCTATCGTCTGGACGATTGGGTCTTTTCGGAGGACATCAACCGCGAGAAACTCTGCAAACAGTTCGGCACCAAGTCGTTGAAAGGATTCGGCGTGGATCGCTTCACGAGCGGTATTTCTGCGGCGGGAGCCATTCTCTATTATTTGGAATTTACCGAGCACCGCGACACGGCACACATCGCCTCCATTGCGCGGATTGACCGCGACGATTATGTGTGGATCGACAAATTCACGATCCGAAACCTCGAACTCTTCTCCTCGAACGAGGAAAACGCCAAATATAGTTTTGCATCGGTCATCGACCGCACGCTCACGCCGATGGGCGGACGTTTGCTGAAACGATGGATCGCCATGCCGATCAAGGATCCCGCCAAGATTAATGCCCGGTTGGACGTGGTCGAGTGCTTCATCAAGGAGGAGAATCTGGCGGATTCGGTCAGCGAACAGGTCGCCATGGTGGGCGATCTGGAGCGTATTTCGTCGCGTGTGGCGGCACAACGTGTCACGCCGCGCGAGTTGGTGCAACTGAAAAATTCGTTGCAGGCCATCGCCAAATTGCGGGAAATCCTCTCCAAGTCGGATTCCGGGGCTTTGCGCGGAATTGCCGAGAAACTCGATCCGTTGCAGGCCGTGCATGACCGCATCGCATCGGACATCTATCCCGATCCGCAGTGCAATCAGATACAGCGCGGCGGCATCATCGCCGACGGCGTGAATGCCGAACTCGACGACCTGCGTCGCATCGCGCTCCACGGCAAGGATTACCTGAACCGCATCCAGCAGCGCGAAAGCGAACAGACGGGCATCCCGTCGCTGAAGATCGGCTACAACAACGTGTTCGGTTACTACATCGAGGTGCGCAATGCCCATAAGGATAAAGTGCCCGAAACGTGGATCCGCAAGCAGACGCTGACCAACGCCGAGCGGTACATCACCGAGGAGTTGAAGGAGTACGAACAGAAGATCTTGGGTGCGGAGGAGCGTATGCTGATCCTTGAGCAGGAGATCTACGCGGAGGTCATCGCCTTCGTGGCTCAGTCGATTGTCGAGATGCAGCACGATGCCGCCCATGTGGCACGCATCGACTGTCTGATGTCGTTTGCTCGTCTGGCCGTCGAACGTCACTATGTGCGTCCCGTGCTGGATGAGGGTTCGACCATCGAGATTCACCGGGGACGTCACCCCGTGATCGAGACGCTGATGCCCGTGGGCGAGGAGTATATCCCCAACGATGTGATGCTCGACGACAAGCAGCAGCAGATTATGATCATCACGGGTCCCAACATGTCGGGTAAATCGGCTCTGTTGCGTCAGACGGCACTCATCATTCTGATGGCGCAGATGGGGTCGTTCGTTCCGGCCGAATCGGCTCGTATCGGCGTGGTGGATAAGATCTTTACCCGTGTCGGAGCATCGGACAACATCTCGCAGGGCGAATCGACCTTCATGGTCGAGATGTTGGAGTCGGCTTCGATTCTGAACAACATCTCCGATCGGAGCATTGTCCTTCTGGATGAGATCGGTCGGGGAACGAGTACCTACGACGGCATTTCGATTGCGTGGGCAATGGTCGAATACCTGCACAATCATCCCACGGCGCATCCCAAGACGTTGTTTGCGACCCACTACCACGAGTTGAACGAGATGGAGAAGATGTGTCCGCGTGTGAAGAATTTCCACGTGGCGGTCAAGGAGGTCGGCAACAAGGTGGTCTTTCTGCGTAAGTTGGAACCCGGCGGTACGGAGCATTCGTTCGGTATTCATGTGGCGCGTCTGGCGGGTATGCCCCTGTCGGTCGTGTCGCGTGCCGACGAAATCCTGCGCAATCTGGAACAGGTCTATGGCAACAACGAGATCGTGCCGAGCAAACACATCGCGCAACGCGGTCGCCGTGCCTCGTCGAAGGCCGTGCGGGAGGCTGCCGATACGCCCCAACCGCAGAACATGCAGTTGTCGATGTTTCAGCTGGACGATCCCGTGCTGATTCAGGTGCGTGATCAGATCAAGGGCTTGGACATCAATGCACTAACCCCGTTGGAGGCGTTGAACAAATTAAACGAGATCAAGAAGATCACGGGTTTGTAATCCTCCGGAAGATAAAAAATTGAAAGGCGGACTTCAAAAAGAAGTCCGCCTTTCTCGTGTGTGTGATGTATGCTTGGAATCAGTAAAGGAATTTCTCGATCAGGGGGAGCAGTAGGGCGGTGGTGAGTCCCATCAGTGCCATTGCAAGACCCGACAGCGCACCCTCAATCGCGCCGATTTCGATGGCGCGTGCCGTGCCGACACCGTGTGATGCCGATCCGAGAGCATAGCCCAAGGCTTGGGGATCGGTTACGCCTGCAAAACGCAGGATCGTCTCACCGAACAGCGAGCCGAAGATGCCGACGCAGAATACGACAACCGATGTAATCGAGATAATGCCGCCCAAGGGTTCGACCACTGCCACGGCAATGGGGACGGTGACCGATTTGGGGGCGAGCGAAGTGACGATCTCGCGCTCCGTACCGAACAATGAAGCGATATAAACGACGCTCAAAATACCGACCAGACAACCGACAACCGTCGAGATGCCGATCGTGAGGAGGTTACCGCGGATGTGTTCCAACTGTTCGTACATCAGATAACCGAGTGCAACGACCGACAATCCCAAGGCAAATTCCAGCACGGAGGTTGCGGCGCGGTACTCTTCGTAGTCAATGCCGCACCAACTCAGAATGCCGATCATGGCGATGAACGTGAGCAGTACGGGGTGTACGAGGATGATGCGGGTGCGGCGGTAGAGCGCACCTCCCACGACATAAAGCGCGATCGTGGCGGTCAGCATGAACAGATCGCTGTGGATGATGGTTTGAAACAAGTCGCTCATAATTTTTTCGCTTCTTTTTTCCGATTCAGATATTGGAACGAACGTCCCACAACGACCAGTACGATGATGGTGCTGGCCACGGCTGCCACCAGAATGGCTGCAAGATTATCGACGATGTTTTCGTAGGAAACCATCAGCCCGACTCCGAACGGGACAAAAAACAGTGCCATCGTACCCAACAGGAAACGTGCTGCGGGGCGTACACGCTCGGCCTTCACCCATTTGTATTTGAGCGAAAGGAACAAAAGCACCATACCGATGATGTTTCCCGAAATATAACCTCCGATGAGGTGGCTCAGGGCATTGCCCGCAAGCCAAAAAATAAGAATGTAACACAATCCGACCATAACGGGCGCAAAGGTAGGAAAGAAATCGGCTGGGTGTTCAAAAAAAAAGTAAAATATTTTAAAAACAAGATTCTGCCGGGGACGATTTCCGAATTTTTACGGATGGAGAAGGCGAAAACAGGTCTGAGGGGGCGTAGGGGCGGATCTCGGCATTGAGGGGTTTCGAGATCTCGGACTGACGGGGTGTGTCGTGAGGCATTTGGAAAAATTTCGGGAAGCGGGTGGTTCTTGGGTAATTCCTAATCCTTTTGGCATGTTTTCGGGCAGGCGGGAAGAAGAGGGCATCCGTCGGACAACTTCATTCCGCCTTTCCATTCATCACACACAAAAACCCCCGCCATCCGAGACCGCGGGGGTGTTCCGATATGTTTGTCGGGACGATATTACTCGTCCTGCGAACTTTCGATAAACGAACGGATGTTCTGAATCAACATCTTGACGGCCACCGAGTTGAAACCGCCTTCGGGGATGATCACGTCGGCGTATTTCTTCGACGGCTCGACAAACTCCTCGTGCATGGGTTTTACGGTGGTGGTGTATTGTGTGATGACCGACTGCATCGTTCGGCCTCGCTCACACACGTCACGCAGGATACGGCGTGCCAGACGGATGTCGGCATCGGTATCGACATAAACCTTGATGTCCATCATGTCGCGCAACTCCTTGTTCTCGAAAATCAGAATGCCGTCCACGATGATCACCTTCGAGGGTTTCACCGATACGGTTTCCGCCATACGGTTGTGATCGACAAACGAATAGACGGGGTGTTCGATGGGTACGCTGTTCTTCAGAGCCTTGATGTGTTCGACCAGCATCTGGGTGTCGAATGCCTGCGGGTGGTCGTAGTTGAGTTTCGTGCGCTCTTCGTAGCTCAGTTCGGGATGAGCCTTGTAATAGAAATCGTGACAGAGGGTTACGACATCCTCCTCTGCAAATGCCTCTTGCAAGCGTTTCACAAGGGTCGATTTGCCTGATCCGGTACCTCCGGCAACTCCGATTACGGTGACTTTCATTGCTTTATGGATTTTATTCGTTTGTTTCTATGAAAAAGAGGTTTGTCTCGCATGTGGCGGGGCAAACCTCTTCTGGCTTAAATATTTAGGCGTCGATATTGGCGTAGTGGGCGTTCTGCTCGATGAACTCGCGGCGGGGCGGTACCTCGTCACCCATCAGCATCGAGAAAATATGGTCGGCTTCGGCCGCATTGTCGATGGTGACCTGACGCAGGATACGCGTGTCGGGGTTCATGGTCGTCTCCCACAACTGGTGGGCGTTCATCTCACCAAGACCTTTGTATCGCTGGATGTGTGCACCCTTACCGAACTCCTCCGAAATGGCGTCACGCTCCTTCTCCGTCCAGCAGTAGCGTTCCTGCTTGCCTTTCTTGACGAGATACAGCGGCGGAGTGGCGATATAAACGTGTCCGTTCTCGATCAGCGGTTTCATCTTGCGGAAGAAGAACGTCAGCATAAGCGTTGCAATGTGGCTGCCGTCCACATCGGCATCGGTCATGATGATGATTTTGTTGTAGCGCAGTTTTTCGAGGTTCAAGGCCTTGCTGTCCTCCTCGGTGCCGATGGTGACGCCCAAAGCGGTGAACATGTTCTTGATCTCCTCGTTCTCCCACATACGGTGTTCCTGAGCCTTTTCGATGTTCAGGATCTTACCACGCAAGGGCATGATGGCTTGGAAATTACGGTCACGACCCGATTTGGCCGTACCACCTGCCGAGTCACCCTCGACGAAGAAGATCTCGGCGATCGAACGGTCGCGGCTCGAACAGTCGGCCAGTTTACCCGGAAGACCCGCACCCGAAAGGACGGTTTTGCGCTGAACCAACTCGCGGGCGTGGCGTGCGGCGTGGCGTGCCGTGGCAGCCAGAATGACCTTCTGCACGATGGCGCGGGCATCCTTGGGGTTTTCTTCGAGGTAGTGACCTAAGGCGGCCGACATGGCCTGATCGACGGCGGCCGAAACCTCGTCGTTACCCAACTTGGTTTTGGTCTGACCTTCGAACTGAGGCTCGGCAACCTTCACGGAAATGACGGCTGTGAGACCCTCGCGGAAGTCATCGCCGTTGATGTCGAACTTCAACTTGGAGAGCATGCCCGAATCGTCGGCGTATTTTTTCAAGGTGCGGGTCAGCGCACGACGGAAACCCGTCAGGTGCGTACCGCCCTCGATGGTGTTGATGTTATTCACATAGGAGTGGACATTCTCCGAGAACGAATCGTTGTAGCGCATGGCCACTTCGACGGGAACTCCGTTTTTCTCGGTGTCCAGATAGATCGTATTCTCGATGATCGGTGTGCCGCGCGAGGCATCCAAATAGGTGACAAATTCCTTGAGACCCTCTTCCGAGTGGAAGTGGTCCTCGTGGAGTCTGCCCTCGTCGTCGGGGCGCAAATCGTAGAGGTTCAGCGTGATGCCCTTGTTCAGGAACGCCAATTCACGCAGGCGGTTGGCCAAAGTCGAGTATTTGTATTCGGTCGTCAGATGGAAGATTTCGGGATCGGGCTTGAATCTGATGATCGTACCGCGATCCGTACACTCGCCGATGACTTCCACTCCGGAGGTCGGTTTGCCCTGTGAGTAGGTCTGGTGGTAGATTTTGCCGTTGCGGGCGTGAATTTCTGCCTCCAACTTGATGGAGAGGGCATTCACACACGAAACACCGACACCGTGCAGACCACCCGAAACCTTGTAACTGCCCTTGTCGAACTTACCGCCGGCGTGAAGCACGGTCAGTACGACTTCAAGAGCCGATTTTCCTTCTTTTTCGTGGTAGTCGGTCGGGATGCCGCGGCCGTTATCTTTTACCGAGATCGAGTTGTCTTCGTGGATGGTTACGTCAATGGTGTCGCAGTAGCCTGCCAACGCCTCGTCGATCGAGTTATCGACCACCTCGTAAACAAGGTGGTGAAGACCTTTTTCACCGATGTCACCGATGTACATCGCGGGACGTTTGCGGACGGCTTCCAATCCTTCGAGAACCTGAATATTCGATGCGGAATATTCGTCTCCTTGCTTCTTTGCGTTTTCTAATTCGGTACTCATTGCGTCTGATTAAAATATCGTACAAATGTAGTGATTTTTTCGATGAAAAACAACGGTTGAATCACTATAATTATATGGGAAAATGATTCCCGAAGCACTTTTCGGGGTTTTATGGCCGAAACGGTCAAATAATGCTCCAAAATCGGTACTGCCCGCGTCTTTCCCAAAACGCGGGAGTGTTTTTCCGGGGAATATGTTTTATGCCAGTTCGGCTTTGAGATCCACCTCGCTGATCTTTCCCTTCGAGAAGAGAATGGCGCGTGCCGGATAATTTTCTATGAGGGCGGTGTTGTGTGTGGACATCACGACGGCACAACCTTTGCGGGCGATCTCCTGAAAGAGTTGCATGATGCCGTCGGCCGTCACGGGGTCGAGGTTGCCTGTCGGCTCGTCGGCCAGAAGGACATCGGGACGGTTCAGCAGGGCGCGGGCAATGACCAGTCGCTGCTGTTCGCCTCCCGACAACTCGAAGGGCATTTTGTAGGCCTTGTTCCGTAGATCGACCACGCCGAGCACCTTGTCGATGCGTTCGCGTATTTCCACTTCGTTGCGCCATCCCGTGGCCTTCAACACGTAGCAGAGGTTCTGGAATACGTTGCGGTCGGTGAGCAGTTGGTAGTCCTGAAAGACGATGCCGATGCGGCGGCGCAGCATGGGGATGTCCTTACGACGCATGCGTTTGAGGTCGAATCCCGCGATGTAGCCTTCGCCTGCGATGAGTTGCGATTCGGCGTAAAGCGTTTTCAAAAGGCTGCTTTTGCCCGAACCGACACGGCCGATCAGATATACAAATTCGCCCGGCTCGACACTCAGGTTCACATCCGAAAGCACCAGTTCGCCGTGACGCATCAGATCCTTCGGCTTGCGGCTGCCGAACGGATCGTCGGCGTTGTATATGGATACGTCGCGCAGGCGTACCACGTATTTTCTATCCATCTGTGTCATATCGTTTTGTTGCTTGCTTCTACTTTTACCTGTTGTACTTCGTCCACGCCGTCGATTTCGCCGATGTGGGCGATGATGTCCTGTAATTCGTTGAACGAGTGAACTTCAAACCATATTGTGCAGTTCACGATGGCATCGTTGGTGTAGGTCTCCAGACGGTCGATCGACAGGTGGAGGCGGTTGGTGATGCAGTCGATGAAGTCGTTGAGCAGGTGATAGCGATCAACGGCTTTGATGTGGATTGCCACGGGGTAGAGGATCGTCGGGCAACCGATGAAATTGACCGATACGATCGAGTCGCCGTATTGCGACGCAAGGCGGATGACCGCGGGGCAGTCGCGTTTGTGGACGGTGGTCGTCTTGTCCGCTTCGCGGAAACCGATTACCTCGTCGCCCGGCATCGGGTTGCACAACGGGCAGCGGTGGTAGTGCGGGCGGGGACACTTGGCGAAGTAGTTTCTCAGGAAACGTTTGGCCTTGTAGGTCAGCACGCAGTCCTGCCAGTCGGGTTGGGGCGTGGAGTCGTCCGAACAACCGATCTCGATGCAGTCGCCGCGGTGCAGGACGGTCTTCACGGAGCAGAGACTGCCGTTGATGCGGGCATATTTGGCGTGTTCGCCCACGCGGCTGTGGATCTCGAATGCAAAGTCGAGTGCCGTGGCGCGTTGGGGCAGCACGACGGGTTTGCCCTTGGGCGTAAAGACCATGATGTCATCGTTGTAGAACGACGACACGACGTTGTCGATGAAGATGTCGCCCTGTGTGTTGTTGGCAATATCCTGCAAAACCGAACGGAACTTCTCGATCCAGCGTTTGATGCTGTCCTCCGTGCGGCTCGATGTGCAGCCGAGTTTCGAGTTGCGGATCATGCGTTCGCTGCTGATGTGTACTTCCTCCCATTTGCCGTGGTCGGACAGCAGGTGTACGTGGAAACTTTGGTAGCCGTTCTCCTTGGGGTTGTCCAAGTAGTTGGAAATGCCTCCGGGTTTTTCCTCGAAAACATCGGTCAGAAGCGAATAGATCTGCAAACAGGTGTTCTTCTCCGTGGAGGGAAGTCCGTCGGGGAAGATGATGTTCGTGAAGTGGCGGTGTTCGAGGTGATGGAAGTCTGTGTGCGTCTTTTTCATCTTGCGCCACAGGCTGTAAGGCATGCGGTAGGTACTTTCCACACGTACGGGGTAGTCCAGATGGCTCAGGATCGTGCGGATGCGGTCGGTGAAGGAGTCGAGCGTCGTCTTGTCCTGCCGGCGATCCTGTTCCAGAAGGCGCATCATGTGGTTGTATTCGTGCGGGCAACGGAACTTCATACTGAGGTTTTCCAACTCGGTCTTGATCGAATAAAGACCCAGACGGTTGGCCAGAGGCGCATAGAAATAGTCCGTTTCGCCGGCGATTTTCATCTGCTTGTGGGGTTGCATGCTGTCCAGAGTACGCATGTTGTGCAGGCGGTCGGCCAGTTTGAGCAGGATGGCGCGGATGTCGTAGTGCAGCGAGTCGAGCATCTGCTTGAAATTGTCCAACTGACGCGACATCTCGTAGTGTTCCTTCTTCTGTTTGGTCACCACGCCCACCAGAAAAGCCACATCCTTGCCGAAACGTTCCTCGATATCCTTCATCGTGAAGGTCGTATCTTCGACCACATCGTGCAGAAAAGCGGCGATGACGGGATTGGCTCCCAACATCAGTTCCTCGGCTACGATGCGTGCCACGGCGATCGGATGAATGATGTAGGGTTCGCCCGTTTTGCGTTTTTGATTGCGGTGTGCCTCGGAAGCCAGCGCATAGGCGGCTTTGATCTGGGCGAGTTCTTCGGGAGAGACCCTCTGCTCCATGGTACGGAACAGAGCCTCCACACTCTCGTTGATCCGGATGGTATATTCCTCTTCCATCGTTTGCAGGTGTTAAATCGTGTAACAGGTGTCGGCCGCCCGTTCTGTCCGTGTTTTTTTGAAAACAACTGACGGACAAATATTTGCGCAGAAGTGTTCTTTGGCGGGTTTTGTGGGCGACAAATACCACTGCAAGATAGCATTTTTATTTGGAAAATCAAAATCTTCTTTCGCTTGGAAACAGAGGAAAACAAAAAGGAGAAGCCCTTTTGAGGAACTTCTCCTTTTCGTGTTGAGCTGCCGGGACTCGAACCCAGAACGACAGAACCAAAATCTGCTGTGTTACCATTACACCACAGCTCAAACAATTGCTCGTAAGCGAGTGCAAAGATAGGTGAAATTTTGCACATTCCAAAAAAAACGACATTTTTTTATCCTGTCACGGTGTGGAGTGGGGCTGTGATTTCGGGGAAGCGTATGTTCCCGGATTTTGCAAATTTTGGGTATCTTTGCGCACCAATTAAAAAAAATAACGATCCCATGTACAAGAAGTTTTCCCTTTTGATGTTCCTGTTGTCGGTCGTCGGATCGGTGGCGGCTGCCGCACCTGCGGACGCAGACACCGTGCGCCATTCGGTGGTGGAGCATCTGCTCAAAAAACCGATGCCGCGTGCCATCAACATTGATCTGCACCTGCGTACCGCTCTGCATGCCAATTTCCCGAAGCCCCAAACCGGGAAAGACGAAACCTCGTTTCGTTTTGATTATATTGTACTGGACATTCACGGCGAAGTCACTCCGAAACTCAGTTACAAATACCTGCAACGCCTGAACAAGGGCGCGCGCGTGGGCGAAATGGATAATCTCTCGTCGGGTATTGATTATGCGTGGGTGAAATATCAGTTCGATTCGCGCTTTGCGGTGCAGGCCGGACGCCATGCGCTGTTTGTCGGCGGATTCGAATATGAGGAGTATCCCGTCGATGTGTATGACTATGCGGGCATCATCAACAACATATCGTGTTATCTGAACGGTGTGTCGTTCTTCTATTCGCCTTCGGCAACCCAGCAACTCGGTCTTCAGGTGTTGAACAACCGACAGGGGTCGATGACGGAGGCGTTCGGCGTGATGCCTGAGGATTGGGAAGCCCCCTCCGTGCCGCTCTACTATTCGCTGGCGTGGAACAGTTCCTACATCGACAACCGCCTGAAGATGCGTTATGCGCTGACAACGGGCGAGTTGGCACGCGACAAGTGGGCGTTCTACGTCAGTGGCGGTATTCAGTGGCAGACGTGTAAGGTCGCGGCCTATTTCGATGCGGCTTATCACCGTTCGGAAGTGGATCACTTAGGTGTGGTGCGCCACATGGTTCTCGATTCAGAGGGTGCGATTTGGAACGGCGCAGGACGCAATGTGGAGTATCTGACGCTGACCGCCAACCTCAATTATCGTTTCCTCAAAAAATGGAATCTGCACCTCAAGGGCTACTACGACCGCGGATCGGTCTGTAAGGCTTCGGAGCAGTTCGCCGAAGGGAATTACCTCTCGGCGTGGGGTTACGATGCAGGGGTGGAGTTTTACCCGATGGGCGACCGCAACATGCACCTCTATTTCAATGTGGGCGGAAAGAATCACCGCCGTTGCCGTCTGCCCGAAACGGTGACTCCGCGCGATATGTTGCGTTTCTCGCTGGGATTCATCTGTCGTCTGCCCGTGCTTTAAGGCGGATTTCCCCTTAAAAAATAAAAAAGCGTGTCTTCTGATTTGAGGACACGCTTTTTGTTTGGCGGGTTATTGCAACTTGGCCATAAATTTCATGCGATCGACCACGTAGCGGATATGTTCGCCTTCACCGATCACGCCGACTTCGTCCGAGGCCGACACGCGGAACGTCAGTTTGCGACCCTCCACCGAGGTGAGTTCAGCCGTGGCAGTGATCTGTGCGCCCATCTTCGAGGGCTTGACGTGTGTGGTGTTCATCAGTGCGCCGACCGTCGTAGAGCCTTCGGGGAGGTGGGGTGCAACGGCCGTCATGGCGGCATGCTCCATCAGAGCCACCATCGAGGGGGTGGCAAAAACCTCCAAATCGCCCGATCCCATACGGATCGCCGTGTTGTGTTCGCTGACTATGACGCGGCTTTCGCCCTTGATTCCTGTTTCTAACATGGTACTTTGTGTTTTGTGGGTTTGTACTCGTTTCCGGGGTGGTTTGCCCCTCCGAAAAACAAAGATACGATATTCCCCGTGAAAAGGAACGGTTTTTGCATATTTGTTGTTTGTAAACCTAAAACTTTTTTGCCTATGTTTATTTTGTGGTATCTTCTGATCGGTCTTGCCGCCGGATTTGTCGCCAATTGGATCGTGGGCGGTTCGCGTCAGCGATTATGGGTCAATTTGTTGCTGGGTATTGTGGGCGGTGTTTGGGGCGGCTGGATTCTCTCGCTGCTCGGTCTGATCCCCGAAGGCTCGTGGGGCGGATTTGTCTGCGCCGTGTTCGGTGCCATGTTGCTGCTTTGGATGGCGCGTCAGATTATGGGACGCTCGCGTTCACACTCCGATTCCGAGGAGGCGTGACGGAAAAAATTTTGTCGAAACAGTGCAAAGTGACGAAAACTCTGAAAAATTTCGTATCTTTGCACTGTTTTCAACGGACTTGGAAACCGACTTTAGTCGGGGGTGCCCGGTTTTGACAGCAGGCAGAGTTTGATTGTAAGCACGTCGAGCACTGTGTGGCGGCTCGTAAATATCGACACTCAAAATTCAAATGGCAATAATAGCTACGCACTCGCTGCCTAATTTTCAAGGAAGATTAGCTTAATCGACCGGCCCAAGGAGGTCGGACGACGAGTATCCCGATAGGCTGTTCCGCTCTTTAACGGCTTATCAACGGGGTATCAAACATTTAGAGATAGTGTGCGGAATCGCCCCGATCCGTATGCGAACTTTAGGGGCTGGGCTTCGTGTTAGGTTGCCGGCTACCGGGCACGGAGAGAAGGATCAAACGACGGCTAAACGTGTAGAAAGCTTTCGGGTTCCCTGTTTGGACGCGGGTTCGACTCCCGCCACCTCCACAAAAAGCAAAAGGAATTTCACTCGGGTGAAATTCCTTTT
>JAHHQL010000029.1 GCA_020026415.1 Alistipes sp. | reverse complement strand
ACCAGCAGGAAGGCAAGCGCAAATACCCACCAATGGAGCGGTGTGCGGTAAGCATAGGATTCGAGCCACAAATTCAAGCCGTAAATCGTGAAGGGCACGACCAGCACAAAGCAGATGATCACCATCTTGATATAGTGCAGGTTGAACAACTCCAGAATCTCGCGGGTGGTCGCACCAATCGCCTTGCGGACGGCGATCTCGTGGCGGCAGCATTGCGTCTCGAAGAGCACGATGCCGAACACACCCATCAGCGCGATGATGATAGAGATAAGCGACAGGATGATGAAGATCTTCGTCATGCGGGTCTCCCGCTGATAGGTGCGGGCGATGACCTCGTCGAAAGTTTCGATCTGAATATCGCCCTCAATAAACGAAGGATCGAGTTCGTGGATGATCGAGCGGATGTCGGCCGCAAGTTTCTGCTTGTCGGTCTGCTCGCCATGGCGGACATACACCTGCACACCCCATGCATCACGACCCTCGGCATGCTCCTTCGGGGTAACGTACAAGGTCACATGCGTACTTTCCTCGCGCAAAGGCAGATAGCAGAAATCCTTGCAGATACCGATCAGTCGGTCTTTGGCATAGAATCCGCCACCCTCCAAATCGCGCAGGGGTTTGAAATCGTATTCCTTGGCGAAGCGTTCGTTGATGATCAGCACACCGCCCAGATTGTCATAATTTTCCCGGGTGACGGCATCTTTAAACACATCGCTTTCCTGAGGTTTGCGTCCTTCGACAATCTCGATATTCATGAAGTCCAAGAAATTATATTTCACCTCATAGGCACGGGTGAGATACTCTTTGCCGTTGGTCTCTCGTCCCCAATCCATACCGCCCTTGCTGAAAATAAGCAGTTGGCTGCCCGTCACATCCTTGATGTCGGGATGGCGCATCAGACGCTCCCGCAGAAGTTCGTAATTGAAATTATCGTTGGTCCTTATGTTGAATGTCATCACGTTGCGGGTATCCAGACCCAGATCGTGATTAATGAGATACTGACGCTGCATAAACAGGAATGCCGTGAAGATGATCAGTCCGATCGACACAAAGAACTGCACGCCCAACAGAACGGTACGCAGTCGCTGTCCGCTCTTCGTTCCGGCAAAACGGCCTTTGGTGACCATGGCCGGCGAGAACGAAGTGATGTACCACGAGGGATAGAGGCTTGCCACCAGACTCATCACCAAACCGACCACAAGGACAATGACCACAATGGACATATTTTCCCCAAGGGAGAGCGACATCGAGAAGTTGTTTGCCATGTCGGTAAACTGGAACAGATGCGCCAGAACGCCCGCCAAGATCACCGAAATCACCACCAGCCCCACGGCCTCGGAGATAAATTCCAGTCGAAGCGACAGATTCGATGCGCCGAAGATCTTACAGGTATTGACCATACGGATGCGGATCGGCACCAGCGCAAAGAAGAAGTTCACGAAATTGATGAATGCCAGAGCGATCACCACCAATGCCAAGCCCAACATCGAATAGATCGTCACACGCGAAGCCATCGGATTGCTGTACGAATCGAAAAGAAGCGTATCGAAAGGAGCGAGATGGACTTGCGAAAGCGATTCGGAGACCTCCTTACTTTCGGTCTTACGGAAATATTCCTCCACAAGACGGTTAAAAGCACAAACAGTCTGTTCTTCACACTCATCACCCTCCGACAATTTCAAGAAATAACGATACGACCATTCCGAGCGGTCTTCCAAACCTCGATCCCCCATGTTTACATAATAATCGATCCTGCTGAGGTAAGTATTCTCCTTGAAATCACGGAATACGGCCACAATTTCATAGCCGTCTTCCGGCGAGGGTTTCTCGTTGGTCAGGTAAAGCCGTTCGCCGATTTTCAGACCTTGCGCTTTTACGAGCGATTCACTAACAGCCATCGTTCGGGGGCGTCTTAACTGCTCGATATCCCCATCGACCGTCTCAAACGAGAACACCTCGAAGAAACCCATCGACACCATGGCACCACCGCCGTGGAATTTGTAATAATCCGTTTTTGAGAGATCCTCTCGCCAGATATTCCCCACACCGGAACCCCAATAGCAACCGAACGACTCGACTTCGGGGATTTTCTTCAAACAACTCTCGCCTATGGGACGGCTGATGCAATCCGTCCATTCGCCGTGTCCCGAAAACGGGATTTCAACCCCATAGATGCGGTCGGCATCCTTTATGGATTTGTTGTAGCCCAGCGTCCACCACACTTGCGCCATGATCACATAGAATGAAGCAAATGCCACGGTAAGTCCCGCAATATTAAGCAGTGAAGAGGATTTGTATTGTCGGATCATCGACCAGAAATTTCGTAATAAAGAGAACATAGCAGATGGGTTATTTAAAAGTCAGACATTCGTTATCTCCAAAATTGTCGTAACTCGAAATCACGACACGTTCACCGGGGTGCAGGCCGCCGAGTACTTCGTAATACTGCGGATTCTGGCGTCCGATCTCGATTTCTCGACGCACGGCACGCTCGCCGTCCTGCGAAATCACATAGATCCACTTTCCGCCCGTCGTGTAGTAGAACGCACCGCGCGAAATAAGCAACGCCTTTTCGGGTTGTCCCAACTGAAGATTCAGGTCGTAATTCTGACCGTTGCGGATGTTGTCGGGAAGCGTATCCGAGAATTTGAAATCGGCCTTGAATTTGCCGTCGCGCACTTCGGGATAGACCTTGCGCACGGTGGCCGAGAAGATCTCGTCTCCACGCAGGAACGTAGCCGTAAGTCCCGTCGTGATGCGGTCAATGTAGTGTTCGTCGATCTGCGCCTCGATCTTATACTCGCCGAAGTTGTTGATCTGCCCGATCTTGTTGCCTTGGGCAACCGACTGGCCGAGAACGGCATCCAGCAGTCCGAGCACTCCGTCGATGGGTGCCGTGACGACAAGATTTTCTTTACGCTTACGGATGATCGTCATGTTCAGACGCATGTTCTTGAGGCTCTCCTCCATCTGAACAATCTGCACCGAGCGATACAGGCTGTCCTGCACGGAGCGTTCTTTCACCAGTTCGTATTTGCCTTTGGCAAGTTCGTAGTCCTCCTTTGCTCGCAGGTAATCCTCACGCGAGATGAGTTGCTCGGTGTAAAGTTGTTTTTGGGATTCGTAGGAACGGCGGTAACGCTCCACATCAATCTTCAGCTGCAATTTCTCCTGATTGACGCTCAGACGCTGCTGCTCCATCTGGATCATCGTGTTGCGCAACAGATTCTCCTTCTCGGCCAGATCGGCCTCGGCATTGAGGATCTGAAGGTCGAGATTCTCGTTCGAAAGTTGCAGGATGCGGTCGCCCTTTTTGAGCAGTGCACCCTCCTCCACGAAGATCTGATCGACAACCCCGCCCTCCAGAGGGCTGAGTTGAATGGTTGTACGGGGCTGCACCTGTCCGCGTACACGGATGTAGTCGTTGAACTCGCCCTCGACCACTTCGGACGTCACGAGCGAATCGCGATCCACCGACAGCGTGCGGGCATTGTCCCGAAGAAGCAGATAAACAACCATCAGAAGAACAACTCCTCCGATCCAATAGGGAACGGCCTTGTAGGTAAAAGCAAGTGCCACTCCGCGTTTCTTTTCTTTAATAATATCCATAGCAGTTTTAATTTTGATTCAAATAACTTTCACCCTGATAGTATCTTACGACACTTTGCTTCAAGCGGTATTTCAACAGGGCATCCATCCGCTCGGCACGCGCCTTGAGGTATTGGTTCGAGGCGGTTTGGAACTCCAACGGGGAGATCAGACCGCGCTCCAGTTTGCTTTTGTTCAGACGGTAGGCCTCCTCCTGCACCAGCGAGCGTTTCTCGGCCTGCTTCAGTGCGGCACGGGCACCTTCGTGCTCCTGCATGGCACGGGTCACCTCGCGATCGACATCGTGCAGCGTCTGATCGTATTCGATCTCGGCACGACGCAATTCGTGACGTGCCTTGGCAATCTTCGTTCGGCGCATGAATCCGCCGAACAGCGGAATCGACATATTCAGCATGACATATTCACCGCGGTTGTCCTTGAACTGGGTCGCAAAGTCGGGCGTGCGCGTACCGTTGTCAAACGAGAAGTAATTCGTACTCCATCCGCCCGACAACATCAGCGACGGGAGCGAACTCCAGCGTGCCGTGCGCAGCGAACGCAGTGCGTTGGTCTTGCGCCCCTCGGCAAGGATGAGCGCAGGCAGATTGCGATGTGCCTCTTCGACCAATTCGCCATAAGACACTTCGAGTTGTTGCGTTTCGGCATCGACCCGCGTGTCAATCTCCAACTCCTCATCCACCGGCCACAGCATCATATCCTTGAGCGTAAGCAGAGCCTTATCACGCTGATTCCGTGCATTGACCAATTCAAATTCACGATCGGCCAACTCCGCTTCGAACTGCACCACATCGGCATGTCCCTTCTGCCCCAACTCCTGCTGACGCGAACCGAGTTCGAGGTTTTTGCGTGCCGTCTCGACAAACGACTCCAACACATCGACCAACTCTTCGGCAAAGACCACATTATAGAAGGCCTCCATCGTTGCCAGACAGATCTCCTCGCGGAGTTGCTCCTCGCGCGTAATACCCATGCGGAGCAAGGTCTTGGTGATCTTAATGTTGTTCACCGCCGAAAAACCGTCGAACAACATGATCTGACCGCCGAGCGAATAGACATTGTTGAACGAGGTGACACTCTGATAGGTATTGGTTTCGGGATCGACCGTACGGCCGAAATTGAAGTTGGCATTGGTACCGGCACTCACCTGTGGAAGGAAAGTACTCAAAACCGCCTGCCGGCGCATGGCACGGGCATCATCGACTTCAACCTCCTGCAACTTCATTTTCGAAGAGTTCGTGACGGCAACCTCCATACATTCGCGAAGGGTCATCTTCTGCTGGGCGTGCGCCGCTGTGACAACCGATGCAAAGACAAGCAGTAATATCGTGATTCGTTTCATTTTTTTTAGTGTTTTACCCGAAATTATACGACTGCCGTGCCAAAGAGCCAACCAATTATTTATCAGTTATTTGAAAAATAGCACATTTTCCAAAGTGTAAAGAAACTTTACACTCATGTAACGATTCTTTACAGCCACAAAAAAAGAGGAAAGATTTTTCTCTTTCCTCTTTTCAAACGCTCCCTGTGGGGGACAATTTAATTTTCCTTTCTCAGATCGACAAATTTCACGCACTTGCGGCTCATCGCGGGGAAATTCATCGCCCGCACCCGCTCGACCGTGTCCACCACGATGTCGGGTGCCACACGGATCTTGGCGCGGAAACGATCCTTGAGTTCCTTCACCACATCGAAATCCGCCTCGTGCTTCAATCCGACGCGCACCGTCACCTGATCCTTGTCGCTCTCGTTGTTTGAGAGTTCAACGATGTAGTTCTCGACATAACTTACGTTGTCCAGAATATCGAACAGCGCAGGCGGGAAAATCGTCGTACCTTTATACTTGATCATCTGCCCCTTCCGACCGATCACGGGGCTGAGTCGCATCGTATGGCGGCCGCATCGGCACGGCTCCGTGTAGGCCATACACAAATCACCCGTCTTGAAGCGCAACAACGGCATACCGCGCACGCCCAGGGTCGTGATGGTCACTTCGCCCGGCTCGCCGTCCTTGACGGGTTGATTCTGCTCGTCGAGCAACTCCACGATGATCAGATCGGGTTGCAGGTGACCACCGCACCCGTAATCGCACTCCGTGAACGAACTCTGCATTTCGGTCGAGGCGTAGGTCGTGTAGAGTTTCAATTCGGGCCACTTGTCGGTGATCTGCCTACCCAAGGTGTTGAGCGTAAAATCGGTATTGCGCAACGACTCGCCGATGCAGACCGCCTTCTTCAGCGACGAATGGTTGTAGTCGATGCCGTTATGCTCGGCATAGGCGATCAGTTTATTGAGAAACGACGGCACGACCATGCAGAACGACGGGCGGATGCGCTTGATCGTGTCCCACTGCAATTCGGGAATGCCGTTACCCACGCGGATCACACCGCATCCCAACTCGCGTGCACCCATGAAATAGGCCAAACCTGCCATAAATCGGCGGTCGATGGTCGTCATCAACTGCATGATGTCGTTGCGGGTGATGCCTGCCGTCGAGAACGAAAGATATTCGTTGTAGGCCAGACGCGCAAGGTCGCTTTCCGTGAGGGCAAAGGTCACGGGATCGCCGAGCGTACCCGAAGTGGTGACATAGTCGATGACCTCCTCGCGCGGAACGCACAGGAACGCCTCGTTGTGCAGTTGCAGATCCTCTTTCGTGGTCACGGGCACACGCTGCAAATCCTCAATATGCCGAATCGTACGGGGGTCGATCCCCTCGCGACGAAACATTGCCTGATAAAACGGAGAATGCGCCTCAAGGTAGGCCAACTCCTCTTTCAAACGTGCCTCCTGCCATGCCTTGATTTCGGGGGCGGGAAGGAACTGAACGGTTGAATCCTTAATCATTTTCTAATTCTTCTATTTTGCGTCGAAGCACCTCGCAATCGCCATCGGTCATCGGCAGGCGGAGTGCCTTGCGGTAGGCATCAAGTGCCTTTCCACGATCCGATGCCCGGTAAAAATCACCCGCCGCGGAGTAACTCTCCCAATTGGACGGATTGAAAATCGCCAACGAATCGACGTTTCGGGCGCAAAGACGGTGTTTCAACGATCTGTATTGTAGTAATTTGGGTAATTCGTTTTTACGGAACAGGCTGTCGGCGGGAATTATGTTCTCCGAGGTCAGTTCCCCATCAAAGGATTTTTCGCCCCGTAGGATCGCGCCCACATCGTAGCACACCCACTCACCATAGCCCCACTCACCCGTTGAGATCCACATCTGCAACTTTTCGGGCAGGAACACCACGCTGTGGTGGGCAATCTGTTGGTTTATCGCCATCGGGTTCGCAAGCCCCAGATCTTGCCCGCCATTCAGTTGCCGGTCACGCAGAATCGCAACCATTTTTTCGATACTGATCGGGCTATTCTCCGAGGCGAGTTCCTCGATGCGCTCCAAGCGAAAACGCGAATCGGAGCGGGCGATATTTTTGCGATTCAAGGGCGTATCTTTAAGCCCCTCGGAGCGGAAATGGTTGCTCAATGCAAGCCGATTCCCCGATACGTCGTAAACATCCTGCCGTTCGGGTGTTTTCTCGATCACCACACATTTTCCGTCCTGCACCGAGCTGATCATAAGGGAGAGCTGCTTATCCGCGAACGGACATACGCTACAATCAGAGGGGAAATACGGGTGGTCCTGTGAAAATATTTGCCCGCTTTTTGCGGGATTTCCCCCAAGACCCAGAGAGGGAGTAACACCCTTGTCGAGTCCACGATTATCTGTTACTGGGTCATCGGTTGGCTCCCAATCACATTGGCAGCCCCACTCATCACCGGGCTTGTGCTCTGCCCAAAAAGGATCATCACACGGCCACACCTTATTGTAGAACGGTATGTGGGATTCCCTCGGATTTATAGCCGTTGATGGCAACCAGCGAAGGTTGGGGAATACATCCTTTTCTTCCTGGAATCTGCACTCCTCAAAAAGTTTCCGTAACGGTATTTGCCGTCTGATAT
>JAHHQL010000028.1 GCA_020026415.1 Alistipes sp. | reverse complement strand
TGTTCCAACGCTTCGACCGTGGCGACATAGGCATATTGTCCCTCCTCGGCCAGACAAATGCGGTGACGGCGATCCAACTTACCCTTGAGGTCGGGTTTGGGGACGATGCCCGACAAGGCCGAGCGATAACCGAACTCATGGCGGCCTTCGACAATGCCGATTCCCGAACGCCCCTCAAAGAGCGATTCACGGACGGCTTCCTTGCCCACTCCGATGCAGGAATAGATGCCCATTCCCGTAATTACAACTCGTCTGTTCATCAGAATATTCCTCCGTTGATTGAAACCACTTCACCCGTGATGTACGCGGCCTTGTCCGACGCAAGGAACGCCACCAAGTCGGCCACCTCGTCGGGTCGTCCGAAACGACCCGCGGGAATCTGCTTCGAAAGCGTCTTGCGGTCGAGGTCGGCGGTCATGTCGGTCTCGACATATCCCGGAGCCACGGCATTGACTGTCACCCCGCGTTTGGCGACCTCCTGTGCCAAGGCTTTCGTTGCGGCGATCAGACCGCCCTTGGCCGCCGAATAATTGACCTGTCCGGGCAATCCCTTAATACCCGACAACGACACGATGTTCACAACGTGGCCGCGACGATGGGTCAGCATCGGTTGCAACAAGGGTCGCGTGACGTTGAAAAATCCGCCAAGCGATGTCTGCAATACCATGTTCCAATCTTCCGTCGGCATAAATACCATCAGGTTGTCCTTACGGCAACCCGCATTATTGACCACGACCTCGATGAAGTCCTCTTCATGAGCCGCAGTCCATTCGCCCAGAGCCTTTTCAACCGCCCCGGCATCAGCCACATCGAAACGGAGCAATTCCCCGTCCGATCCCACCTTACGCACCTCGGCCAGCGTTTCTTCAGCCGCCGCTTCGTCCGCACGGTAATTGATCAGCACGTGATAGCCCGCTTCGACCAGTTTGACACAGACGGCTCGTCCTATTCCGCGGGAGCCGCCCGTCACCAAAGCATATCTTGTCATAATTCCAATTTTTCCTTCTTCAGATAATCGATCATCTCGCGAATCTCCCGATACTTGGGCGTATCCTCTCGAAATGCGGGGAAGAACGCGCGGATCTCGTCGTAAATCTCCCGCGAACGCGACGACAGGCGATCAGCCGCACCGATGCAGTCGGCGGCCTGAACAAGTGTCATAAAAAGGACGGACATCACCTGATAGGAGTTTTCGATCACCGTTCGGGCAATGAGTGCCGAGTTGGTACCCATGCTCACGATGTCCTGATTGTCGTTGTTGTTGGGAATGCTGTGTATGTAGTTGGGCATCGACAGCGTCTGACACTCGGCCGTGGTCGAAGTGGCGGTAAACTGCGAAGCCTGAAGTCCGTAATTCAATCCGAGTACGCCCATATTCACAAACGGCGGAAGAATGCCGTTGATGCGGTCGTGGAACAGGTAGTTCAACTGACGCTCACCGAGCATCGTCAGTTTCGTGATGGCGATCTTGAGTTTATCCATCTCGAACGACACGTAATCGCCGTGGAAATTACCGCCGTGATAAACATTGCGCGTGGCGGGATCGACGATCGGGTTGTCGCACGCCGAATTAAGTTCGCCGACAAGCACCTCCTCCACGTTGCGGAGCGTATCATACACGGGGCCCAGAATCTGAGGCACGCAACGCAACGAATAGTACGGCTGTACCTTGTGTTCGAAGACCTCCTCGTCCGAATGTGTGCTGTTATAGAGTTCCGATTGGCGATCACGCAGACTGCGGCTGTCCTTCAACCATCGTCTCATGTCCGAAGCGATAATACGCTGACCTTCATGTCGTTTAGCGGTATTAATCGTCTCCGAGAGGAAATCATCGTACGACTCCACGATCTCGTTGATCATAGCCGAAGCGACCTCCGACCAACGCAATAACTGACGCGAACGGATCAGGTTATTCATGCCGATACCCGTCATCACCGAAGTGCCGTTGGTGATGCACAACCCCTCGCGGATATGTACCGACATCGGTTTCAAGCCCTCTTCGGCCAAGACCTCGCCCGCCGATCGCCATTCGCCCTTGTAGTGCACCTCTCCTTCGCCGATCAGTGCCAATGCCAAGTGAGCCAATTGCACCAAATCACCACTTGCTCCGACCGATCCGTGACGCGGAATCATGGGATAGATCTTGCGGTTCAAAAACTCGATCAGAAGATCAACAACCGAAATATGGATGCCCGACAGACCCTGCACCAGAGTACCCAGTCGCGCAACGATCGCCCCGCGCACATCCCGATCCGAAAGCGGTTCGCCCGCTCCCGTGGCATGACTGCGGATGATATTATATTGTAACTCGCGCAAATGTTGTTCCGACACGCGATACTGAGCCATCGGCCCGAATCCCGTATTGATGCCGTAGATCACCTTGTCGCAGGCAAAATCTTTCAAAAACAGATGGCAGTCCGCGATACGTTTTCGGGCAACGTCAGCAAGACGCACCTCCTCCTCACCGAAGACTATCCGTTCGACCTCTTCCAGATCGAGTTGTGAATCGTAAAGTATCATTTCGGTTTCGTTTTATTTCATTCTGCGGTATTGGACCATGCAACGATGAAGGGCATTTGCCCAATAGTTGCGCAATCCGAATCCGCCCGCTTTTCCCCACACGAGGTCACATTCCCGAACCTTCCGTGTCGCAATGTCGAAGACCACGACAAAGAAACTTCCCTCGGCACGGGTCTTGTCGAGCAGGTTGCCGAAGAATATCACGCCCTCGCCCTCCGTTTCGCGCAAGGAGTAGTTTTTCACCACCTCGTCAATCTGCTCCCGACACGAATAATCGCGCATCAGACAACTAATCGCATGGGGATTGCGAAGAATCTCCTCGCCCCACTTCTCCCCGAAAGAGCGTTCGCCCACCGAAACATCGACTACGTTAAACGACCGATGCAGGTCGCGATCCACATCATATTTTTCGGGTTGTTCGACAAACGGGGAATTAATCCCCGCAAAAGCCACAGCAAAATCCGAAGCCCGTTCACGGCAGCCGTAGGTTTTGGCCAGCGAAAAATCGGCTCCGTAAAATGCCGTCGTATTTTGGGCAAACCCCGCTTGCAGGCAGGCAAAAAAGAAGATGATCAAACAGGTGAACTTCCTCATGGTTCATTCAAAAAAAGCGCTTATACGGTTACAACCGTACGGAAAAATTTTGGTTGAAACAAGATCCCTGACACGCAAATTCACCAAACGAACCGATTTCAGCCCTATTTTTCGGGCTGTCGTCACAAGGGGTTCGCCCCTCATTCCACCATGCGGAGAGGAAGGCAATCCAAAAGATCAATAAAAAAACGCCTCGAAGCATAGAAATTCGATTTAAACATCTATCTTTGTTATTTTAATTCGGTCTCTACCTCCCAACCCCGGGCAAGAGTCAAAAGGGAATCGGGTGAAAATCCCGAACAGGCCCGCTGCTGTAAACCTTCTATACGTACCGGTAATCTTAGTCACTGATCCGAAGTTACGGGATCGGGAAGACATCGGTTCGGAAGCAAGTCAGAAAACCTGCCGAATAGATTCGATGTCGGAACTTCTCGCGGAACAGAACTCCGATTTCGGTTATTTTACAAAAATAGATTTAAGATTTTCCCCACGCCGCCACAACGCATGGGGAAAGAATGTGCAGCATACAAACCACAATAAAATTAATATGAAAAAAATCTTTCTTTTATGCAGCCTTGCCCTGCTTGTGCTGGGAGCCTGCAACGACGACTCGACCAACGGAGCCGTCACCCCCACTCCGCCCGAACCCGAACCCGGTGTGGAGGTAACCGACGAAATGAAGGCCCGATCCGAAGAACTCAACTCGGAAGTAAAGGTGTTTTACGACCTGAATCGCAAACCTTCAAACATCAAGATCTCCAAAGCCGAGATCAACGACATCGAAGCCCGTCTTACGTTCACCGACGAAGACACGATTCTTGTGTCGTGCACGGCAACCGACACAGCCCCGCTGATCGGCGTGGATACCGATCCCGAAGGCAATCTCTGCTGGGCGGTAAACATCGAAGGCAAAAGCCGTCTTCTGAAGGATACCGAGGGTAATCCCGTTGCCACCACAACCGACTGCCCCCACACCTCGATTTCCGACAAAGCCATTTGGATGGTCGAACTGGCAAAACCCCAAGCCCCCATCAAGGACAATGAAGGGAAGGATCTCACGGCTACGGGCAAAGAGCATGTTTCGCTGTTCAAATCGGTTGAAGAGACCGACGAATATGTTAAGGTCATCCTCTACGACGGCAAATTCCTGCAAATGGAGAAAGAAGCCGAACCTCTGCCCGATTGCGGGAAGGTCATCGCACAACTGAACAAGATGATTGAAACAGCATCGGAAATCAACAGTTACGAAGGTCTTGTAACAAAAATCGAAGAGAACGCCGCCGACATTACACTCACCAACGAAGAGGGCAAAACGCTGTCGATCCCGACCTCGAACCTGACGAAAGAGGCTCCGTTTGTGGGTATTGCACTCAACGGAGAGGAGGCCTGCTGGCGTCTTTGCACACTCGGCCAGCAACCATGGCTGAAAGATCGCGAAGGCAACCCCATAAAGGTGAAGGGCAACCGTCCCGTAATGGGAGTCGATGGCAAAGGGTTCTGGACGGTAACCTTCGAGGAGGCTGCCGCCAAGATGGACGGACTGCGCATCACGCGCGGAGCAGCCGAGCCATGGCAGATCACCGATGCGCAGGGCAATCCCGTAAAAGCCACCTCCGAGGAACAGGTTTCGATGTTGCAGGATGTGAATTTCACAGAGCGCATGGTCAATATTCTGTTCAACTCAAATTATGAGAAACACATGAACCGTCTTTTTGTCCCCACCGACAAAATGCAACAGACGGTCTCTGAAATCAACGCTAACATCGCCAAATTCGCCGAACTCTACTCGAAACGCGAGGTTATGGCGACCTCCCTGACAGAAGAGGGCAACACCACAACGATCCGTTTTACCGACGGCACATCGCTTGCGATCGAGTGCACACCCGATGCAGCAAAACCCTTTGTGGGTATCGTTGCCGAAGGCGACAATTACCTTTGGGCCTTGACCTCGACCGAGGGTGCACCCCGATTGGAAACCACAACAGGCGAACCGGTCGGAAATGATGCGCAACCCGTATTGGCAATCGACAAATTGGGATTCTGGGCAGGTACGATCGGCGAAAATTCACTGACGATCGCCAATGCACAAGGCAACGGAATCGAAGTATCGGGCGAGGAGTCTGCACCGCTGTTCGTATCGGTACGCGCAGACGAGACGGCCGAAAAAATCTTCGTAAAACTCAGTTCGGAAGTTGAATTTACGCTTCCCCTCTTCGTGGAGAAAGCCATCGATCTGAGTGCCGCCGCCACCGCAAACTCATACATCGTATCGGCCGAAGGAGACTACTGCTTCACGGCATCCGTGCGCGGTAACGGCGTCGGCAGCGAGACTACGGCAGGTTATGATCCTCAGATTGTTTTGACCGAGACAATGTCGGCCGACTGGTTGTGGATGGATCACGCAAATCTGATCTCGGATGTAAAACTCGACTCCGCAAAAGGCAAAATCTCGTTCAAAGCATCGGCAGAAAAAGGTAATGCAGTAATCGCCCTTACAGATAACGGTGCAGTGGTTTGGAGTTGGCACATTTGGCTGAGCGACGTCCCCGCAACAATGGTTTATGCAAGCGGTGCCGAATTTATGGATCGCAATTTGGGTGCAACGGGTACTACGCCGGGCGACACGAACGCTTACGGCATGTACTATCAGTGGGGACGTAAAGATCCTTTCTACGGCGGTACGACCACCGAGACTTCGGCCGAAGCCTTCAAACTTGCACGCGAGGCCACGATCGTCAATCCCGCATTCGAAGCCATCGTGTGGGGTATGGAGAAAAAGAGTGCCGACTACGCCACGGCAGCCGCCCACCCGATGACCTTCTACAATGCCCAAACCACCTCGTCACAGGATTGGAGCAAGCGCACCAAGAAGACCTTGTGGGCAGCCGAAAAGACCCTGAACGACCCCTGCCCCGCAGGTTACAAAGTTCCCGAAATCACGGCATGGAAAGGTTTGGACAACAACCGCAGTTACATCGACGGTGTAACGGCATGGGATCAGGCTCTTTACGGCATGACCTATACCCACAACGGACAGACGACATGGTATCCCGCACAGGGATCGCGCAACTATTCAGCAGGCAACCTGATCGGTTTGAGTTCAACCCGTTCGGGTAACTACTGGTCATCGAACACCGCAGGCGCAAACGCCCGTTATTTCTATTTCCAAAAGGTGATTTCGCGTCCCGGATCCATCAACAGCGATCTGGACAAATACCGTTCGCTGGGTTACTCGGTAAGATGCTGCAAGGAGTAAACTTCCGACAACCCCAATACACAATAAGTTCCGCTCCCGATTGGAGGCGGAACTTATTGTTTAGCGGACTTCGGACAACACATCGTGCAGGCGTTCCTCCACCCGTTTCCGTTCGTCACTTCCCGTGGTGGACAGACGTAACAAAGGAATGTGATATTTTTCGAGGATATGGTTCTTCAGACAATCTCGCGCAGCCTGTGCACGCCCCTCACGGTGGAACTCATAACCATCTGTTTCTACGGCTAAAACAAGGCGTTTGTTCACCCGATTGTAAATTACAAAATCGAGGTGCGTTCCCGCCCGCGAAGCATACCGCCGTTCCTCCTCCGTCAGCAGCCCCTTATCGCGCAACAGAATCCCCAATGGCTGATGGCAGATGATATCCAAATGACTATACAGTGGATCCGTATGCAGCACATTTTGCAACAAAGCATAAGTCAGATTCTCGGAATCATACTCCGAAATTCGCGAATGTTGCTTCAAGAACGCCAATCGCTGTTCGGCATATTGCTTGTAGAGGTAATCGAAAATCGAATGGAGATGGCTTTCCGTAACCGTAAAATTATGATACTCGATATACCCCAAAAGATCGCTTATGTTGCTGTCTTTGGGTTGTTCGTTTCCCGAAGTGACCAGACAAAACTGCTTCTTGGATCGGGAAATGGCGACATTGAGCAGATTGGGATCATCGGCAAATTGGGAAATCACATCATCGACCGTGGACATCACGATTGCATCCTTTTCGCGTCCTTGGAATTTATGCACCGTTGCCACATCGACTTTTAGGGGAAATTGGCGGCTGAGGGCATTGACCTGATTGTTATAGGGCGTGATAATGCCGATTTCAGTCGGATCACAGTCCATTTTCGGGAATACCTCCTGCCGAATCACATCGATCTCGCGCTGATTCATCCGATCGCGCGAATGATTGCCCTCCACGGTCTTTACCGCCGACAAAACATCCTTTTCGCCGTGGTCTTCGGTCATGATGACCAACTCGCCCCGATAGAATTTCTGATTGCAGAAATTAATGATCTGCGGATGGCAACGATAATGCTCCCGGAGTAGTGTTTGCGGGACATCACACACCACCCGGCACATCGATTCCAGAAAACTATACTCCGCACAATCATATTCAGGCACAATGCCGTGACGCTCCATAACCGCCTTGTAGATTCGCTTGTCGTTGTCGGTTACCACGTTGGGCAACTGCATCGAATCACCCACAATGACCGCACGACGGGCACACGACAATGCCAGGATTCCCGTATCCGACGACACCTGCGACGACTCATCCATAATAACGTAGTCGAACATAGCCCTATCACCCAAATTACCCCGCGACGAGAATGTCGTACTCAGTACAACGGGATATTCTTTCAGAAAGCCCTCACCATTTTGAAAAATCAGAGGAATCGTAAATTGAGGGCGTTCCGTCTGCGAAGAGTAGCGGCATCCCAATTTCCAACGGAAATACGCCATCGAATCGTGCGACAAATCCTTGAGCAGGGTTTTCAGATCTTCCGCCGCAAGATGCTGTTCCAGAGCAGCGATCTTCTCCGAGAGTTCCGTATGACGCATCCGATAAAACAGACTTCGGCAAACAGCAATCTGCATCTCGAGGGATAATGCTTCAAATTGTTTCCGCCCACGTCTGAAGACACTCCAAAGGTGGTAATTCAACCTCAAATGTTTGATCCATGCCCGAAAACCTTTCGGTTCATGTTCCGTAAGATCCTGCAACTCCTGCCACAGAGCCATCATATTCTTCGAGGATACCGATTTACGCACCTCGATTTCTTTGGGGATCTCCGTCCCGATCTCCAACTGATAATGCTCCCATTCCAGGCTCAGCGCATCAAATTCCTGTCGGATGACCGCCAATCGCTCCTGATCGTCGAACAATTTTCCGAGCCGCTCGATCTGCTCGCGAATCCTCCCCCGCACTTCATCGGGATGAGGCAGATCACCGCGCCACAGCGGCAACTCCTTCGGATATTTCTTCAAGGTGTTCTGCGTCTCGACAAATTTCTGCTTATTCTCCGAGCACCCCAACATCGCCGCCAGAAACCCCAATTGATTTGTCTCAAGTTTTTCCAACACGTTATCAATCGCCGAATTGTTGTTGGAGACCACCAACACAGATTGATCGCGCAGGATGGCATTAACAACAATATTCAGAATCGTCTGGGTTTTACCTGTTCCCGGAGGCCCTTGAATCACACTGATCTGATTTCCGAACGCCTGCTCCACCGCCTTTTTCTGGCTTTTGTTGCATCCGAAAGGATAGATCAACGCCCCGACTTCATACTGCTCGGGCAGAAACTTTTCAGGATAAAGATAGCAGGACAACGCCGACGCCGTATCCACGAACTGCAACCCCTGATATTGACGCATCAGCAACACCTCGCCATCCTCACCTTGCAAAGAGTTTGTCGAAGCGATTTCCCGAAAATAATCCATACGCCCACGAGCCTCGGTATAACGCAACACGGATTCTTCGACTTCCAACTCCGAACGATCGTAATCGCGCGAAGATCCGTCATTGAAACAGATATGCCAATACTCCTTTGAAAAATAATGGAAAATAAAGACCTGCGCCACATTCACGAGGGCAAAATGAAGATGCCGAATCTGAAGATATGCCGGATCCGACACCGTGGGGTTTGTCAGATGCACCACCCGCCGCACCGAATAGGTATAAAGACGGGTGTTCCCCTTGTATCGTACCATGACAAGATTCCCCTTTCGGGTACATCTTTCAAGACGGGATGTGGCAATCTTTCCGTCTATCAAAATCATATTTTTTACGGAATCAATCATTAAAGAATATAAAAATTTTCACACAAAGATAACCAAATTACGCGGAACCCGAAACGAATCATACGCCACAAGTTTATCCCCGACGGGCAGCATATAAAACTCCCGAATAC
>JAHHQL010000027.1 GCA_020026415.1 Alistipes sp. | reverse complement strand
GCCTGCCGCTAGCGTTCATCCTGAGCCAGGATCAAACTCTCCATTGTAAAAAAATAGATATAAATTGTTAGAGTCCTGACTATTCGATTTTCCTTAGTAAAAAAAAAAGGAAATTGACAGATAAATACTACATTTCTTTTCTCTCAAATATACCAGTAATTCAAAGAACCAGTGTTAAAAAGTTCCGCAACTTTCGTTGTGAATTGTGGTTGCAAAGGTAAAGCAATTTTTTGTAACCACCAAATCTTTTTCGAAGATTTTTCAAACTATTTTTCAGAACCTTTATTTGCTTGCAACCAACTGACTTTCAGAAGAATTGCGATGCAAAGGTACGACAAATAATTCGAATTGCCAAATCTTTTCAGAAGATTTTTTTGAAAACTTTTTCAGAACCTTTATTTTGTCGCTTCAAGTGAAGTTTTTCTCTCAAAGCGGATGCAAAGATACGGCTTTTATCCGCATATCTCCAAATTTTTCGACAACTATTTTTAAAATATTTTAAGGCCATTTTTCTATCTTATTCAGAACCAAACATTTATTTTATTCCGATTTTTTCACTACCTTTATCGAACACAATCTTCCGCATATGATTCGTGCTATAATATATATAGGTATCCTGTTTTGCCTTGCAGGATGCGCCCCGAAGCCCCTGCCATTACAGACGGGCGATCTCTTGTTTCAGACCACCGATGATTCTCCGATGACGCGGGCAATCTGTTCGGCAACGGGTAAAAACAAGGTACTGAATTTTTCGCATGCCGCTATTTTTGTGAAGGCTTCGCCCACAGATTCGGTACTCGAAGCCTCGACCGAAGGCGGAGTGAGGATGCTTTCGCTTGAAAAATTTTTGCTCCGATCTGCAAAAATTAACGGGAAACCCTGCATTGTGGCAAAACGACTTCGGGACACGACTGCTGTTTATGCGGCCGTTGCCCGCGCAAAAAAGTGGATCGGCTGCCCCTACGACTATTCATTTCGCCCGGACAACGGCAAGTTTTATTGCACGGAACTGATCCAAGCCGCCTATCTCGACACCGAAGGTCGTCCGCGATTCTCCGCCCGCCCGATGAATTTTCGTGCTTCGGACGGCACGATGCCTCGCTACTGGGTCGAATTATTCGAAAAATTGGGCGAACCGATTCCCGAAGGCGTTCCCGGCACCAACCCCAACGACCTGTCGAAGGAGGAAATTCTAAAGGAGATTTATTGCCCGTTCTGACCGAAGCGTCCCAATATATATAGGTGTGCATCGTTCCGACCCGACGGACGTTGTTTTTCGTCCGATTCTTGCCGCCGATTCTTTCGTTTCATCATACTGCATCACATGCTTTTACGCCCCCAAAGAGCCCCAAGAAAGCAATATTCCGCGCTTTTCCGGAAATATCCGACAAAATATCGGCGAAAATATTGTGCTGTCAAGAAAAATGGGTATATTTGCAGGCTATGTTTAACTAATTAACTATTTACGACAATGCCAAAAATGAAAACTAATGCCGCTGCGAAGAAGCGTTTCGCCTTCACCGGCACGGGAAAGATCAAGCGTCAGCACGCTTATCACAGTCACATCCTGACCAAAAAGACGACTAAACAAAAACGTAACCTCTGCTATTCATCAACTGTATCGGCAGTGGATACGCCCAAAATCAAAAAGTTGTTGGTTAAGTAATTAATCGGCACAAAACAAATTCAATTAACCGGAACGGAACAGCCCCAAAGAATACGGGAGAACCGTATCGCTGTGAGTTCTATAAAACTTTAAATTATGCCACGTTCAGTAAATGCTGTTGCGTCACGCGCAAGAAGAAAGAAAGTTTTGAAACTTGCCAAGGGTAACTTTGGTTCAAGGGGAAACGTTTGGACCGTTGCGAAAAATACGGTCGAGAAAGGTTTGACGTATGCTTACGCACACCGTCAGCTTAAAAAGAGAACATTCCGCTCGTTGTGGATCACGCGTATCAACGCCGCCGTCCGCGCACAGGGAATGACCTATTCACAATTTATCGGCAAACTCAATGTTAAGGGCATCGCTTTGAACCGTAAGGTTCTGGCTGACCTTGCCATGAACGAGCCTAAGGCATTTGAAGCAATAGTTAACGCAGTTAAATAAGGTTTTGCGTCCTTCGGGACGCAACCTGCTAAACGGATTCCGGATTCTTCGGAGTCCGTTTTTTTTGTCCGGAGAGCAGATTGGAAGGGGCAGGGCGGATATTTCTATTTCTCTCCACGGGTTGCTCGATACATCCGACTAAAAATCGGCGCATCGCCCCCCCCATCGTTCGTCGGGGCGGGTGTTCCCGTCCCTTGGCGCAAACCGTTCTCCGCCCATATAAAAAATTCTGCTCGGCAGACCTCGTTCCCGAAAAATTCGCAAAAAAAGACGGAAGATCACCACCTCCCGTCTTTCTGCTAATGAAATATTTCGCCGCTATAACTCCACAATATGATTTTTGATGGCATAGACCACCAACGATGCCGTATTCTTGCACCCCGTTTTTTCGAGGATGTTGGCGCGATGCTTGTCCACCGTGCGTTTTGAAATGAACAATTCGTCGGCAATTTCCTGATTCGACAAACCGCGACACACCGCCACGAGGATCTCACGCTCGCGGGACGAGAGTTGTTCGTCGTCGGCTTCATCGCGCGTACGCATACGCCCCGCCAACGAGGCCAACAACGCGGGACTGAAATAACTGCCCCCGCCGACCACCGTTTCGATCGCCTCGATCACATCGCCCATATCCGAATCCTTCAACAGGAATCCGCGTGCACCCGCCTCGACCATGCGCTGATAGTAACTCTCCTCACCGAACATCGACAGCGTGATGATCTTCAGATCAGAACGCCGAGCCAATGCCCGCTCGGTGGTTTGCGCCCCGTCCAAACCCGGCATCGAGAAATCCATAAACACCACATCGGCCTCCAAATCGGGCACCAATTTCAAAAATTCCTCTCCGTCACCGGCCTCGGCCACCACGCTGCATCCCGCATAACGCTCCAAAAGTCCTTTCAATCCGCTGCGAAACAACGAATGGTCATCGACCAAAACTATACGATACCCCATTTTATTTTAATTTACGATCTCTTAACGACTCCTCCTGAAGGAGTTCCTGTTTGGTATTCACTCGGATTGCGGCACGCATACCCATGCCTTTGGCCGACTTGAAATCGACCGTTCCGCCCAACGAATTGATTCTCGACGAGATGTTCGACAAGCCCATGCCGCAATCCATCATGGCATCGGGATTGAATCCGCAGCCGTTGTCGGTATATTCCAACGCCAGATCCGCGCCGTTCTGCGCCAGCGAAAGATTGATGTGCGTGCAACCCGAATGTTTCAGCGAATTATTGATCAACTCGCAGATCACGCGATAGAAAATCACCTCGACATCCGTATCGTAACGCTCCGTCTTCAAGTTCGTCGTAAAACGGATCTTGACCTCGTGCATCGCAATACTCTTGTCGATAAAATTCTGCACCCCGCGTGCCAGTCCGAAATCGTTCAGCACGTGGGGCGAAAGGTTATTCGAGATTTCGCGCAACGAACGGATTGCCTCGTCGATGACGTAAGTCGTATTTTTGATGATCTCCTTCTGTTCGGGGTTCTGCTCCTGCAACGAAAGTGCCGACAACGACATTTTGGCCGACGACAGCAGCGGGCCCAGTCCGTCGTGCAACTCCTTCGAGAAGCGCGAACGGGTTTTTTCTTCGGTACGCAACACGGCCGTAAGGATTCGTTTGTTGAGCAACTGACGCTGACGGGTCAGTCGTCCGATGTATTTGAACAGTTTGTGGGCATACATCACACCGATCGACAAGCAGATCGAGATGACGATTCCCAGATAGGCGAACCACCAATGTTCGACATACGTACCCTCATCGGCAACGAACAGCTGGACGAGTCGTTCGACGGAGAGCAACGAGAATCCGATGATAAACAGGATCCACACCGAATTGTACTTGGTCGTCCGCACCAGACGCAGGGCATAAATCGTTGCGACGCTCTGGATGAGGATGGCCAACACCAACAAAACTTTGATCAACATAGGCCGAAATTTTAGGAATCCGATGAAAAAAGGGATGCCGTTTGCACGACACCCCTCCATGCACCTTATACAAAGGTAGGATTATTTCATGATTTTTGCAAGATTTTTCATCTGGCTGTAATCCGTCATGTCGGCCTGCACGGGGACCACTGCCACATATTTATCGGCCAATGCGTGTTCGTCGGTATCTTTTGCATCGGGTTCGTCGTCGTAGAACCTGCCCGTCAGCCAGAAATACTCGCGACCGCGGGGATCTTCTCTCAAGAAAAATTCCTCGCGCCACGAGCCGCGGTTCTGACGGCAGAGTTTCACACCCTGAATCTCTTCGGGACGGCCTTCGGGAACATTGACGTTCAGACACAGCGGCAAATTGATGTCGTGTTCCAGAATATCGCCGATAATTTTGCGTCCCCATTCGATCGAAGCCTCGAAATCGGCATCGGGATCGTGCGACGTAAGCGACAGACCCACCGAAGGACAATTGTAGAAACTGCCCTCTATGGCGGCACCCATCGTCCCCGAATAGATCACGTTGATGGCGGCATTCGAGCCGTGGTTGATACCCGAAATCACCAGATCGACCTTTTCGTCCTTGAGCAGATAGTCGAACGCCATCTTCACGCAATCGACCGGCGTACCCGAAAACGCATATATTTTCAGACGCTCTTCTTCATGCACATGACGCAGGAAGAGCGGATCATACAAAGTGATGGACGAACTTTTGCCGCTCTGCATCGTTTCGGGAGCGACCACGACTACCCGTCCGAAGGTACGTGCCACCTCGATTGCGGCACGGATACCTTTGGAATCCACTCCGTCGTCATTCGTCACAAGGATCAATCTTTCTTTCATCTCAAATTTTCATTTACGAGGCAATCGTCATCATTACAAACGAGTTACCCCCGGTACTACATTTTCTCGTTGAATTTCGGGTGCAAATATACGAATAAATCCTCCTTCTTGAAATTTTTCCTCTATTTCAGCGGTTTGTTCGGTTTTTCTTCTTATCTTTGCCCTCCCCAAGGGTGCATATCAACCTCTTTCATTGGGTACTACGCCGGGTGCGGAGCAAGTCGCGGGCGGTCGGAAAGACGGAACGGAGGACAGGTCGGAAGATCGGTCGGGAGTTCGGTCGGAGAATAGGGCGCAAGTTCTGTTCCGAAGACAGTCCGAAAGACAACGGGAAAGAAAATAAGGCAGTGATGTCCGACTTTATTTTTCGGTTTCGCGGGATTGACGATCAATCGCATGGTCATGGTAGGCGGGGTACAGCGGGAATGTTGAATGTAAAAACAATTAATTTATTGCAATAAAATGAACAAGGACGCAATCATCAAGCTCGTAAACGAGCAGATGTGGCAGAAGACCGACGCAGACATTCCGTCGTTCAAGGCAGGTGACACGATCACCGTATCTTACAAAATCGTCGAGGGTAACAAGGAGCGTATCCAGAGTTTCCGTGGTGTGGTAATCCAGATCAAGGGTACCGGCAAGACGAAGATGTTCACCATCCGCAAGATGTCGAACGGCGTGGGTGTTGAGCGTATCTTCCCGCTCTACTCGCCTCACATCGACCACATCGAGTTGAACAAGGTAGGTGTTGTACGTCGTGCACGTATCTACTACTTCCGCAACTTGACCGGTAAGAAGGCCCGCATCAAAGAGAAGCGTATGGTTCGCACGGACAAATAATCCGGCAAATCATTGCAACCCAAATAAAGGGATCGGACTTATCCGATCCCTTTATTTTTTACATCTTTCCCCAAGAACGCTCCTACCGTTTTATACAGCGCGTCACCCGTTCGCCCTTTCCCGAAATCCGCCTTTTCCCGCCGCCTCAATTTTTCTAAAAAATCCCCCGCGCCCGTCATTTTTTCCGACACGCGGATTTTTTTGCCCGTCACCCCTCTCCGCTATACAAAAAAACAATCCCCGAACCACACAGGTTCGGAGACTGTCAAAAGATACCTATATATATTATTATCGGATCAGCGATTCGAGGATCTGCACGGCATTCAGCGCAGCACCCTTGCGGATCTGATCGCTGACACACCAGAACGTCAGGCCGTTCTCCGAAGTGAGATCCTTGCGGATACGCCCCACGAACACCTCATCACGACCTGCCAGAAACAGGGGCATGGGATAAGATTTCTTTTCGGGTTCGTCCATCACGACAATACCCTCGGCCCTCTCGAATGCGGCACGTGCTTCGGCAGGCGATACGGGACGCTCGGTCTCCACCCAGATGCTCTCCGAGTGGGCACGCATCACGGGAACACGCACACACGTTGCCGACACCTTGATGTCCGAGTGCATGATCTTGCGCGTCTCGTTGAACATCTTCAACTCCTCTTTCGTGTAGTCTTCATCGGCAAAAACATCAATATGGGGAATCACGTTGTAGGCCAACTGATAGGCAAACTTCGCCACGGTCGGCTCTTTGCCCTCGACCAACTCGCGGTTTTGCAACTCCAATTCGGCCATACCCTGTGCACCCGCTCCGCTCGCCGACTGATAGGTGGCAACGTGTACGCGACGGATGTGCGACACCTCCTCGATGGCTTTCAACGCCACGACCATCTGAATCGTCGTGCAGTTGGGGTTGGCGATGATGCGACGGGGTGCGTTCTTGGCATCCCCGGCATTCACCTCAGGGACAACCAGAGGCACATCCTTGTCCATACGGAAGGCACTCGAATTGTCGATCATGATGGTGCCGTGTTTGGTGATCGTCTCGGCAAACTCCTTCGAGGTCGATCCGCCGGCCGACACCAGCGCATAGTCAATTCCCTTGAAATCGTCGTTGTGCTGCAACAACTTTACGGTCAGTTCCCGACCGCGATAATTATATTTGCGACCTGCACTGCGCTCCGAACCGAACAACACAAGTTCGTCGATTTTCAGATCGCGATGTTCCAGAATGTTGAGAAATTCCTGTCCTACGGCACCGCTGGCACCGACAACTGCTACCTTCATGGCACTTATGATTTATTAAGTTCTAAATTTTTCTACTTGCAGAGAGCCGCCTTCCGACAAAGCCGCCCCCAAGAGGATTAATCGAAGAACTCTTCGGTCTCCTCCTTTTCTATTTCGGCCTGCACCTCGGCCTGCGCAGGTTCTTCGGTCGTGTAGTGCGGCATCCGCGCGGGACGGTTGAACTTGTCGCTGCGACTCACACCGAGCGTTCCGTCCTCATACACCTTGCGCAGAAATTCCCCCACGATCGGCAGGGCAACAATGCTGCCTTCACCGCCCCACAGGAAGTGTACCATCTGATCTTCGCCGCCGACCCATGCACCGGCACAGATGTGGGGAGCGACACACATAAACCAACCGTCACGGTTGTGGTTCGTCGTTCCGGTTTTTCCGCCCAATTCGCAATCCGTAAATCCGAACTGGTATCTCAGACGCCCTGCCGTACCGCCCGTCACCACCCCCTGCAACATCGTCAGCATCGTGTAAGCCGTACTTTCGTTGATGGCATCCTGCGATTTGGGGATGAAACTCGAAATGATATTGCCCTGACGATCCTCGATGCGCGTCACAAAAATCGGATTGTTGTGCACACCGCCGTTGGCGAAAGTCGAGAAAGCACTCGTCAATTCATAGACGTTGGTTTCGGGTGTACCCAGACAGAGTGCGGGAACGGGATCAATGTATCCCTTCAGCCCCATATTGTGGATGAAGTCGGCGACAGCCTCAGGCTGCTTGGCCTGCTTCATGATCCATGCCGAATAGTTGTTGCGGCTTCGTGCCAAGCCCCACGACAAGGGGTGAAGTTCGCCGTTCTGCTCCACACGTCCGGCCTCCTTGGGCGACCACGGCGTACCGTTCACCGTCTCGATCGTCACGGGCAGATTCGGCACCATCGTGTTGGGCGTCATGCCCAGATGGTCGATGGCAAACGTATAGACGAAAGGTTTGATCGTCGAACCGATCTGACGCCTGCCCTGACTCGCCATGTCATACTTGAAGTATCGGAAATTGGGGCCGCCGACATAGGCTTTCAGATAACCCGTCTGGGGTTCGATGGCGACAAATGCCGCACGCATGATTTTCTTGTGGTGGAGGATCGAGTCGCGCGGGGTCATCACCGTGTCACGGTCGCCCTTGTAGGTGAAGACCTTCATCGGACACGGCTTGTTGAACGAAGCCAGAGCCTCCTCCCGCGTGAAACCCGCATTGAGCATCTCGCGCATACGATCCGAATAGCGAATCGCATTGCGGATGATCTGATCGTGCTGCTGACGCGACCCTTCGGCGAAGATCGTACCGCGCTGTTTGACCAGACGGTCCATCTTGGGCTGCACCTCGTTCTCCATCTGCCACTGCACGGCCTCCTCGGCATAACGCTGCATCGTGGAATTGATCGTGGTGTAGATCTTCAGACCGTCACGGTAAATATCGTAATTCGTGCCGTCGGCTTTCTTGTTTTTCAAGCACCAGCCGCAGATGGGGTTCTCGCGGTACTCCTTGAGTGCCTGCTCATAGTCCCAGTCGTTGGCAAACTGATTGCGACGGGGTTCGGGCGAACTCATCACCAGACGCAACATCTCGCGGAAGTAGGTCGCGGCACCCGCATTGTGCGATACGGGTTTGTAGTTCAGGACGATGGGCAGTGCCGAAATCGAATCACACTGATGTTCCGTGATTGCGCCCTGCTCGGCCATACGCGACAGGACGAGGTTGCGGCGTGCCAACGCATTTTTGGGGTTGCGCACGGGCGAGTAACGTGTCGGGGCATTCACCACGCCGACCAGCATGGCGGCCTCCTGCACGTTGAGTTCGTGGGGTTCTTTGTTGAAGAAGGTCTGGGCGGCGGTCTTGATGCCGTAAGCATTCGAACCGTAAGCCACCGTGTTGAGATACATCACGGCGATCTCCTCCTTCGTATAGTTATATTCGAGTTTGAGGGCGGTTATCCACTCCTTGAATTTCGAGAGTACGAGCATGCCTTTTCGGGCGAACGAACCGCGGTGGGTCGTGTCGCGCGGGAAAAGGTTCTTGGCCAACTGCTGGGTGATGGTCGAACCGCCACCCTGCTGCGAACGCTGCAACAGAAGGGTTTTGATGGCCACACGCGCCAGCGACGGGATGTCGATCCCCGAATGCGAACGGAAACGGGCATCCTCCGTCGAGATCAACGCGGCAATCAAAGGCGGTACGTTGTGGCCGTCCATTTCGATATGGAGGATCGAATCGTCGGGGTAAAGATCGGCATACTGCACATAGGAACGGTTCTGCACGAAGAACGTACCGAGCACTTTCCCCTCCTCGGAATAGATCTCCGTGGCAAGGTTGCTGCGCGGGTTTTCCAACTCCTCGAACGAGGGCATGCGACCGAACACGCCGAGTGCCGTCAAAACCAACATCAGCCCGACCAGCACAAAGGGTGCAAACGCGATGCACCAGATCCATTTTATCGTTTTCGGGCTCAGCCCCTTCTTCAAGATTTTCTTCTGCTCCATAACGTCGCGATTTTGGCGCAAATATACATAAAATTTTTATCAAAACGGCAATCCGAGCGACCCGCTGACCCACACGCCGCGGTCTTTGGTTTTCCAGACACCGAATCGGAATGAGGCCATGGCCGAAGAGGGTTGCCTCAACACATTGAAATCAAAAATCAGTTCACCGCCCGCCGACCACAAATCGCGGCGGGTTTTCCCGCCGACAAACGGTACGGAATAGCGTCCGAAATCCCCGCCCACGCACAATCGGATGCGTTTTACGTAGAGTATCGAGGGGATTCCCCCCTCAGGATACCACAACGGCAACTCGTAGTCCAGTGATGCGGCGCGATAATCATCGGGACGGATCGCCGACGAAGAATATCCCCGCGGAACAAGCCACGATGAGACAAAACTCAAGGGGCGACTGCCCGACGGCATGCGGAATCCGCCGACGGCGGTCTGATAATGTGCCGCGATGCGCAGCGAGTGATGCGCCGCCACACCCGGCAGATAGCCCTGCGTGTAGAACGAGATCAGATCGCTGTAATCCCGATTCGAGGGGTTCAGCGAGTAGGACGCCCGCACCGACCAACCCCAACGGGGTCTGAGATCGCGGTAAGCCATTCTCCGTTGCACGCCATACGCCACACCGAAGGCGAGTTTGTGTACGCCGTTGTTGTAACCGATCCGGTCGAGGTTTTCGATGTGCCCATCCGCATCCCAACGGACGGCACTCAGGTCGGCCACCTTCGTATTGGCATAGTTCCACCCCGCCGACAGCACCAACTGACGGATCCGCGCCCCCCGCTCGAAGAGCAACGGCAGCGATGCGACCAGATCCGTCGAGCGATATTTACCCACCGAGTGCAGCGGCTGAAGTTTTTCGCCCTCCTCGGATCGGTCTCCGAGACGCAACACGATCTGATCCCCGCCGTAGGAGAACCGCCCCTCCCACACAAGTCCCAATCCGTAATACCTCAACCCCGCTTTCCAGAGCGAACCCTCGTCCCGATTCCATCCGTACGAAGCGAATGCCTCGGCACTCGACAACAGGTTTTGCGAAAGGACGGTCACGCCCCAATTCAGATCGACCTTATGTTCATCGACCGCCTCGAAAGGATCGAACCCCACGGGCAGCCATCCGTGTACCTTGAAGAGGTTTAACCCCTTGCGGTATCGGTGCGGTTTATGCTTTTCAAACTGCCGAACGGAATCCGCCTCCACGAAACGCACCTTGTCGAGGTTCACCACCTCCCAGAATTTGCGTCGGGGGTTTATTCCGTTGTCGGGTGTCGGTCGCCACTCCTGTTCTACTTCGCGGTCAAGACCGTGCACGGCAAGGGCATACCCTCGCGCATCATAAGCCGTCATCAATACTCCTTCGGAAGAAGGTGCGGGATCAAACCCGCCATATCTTGAGGTGGAGATGCGATATTCCCTCAGCGAGGTCAGATCAAGGCGGTGCACCTCGTCCCGACCCGATGCAATCGACCCGAAGTAGAGTTGTCCGTCCCGCGCACGCAGATCTGACAGGGTGATGTAAGCCGACCGCGTCAGCGAACGAACGCCCCGCGCCCCGACCGCCACAATGCGCATCCCGTCATCATCCGTAAGAAGGGCATACCACCCCTGCGAACGGTTATCCCACGCCAGACCGTGTACCTCGCTTCCTACGGGAAATGCCACCTCGCGCCGATCCTTAAAAGACTTTGCGTCCGCCGTGACCAACCGATACACCCCGTCAGAGCGATACTCCACCCAGCCGAGTCGCTCCCCCGCAGGCGTTGCATAACGTACATTTTTCAGATGCCCCTCGGTGCGGGGTTTTCCGTCCTTGAGGTTCATATGGCACAACACCGAATTTACCCGTTCCTGATACAAAGCCGATCGTCGGTACTCCGTCCACCATACGCGCCCGTCCGCCATCGCAGGTCGGGAAGACAAACGCCCCACATCCGCAATGACCCGTTCGCGTCCCGTCCGCCGATCGACCTCCACAAAACGGGTCGGTCGGTCGAAATCGCTCTTCACCGCCACAATCCGCATGCTGTCCCGCTCCATCGGCCACTGATACGAAGTATAATTCCCTTCGGGAAGTTCCACAAGACGTTGCGCCCCGTCTTCCGCTTCGGGCAACGAATCCCAGTGTCGTTTCAGATCGGCAAAGGTCTCCGCGAAGAGGTGTTTCACATCGGTTTGGTAGTATTTGCGCAGGGCGCGGTGAATGGTCGCAATGACATAGGGACGGCGTGCCCCGTAATCGGCAACCTTGTCCCAAATATTTTCGCCATAGCGCGTATAGGCATAGGTGCAGATCTGATACCCCAACGCATAATGGTCGGGGATGAAATCTCGATACGACCCGCAGAACCAGCGGTCGATGTTCTTCGCCTTTTTTCCTCGGTGGTCGCACCCCACGCGGTCGATCATGGCGCGGTAACCCATCGTAAACGAGGGTTGCAGACCGCGTCCGTAAGTGGACATCGCCGTTTCCGACATCACGGCATCGCCCTCCATCGCCCACGCGGGCATACACAGAAGGCTGACCGTCGGGGCGTGTTGTCCCGTCAGGAAACTGAACGCACGGAACACCCCGCGATTGAGGTTGTTATACTGCACCGTGTGGCGGTATTCGTGCGCCACAAGTTGTTTGAGCCACAGGGTCGAATAGTTGTCCTCCGAGGGGATGGTCAGAAATTCGACCCTTCGCGGCATATACATCACAAGTCCGTTCGACTCGAAATTCTCGCCGTGCATCACAAACGGCATCCGCGGCATCGCCCCGTGGCGGAATCCGAAACGGATGTCGTCATGCACCCGATCGACATAGAGCATTGTCCGTGCGGCGATGTGATGCGCCGAATCGGGATAGATCAGACTGAACGAGGGGGTGCGCACCTGCATCCACTTCATGGGACGATCCACACCCCATGTATAATATTGTGCCGAGGCGTGTCCCCAAAGGAACACTCCCACCACCGCAAGCGCAACTTTCAACCACCCCTTCATGCCTACGAACCGGCCTTTTTACAGCCGTAACCGGCCTTCACTAAAAGATCCGCCACGCGGTCGCGGTGATCCCCCTGAATGATGATCTCGCCCTCCTTGGCCGAACCGCCCACACCGCATTTCACTTTGAGCATGCGTGCCAACTCCTGCAAATCGTCGTCGGGGCCCACAAAGCCCTTCACCAAGGTCACGACCTTGCCGCCGCGCTGTTTGCGGTCGAGCCACACGCGCAATTTCTGCTGTGCGGGAGGCAGAAGTTCTTCTTCCTCAATCTCTTCGGTTTCGTATTTGAAATCGGGGTCGGTCGAGAAGACCATACCCAGCCGTTGTTTCCAATCGTTGTCTGCCATATTTTTCAATTCGTTTGTATTTCAAGCCAAAAAGGCATCTTAATGTTGTGCAAATTTAACAAAAATATTATCTTTGTTGGCAGAGATGAACAAGATCGTCGAAAAACTCAACCGCTTTAATCCTTTTCACCGTTCCCGCAACCTGAAGGATTTGCCCCGCCCCCTGCCACCCGACACCAACCAGAGGCTGGTGGAGGTCTATGTCGAGGGGTATGAAGATGTGGCGTTCTGGCGCGGCATCTTCGACCATTTCCCGAATCCCTACCTGCGGTTTGAAATTTCGGTTCCCAACCGCGAGGATCTGCCCAAAGGCAAAAAGGTGCTTTTGAGCAGTATTCCCCAATCGTCGGCCGGCATGTTATTGTGTGTGGATTCCGACTTTGACTACCTGTTTGCCGACCGCACGCCCCAGTCGCGCGAGGTGAATCACGCCAAGTACATGTTCCACACCTATGCCTATGCCACGGAGAACTATCTGTGCTATGCCCCCTCGCTGCATAACGTGTGCGTCAAGGCGACGAAGAACGACACGCGCATCTTCGATTTCGTGAAATTCATGCACGAATATTCACGGACGATCTATCCGCTGTTTGTGTGGTATGCCTACTCGGCGCAGATGTCCTCCGAGCATGTCTTCACGCTCGCCGATTTCAAGTCGTCGGTACGTCTGGGCTATCTCGACATCGGGGACAACGGCGCGAACACCCTCGCATGGCTGAAGCGCAATGTCGAAAAACGCGAACGACTGCTTCGGGATAGAAATCCGCGGATGATCGAGCCCATGAAGGTTTTCGAGCAGCAACTCGCCGCCCGCGGACTGAAACCCGAAAAGACCTATCTCTTCATGCACGGCCACACGCTGATGGACAACGTGGTGATGGTCATCCTGACGGAGGTTTGCGACAAGTTGCGCGACATGTCGATCGCCAAAATCACCTCCTCCAAAAAACAGGGCTTGGCTCTCAAAAACGAGATGGCAAACTACACCAATTCCCTGCGTTCGATCCGCGATGTGTTGCTCGACAACGAAAACTACACCTCGTGCGAACTCTACAAGCGGCTGCAACACGACATCAACCGTTATATGATCCGTACCATCATCGAAATGAAACACAAAGGCGAGATTCAGGGCGATTCCTATCTGACGATCCTGCGCCGTCTGCATCAATGCGAGCAACAGTAACCCATTCCCGAATCCCATAAAAAAATCCGACCCGTTTCGAGGTCGGATTTTTTGTTTGTTGGTTTCTTTTTTTAATAACGCTTACGCACGATACGCACGGTCGATTGGGTCGATTGGCGCAGGAAGACACGATTCCCGCAAGCGTACTTGTCCCACAACTTGGTGTTATATCCGCGGATGGTGAGCAGTTCCATATCCGTACTTTTCATCACATCGAATCCCGATGCACGCAGAGCCTCAACCGCCTCGTCGATGTGCCACGTTTCATCCACACAGAAACTGAGGTTGATCGCCGAGTTATGCACCAGATTGACCTTGATGCGGAAACGCTCGAAAAGCGAAAAGATCGTGGCGAACTTCTCCTCCAAGACGAATGAGAAATCGCGCGAACGGATCGTCATCAGTACTTGGTTCTTTTTAAGGATCAGAATCGGCACTTCGATCGGGGCAGACATACTGCGGATGACGGTACCCGGTTTGCGTTTGTCCCCGAACGGGCGGACATACAGCGGGATGTTTTTGTTTTGCAGGGGTTTGATCGTCCGCGGGTGGATGATCTGCGCACCGCTATATGCCAACTCGATGGTATCCAGATAATTCAATTCGGCAATCTGCACGGCATCGGGGAAGATCTTGGGGTCGGCATTCAACACGCCGTCCACATCCTTCCACACCGCCATCGACTCGGCATCCAAAATATTGGCGACCACCGCGGCTGAATAGTCCGATCCCTCACGCCCCAGTGTTGTGGTCGTACCGTCGGGGGCACCGCCGATAAATCCCTGACCGATGAAGATATTCTCCCGGTGGCGGGCAAGTTCCTCCTTCAAGATCTTTTCGGTGCGTTCCATATCCACGGCGGCATCCTTATGGCGTTGCTCGGTACACATCGCGTGACGCATATCAATCCATGCGTTATGTGTGCCGGCCTTATTGAGGTACTCCGAAATGATGGTTGTCGAGATCAGTTCACCATAAGCCACCACTTGGTCGTACAGCAACTCGGCATCTTCCGGTTTATAGCGGAAATTATGAGCCAGCGTCTCAAGTTCCGCAAACAAGGCGTCAATCCGTTCCAATTTTGTCGGCTTATGCCACAAATCGTCGATAATCCCTGCATGATTTGAACGCAAGGTGTCGATCTGTTCCTGAGCATAGGCACGATCATCACGACGGATGCCGTCAAAAACACGTTCCAACGCATTTGTCGTCTTACCCATGGCCGACACAATGATAAACAAATCATGCTCTCCGGCAATGATCTTATGCAGGTTGCGCACTCCGTCGGCATTCTTCACCGATGCGCCACCGAATTTATACACCTTCATTTTATCTTGGATCTTTTATCGTAATGTTACTATCTCTTGTTTACCCTTCGTTGTTCTTTTTACCCCGCTGCCGAGATAAAATGAACGTATTGACAATCCCTCTAAATCTCCCTTTGAAAAGGGAGACTTGCCATTCGGCATTTATTCCCCTTTCCAAATCTTGGATCTTTTATCTTGATATTACTACTTACTTGTTTACCCTTCGTTGTTCTTTTTACCCCGCTGCCGAGATAAAATGAACGTA
>JAHHQL010000026.1 GCA_020026415.1 Alistipes sp. | reverse complement strand
TAAAATATTTTAAGCGACTTTCTGTATCGCATTATCAGTCACCATCTTACAAAAACAACTATTTTCAGAGTACTCCAGACGGGGATTGCGACGGGGATACGTTTCGCCTTATAATATATAGGTATGCGTCCGAATACCCGAAACAAGGCCTCAGAGGGCGTTTTGAGGCTCCGCAAAAAAACGTGCTTTCGCGGGTAAAAAGCCGTGATCCAATCCTCGGAAATCGGAAAAAGCGGGCGACAGCACCCCCGAAAAACGGGTAAAAAAATTGCCGAGGTCGTTTAAAACAGTGGTAAATTGCCCGAAAAAATTCCGATCCGCAAGGCAAAAAAGTCGGTTTCGAGGGCAAAATTCTTGCAGGGCATCTCCATTTTAAGGATCCGAGGTCTCGTTTTTCCGCAAAATGTCCTCGGAAAAGAGTGCATTCCCCGACAAAAATCCCGAAATCGGAGTCGGGAATCGGCGATCGCTCTTAAGAAAAAGCCGCCATTACCCCTACTTTTTCGCTACATTCCTCCCGAAAATCGGATTTCACAACGCCATTTTCCCCGAAATTCACACTGAAATTTTTCAAACGACCTTTTATTTTCCCCGATTCCGATTCAAAGATCCGAAAACTCTGCCCCGGAATCCACCGTTCCCGTCCCGAAAATTCCGTCTTCTTGATTCAAAAATCCCGCTCCACCCCATTTTTCTGCCGTCTCCGATCCCCCACAGATGGATATTTGCCCGTTTTCCCCGAATCGAATCGGATTTTTTATTACATTTGTCCCTATAAATCGGATAAATATGAGCATCAAGAAAATTACCATCTTCATCATACTGCTTATTTTGGCAGATCAGATCCTCAAAATCTGGATCAAGACCCACCTTGCACTCAACGAATCCATCGTTGTTTGCGACAACTGGTTTCAGCTGCGCTTCATCGAGAACAACGGTGCCGCCTTCGGCATGCAGATTCCTTCGGGCGACGGCTTCGATTGGGGTAAATTGATTTTGGGTATATTCCGACTGGCGATGTCCGCGGGTATCGGCTACATGATCTACCACCTGTGCTGCAAAGCCAAGGAGAAAACCCCGAAGGGTGTTCTGATCGGCTTGGCGTTGATCATGGCCGGTGCGGTCGGCAACATCATCGACAGTGCTTTCTACGGATTGATCTTTTCACAATCAACCCCGATGGAAGTGGCGCATTTGGGCGACGGATATGCCGGATTTATGATGGGAAAGGTCGTGGATATGTTTTATTTCCCGCTGTTCCAATGGAACGGAATCCCCGATTTCCTCAGTTTTCTGGTCGATCGCAATAATTATTTTTTCGGAGCAATTTTTAATTTGGCAGACGCATATATTTCTGTTGCAGCCGTTTACCTGATTTTATTCCAAAGCAAATTCTTCATGCGTTAAAAAAAACGTAAAAAAGATTTGCAGATTCCGAATTTTGATATTACTTTTGTCACGCAAAACCAAAGCCCAGGTGGCGAAATAGGTAGACGCGCACGTTTCAGGTGCGTGTGTCGCAAGACATGCAGGTTCGATTCCTGTCCTGGGCACCGAAAACCCTCGTTAGAATATCTGACGAGGGTTTTGCTTTTTCGGGAGTCGGAGCATCCGTTCCTCTCCAGCGAACAGATCCGCCAGTCAAACCGACTTCGCCCATTCTGCGGGCAAACACCTTTTACTCCCTATCCGTCCTTAAAATCCAGTTCAGACACCGCCAATCGACACGTCTGTCCTCCATATTCCGTCTCCCCGCACAAATTCCCCTTCTCTTGTCGTGCAAAACAAATAGTCGCCGACCTGCACTGTACAAAAAAAGAGCGGCCTGAAAGACCGCTCCCATAATTATGCTTCCGAAGGAATTACTCCTGCGGACAACCTTTGGCAAGCCACTTCACCCACAGGACAAATCCCATCGTGAGGATCAGGTTCAAGACCAGCGTCAGGATAGAAATCAGCAACACGGGGCCGCCCAACTTGTAACTCATGGCGATGAAGATCACACCGGCACCGACCTCACCACGGGTAAACATACCCACCGACAAAGCCAGACGCTCACGCAGGGTGTGGTTGTGGTAGAAACATACGGGCAACAACTTACCGAAGTTCGACAACAGCGAGACGATCACCACATGGAAGGCAATCGTACCCCACGGCAACATGGGTTGTTTGCTGACGACCATACCGCCCGAAGCGGCAGCCGACAGATCCTCACCGATGAATTGCGGCATGCTCATACCGACCAACAACATGAAAAGCAGCGACACACCCGTCGAAATACGTTCCTCGATCGGATTATCCACAAATTTGGTTTTCATCAACACACCGAGGATAAATGCGGGCAACAGCACCTCAATGTGCACCACACCTTCGTGCGTCAGGAAGTATTCGGTTACCAGATAGATACCCTGCGTAAAGAAAACGACAAGTACGGCAAAGAACATGATCATTTTCCAGTCCTGCCGCACTTTCCATGTATTCTGATACTTCCATCCCGCCACAAGCGCAATGGTGACAAAGGCAATGATGACACCCATCTGCCACTTCATGCCGATCATGAGCATTTGCAAAGGGATCATCAGAAGAATGGTGTCGAGGTCGTCGAAGATGGCCAGCACCTGAATCTTGCGGTAGATCCAACTCTTGCTCAGGTGCATGGCGGCGAGCATCGTGAAGAGGATACCGGCCGAAGTCGGCGCGGCGAAACGGCTCAAGAGCAGATTCTCCTTCCACGCTTCGAGATCACCCCAATAGTTCGAAGGGAGCAGGACAAAGACATAATAACAGGCGATCAGAAGCCACGGCATGGCAGCAGTTGCCATTGCGATGAAATAATCGGTGGCATAAGAACGCCAACGGGTTTTGTCGATCTCGAAATCACGGCCGACATTGATCATGATGAAGGCAAGGCAGACATACAGCAAACTGTCCACACCGAACTTGATATGCGACTCGGCATAATCGCTGCCAAACCATACGGGAAGAAATTGAGAGATGACCAGACCGATCATCAGACATAGGGAGAAGGAGAGAACTTTTCGCATTAATAAAATTTATATGTTTTAAGTTTATGATTATACCACAACAAAGATAATATATTGTTTGAATTAACCGTTATTTATATTGATAATTTTGTGTTAAAATGACAGCGGTATCAAAAAAACCGATAAAAAAAATATTTAAAAATATTAAAAAATATGACAAAATTTTCATAATTTTGCCACATCGGGAATCGGGGAACCCCCGACCGGTCACACAAACACGCCTATAATAATATCTAATAACCAAAAACATTATCAATTATGCAGATCGTAGAAATCCACGCAAGAGAAATCCTCGACTCAAGAGGTAATCCGACCATCGAAGTAGAAATGCGCACCGCATCGGGCGCATTTGGCCGTGCAGCCGTTCCGAGCGGTGCATCGACCGGAGAGAACGAAGCTCTGGAGTTGCGCGACGGCGACAAGAAGCGTTTCCTCGGCAAGGGTGTATTGAACGCCGTGAAGAATGTCAATGAGGTGATTGCCCCTGCCGTCATCGGCATGAATGTGACCGATCAGGTCGGCATCGACAAGACGATGCTCGAATTGGACGGCACCCCCACCAAGTCGAAACTCGGTGCGAATGCCATCCTCGGCGTATCGCTGGCCGCAGCCCGCACGGCAGCCGACCTGCTCGGCATGCCTCTGTACCGTTACATCGGCGGTACGAATGCCAAGACGCTGCCCGTTCCCATGATGAACATCATCAACGGCGGTTCGCACTCGGATGCCCCGATCGCATTTCAGGAGTTCATGATCCGTCCCGTAGGTGCTCCTTCGTTCCACGAGGGTCTGCGTATGGGTGCCGAGGTGTTCCACAACCTGAAGAAGGTACTCCACAACAGAGGTCTTTCGACGGCCGTAGGTGACGAGGGTGGTTTTGCTCCCGCACTCAACGGTACGGAGGATGCCATCGAGTCGATTATCGAGGCCATCAAATCGGCAGGTTACGAGCCGGGTAAGGACGTACGCATCGCCATGGACTGCGCCGCTTCGGAGTTCTACGCCGACGGCATTTACGACTACACCAAGTTCGAGGGCGAGAAGGGTGCAAAACGCAACTCGGCCGAGCAGGTTGCTTACCTGAAGGAACTCGTTGCCAAATACCCGATGATCGATTCGATCGAGGACGGTATGTCGGAGAACGACTGGGACGGTTGGCAGTTGCTTACCAAGGAATTGGGCGACAAGATCCAACTCGTTGGTGACGACTTGTTCGTAACGAATGTCGATTTCTTGAGAAAGGGTATCGAACTCGGTTGCTCGAACTCGATTCTGATCAAGGTAAACCAGATCGGTACGCTGACCGAAACGCTGAATGCCATCGAGATGGCTCACCGAGCAGGCTTCACGACCGTGACTTCGCACCGTTCGGGTGAGACGGAGGATTCGACCATTGCCGACATCGCCGTTGCCACCAACTCCGGTCAGATCAAGACGGGTTCGATGTCGCGTTCGGACCGTATGGCCAAATACAACCAGTTGCTCCGTATCGAGGAGGAGTTGGGCGACGAGGCAATTTACGGCTACCAGAAAGTATATCGCAAATAATTTGCGTCGTACCTGAGAAAAAGAGGCGGGATCTTCGGATTCCGCCTTTTTTTATCCGCAAAAAAAAGAGGCAACCTTGAATGGGATTGCCTCTTTTTATGTTTTTTTCCGAAAAAATTAATGTGCCGAACGCCAAACGGGGATGATGTTCAACAAACGCCACAGACGCCTGCGCCCGTTGAATTTCATCGACAGCCACGTGATCCCGCCCCACGAATAGGCACGGTAAAGCACATCGCGGAAATGATCGTTCATGTTGATGCCGTGCTTGTCGGCATACAGCACAAAACGGCGATGCGCCTTGTACTTCTGACACTGCTTCAGGAAGGTCTGCTGACTTTTGGTCGTCGAATTTCCGTGTACGCGGTAATAATAATAGACATCGGGCACCGTCACCAGACGACCGCTCTCGGCCAGGGCATGCGTCAAATACTCGACATCCTCGAACTGAACGTGCTCGCGGAACATCAAACCGATGCGGAGCAACATCTCACGGCGATAAATTTTGTTGGTCGTATTGAATACGGGCGGACAATTCGACAGGCGGAATTTGGGATTTACCGCTTCGGCAACCTCAACCCGCCGCACATTGATCTGCTGACGCGAAGTCGTATTGCGCATTTTGGTCACGTTGGCCGACGCAATATCGGCATCATGAGCCACGGCCGCCACATAAAGTTTCTCGAAATAATCGCGGTCGAGCCAGTCATCCGAATCGATGTAAGCGACATATTCGCCCTGCGCCACCCGGAAACCCGTGTTTCGGGCACCGCCCTGTCGTTTGTTTTTCTGACGGATGACCTTCACACGGCTGTCCATGGCGGCATAACGGTTCAAAACGTCGATCGAATGGTCGGGACTTTCGTCATCGACACAAATCACCTCGATATTTTTCAGCGTCTGCCCCAACACGCTGTCCAGACAGGCGGGCAGAAACTGCTCGACATTATATACGGGAATAATGACCGATACGGCAATCTTTTCCATTTTTATCTTGAGTGCTGATGTTCGACATAGAGTTTCACGGCCTCGGCGATGCGCTCACCGTCCAAAGCCGCCGAGATGATACCTCCCGCATAACCTGCACCTTCGCCCGTGGGGAACAAGCCCTCGGTTTCGGGGTGTTGCAACGTGAGGGGATCACGCGGGATGCGCACGGGGGTCGAAGTACGCGACTCGACACCCACCACGATGGCATCGTTGGTCAAAAATCCGTGCATGCGCCGATCGAAAGTACGTAATCCGCTACGCAGACCGCCCGCAATGAAGTCGGGCATCCACTGATCGAGTCTTGACGGCACCACACCGGGAATATAGGAGGTCGCGGGCAGCGTCTTTGAATCCACGCCCTTCACGAAGTCGGCCACACGCTGCGCGGGAGCAACCTGATGATCGCCACCGAAACGGCGCGCCGCCAATTCAAACTCCTCCTGAAATTTCAATCCCGCCAATTCGCCCCACTCCTCACGCAGGTACTCGAAATCCGACAACCGCACCTCGGTCACCAGACCCGAATTGGCATAGGGCGATGTACGACCGCTGGGCGACATGCCGTTTACGACCGACTGCGCCTGATCGGTCATCGCCGGAACGATGAATCCGCCGGGACACATGCAGAACGAATACACACCGCGACCGCCCTCCTGACTTACGAGCGAGTAGGATGCCGCAGGCAGATACTCCCCGCGTTGGGGTGCATGGTATTGGATCCGGTCGATCAATGCCTGCGGATGCTCGATGCGCACACCCATCGCAAAGGCTTTTGCCTCCAGACGGATGCCACGGCGATGCAACATCTTGTAAATATCGCGTGCCGAGTGTCCCGTTGCCAGAACCACGGCGGCTCCTTCGATCAGTTCGTCACCGCACCACACACCGCGAATCCGCCCGCCTTTCAGTTCAAGGTCGGTGATTCGTTTCTCGAACAGGAACTTTCCGCCCGCATCCAAAATCGAACGGCGCATGGCCGACATGATGTAGGGCAGTTTGTCCGTGCCGATGTGGGGATGTGCCTCGTAGAGAATTTCGGGATTTGCTCCGTGGAAGACCAATACCTCCAATGCCTTGTGGTAATCGCCGCGCTTTTTCGAGCGGGTGAACAATTTTCCGTCGGAGAACGTACCCGCACCGCCCTCACCGAAGGCGTAGTTCGAATCGGGATTGACCTCCTGATTGCGGTTTATGAGAGCAATATCCTTTTTACGGGTACTGACATCGTGTCCGCGCTCCAGAATTACGGGACAAAAACCCAACTCGATCAGACGCAATGCCGCAAACATACCCGCAGGGCCCGAGCCGACGACCACCACCTCGGTACGATGACTGACATCGGGGTAATCGAAATGAATCGGTTGCGGTGCGGGTTCCTGATCGACATAGACTTCGAGCGTAAGATTGACTTTCGGCAGACGTTTTCGGGCGTCGATCGAGCGTTTGACGACGCGCACCAGTGCCACATCCTCCCTCGCTATACGGAGCAATGAGGCAGCCGCCTGCGTATAATATTTAGGATCAGCGGCCTGCTTGGGCGTTAATTGGAGTGTAATATTCTGAGGCATTGCAAATGATTTACGGACAAAATTACGAAAAAAAGCCGAGAATAGCCCTGCCGGATTTGATTTTCTCGGCTTTATCCCTATCTTTGCAAAAGATTATGCGGATATGGTGTAATTGGTAGCCACGTTAGACTTAGGATCTAATGCCTTACGGCGTGGGGGTTCGAGTCCCTTTATCCGCACCACAAAAAAAGAGGAATCTTTCCCAAAAGGGAGATTCCTCTTTTTTACGCCTCAACCAAGGCAGGCTGATGTTTTTTTCGGATGTGAACGATTTTCCTCCACCTTACAATGGCGCGGATCTTACCGCAACCCCTTTTTCACAAATACCTCAACGCACACCTCCACCCGATCAACTTACCCGTTTACTTCGGACACTTCCAACTTCCGCCTCCACAAACGGGGATCAAACGAAGGCTTTCTCCGATGCGGCATCTTCCCGTCAATCTTTTCGCCACATCCCGACAACACGGACTCCTCCTCTGCATCTTCTCCGATCAATTCATCCGCTTTCCTGCCCCTTTAAACGTGTTATGCCCACCCCAAGGCAGCAGGGAGGGCATAACTCTGGCAAATACCAATCTCTATTTTGTTATTGCTTTTTCTTTTTTAGAACATCTGCACGGCGATATCGTCAAATGCGAAGTAAGCCGGCGTGTTCATACCGTAACTGCCCGTATCCGAACTCTTCATGTTAAATTTCACGCGGGTTACGGCACCCAGACCCGACAGATCCCATTTTGCCCAGTCGGTTATCAGACGACCGTGCTCCATGATGTTGAACGTCAGTTTGCCGGTCACGGTCTTGCCGTCCTCGCCGATACCGATTGCCTCCAGAGCGACAAATCCGTCGGGCGTGATCGCCGATGAAAATGCGTTGCCATTGAGAGCGACATTCGCAAGGAACGTCGTGGCCGTCACATACATGTGATCCACCACACGGGACATGCCGTCTGCAAAGTAAAATTCGGGAATGTAAGGACTTGCGGGCTCCGTGTCGGCGAACATATAAGCACCGAAGTGGATACCGAAGTTCTTCGAACCTGCGTGACCGCCGAATCCCGTCACGGGATCTTTGTAATAAACCGACAACTGATGGTCGGCATCACCCTTCTTCAGATCCATCTCCACGTAGTTCGATACGGCGTGACCGCCATCCCAGAATTTCACCTGAGTCGAACCATACTGCGAAGGAGCAATCTCGAACATGATCTCGGTGTTGGCCTCGTCGTAGAGGAAGTAACCCGAAGCATCGCCGTCGGCAGGCCCGTAAAGGATCGGGCCGTTGTTCTGCGGGTTGTCGATCATGCCCGACCAGTTCTTCTCGCCCAGCATATTTCCCGAACCCTTGTAATCCTCATCCTCGAAAGTCAATACGCGACCGATGATGACGTTGATCTTCAAAATCTTGCTTGCGCCGTTTTGAGCCACTGCGTGAATGGCCACCTCACCGGACTTCTCGGCATCGGAATTGCTTTGGGCGGGAGCGATGATCTTCATCTCGCCGTTCTTGAGCGAAACCTTCCAGTCGTCGGGCTTTGCGATCATATACTCCTTCACGTTCTTGAACAGCACCTTCACAGTTTTCTCCTCGCCGTAGTTGAAACCGAGCGAAGCGGCACCCTCGACAGCCACGCCGAACTCACCCTCGCGGGCAATGCGGAACTGCGTACCGTCGGCCAGCGTGAAAATCACGTAGTCGGGGTTGGTCGTATCGACACCCTTGAAGAACGAATCGCCATTGACACCCTCGGCTTTCACACCCGTCGAAGTCCACGTTTTGCCTCCATCGGTCGAAATCTCCCACTCCTTCGTATCGGGATTTATGCGCAACCGGGGAGCCACGGCATCCGTACCGTTGTGCCCGTCGGCACCATCAACCCCCTGAGCCTTGATCTTTTCTCCCGTTGCGGGATCGGTCAGCCACTCGCCGTTGATCGTCCAGTAGTAAATGCCGTCCGTATCTTTCTTTACCGAAATGTCGGGAGTCGAACCGTTTTGTCCGTTCTGACCATCGACACCATCCTTACCATTGAGGATCTGTGCCTTCTCCCCGTTCGAGAAAATAATTTCGTAACCGTTTTCGATTTTCTTTACCGAAGTGATCGAAAGGCCGTTCTGCTGGGCATCGACCAATTTCTGCAAAGCGGCAATATTTATATTGGCAGTTTTGACAGCCTCCTCCAATTTTTCAACGCGATCATCCAGATCTTCGACCTTATTCCAAATGTCTGCATCATCATACTCGCAACTCCAAAGAGCGCAACCGAACAACAATACTGCGAAAAGCGTAAATAATTTTTTCATTTTGTATAATTTTATAAAAAATAAAACCGTGTCCTCACTCGGAAACACGGTCGGAAATTCAAAACAGAAATTTTATTTTCCGCCACGGCGGAAACTGAGACAAAGGACGGATTTCACCGCCCGGCTCCATACCTATTATATATAAGTCAGAAATTCGATAAAAGGTTTCGGGAAAAATCTTCTCCTTCCCGCATCACTCGCCACCTTCACGCGTCACAACCCTTTTCAGCATCCCGGAACTTCACCTGTTCCGACTTCAAGATGCCCTCGCACTGCCCATATTCGGCCGCTCCTCTTCAGGCACGACTTCCGGCATTCGGCCTCGCCCAACTGTTTTGATCTCCACCCGTAATCCCGCAGGTTCGAATCAACTATGTACACACACGAGGCAGGTCTTCTGACTTGTTCCGTTTTCACGCCTTCCCGACTCCCGAAAGGGATCAGTGACTTCTGTGAAACGCCTTTCCCGCAAAACGCGAAAGGAATAAGAACTTACAGCAACGGGCATTGTCGCAGACTTTCACTGCGTTCCCTCATCGCCGGATACCACCCCAAGGGTCGATCACACCCGACGAAACCTGTATGCACTGCAAATATAACTAAAATATGAGGAATATCCGCTTTTACGATACGATATTTTCGCCCGGTTTTCACATCAGCGGAGCGAACAATCGGGCAAACGATTCGAGGATTCGCTTCCAACGCGGACGGCGGAACCACTCGTTGGGGGTGATTTCACGACAATCGCAACAATCATTGAGGTAAATTTCAGCCATCCGGGCGGTAAATTTGCGGTCATAGACAAAGGCATTGACCTCGAAATTATGCTCGAAACTGCGGAAATCCATGTTGGCCGACCCCGCAATCGTCAGATCATCGTCGATAATCATCAACTTCGAATGCAGGAACCCCGCTTTGTAGAAGAGGATCTTCACCCCCGCCTTCATCATGTCGTCCAAAAACGAACGGGTACACAGATTCACCACCCTGACATCGGCTCTTTCGGGCAGCATCAGCCGCACATCAACCCCCGCCAACGCAGCCACCTGCAATGCCGAGTTCAATACATCCGACGGCAAATAGTACGGAGTCTGAATCCAAATCCGCTTACGGGCATGCGCAATGGCGAGGCTGTCGGCCTGCAACAACACGCGCCATTTGCCCAAGGGGCCTCCCGCGGCAAGTTGCAACACCCCGTCCGTGTAATTTTCCAATACGGGATAATAACGCTCCTCCTCCAGAAACAAATCCTGTCGCGTGGTCACCGACCAGTCGCTCAAAAACGAAGTCTGCAATGCAGCCACACCGCGTCCCTCCATCTTGAAGTGCGTATCGCGCCATCTGCCCCACGCCACACCTTTTATATATCGGTCGGCAATATTCATTCCGCCGACGAATCCCACCCGACCGTCAATAACGACAATCTTGCGGTGATTCCGATAGTTGAATTTCGAGGTCAGCAACGGGAAATGCACATGCAGGAAAGAGCATACCTCGATCCCCTCACGGCGCATCTGTTCGAAGAACGCCTTGCGCACTCCGTGACACCCCATATCGTCATAGAGGATACGGACCTTCACCCCTTCGCGGGCTTTTTCGATCAACAGGTCTTTCAAGGCGTTGCCCACCCCGTCATCCCCGATGATGTAATACTGCAAATGAATGTGGTGCTTCGCACGGCGGATCTCCTCCGTCAGGGCATCCATTTTTGCCTGCCCCGTGGTGTAGGGGGTCAGCCGACTGCCTCTCAGCGGCACGGCATGCGCCGTATTTTCGAGCAGATGTACCAGCGTGCGGTGCGTTTCGGGCATCACCACCTCGTCACCCGCCATCTCGCGCAACTGCATGGTGATGCGCTTGCGCATCCGTCGAGAAAGAATGCGCCGTTTAGAAAGATTTTGTCCGAAAAAGAAATAAAGGAACAAACCGATACCCGGCATGAGCATCAGCACCAAGATCCACGGCATTGTCTTGAGCGGATTGCGGTTGTCGGTGATGACCACCACAATCGTACCGACAATGGTCAGAGTATAGATCGCAAAAAACAGATTCAGCAAAAATTCTTCCACCGCGTCCTAAGTTTTGAGATCGTTGCGGGGTGTTTTTTCGGGAAGCCCCTCCCCGCCGAAATTCGGGCTTGTCATTCTTTCGGGATCGTCAGTCCGTAGAACAGATTCTCCACGCCGCGCACGAAATTACGTTTGTGCAGGTCGGGCGAATAGACATAACAGTCGAGCGTCAGGACGCGCTGCGTGCGAACATCGACCGTCGTGTAACTGACGAAGGGGCCGCCCATGTAATCGCCCTCAAGATCCCACAATCCGCGCAACTCGCACCACAGACGCCCCTCCATGCGGAACATGCGGTAACCGGGCATGAGCGGTGCGGTCTTCATATACGATCCGTCGCGCGGGCCGGGAATCCGTGCCGCGAACTTGTTGCGCGCCTCGACCAGAGCCTCGACCGACAACGACTGTTTGCCCTCATAGGGATAACTGTACATGATGAAACCCTGACTTGCCGAGGGGTATTCGCGGCGTGCCCACAGGAAATCCTCGCTCTTCTTGGCGGTGAAATAGCCCGTCGGCACCAACATCCCGACATTAAAAATTTCGGCAATATCCTTTTCCACGTTCTCGGAACGGAAACGGCGATTCACGGCCAGCGTGCGGTCGCGCTCGGCGTTCATAAACACATCGACCAACTCCTTGCGGTGCTCCGACACATAATCCGTCAGTGCGCGCTTGTCGGGAGCCTGCAAGGTTACGACCACCTGCGGTTCGGCCGTCACGTTATTCTCGACCAGAGCCGCCGCCTTCTTCACTTCGGGCGATATGACCACCTTGATGATGTTGCGGTGGCAGGCAATCATCTGCTTCAATCCGTCGGGCGTAATGCGCAATACATCGAACAGGGGTTCCTGCTGCGGCAGGTAATCGACCTGAGCGCACAACACGGAACGCAACGTATCGCCCGCTTCACCCTGCCACAACTCGTGGTCACAGGCCAAGACCAGTTCGTAGGCCGTACCCTGCGACGTGTTTTGGTCGGCACTCATCAGCGAAGAGAACGCATCACATCCCGTAAAGATCCACACGAAAGCGGTTACGAGGACAAATTGAAGGATTTTTTTCATGGCAAAACATTTTAATTTTCACAAATATACCGTTTTTTATTCGGAAAACACAAGTTATTTTCGTAATTTTGTCCGACACGAAATTATGCGTTTAAAGCCACCAAAAATAATCCGGCGTCTGATGCCGGATCTGATCTGGGAGATCGAAGACAGAGAGGGCGTATTCCTCACCTTCGACGACGGGCCCACCCCCGGCATCACCGAGTGGATTCTTTCCACACTTGACAAATATGATGCCAAGGCCACCTTTTTTGTCTTGGGAAAGAATGTCGAGATGTACCCCGACCTCTACCAACGCATCCTCGATGCGGGGCACAAGGTCGGCAACCACACCTACTCCCACCAGCGCGGCTGGGGTATGAGCCTTGAACGCTATACCGAGGATGTCGATTTTGCCAACGACCTGATCCACAGCGAACTGTTCCGACCACCCTACGCGCAGATCACCCCCGCGCAGGCACGCTGTCTCGGACAAAGGTACAAATTGGTGATGTGGGACATCATCTCGCGCGACTACAACCGCAATCTTTCGCCCCGCACCTGTCTGAAGAATGTCTCAAAATACCTCGAACCGGGGTCGATCGTGGTGTTCCACGACAGCGAAAAGGCTTTCCGCAACATGCGCTACGCCCTGCCGCGTACTCTGGAGAAAATTCGGGAAATGGGACTCAAATGCAAATCCATCGAACTTTAAAAGCCGCCCCGACCGATCCCTCCCCATTTTTCGGCACAGGTTTTGGGCATTGAAAGTTGGGCGTTAAGGAAAAAATTCATAACTTTGCGACCGCAAAATGCTAAATTTTAATCAAATATAAACATAACTCTATTATGGCAACAACCGCAGATATCAAGATCGGCATGTGCATCGAACTCGATGGCAAGACCTTTCAGATCGTAGATTTCCAGCACGTTAAACCGGGTAAAGGCCCTGCTTTCGTGCGTACCAAACTCAAGAACCTCGAAAACGGCCGCGTATTGGACAATACGTTCTCGGCAGGTGTAAAGATCGAGCCCGTACGTGTCGAGCGTCGTCCCTATCAGTTCACCTACGAGGATGATCTGGGCATGCACTTCATGCACACCGAGACCTTCGAGGAGATCATCATCGACAAGAACCTGATCGAAAACTGGGATTTGATGGCCGACGGTCAGATCGTCGAGGTTATGTTCCACACCGAGAAGGAGGTCGTTCTGTCGGCCGAGTTGCCCCCGATCGTTGATATGGAGGTTACCTACACCGAGCCGGGCATCAAGGGCGATACCGCATCGACCAACTCGTTGAAACCCGCCACGGTTAATACCGGTGCAACGGTACGTGTACCCCTGTTCATCAACACGGGCGACAAGATCCGCGTGGACACCCGCACCCGCGAGTACTACGAGCGTATCAAATAATCTCTCTCAAGAGATTTTTCCATAGAGGCCTCCCCTTTGGGGAGGTCTTTTTTTATGGCGTGGAGCGAACAAAAAAGCGGACACCACCTGCGTCAGAAACGGAGGCTCGCCAACAAGCGGACACCCGCACCCCGCCGTATTTTTAATCCGCACAAACGGGAAACTTCAATACTATTCCCGCCCTTCTTTCTCCGACCAATCTTTCCCTCCTTATATATATGACACCCGAACTTCACACCACCCCCTTCAGCATCCCGCACGACAACGCCCCCATACCTCAACTCCGTCCCCGAAGCACCACGCCACGCCTTATTCTCCGTCACACATCCGCGCCCCTCCGCCCGCCACGCTTTCACCCGCGCATGCACTCCACCGCCCGCCCCGCATATCCGCCCACTTCCCCACGCACAAAAAAAAGGATGACCCCGAAGGATCATCCTTTTTATTCGTAAGGAAATTCCGATTATTTCAACACATCTTCGATGAGTTTTGCCATACCCTCCTTGGACATCAGACCCTCGTACAGTTCGCTAATCTTACCGTCCTTGGTGATGGTGATATAACAAGGCATAGGCAGTACACCCAGACCGAAATGCTTCGAGAAACGCTCGTGTACCGGACCGCAAACATCCTGATCGGCATAGTAGAAGCGGGCGCGATCGCCATACTCCTGTGCAACAGCCTCCACGATGGGGTGCATCTTGTGGCAGTTACCACACCACTCGGCACCGAAGTCGATGAATACGGGACGATCACCCAGGAAACTCTTCAGATCGGCATCGCTGTCCAGATTGAAGACCTCCGAGTTGAACATCTCGGTCGTCAGATTTACCAGACCGCGGTTGTCGGTCGGGGTTTCGGGTTCGGGAGCACCGACGATCTTCTCGACGAGTTCCGACATACCGGCCTCGGTCATCAGACCCTCGTACAACTCGCTGATGTTACCATCCTTGTCGATTGTGATGTAGCAGGGCATGGGCAGTACACCCCGACCGAAGTGCTTCGAGAAACGCTCGTGTACCTGACCGCAAAGATCCTGATCGGCATAGAAGAAATCCATCTTCTTGCCGTACTTGTTGGCAACAGCCTCCACGATGGGGTGCATCTTGTGGCAGTTACCGCACCACTCGGCACCGAAGTCGATGAATACGGGACGCTTACCCAGAAAATTCTTCATCTCGGGATCGGCTTTCAGATCGAACACCTTCGTGTTGAACATGTCGTCCGTCAAATCAACCAGGCCGTGGTTTTCGCCATCGGGCTTAATGGGCGTGGTATTGCCCAGACCATCGTCCTCGCCCTCGCAGGCAACCAGCATGGCCGAGCAGGCAAAGATCGGAAGGATCGTCCGGAAAATATTTTTCAATTTCATAATGCGTATCAATTATATTGGATTCGTAAATCGGATTAGAACGACAGCGTCATCATCAGGTTGGCACCCGTGTAGGTCGGCTGCTTGCGGCATACACCACCCGAGCAGACATAACCCTCGCGGTTACGGCCGTAACTCAATTGCAGACGCATGAACGAGTGCGTGAAACTTGCACCTGCGCTATAATAGTGGATGCGGTAGTCGTGATTGGGGTTACCGTGGTTGTACATATCGCTGACATAGATCGTCCATTTCGGAGCGAACGATACTTCAAGCAATGCGGCCATCCAGTCCTTGCTGTCACGGGCAACCTCGTAAAGTTCGGGATAAGCCTCGTTCGAGATCAGGTACTGCAACTCCAGACGGGTCGAGAACTTGGGCGTCCACTTGTAGAGGAAATCACCGACGATGATGTGCGAAAGTTGCGTCTTGAGGTGCTCGCCGTGAACGACGTTACGCTCCTGATTCGAGTAGAAGAGGTTCATCTTGAATTTGCGGTTGAACTGCTTCTCCATATCGAACGTGAACTCACGCAACAGCATCTCGCCCGTGCGGATGCGGCTGCCACCCTCCTGCAAACCGTAGTAGGTCGTGAAGTTGGCGTGCAGTTTCATACCGCGCTTGCCACCCAGAGCCGTACCGCGTTTTACGTGGTAATAGACATCAATCTGACCACCCAACTCACCGGGAACATTCTTTCTGAAACCCGTCTCGCCCAACATCGGCGAATAGGGGTGCAGGTTGGCGAGTACATAGGTGTGCTGCAACGACTGTGCGGGGATGTAGTTGTAGATGTTACCAGCCATACCGGTGTTTTCACGGGTAAAGTGGGTGTACATCCACTCCAGACGACGACCCGTAACCATAATACCCAGACCGTTGCCGCTGTAACCCAACTCCAACTGCTGGGCGTTACCGCGACGGGGGATAAATTCGTTACCGTCCTGATAATAATTCTTGCCGTTATCGACATACTCGAATTTCGAGGTGAAGCCGCCGATCTCGTAGTTCAAGCGACCCGACCAGCCGATCGTATTCGATTTGAGTTTACCCTTGATTTCGGCGGGCACTTTCTCGTAGTGGTTCAGGAACGAACCCTCAACGGCGAGCGACGAACGCTCGGCGTGCCACAACTCCGACAGACGAAGGCTTGCATCGAAGCCCCACAACTGGGCATCGGTGTTGTAATTCATACCGAAACGGGGCTTGCCCCACATACCTTTCAGAGCAAGAATGTTCTTGAGGTTGTAGGTCACACGTGCACCCAGCAGAGCGTTGTTTACACCCAGTGCACGATCCTCGAAGGCACGGAACAGAAGACCGCTACCGAACTGATCGTAAAACGTACCACCCGTGATCGAGTAGTTTTTGTCGGCCCACTGCACGTAGAAGTTCGTGAGGTTGAACTGATCGTAATCGGCGATCTGCTCGAAGCCGTACAAAGCCGAGAAGTAACCTTCGGCCTGCACACCTGCCGAGAAACGGCCGCGTACGTAGTCGGCCTTGAGGTAGTTGTTCGAACCGACGTCGTGTTTGGGCATCTTCTGGTTCGGCACCTCGGAATCCTCCACGTAATAGATCGAGTTGGTTTCGAAACTGCCCGACAGGCTGCCCCAGTCGCGTTTTGCTTTCTTTTTGCCTTCGGTATCCGCCTGAGCAAAACCATTGACCGCCAACATTGCGAGGGCGGTCAATGCAAAAATATGTTTGAAATTCATTGTAGAATCAACTTATTTATTGGAGTTTGAGGATCTGCTGGAAGAGTTCAGCCTCGGCACCGGGAGCATAACCCATGTGCGAGTAAGCCACCTTGCCGTTCTTGTCGATGACAAATGCCATCGGCACGAGGTTCACGTTCATACCGCGTTTCAGATCCTGATTCTTGTCATACAGGTCGATGAAATCCTCCCAGCCCGAACCGTTTACCATGGCCTTGGCCTTCGACGACGAACGGCTGTCATCCACCGATACGATCACCACGCGGAAATCGGCCTGCTCCTGCCAATCGACAAGTTGCTCGTTGATGGCAGCCAACTCCTTCTGACAGGGTTTGCAGGTCGAAGACCAGAACGAAAGGATAAAAGGCGTTTTGCCGTCGATGAGCGATTCGGTCGAAATGATCTGACCCTTACCGTTCTCAATCTTCACGTTGGCCAGCTGCTGGGCCGATGCGATGGCAGCGAAACCCAGAAGAGCCACTACCGTAAAAAGTAATTTTTTGATCATAGTTGTATGTAGTTTTTAGTTTATACTCTGTGACAAAGATAGAAATAAAATGAAAAACATAGCAATATTTGCTCCGATTTTCACTGTTTTTCCCGAAAAAGGAGGGCGTTACGCCCCCGGAAGGCCTACTCTTTGAGGAATACCGAAGAATCTCCGTAACTCAAAAAACGGAAATCGTGATCCAGCGCGTAACCGTAAATCCGCCTCCAATCGTCGCCCACAAAGGCCGATACCAACAGCAGAAGGGTCGATTTGGGCTGGTGGAAATTCGTCACGATGTTCCTGACGATGCGAAATTCGTAGTTCAGCGGGGTGATCATGATCTGCGTCGAGGCTTTCATGCGATCCAACTCCTCGCGCGCCATGTATTCGGCCAACACTTCCAGAGCCTCCCGCCCCGTAAATTCGTGCGGGATGTCATATAACTCCCACTGCCCCACGGCACGAGCCGCCTCAGGCGCACCCTTCTGGCGGATACGCCATGCCAGAGCAGGCAACGACTCCAGCGTGCGCACCGACGTCGTACCCACGGCGGTGATGTGTCCGTAGTGGCGCAAAAGTTTCTCGATGGTCTCGCGGTGTACCTCGAAATGTTCCGTGTGCATCGGATGCTCGGCGGCGTTCTCCGCCTTGACCGGCAGGAACGTACCCGCACCGACGTGCAGGGTCACCTCCTCAAACTCGAATCCGCGCGCCTTCATGTCCGAAATCAGCGCGGGCGTAAAGTGCAGACCTGCCGTGGGTGCGGCCACCGAACCTTCGTTCTTGGAATAAACCGTCTGATAGCGCGTGTAGTCGATCTCCTGACTCTCGCGGTTCAGGTAGGGCGGGATGGGAATGCGTCCCAAATGTTCCAGCAACTGGCCGAAGGTCAGATCCGCCGACCACTCGAACCGTACGATCTGCTCGCGTCCGTTCTCGGTCATGCGGTAGGCCTTCAAAACCTCCTCACGCCCCTCATAATCAAAACGGATCTCGACACAACCCTCCTTCCATTTCTTCAGTCCGCCCACGATGCACGACCACTGACACTCGCCCTTGACGGCAAATGCCCGTTCGTAATCGGCAGGAAGGTGAGGTTCCAAGCAGAACACCTCGATGCGTGCCCCCGAAGGTTTGTGCATGATGATGCGCGCACGGATCACCTTGGCATTGTTGAACACCAACAAGTTACCCGCAGGAAGCACATCGCCCAAATCACGGAAATGACGCTCCGAAATTTCACCCTTGTTCCAAATCAGCAACTTCGACGAAGAACGCTCTTCGAGCGGAAATTTGGCGATCCGTTCGTCGGGAAGCGGATAATTAAAGTCATTTATGTCAATATGTCGTTCCATTTTCTTGAAATTTATGACGCAAAATTACTATTTTTTGTAACTTTGCGATGCTTAATCTATTAAAAATATGAAGACCGACTTTTTAGTCATCGGTTCCGGCGCGGCAGGATTATGCTTTGCGCTCAAAGCCGCAGCACATGGCCACGTCACCATCGTGACGAAAGGCGAAATGAATGAATGTAATACCAACTATGCCCAAGGCGGTATTTGCTCGGTTACCTACGCTCCCGACACGTTCGAGAAGCACATCCACGACACGTTGGTATGCGGAGCGGGCAAATGCGAAAAGCAGGCCGTGGAACTCGTCGTGCGCCGTGCACCCGAACTGATCCGTGATTTGATCGAATGGGGAACGCGCTTCGACAAGACACCCGACGGCCGTTTCGAACTGAATCGTGAAGGCGGCCACTCGGAACACCGCATCCTCCACCACGAGGATCTGACGGGTGCCGAGATCGAACGCGCCCTGATTGAGTCGGTCAAGAAGAATCCCAACATCACGGTGCTGGAGCACCATTTTGCCATCGACCTGCTGACACAACACCATTTGGGTGAGTTCGTTACGCGCCACACGAGAGGTCTGGCATGTTTCGGTGCTTACGTGCTGAACATCGACACCAACGAGATCGAGACGATTCTTTCCAAATTCACGATCGTAGCCACGGGCGGTTGCGGCAACATCTACTCGCGCACCTCAAATCCCGTGGTTGCCACGGGTGACGGTATCGCCATGTGCCACCGCGCCAAGGCCATCACCGAAAATATGGAGTTCATCCAGTTCCACCCCACGACGCTCTACAATCCGGGCGAGAAACCCTCGTTCCTGATCACCGAGGCGATGCGTGGCTTCGGCGCGATCCTGCGTCTGAAGACGGGCGAGGAGTTCATGGACAAATACCACCCGATGCGTTCGCTCGCACCGCGCGATGTGGTGGCACGCGCCATCCATCACGAGTTGGCCAAGACGGGCGACGAGTTCGTCTATCTCGACGTGACGCACAAAGATCCCGATTCGGTACGCAGCCACTTCCCCAACATCTACGAGAAGTGCAAGACGATCGGCATCGACATCACCAAGGACTGGATCCCCGTAACACCTGCGGCGCACTACTGCTGCGGCGGTGTCAAGGTCGATCTGAACGGCATGACCTCCGTCAAACGCCTCTACGCTCTGGGCGAGACCTCCTGCACGGGACTTCACGGCGGCAACCGTCTGGCTTCGAACTCGCTGATCGAGGCTTTGGTTTACGCCGATCAGGCCGCACGCCACGCCGTTGCGATGTTGCCGAAAGTCGAGATTCAGGAGGGTATTCCCGACTGGGATTTCGAGGGTACGACCCACGCCGAGGAGATGCTGATGATTCTCCAGTCGCAGCGCGAGATGCAGTCGCTCATGTCCAACTATGTGGGCATCGTGCGTTCGAACCTCTCGCTCAAACGCGCCATGCGCCGTCTGGCGATCATCTTCGAGGAGACCGAGGAACTCTACAACAAGACCAAACCCAACCGCGAACTGTGCGAATTGCGCAACATGATCGCCACGGCTTATCTGGTCATCAAACAGGGTCGCGAACTCAAGGAATCGGTCGGTTGCCACTACAACGTCGATTACCCCAAGGAGTAACCCCCGCAGGGGATGCCCGCCGTCCCCGCTTTTCTTACCATAACCCATCAAGCCCCCGCCCCAAGCAGGGGTTTGATGCTGAAAAACGAGCGGTTCCGACCGCTTTTTACACGCGAATAACAACGAAAAGATACGACATGACATTACAGGAAGAGATTACACGCCGCCGTACATTTGCGGTCATTGCACACCCCGATGCCGGTAAAACGACCCTTACCGAGAAATTGCTGTTGTTCGGTGGTGCCATCCATGTGGCAGGAGCCGTCAAGAGCAACAAGATCAAAAAGGGAGCAACCTCCGACTTTATGGAGATCGAACGTCAGAGAGGTATCTCCGTGGCCACATCGGTCATGGGCTTCGAGTACGAAGGCATGAAGGTCAATATCCTCGATACGCCGGGTCACCAAGACTTCGCCGAGGATACCTACCGCACGCTGTCGGCGGTCGATTCGGTCATCATCGTCATTGATGGTGCAAAGGGTGTCGAGAGCCAGACGCGCAAACTGATGGAGGTCTGCCGCATGCGCAACACCCCCGTAATGGTCTTCATCAACAAACTCGACCGCCCCGCAAAGGATCCGTTCGAGTTGTTGGACGAAGTCGAGCGCGAACTTCAGATCCGCGTCCGCCCGCTCGCCTTCCCCATATCGAGCGGTCCCGATTTCAAGGGTGTTTACAACCTTTATGAGAAAAACCTCACGCTGTTCACCTCCATCGACCGCCAGACGACCAACGCCTCGAAGGTCGAGATCTCGGATCTTGCCTCGCACGAGATCGACGAGTTGATCGGAGAAAAGTACGCCAACCAACTGCGCAGCGATGTGGAACTGGTCGAGGGTGTATATGACGAATTTGATCGTACGGAGTACCTTGAGGGACATCTTGCCCCCGTATTCTTCGGTTCGGCCGTGAATAACTTCGGTGTCCGCGAGTTGTTGGAGTGCTTCCTGCGTATTGCCCCCTCGCCCCGTCCCGCCCATACCGAAACGCGCGACGTGAAACCCGACGAGACCAAAATGACGGGCTTCATTTTCAAGATCCACGCTAACATGGATCCCAACCACCGCGACCGCATCGCCTTCATGAAGATCTGTTCGGGTGTGTTCGAACGCAACAAGAACTACCTGCACGTGCGTAGCGGCAAACAGCAGAAATTCTCTTCGCCGACGGCATTTATGGCGGAGAAGAAGTCGGTGATCGACTTTGCTTATCCGGGTGACATCGTGGGTCTGCACGATACGGGCAACTTCAAGATCGGAGATACGTTCACCGAGGGCGAAAAACTCCGCTTTACGGGTATCCCCTCGTTCTCGCCCGAGCAGTTCCGCTATATCGAGAATGCCGACCCGATGAAGTTCAAACAACTTTCAAAGGGTATCGACCAACTGATGGACGAAGGTGTGGCACAGTTGTTCACCTCGTCGCTCAACGGCCGTAAGATCATCGGTACGGTGGGAGCACTTCAGTTTGAGGTGATCCAATACCGCCTCGAGCACGAGTATAACGCTTCATGCCGTTGGGAACCGATTTCGATCTATAAGGCATGCTGGATCGAGAGCGACAATGCCGAACAACTTGCCGACTTCAAACGCCGCAAACATACCAATATGGCACTCGACAAACACGGGCGCGACGTATTCCTCGCCGACACGAGTTACGCCCTTGCGCTGGCACAGGAGAACTTCAAAGACATCCGCTTCCACTTCACTTCGGAATTTTAATCCTGCATTTCCGAAGTCGGACAATATCCATAAACCGGAAAAGGTCGATTCCCCGCGGATCGACCTTTTTATTTTATATGTGGTATCAGACTCC
>JAHHQL010000025.1 GCA_020026415.1 Alistipes sp. | reverse complement strand
ATATGCACATCTTTTTACACATAGATGTTTATCAAATTAATTCCGCCAACGGGTACTTATTTATAAAATGTATTTTGCGAAAAGCACAAAAAAATGCCCGAAAACTGATCCGAATCTGCCGAAAATCGAACTTCGGACGGCTTCTGTGGTGTTTCTTGCAGATCCCGATGCGGTTACATCGAAATTAAAAAATCTTAATTTGAAAGGGTGTTGCAGAAACGAAATAATTTATTATATTTGCATTGTTGTAAGCCCCGTAAATGGTGATACCACATGCGATTAGGTCGCTTGCAGATTTTGTGGGATCAGTTAATTTGTTGAAAATAAAGCGAATGTGGCGGTTCTGATACCTCTTGCATTCCCAATATAAGAAAACCTCAATAAAACGATTGAATATGAAAAGAGATGAGCAGATCTTTGATCTGATTTCAGCGGAACGTGCGCGTCAGACGCACGGTATCGAGTTGATCGCATCGGAAAACTTTGTCAGCGACCAAGTGTTGGAGGCAATGGGATCCGTTTTGACGAATAAATACGCTGAGGGTTATCCTGCCCACCGTTACTACGGCGGTTGCCAAGTTGTCGATGAGGTCGAGAATCTGGCGATCGAGCGTATCTGCAAGATCTATGGTGCGGAGTTCGCAAACGTGCAGCCCCATTCGGGTGCGCAGGCCAACATGGCCGTATTCTTCGCCGTGCTCAAGCCCGGTGATACCTTTATGGGTCTTGACCTCGATCACGGCGGCCACCTTTCGCACGGTTCGCCGGTGAACATGTCGGGTATGTATTTCAATGCCGTCGGCTACAAACTCAACGAGAAGACCGGTTGCGTGGATTACGATGCCATGGAACAACTCGCCATGGAGTGCAAGCCGAAACTGATCGTCGGCGGTGCTTCGGCTTATTCGCGCGAATGGGACTACAAACGTATGCGTGAGATCGCCGACAAGGTCGGTGCCATCTTCATGGTCGATATGGCCCATACGGCAGGTCTGATCGCCGCAGGTTTGCTCGACAACCCCGTGAAATATGCCCACATCGTAACTTCGACCACCCACAAGACTCTGCGCGGTCCTCGTGGCGGTATTATCCTGATCGGTAAGGATTTCGACAATCCGTGGGGTTACACCACGCCGAAGGGTGTCGTAAAGAAGATGTCGCAGTTGATCAACTCGGCAGTGTTCCCCGGTATTCAGGGCGGCCCGCTGGAGCATGTGATTGCCGCCAAGGCCGTTGCCTTCGGTGAGGCACTTCAGCCCGAATATGTCGAATACCAGAAGCAGGTGAAGAAGAACGCAGCCGCCATGGCCGAAGCCTTCATCAAGCGTGGCTATCACGTCGTTTCGGGCGGTACGGATAACCACCTGATGCTGATCGACCTGCGTAACAAGTTCCCCGAACTGACCGGCAAACAGGCCGAGAAGAGTCTGGTTGCAGCCGACATCACCACCAACAAGAACATGGTTCCGTTCGATACCCGTTCGCCGTTCCAGACTTCGGGTCTGCGTTTCGGTACTCCCGCCATCACCACGCGTGGTCTGAAGGAGGACAAGATGGACTACATCGTAGGTCTGATCGACCGCGTGTTGTCTGATCCGCTGAACGAGGAGGTCATTGCGGCCGTTCGCAAGGAGGTGAACGAACTGATGGCCAACTACCCTCTGTTCGCATGGTAGCAGGTTAGAGGAGATTCATTCTTCATAATATGCTCCGCACACTTACCGGGTGTGCGGAGTTTTTTTTATGTGCGGCGGGGATATTTCTTGGGCAAAGAGTTGAAACATTGGTTTTTCCCGATAAAAATAGGTATCTTTGCCCGATTCGGGATTTACATGCGTTTTTCGCCCGATGGAATAGTATTATGGAGCAGGATTCGATTAAAATATTGGGTGCAAGGGTGCACAACCTCAAGAATGTCGATTTGGAAATTCCGCGACGCAAACTCACCGTCATCACGGGGTTGAGCGGATCGGGCAAGTCGTCGCTGGCGTTTGATACGATCTACGCCGAGGGACAACGCCGCTATATGGAGACCCTTTCGACCTATGCCCGTCAGTTTGTCGGCACGATGGAACGCCCCGATGTCGATAAGATTTCGGGTTTGAGTCCCGTGGTGGCGATCGAGCAGAAAACCACCAACAAGAATCCCCGTTCGACGGTGGGTACCGTCACCGAGATCAACGACTTCCTGCGTCTGTTGTATGCGCGTGCCTCGCGCGCTTACTCGCCGATCACGGGCGAGGAGATGGTTCATTATTCCGACGACCGAATCTGCGATCTGATCATCAGCGGATTCGAGGGACGACGCATCGCGCTGATGGCACCGATCGTCAAGGGACGTAAGGGACACTATCGAGACCTGTTTGAATCCCTTGCCAAGAAAGGCTATATCTATGCCCGTATCGACGGCGAGATCCGCGAAATTTCGGCGGGCATGAAACTCGACCGCTATAAAGTGCATACGGTGGATCTGGTGGTGGATCGTCTGGTACCGAAGCAGGAGACACGCGATCGTGTCGCCGGTTCGCTGAAGGAGACCATGCGTCAGGGTAAGGGCATCATGGCGGTGTACGACTACGGCACGGAGCAGATGCGCTACTATTCGCGTCACCTGATGTGCCCCACGACGGGCGTGGCATTCGACGACCCTGCACCGCACACCTTTTCGTTCAACTCGCCGCAAGGGGCATGTCCCCATTGTAACGGATTGGGCGTTGAGGCAGTACTCGATATGGAGAAAATCGTCCCCGACCGTTCGCTTTCGCTTCGGGAGGGTGCGATCGAACCTTTAGGCAAGTACCACAACAACATGTTGTTTGCCCTGCTTGAGATGTTGGGTCACCGCTATGATTTTACGTTGGATGATCCCGTTTCGTCGTTCTCGGAGATGGCACTTAATGCCGTGCTGTATGGCGATTCCGAACCCATGACGGTGAATCTTTCGGAGTTCGGGTCGATCAACGGCAATCAGTTCGTGTCGTGGGAAGGCGTTGCCGAATACATCAACAACACCTACGACGAGACGAGTGCCCGCGGTCGTAAGTGGCGCGAACAGTTTATGGCTTACCGCAAATGTTCGGTTTGCGGGGGCACACGTCTGAAAAAAGAGTCTCTCCAATTCAAGATCGGCGGAAAAAATATAGCCGATGTATCGTCCATGTCGATTTCGGATTTTGCCCGATGGGTGGCGCACATCGAGGAGTACATGACCGACAAAGAGTGGAAAATCGCTCAGGAGATCGTGAAGGAGATCCGCGAACGCCTGCGTTTTCTGATGGATGTGGGTCTGGGTTACCTTTCGTTGGCGCGTTCGTCGCGTTCGTTGTCGGGTGGTGAGTCGCAACGTATCCGTCTGGCGACACAGATCGGCTCGAAACTGGTCAATGTCCTTTACATTCTGGACGAACCGTCGATCGGTCTGCATCAGCGCGACAATATGCGTCTGATCAACAGCCTCAAGGAGTTGCGCGATGCGGGCAATACGGTGATTGTGGTGGAACACGACGAGGAGATGATGCGTTCGGCCGATTATATTGTCGATGTGGGGCCTCTGGCAGGCCGTAAGGGCGGCAGCATCGTGGCGACGGGTTCGTTCGATGAGATCGTCAAGACCGACAGTATTACGGCGGATTACCTTACGGGACGCCGCAAGATCGAGATCCCTTCGACATTACGTCCGGGTACGGGGGAGAAGGTTGTCATCCGCGGTGCACGGGGCAACAACCTCAAGAATGTCACGGTCGAATTTCCGTTGGGCAAATTCATCTGCGTGACGGGTGTCAGCGGTTCGGGTAAATCGACCCTGATCAACGAAACGCTGCGTCCGATCCTCTCGCAGAAACTGTATCGTTCCTACGATCAGCCGCTGCCATACGATTCGATCGAAGGCATGGAGCATATCGACAAATTGGTCGTGGTGGATCAGTCGCCGATCGGCCGTACACCCCGAAGCAATCCCGCGACCTATTCGAATGTTTTTGCCGACATTCGCAAGTTGTTCGAGATGACACCCGATGCGCAGATACGCGGATTCAAGGCGGGGCGGTTCTCGTTCAACGTCAAGGGCGGACGCTGCGAAGAGTGTCGCGGTGCGGGTGTGCAGACCATCGAGATGAATTTCCTGCCCGATGTCTATGTGCGTTGCAAGGCATGTGGCGGACAACGCTACAACCGCGAAACGCTGGAGGTGAAATATAAGAGCAAGTCGATTAACGATGTGCTGAACATGACGGTGAATGTGGCAGTCGAATTTTTCGAGAATATCCCCAATATTTATCAGAAACTCAAGGCTATTCAGGATGTAGGTCTCGGTTATCTTACTTTGGGACAGCCCTGTACGACCCTTTCGGGCGGAGAGTCGCAGCGTATCAAACTTTCGGCCGAACTCTCCAAACACGATACGGGGCAGACGCTTTATATTTTGGACGAGCCGACGACGGGTCTTCATTTCGAGGACATCCGTTTGTTGCTGGAGGTGCTGAACAAGTTGGTCGATCGCGGAAATACGGTGCTTGTCATCGAACACAACCTCGATGTGATCAAGGTCGCCGATCATCTGATCGACATGGGACCCGAAGGCGGTGCGGCAGGTGGCGAAGTGCTGGTTGCAGGCACGCCTCACGATGTGGCTTGTTGCGAGAGAAGTTACACGGGACATTTTTTGAAAGAAATGGGATTGTAAGCGGCATTGTTTTTGTATCTTTCGGGGGTAAAACCAAATGTTTGGCTCTATGAAAAAGATAATGTTGCTGATTGCCGGCATGCTGTTGTGCGGTGTGCTTTTCGGGCAATCGAGGGAAGAGAAGCGCACGATACGCCAGCAGAAGCGTACGGAGCGCAATGAGAAATCCGCCGAACGGATTGATTCGATGGTGTTGCAACAGAGTTTCAAGTTCAGTCCCCGAACCATGCAACGCGAACCGAGCGGGGTACAGCGGTCGCTGACCGATCCCGCATTTGCGGTGACGCTGTGGGAACACTCCGTGGATATCAATATCCCGTACATCCGTAACAAAATGCCGCCCTACATTCCGACGATGTTGGATTATACGGTGGGGCTCGAAGATGAGAATTATTCGGTCGAGCCGATCAAAAACGGTTGGCGGGTGACGTTCTCTACGCGGCTTTTCACGTCGGATGTCTATACCTTCAAATTTGAAATCCATAAACCGTCGGGCGATGCATCGCTTTTGATTTCGAACACGTGGTACAATCCCGTGCGGTATGACGGAGTGGTTTTGGAAGTCTATTAACAAAAAACGCGACTGAACTGTTCAGTCGCGTTTTCCGTTTTCGGATGAATGTTTATGCTTTGAAGATCAGAGCCACGGCCGAAACCGATACTCCTTCTTCGCGTCCTTCGAAACCGAGTTTTTCGGTGGTGGTTGCCTTGACCGACACCTGATCTGCATCGAGTGACATCACACGCGCCATCGTCTCGCGCATTTGGTCGATATGAGGGCGGAGTTTGGGGCGTTGGGCGCGGATCGTAAGATCGACATTGCCGATCTCATAACCCTTTTCGCGCAACAGATCCACAACCTGTTTCAGGAGAATCTTCGAGTCGATTCCCTTAAATTCGTCGGCCGTGTCGGGGAAGAGTTTGCCGATGTCACCCAGAGCCGCCGCACCGAGCAGGGCATCACACAAGGCGTGAATCGCCACATCGCCATCGGAATGGGCGACAAAGCCTTTGGTGTGAGGAATCTCGATGCCGCCCAAAATGAACGGAAGTCCCTCCCGAAGCAGGTGGACATCGTAGCCGTGTCCTATTCTGAAATTCATCATATCGCGTTGTTTTATTTGGTTACGGGCGTAAGGCGGATCGTGTATCCGTAGGTGCCTTCGGTCGGAATCTGGTATTTTCCGAGGGTCTTGGGGCCGCAAGACCCGTTACCGATACCGCGCTGCATGTAGTCCAGATGAAGGACAATCTCCTCGCGCGGTTTGAGTTCCCATTCGTGCCCCTTCAGATCACCCATCAACTCGGCGTCGGTGTAGTGCAGTGCCGAGAAGTTCAGACGACCCTCCGCTTCGAGACGAATACCGCGACCTTCGTTGTCGGTGAAAGTCAGATCGCGCACATCCTCGCGGTTACCCATCGTCTGGGGTTTCACGTAGTGTTCCTGCATCGCTTCGACGGTGGTGATGTAGCGACCCAGATCCGAACCCACCTTGCGATCAACGTAGTTGGCCAGAGGACCGCGTGCGTAGTACTCCACGTGGTTAAAATCGCCGTTCAGGAGCAACGACACACCCATACGGCGGAGGTAATATTTGAACGGATCGTTCTCCATATCCTCTGAGGGGCGGGGTTTCATGGGCGTAAATTCGGTCGTAAGGTCGATCACGCCGTCGGCATAGATCGTGTAGTTGATCGCGTAGTCGCAAAGACCCTCGGCACGGCGCGAAGTCTTCACGCGAAGTGCCTTGCCGCGCTCGATCCACTCATGGGTGAGTGTTCCCGTGGGGGCGAGGTGCGACGAGGTGTCGGCAAACGTGTCGTTCTCGATGAAACGGTGGTTGTCGAATACAGGGCCGTGGCCTTCGTGGATAAATTCGCGGTCACCGTAACGAAGCGAAGTCAAAACTCCCGTTGTCGTGTCGAACGACAGCGACATACCTTTACCCGCGATCTCTACTGACGAGTCGGTTTTGCGAAGCGTGAGCGTGCCTTCCACTGTTTTGGGATCTTTCTTCGTGAGGCGGGGCATTTCGTTCAAGGCGAATTGTGCGGCAGCCATTTCGTGACCTGCCTTTGCCCAATCGGTATCTTTCTTCAGAACGAAACGAACATTCAACAGGTACTCGTTCGAGGGTTCGATCTCGGTCGTGAAGGGGATGTAGAGCGTCTTGTCCTCGGTGGCGGGCAGCGTGAAATCGCGGATCGTCCCCTGCTCGACTTCGCGTCCTGAACGCAATACCGACCATACGATGTCAAATTCCGAGAGGTTGAGGAATGCGTAGCGGTTGCGGATCTTTACGCTGCGGGTTCCCGAATCGAAATTCTCGATCTTGATGTATTGGTAAATGCGTTTCACTTCGGCCAATTTGGCAGTCGGCTGACGATCGGCCGTCACGATGCCGTTGTTGCAGAAGTTGCCCTGATGCGGGCCGGGAAAGTCGTAACCCGTATAGAATCCGCGCATCGTCCCTGTCTTGATCTCGGCGGGGTGGCAGATCGCCTGATCCGTCCAGTCCCAGATGCAACCGCCGATCAGACGACGGCTCGTTTCGATCAGATCCCAATACTCCTTGAGGTTGCCGATGGCGTTGCCCATGGCATGGGCATACTCGCACACGAAGTGCGGGCGGGGATCATTGCTGCGATCGTGTTGCAAAAGACGTTCGAGCGAGGGGTACATGTCGGAGGTGAGGTCGGTGTGATTCCAACTGCCCTGACCTTCGTAGTGGATGATACGGTTGTCGAGTGCCTTCACGGCGTTGTATGTGTCGGCGAAGTTCTCGCCGTCACCGCTCTCGTTACCCAGCGACCAGAAGATGACCGAGGGGTGGTTGCGGTCGCGCAGAACCATACGCACGGCACGATCCACAAAGGCGGGTGCCCAACTGCGCATCGAACTGATCGAAGTGTTGGCATGACATTCGATGTCGGCCTCATCGACCACATACAGACCGTAATGATCGAACATCGCGTACATTTTGTCCTGATTGGGGTAGTGGCTCGTACGGATGGTGTTGAGGTTGTTCTGTTTGAAGAGAATTACATCGTTGAGCATCGACTCGACATCTACGGCACGACCCAGCATGGGGTGGGTGTCGTGGCGGTTGGCACCCTTGAATACGATGCGGCGGCCGTTGATATAGACCAGACGATCCTTCGTCTCGATGTGACGGAAGCCGTATTTGGTCGAGAAGGTCTCGGTCAGATTTCCGTGGCGGTCGTAAAGCGAGAGTACCACGGTGTAGAGGTCGGGTGTTTCGGCCGTCCACGGCAGGAGGTGATCGAGGGCGATGCGGAACGACTCCTTGCGATTCTCGAAGGTTGTTACTGCATTTTTGCCCTTGAACGTTTCCGATTTGCGGATCTCGTCCGAGGCAATGCGTTTGCCTGCGGGGTCGAACACTTCGAGCGAAAGGGTGTAGTCTGCATGACGGTTCTCGTCGCGCTTGCTGATCCACGTATCGACCTGCAACGTACCGCGATCGAAAGCGGGTGCTTCGAGCGAGGAAGAGATGCGGTGGTCGCGGATGAAGGTGCGGGGCGTGGTGAACAGATAGACATCACGATAGATACCGCTCATGCGGAACATATCCTGACATTCGAGGTAACTGCCGTCCGACCAGCGGATGACCTGCACCGAGATCGAGTTCTTGCCGGGGCGGGAGTAGGGCGTGATGTCAAATTCGTGGTCGTTGTTTGCGCCCTGCGTGTAGCCGACATAGTGTCCGTTGATCCAGACGTATGCCGCGCTGTAAATACCGCCGAAGTGGACGAATATCTGTTTGTCCTTCCACGATTCGGGCAGGTCGAAATCACGGCGATACGATCCTACGGGATTCACACCGTAGTCTTTGTACGGTTCGCGGCGTTCGATGTAGGGCGGTTTGTTGGCGTGGGGATATTCCACGTTGCAGTAGATCGGCGTGCCGTAACCCTGCATCTCCCAGTTGGAGGGTACGGTGATTTCGTCCCACGACGACGGATCGAAATCTTCGCGGAAGAAATTCGTGGGACGCTCCTCGGTCGAATCGACATAGAAGAATTTCCATTTGCCGTTGAGCGAACGGTAGAGATCCGAACGGGGCGTAACCCACGGCGTGCGGTAATAGGCATCGGAGGTCATCTGCTCACGCGACGAGTAGGGTATATAGGTGGCATGACCGGCTTCTTTGTGTTCTTCGAAGACGGTTTCGTTTTCCCAATAGGCGGGCGGTAACGAGTCTTGGGCAAGGCTGTTTGCCCCGATCAGCAATGCGGCGCAGAGTGAAAGTGTGCGCAAAGAGGGGATTGATTTGAATTTCATGTTGTTTTCACGGAATTGTTTGGGGACAAAGATACGAAAAAAACCGATCCGGATTGGTGTACCACAAAAAAAGAGGGAATCCTTTTGAAAGGATTCCCTCTTTTGAGAGTCGGTTTACAGGAAAAGGTAGTTGGCGAAGATCCACGGAAGAACGGTTGCCAGAAGAATTACCACAAGCAGCAGATAAACGCCCCAACGAAGCGGTTTATAGGGGATGTGCTTCTTGAAAAAGGCGGTGACGGCCTCCCGATGGAACATGATATGGAGCAGGAGCAGAACCAGAAGCGATACACCCAAGACGGTGTGCAGATCGCCCCAAAAGTGACGGATCAGACGGTTGTACCTGACCAGCCCGTCCGCGCCGTGACGGTGGGCGATACATGGCGGCATGACGTAGTTGATGACGAATCCGGAGATCGACACGGCTGCAATGTTCAGAAACAGTAAAAGGTCGATCAACAGATTCGTGTTGAATCGGTTTTTCATAGAAGTGTGTGTTAAGTGTGATTTTGTCTGCCAAGATACTCATTGTTTTCTTTTTTGACAAATATGGCCGATGACGATCCCTTCGGTAATATCCGAAAAATATTGTTGTTTAGATATTTGGTGATCCGACGAATAAATTTTACCTTTGCGTTTGTGAAATCTTACGGACATAAAATTATTGCTCTGGGACTCCTGTTGCTCTTTGCGACGTACTGGTCTTCCATCACGCTTTTCCCGCACGCCCACCGTATTGGGGATCGCGTTTATGTCCATTCGCACCCTTTCGCCGATGCGAACAACCATACCCACTCCGAACAACAATTACAGGTCATCGAGTATCTTTCGTTGTTGTTGGCGACATCGGTTGCGATCGCAACGGCCGTCATTCACCTCACGGCGATCCGTTACTACTTCAAAGTGCCCGTTGTCGTGGCACGTCAGTCGTCGCCGATCCGCGTCTGCGGACTGCGGGCTCCTCCTGTTATGGCATAATTTCCCGAAAAGACATGTGTGCGGTGCATTTATATATATAAGTATGCCCCGCGCGTTCCGATATGACCGTCCCTGTGAAGGGTGGTTGCTTATTCACCATAACAGATATTCAAATAATGAAAAAATATATTTTAGGAGCATTGTTGCTCCTTATGCCCTTGTGCTTGTTTGCCGAGGGTGAGGAGACCGTATATAAACCCCGGAAAAAACAAAGTGATGCCAACATTACGGGTCACGTCATTGATGCCAAGACGGGCGAACACCTTGCTTATGCCACGGTAGCCGTCAAGGGTACGACATTTGGCGCGGCAACCGATGCCACGGGTCACTACTTCTTGAAGAATCTGGCTCCCGGCGAATTTACCTTGTCGGCATCGGCCATCGGCTACAAGACGCTTGAGCAGACCATTCGCATCGAGGGCAAACGCACCATCGAGGTAAATTTCAATCTCGTGGAGGAGGCTTTGTCCGTGGAGGAGGTTGTCGTTTCGGCAAGCCGTACGGAGACCAACAAGAAATGTTCGCCGACGATCGTGTCGGTGGCTTCGACCAAACTTTTCGAGAGTGTCGCTTCGAGCAACTTGGCCGAGTCGATGAACTTCCAATCGGGTTTGCGTGTCGAGAACAATTGCAGCAATTGCGGTACGACCCAGTTGCGTATCAACGGTCTGGAGGGGCAGTATTCGCAGATCCTGTTGGACAGCCGTCCCATCTTCAGTTCGCTGGCCGGTGTGTATGGTCTGGAGCAGTTGCCTGTGGCGATGATCGAGCGTGTCGAGGTGATCCGCGGTGGCGGTTCGGCGTTGTTCGGAGCCAATGCCATCGGCGGTGTGGTGAACATCATCACCAAAGAACCCGTGCGCAACTCACTGACATTGTCGAATACGACCAATGTGATGCGTGGAGGAAGTGTCGATCTGAACACTTCGCTCAACGGATCGTTCGTGTCGGACGACTACAAGACGGGTGTTTACCTGTTCGGTATGGTCAAGGATCGTGACGACTACGACCGCAACGGCGACGGCTTTTCGGATCTGCCCCGTCTAAATTCCGAGACGGTCGGTTTCCGTGCCTATTACAATACGTCTGCCTATACCCGTTTGACTGCCGAATATCACCATGTACACGAGTTCCGTCGTGGCGGTAACAAATTCGACATGCCGCCCCACGAGGCCGATATTGCCGAGCAGTTGGATCACAAGATCAACGGAGGCGGTTTGAAATTCGATTACTTCAGTCCGAACAACCACCATCGTGTCGGTTTGTACACCTCGATGCAGGGCATCGACCGTAACAGTTATTTCGGTACCGATCAGAACAAGACGACTTACGGTAAGACCGACGACCGCACGATCGTGACCGGAGGCCAATATACCTATTCCTTCGACAAATGTCTGTTCATGCCTGCCGAACTTACCGCTGGTGTCGAATATACCTATAACAAATTGAATGACAAGTATCTTGCTTTGAAACGCAACTTCAGTCAGGAGACCTACGCCACGGGTTTCTTCTTCCAGAACGAGTGGCGCAGCAAGAAACTCAACTTCTTGATCGGAGGTCGATTGGATAAGCATAACATGATGGATGATGTGGTTTTCTCGCCGCGTGTGAATGTCCGTTACAGCCCCATCGAGAAGGTCGGTCTGCGTGCAAGTTATTCGAGCGGTTATCGCGCTCCTCAGGCTTACAACGAGGATTTGCACATCAGTGCTCTGGATGGCAAACTGGCCGTGATTCGTCTTGCGGACGGACTGAAACCCGAATATTCGCACAGTTTCAGCGGCTCGATCGACCTGTATCACAATTTCGGACGTTTGCAGACCAATCTGTTGATCGAAGGTTTCTACACGATGCTTGACGATGTGTTCGCGCTGGAAAAGGTCGGCGAAGATGAGCAGGGTAATGTGATCATGGAGCGTCGCAACGCATCGGGTGCCAAGATCGGCGGTGTAGGTTTCGAGTTGAAAGCGGGTATTCCCAACCGATTCGAGGTTCAGATGGGTTACACCTATCAGCAGAGCCGTTACAACTGCCCGGAGGGGTGGTCGGATCAGGTCGATTCAAACGGAAAGCCTGTTCTTGAGGCTCAGCGTCGTATGTTCCGCTCGCCCGATCACTACGGTTATATCACCGCCAACTGCAACATCACGCACGATTTCACGGCTTCGGTCTTCGGTAACTTTACGGGGCGTATGCTCGTACAGCACAACCACGGTGGTGAGGATGCCGAGGGGAACACAATCGAATTTGATAGCGAACGTCTGACGCCGAATTTCTTCGATATGGGTCTGCGCCTGTCGTATGAGTTCCACCTTACGAAACAACTCCGACTGGAACTGAATGCCGGTGTGAAGAATGTTTTCGACAGTTTCCAGAAGGATATTGACTTCGGATCGGGTAAGGATGGTGCTTACATCTATGGTCCTGCCACGCCCCGTACATTCTTTGTCGGTGTAAAGTTTGCCCTGTAAAGGATTGCGGAGGTATTTCAACAAAAAATCCGCTCTTCATTGTCGAAGAGCGGATTTTTTATGGTTTGCAGAGTAACAGACTACCAGAATTTGTTGTGTTCTGCGCTGTATTCGAACCCTGCTTCCGAAAGGGTTCGTTCGAGTTCGGTGCGGTCGATCTGCATGTCGTTGCAGAGTGCATCGAGGGAAGCGTATTCGTCACGCAGTTTCATGTTCACGAAACTGAACAGGATCATGGGATCGGAGGGAAGAGAGTTCATTTCTCAAATAATTTCAAATTTGCCCGCAAAAATAGGGCAATCCTCCGACAAAAGCAAACAATTCGCTATAAAGGCTTGCGGTCGGTATAGTTCGGGTAGCGGAATTGCGGGATGCCGAGTGCCATGATGGCGCGGATGCGGCCGTCGATGCCCAACGGGCGGGAGAGTTGCTTCTGCCCTTTGCGAAGGGTCGTAAGCACGAATCCCATATAGATCTGACTGATGCCCAGTGTCTCGGCCATCAGCGATCCGTTTTGATAGGCGAGGTTGCAGTCTTCCGCCCCGAATCGGTATTTCGGGGGCGTATGGAAGAAGATCAGCGTTGAGGCATGGCGCAGAATGGGATCTTCGCCCGCATCGTGACGCCGTTTCAGACCCTTGAATACGGGAACGTAGCGGTAGAGGTCGGGACGCAGCGGTTTGAGAAAAAACTTGATAAGCGGAAATTCCAGCAGGCGTACCAATCGCATGAAGGTGCGGATCGTGTGGTCGGCTACGAACTTCAATTTTTGAGGGTCATCGACCACGGTGAAGGAGACCAGTTGCGAATTGGTCGCCGTCGGTGCGCAGTGTGCCGCTTCGAGGATCTTGCGGATTGCCTCTTGGGGAACGGGGCGCGACATCAGGGCGCGGTTCGAGCGGCGTGCCTTCAAAAGGAGCATCAGTTGATCGGGCGAGGGGAGTGCCGCGTAGTCGATCGGATGGATTTTCTCTTTGGGAAAAAGATTGTGTCGGACGGCTCCCTGCGGGCAGGCATCCACACAATGCCCGCACCCGATACATCGTTCGGGATGACGGAGGGTGACCGGGTCGCCCTTATGCTCCTGCGTGAAGATCAGCGAGGGGCATACCTTCACGCACCGACCGCAAGAGATGCAGGCGGTGGTGACGGAGATGGCGGGTGCGGAGGCGTTCATTGCGATTTAAAGATCGAGGGAGACCTCCACGGGGCAGTGATCCGATCCGAAAATCTCGTTGTGGATCTTTGCGCCGAGGAGTTTGTTGCGAAGACGTTCCGACGCGAGGAAATAGTCGATACGCCAACCTGCATTCTTTTCGCGGGCGCGGAAGCGGTACGACCACCACGAATAAGCCCCCTCCAGATCGGGGTGAAAGTGGCGGAACGTGTCGATGAATCCCGCATCGAGCAGCAGTTGGAACTTCTCGCGCTCCTGATCCGTAAAGCCCGCATTCATGCGGTTGGTCTTGGGGTTCTTGAGGTCGATTTCGCGGTGTGCCACATTCAGATCGCCACACACCAATACGGGTTTGGCCTGATCCAATTTTTGGAGGTGTGCACGGAAGGCATCATCCCATGTCATGCGGTAGTCGAGGCGTTTGAGTTCATCCTGAGAGTTGGGCGTGTAGCAGGTGACGAGGAAAAACTGCTCAAATTCGAGCGTGATGACACGTCCTTCGTGGTCATGCTCCTCGATGCCGAGTCCGTAAGTTACGTTCATCGGAGTGCGCTTCGAGAAGATCGCCGTACCCGAATAACCTTTTTTTTCGGCGTAGTTCCAGTAGGAGGTATATCCTTCGAAGGCAAGGTCGAGCTGACCTGCCTGCATTTTGGTTTCCTGAAGACAGAAGAAATCGGCATCGAGTGCCGAGAAGGATTCGCGGAATCCTTTCTCACAGCAGGCACGGATGCCGTTTACGTTCCATGAAATAAGTTTCATTGTGCAGCGTGTTAATTGTTTGGACTGTTCGGACGAGGCTCTCGTCCGATGCAAATTCGGTACAATTTATGGAAAAAATCCAAAACGACAAAATCTGCGGGACGGTTCCGAGAAAGAAAAGCGTTGCAGAAATTGCCCGCGATCCTAAAAATGAGTATCTTTGTCCGACATAACACAACACAGAAATTTTATGAGAATAGCCATTGTCGGAACCGGATATGTGGGTTTGGTGTCGGGTACCTGCTTTGCGGAGATGGGTGTCGATGTGACGTGCGTGGATGTCGATCGGAAGAAAATCGAATCCCTCAAGCGCGGTGAAATACCCATTTACGAACCGGGGCTGGAGGAGATGGTCAAACGCAATGTCGAGGCGGGGCGTCTGCATTTTGAAACGGATCTGAGCCGTTGTCTGGACGATGTGGAACTCGTCTTTTCGGCGGTGGGTACGCCCTCCGACGAGGACGGGTCGGCCGATTTGAGCCATGTGTTGGAGGTGGCTCGCACGTTCGGCCGCAACATCCGTAAATATACGATCCTCGTCACGAAATCGACTGTTCCCGTGGGTACCTCGCGTAAGGTGCGCAAGGTGATCGAGGAGGAGTTGCAACAACGAGGTGTCGAGGTCGATTTTGAGGTGGCGTCGAATCCCGAATTTCTGAAAGAAGGTGCCGCCATCAAGGATTTCATGTCGCCCGACCGTGTGATTGTCGGTGTGGAATCCGACCGTGCCAAGGCGATTCTGACGAAACTCTACCGTCCGTTTCTGGTGAATAATTTCCGTGTTTATTTCATGGATATTCCCTCGGCGGAGATGACCAAATATGCCGCCAATGCCATGTTGGCAACCCGCATTTCGTTTATGAACGACATCGCCAACCTGTGCGATCTGGTCGGCGCGAATGTCGATATGGTGCGCAAGGGAATCGGTACGGATCTGCGTATCGGATCCAAATTTCTCTATCCCGGATGCGGTTACGGCGGTTCGTGCTTCCCGAAGGATGTGCGGGCACTGGCCACGACGGCACGCGAATACGGCTATACGATGCAGATTGTCGAGGCCACACGTCGGGTCAATGAGCAACAGAAAGAGGTGTTGGTGCGTAAACTGAAGGGGGTGCTGGGCGAGGATCTCCACGGAAAAAACATAGCGGTGTGGGGCTTGGCTTACAAACCCGAAACGGACGATATGCGCGAAGCCCCCGCATTGGTGGTGATCGACCGCCTGTTGAAAGCGGGTGCGCGGGTGAAGGTCTATGATCCCGTGGCAATGGACGAATGCCGCCGACGGATCGGAGAAAAGGTGACCTATTGCAAGGATCTGTACGAGACGGCGGAAGAAGCCGATGCGCTTTTGCTCGTGACCGAATGGAAATTGTTCCGTATGCCTTCGTGGTCGGTCTTGAAGAAGATCATGCGCCGTCCGCTGGTGATCGACGGACGAAACATTTACGATCGAAACGAACTTCGGGACGAAGGGTTCGAATATGTTGCGATCGGCAAACGATAAAAAAACACCCCGCTTTTCGACGGGGTGTTTTTTTTATAGGAAGTGTTTTATTTCATCAGACGCTCGATCGTTTCGTAAAATTCGGGACTTTCTCCGACTACTTTTTTGACGATCTTACCCTCTTTGTCGAGGATGAATTTGGTGGGAAAACCGCTTACGCCGTAGGCAATGGCAAGATCGTGTTCCTCCCGGTTCAGCGTATGAATCCACGGTAATTGCAACTCCTCGATCTTCTGCTTCCAACGCTCCTCGGTGTCATTGCAGGCGATGCCCACAAATTCCAGTTTGTCGTGATATTTTTCGTAGGCGGCTTTCATTTCGGGCATGCCCTTGATGCACCAGCCGCACCATGTCCCCCAGAAATCCAACACAACATATTTACCGCGAAGAGACGCAAGCGCGAACTCTTTGCCGTCGAGCGTTTTCACGTTGAAATCGGGTGCCTGTGCGCCTTCAACCACCGTGCGCATGGCTTCCTTGCGGGCAGCCTCACGTTCGATGCGTTTCTTGGTGTTTTGGTAGATCAAACCCATGATGCCCTGCTGTGCACGCGGGGAGATCAATTCGAGGGCTTCGGCGGCCTGCTTCTGAGAAAGCGATTCAAGAAGCGATACCGACACATCCGAATCGGGGTGCTGCTTGATGTAGTCGAAAGTCTGGTCGGAAATTGCGAGTGACAGCGTGCGCATCGGAGCATAAGCCTCCATGATCTCCGTCTGCGGGGCTTTCTTCTGGCTCAACGCTTTGACCGTGGTCTGAATCTCCTGAATCTTTTTCAAGGTGGGGGCAATCGAGTTGCGGAATTGTTGCATCTCATCGTAGAAGGGCGATCCCGACAGGGTGTATTCCTCGAACGAACCTTCGATCTGAAGGGTCTGGTCGGGCAAGAGGGGCAGCATCACGGCCTGCATCGAGAGTGCCTTGCGCGAGCCGTCGGCTGCGGATTTCGAGGAGGGCAGTGCCCAAAGGCGTATCTCCTGCAATTTGGATTCGGGAAGCACGAAACGGAATTTGCCCCGGTTCATGGCAAGCGTGTCGGTGGTTCGGTTGGTTCGGTCGCCGGGCGTACCGTACATTACCAACAGCGAATCGCTTTCAATCCCCTCCAGATGACCTTGGATGACGGTCTGAGGCTCGGTCTGGCAAGCCGCAAAAAGGCTCGCACCGAGCAGGGCGCAGATGATTTTTTTCATATTCTCAAAATTTTATGGTTTTCGGTTGTTGTGAGGCACGGAACGATCCGCACCATCAAACAAATATACGATTAATTTCCAATCTCCGTCAAGAAGTGCGGATAATTTCGCGTAAAAAACGTAACTTTGTCTTTCGTAAAGCATAGAACACATGAAGATAGGAATCATCACAGCCATGTCCTCCGAGCGCGAGCAACTGGCACAACAACTCACCGATCCCGTAAAGATGGAGATTACTCCGTTTACCTATACCGAAGGTCGTGCGGGCGAGAATACCATCATTCTGATGCAGAGCGGCATCGGCAAGGTGAATGCCGCCGTCGGCACGACCGAAATGATCCTCAATTTCCAACCCGACTGCATCATTTCGACGGGTGTTGCGGGCGGTATTGATCCCGTCCTTCAGGTGATGGATGTGGTCGCTTCGTCGCGCATCGTCTATCACGATGTGTGGTGTGGCGACGGCAACGAATACGGTCAGGTGCAGGGAATGCCCGCAAGTTTCGAGGGCAACGAAACGCTCTGCAAGACGGCCATGGGACTTGATTCCGAGACGAAAATTCACTGCGGACTGATCTGTACGGGCGACAAGTTCATCACGGCGCGTGGCGAACTCGATCAAATCAAGGCTAAATTTCCTGACGGGTTGGCCGTCGATATGGAGTCGGCAGCCATTGCTCAGGTGTGTCATATTTACGAGGTGCCGTTCATCAGTTTCCGCATTATCAGCGACAGCCCCGCACAGGGCGAAGGCAATGCCCGCCAGTATGAGAATTTCTGGGCGGAGATGGCCGACCGTTCGTTCCGTGTCACCGAGCAATTTTTACACGCATTACCGCATAAAATCAAATAATTATGAAAAAGATACCCAGTTTTACGATTGATCATGTCCGCCTGTTGCGCGGCATCTATGTGTCGCGTCAGGATCGGGTGGGTGATGAGATTGTCACTACGTTCGATATCCGCATGAAGGAGCCGAACCGCGAACCCGCATTGAGCCCCTCGGCCATTCACACGATGGAGCATCTGGCCGCCACGTTCCTGCGCAACCATCCCGTATGGGCGGACAAGATTATTTATTGGGGGCCGATGGGATGTCTTACGGGCAACTATCTGGGGATGAAGGGCGATCTGACCTCGCGCGACATCCTGCCGTTGATGAAGGAGACCTTCGCATTCATCGAATCGTTTGAAGGCGATGTGCCGGGTGCTTCGGCACGCGATTGCGGCAACTACCTGTTGATGAACCTGCCGATGGCGCGTTGGGAGGCGGCCAAATACCTGCACGAAGTGCTGGAAAAGGCAACCGACGAGAATTTGGTTTATCCCGCTTAAAAAGTCGGATTTAATCTAAAAAGGGCGTGTGAACGATTGATTCACACGCCCTTTGTCGTTTTATCGGGTGACGAGTTCCGTAAAGTCGAATTTCGCGACATCGACCAAGCCCCGATCCGTGAGTTTGAGTTCGGGAATGACGGGAAGCGCCATAAAGGCCATGGTGATAAACGGTGCTTTGAGGGTGCATCCCAACTCTTCGGTGTGGCGGAGAAGCGCGTGGTATTTTTCGGCGATCACCTCGGCGGGTTCTGCCGACATCAGGCCTGCAATGGGCAGGGGAAGGATCTCGGTGTGTCCCTCGCGGGTCATGCCCAATCCGCCTTTCGATTCGATCAGCGCATTGGCCATCGTGACCATCTCTTCGTCCGAAGTGCCGATGACCACGATGTTGTGGCTGTCGTGGGCGATCGTTGCGCCGATGGCACCGCTCCTAAGACCGAATCCGCGGATGAAGGCCACCTGCGGGTGACCGTTGCCGTAGCGATTATAGACCATGATTTTCTGAATCGAAGCATCGTTGAGTTGCTCGGCGGGAATGATCTCGCAGGGCGTATGGAGTTCGCCGTCGAGTGCCGTGATGACCTTTACGTTTCCCTTCGTGATCGTGGTTGCAATCTCTGCCTCGGTGATCGGGCGTGCGTTGAAGTTGTTGGGGGTGGTCAGCGGGGTGACGGTTCGGGTCAGTTCGTTATCGTTCAGTCCGTTGTTTTTGTCGTAAACCCGATGTCCGTCGATATAGGTGGCCACAACCTCAAAGTCATTCAGGTTATTTACGGCAATGAACGTGGCGGGATCGCCCTTGCTCATCATGCCCGACATGATGCCGTAATGGCGGACGGGGTTCAGACAGGCGGCCTGCAAAAGATTCCAGATCGAAAGACCTTTGTTCAAACCGCGGCGAACGAGTGTGTCGATATGCCCTTGAAGCAGATCATCGGGATGCTTGTCGTCCGAGCAGAGCATCACATGATCAGGAGTTTCGTCAATCAGAGGGCAGAGAGCCTCGAAATTACGTGCGGCACTGCCTTCTCGGATGATGACCTCCATGCCTGCGACGACCTTTTCGCGGGCCTCATCAAGGGTGGCGCATTCGTGGTCGGTGGAAATCCCTGCCGCGATGTAACGCTTCAAATCCTCACCGCGCACGCCGGGCGCGTGGCCGTCGATCACTTTGCCCGCCTCGCGTGCTGCCCGTATTTTGGCCGATACCTCGGTGTCACCCGTCAGAATGCCCGGAAAGTTCATCATCTCCGCCAAAAAATGCAGATCTCCGCGTCGGATCAGTTCTTGCGTTTGGCGTGCATCGATCACCGCGCCCGCCGTCTCCAAGTGGGACGAAGGTACGCAGGACGGAAGTCCGAACCAGAAGTTAAACCGCGAATTTCGGGCGTTATTCACCATGAAGTCAATACCTTCTGCACCGAGCACATTCGTAATCTCGTGGGGATCGCACACGGCACAGACCACACCGTGCCGAACGGCAACCTTGGCGAATTGTTCGGGAATCATCATCGAACTTTCGATGTGGATGTGCGCATCGGTGAGTCCCGGTAGAAAGTAAGGTGCCGTGGCAGGAACATCCGTTTGGGGTGTGATATATTCGATGTGTCCCTCCTTGATTCGGATTTCGCCATCGTAAATCCGACGGCTGGGTATATCGACAATATGTCCCGTCAGCGAAAGAACGGGAGCGGAATCGGGGTGTTTCATGGAATCGAATGTTTTGATAAAAAACAAAGATAGACCTTTTTCGGGAATTTCAAGCAGGCGACATTAAGAAAAAGAGGATCACCTTTTGAAAGCGATCCTCTTTTTTAAATGTTTTAATTCTTACTTACCGGAGAGACGCAGTGCGATGCTCGGACGGAGATTGTGTGTGTAAACGGTGTTGGACGCAAGGGTGAGCATTGTAGGGTTTACCCATTTTAGTGTCTGGTAAAGAATCGTACGGGTACCGCCCATCGTCGCGTATTCGACCATAACGCAACGGCTTTGTTTGGCTTCGTTGAGAGCCATGCAAACTGCCGTATAAACTGTGCCGGGAGTCAGTTGGGTGTAGGTTTCGTTACATCCCCACTGATTGAAATCACTGATCGAAGAGATGGGTTTACCCTCCTTATGCATAATCTCTTCGGCGGTTTCGCCTGTTGCAAGACGTGCATCCCAATCGGTTTTGGGATAGAATCCGATCTTGCCATCGACGGCATCACCCGATTTGCATTTGTAACCTACGCTGATGGTGGTGTCGGGGTCATTGCCGAATAAGTCGCCTGCATTGCACCAGAGGTCGATCTGAAGAACTTCTTCGGGTATGGTCGGCTCTTTGCTTGCAACTTCGGTAGTAACATCGGCTTTGATCACCATGCGGCCGTTCGTTGCATTGCGAACATCGAGGATGAACGTGTAGGAACTTTCGGGTTGGATGCCGAACGATTGGTTGTAAGCAAATGTGCAACCTGCGTCGCTGTTGATCTGTGTAATCTGATCGGTCGTAAATGGAGTAGGCTCGTTGGCATCGACAATTTGTTCGAGCGAATAACCTTCATAGAGTGGGGTATCGACAGCTTCTTTTACGGCGATGATGGCATAAGCCTCAGTGGCATCTTTGGTTGTGCAGTGTATCTTGAAGTAGATCTCCGTGTCGCGGTTCTCGCCGGCCTCGTTACCTGCAAAACCTTCGATGGAGGCTGCGGGTTGCGTAATTTCGACGGGAGCTTCGCCCAAGGTCTTTATGACATGACGGTTGATCTTGAAGCCGTGCTTGTTGGTGGTACGACCCAAAAGCATGTATTCCGTACCGGGATCAAGATCCTGAATGGGAACGGTCACACCGTTGGTGTTCAACTCTTTCATCTGTTTGGGATCGTTGAACTTGTCTCCATGGGTTTCGAACAGGTCATGCTCCAGATAACCCATATTGAGTGCCTCCTCGATGTTGGCGGCCTTATCGTAGAGCAACGTAAGTTCGGTGGCTGTATCGGATTTTACCAAGAATGTCACGGCCGTTTCGGGCTGGCTTCTGTCGGGTAGTCCGGGATGACCCGAAATTTCAAGTATGGGAGCCTCTTCCGAAGAGGGTGTGTCGATGGTTGGCGAACGGAAGGGCTTTTGTGCAACCTTACTTGTACTCTCACCATCCTTGAATCCTACGGCAAACAGCACATATTCGGTGTCAGCCTCAAGATTGATATGGCGCGATACGTCCCCCTTGATGGCATCCACATCGGAGTAGTGTTTTTTGAGCAGAGCGACAAATTCTTCGTCCGTCATGCCGCCAACCATCTCCTGCGGAGCAATGTCGGTCAGATAGGGGGCTTCGGAATTGGAGGGAATAACTTCGAAATCAACACCTATGGCATTCAGATCCTTAATGATCAACTTGAAACTTAATTCTTTGGATTCGGGATTATCGGGATTGTCAGGTTTCGGATCGGGTTGCACTGGTTTATCGGGATTTTGCGGAACTATGTCATCATCGTCATTACAGGCGATAACAAAACTTAACGCAAAAGTACTGAAGAGGAGTAACCTCCAAGAGTAGAACTTTTGTTTCATAACGGGATGAGTTATGTTATTCTATAAAATATTAATAAACAAGCATTACGTATAATTTTTTGAATCCGGAAAATACTTTTGGATGCGAAATTCCTTAATGAAAACGAAAACCTATTGGCAGAATATTTCTGCCAATAGGTTGAAAACAAAGGTGTAATTGCTATTTGAAACGGTCTTGCCCAAAAATAAATTCGGGTTGCTGATGATGGGAGATCAATGCTCTTCTTTCTGTATTGAGATGCGACATGGCTGTTGTCTGATCTTTTTCACAAAGACGAGTCCAGTTATCTATTTCGCAAGATTCGTGCTTTGTGATGTCGAATCCCATAGGAATCCAGATCGTCTTCAAGTCGGGATTACCCATCGTTTTGAAAATATCTATCTTAGGGTTGGAAGAGAAGTCCAATTCGGTCAGTTGATTGTTACGGCAATATACCATAAACAGATCTTTACACCCAGAAGTGATCAATTCTGTTAATTTATTTCCTTCGCAGTCGATCGAATTGAGGTAGGCATGATCTGCCACATTGATGGAGGTAATCTGATTGTGGTTGCAATTGATGGAAGTGAGCATAGGGTTGTGCGAGAAATCCACTTTCGTCAATTTGTTGTCGGCGCAATTAAACCAATCCATTTCCGGATTCTTAGACAGATCAATTTCGGTTAATTGGTTGAAATCGAAGAGCAGGGTGCGGAGCAATGGATTCTTTGAGACATCCAACGTTGTCAGATTGTTTCCATCGCAGATCAATTCGCGCAAAACGGGATTATTTGTCAGATCCAAAACCTCCAAACGGTTTGCCGAACACTTCAAGTTCTCCAGTTTGGGCATATTTGTCAGATCAATATTCGTCAGATAATTGCCACACCACGTGGGGAATGGAGCCGAAACGCCAAACTCCAAATAAGTCAGTTCGGGCGTGTTTGAAATCTCCATAATGGTTAACAGGTTGGCGTAGCACAAGATTGCCTTGAGTTTCGGATTGTTGTTAATTACTAATTTTTCGATTTTGTTGGATACGCAATCGAACAACTCCAATTTGGGGTTATTTGAAAGATCGATTTCCGTCAGCAGGTTGCCACGCATGATGTCACGACCTTGCGGATAATCACTGACAAACATACGACCCGTTCCATCCAAACCGCAGCTCAATTGGAGTAACTCCGTGTTTTTCGAAACATCCAATTTGGTGAGGAGGTTCTCCATTCCGCAGAACAGATACTGTAATTTGGTATTCTGAGTTACGTCCAATTCTTCCAAACGATTGGTTTGGCAATTCAACTTTTCGAGATTTTTCAGCATCGAAACATCGAGTTTGTCCAGCGGGCAGTAGGTGATCGACAATTCCTTTAGTTTGAGGTTTCTCGAAAAATCAGCATGCTTCAATTTGCCCATGAAGTTGTCGCGGTAGTTATCCCAATCACAGGCTTCAAACGAGAATAATTCGAGGTTGGGCATGTATTCGATACCTTCGATGGAGGTAATGAATGCACCATAGGTATTGTATCCTTGATTGTCCTGTCCGATTGAGATTGATGTAATGGCTTCGGCCTCAGAGAAGGAGATTTCACCGTCTTTGTCTTGATCGAAGTTCTGTACGAGCCATTTTTTGAATAAAGGATCGGGAATCGGTAGATGAGTCAATACTTTGGCGGCTTGTTTTACAGTCACGAATTGCGCCAGATTGCCATCTTTGGATTTGAAGATGATGCGTCCTTCGCGCGGATCTGTTACAGGGTTGGGTTTAATTGTAAAGTTCAGATCTTCTTCCATATATGCTCGCGTTTTCTTGAGAACTATCCAATCATCTTCGATGTCAATTTCGAAATTGACGTTGTGTCCGAATTTGATATTGATATCTCCTCCTTCGGCATCGATGTTATAATTCTTTTCGGCGGCTACGAGAATGTCTCGGGAAACCTGAGTGAATGAAACAGTTTTGCTGGTGTTGTTGCAACGTATTATGATTTCGGCGGTACGAGTATCGTTGGCTTCATTCGTAGCTGTAATATTTATAGTTGAAGAACCGGCTTTACCATTTTCGGGGGCAATTTGAACCCATGATGCCGAACCTTTCTCCGTTGTCCAGTTCGAGGTGGCTTTAAATCGAACCTGCAATGAATTTGCTTCATGAGAGATAGACTCGATTTGTAAATCGATCGATGGACTCGGGTTGGGGTCGTCGTCATTACATGCGACAAAAAATCCTGCACATAAAAGAACTATGCAGAAACATGCAAATCTTTTCATAATAAAGAAGAATTAAAGGTTAGTTTTGTAAATTGATAGACCGGTCTTGTTTTGATTTTAAAAGTATATGTTTATAGCGTGTGAGATTTGTTTGTATTACAAAAATAAATAAAAATATTGATATTTCAACAATATAATGAGTATTTATTGATATAATATTCTGTGAGTTTTTTTGTATTGTGTGGATAAATAATAATAAAAAGTATTAATATATTTGTATGGTGCTTTTAATAAATTAAAAAAATAAACAGATTCTTTTTTTGCAATGTGTAGATCTATAGTATTTCGATCGTATATCCGCCGTGAAAGGTGTCTTGGGGAGCAAGATGCTGCATCC
>JAHHQL010000024.1 GCA_020026415.1 Alistipes sp. | reverse complement strand
GTAATCTCCAAATCTTTCGGTAAGATTTTTTTCAGTCGAAACTTCGTAAGAACCGTTTTTTATCCGCTTCAAGAGGTGTTTTTCTCTTGTTGCGGGTGCAAAGATAACGCTTATTTCTCCATATTTCCAAATTTTTTAACAACTATTTTTAAAATATTTTAAGCGACTTTCTGTATCGCATTATCAGTCACCATCTTACAAAAAACAACTATTTTCAGAGTACTCCAGACGGGTATTGCGACGGGGATACGTTTCGCCTTATAATATATATAGGTATATATACGTATATTCAAGAAGAATTACCGGAAGAGACTTTGAAAACCGCACAAAAAATCCTATCTTTAACCTGAAAACCCCACTTAACACACACGATATGTCACTATATTCAATTTTCGGAAAGATCAACACGCAAGAACACTCTTTCCCCTCCGACAAACTGACAACCCGCGACGGCAAGACGCTCGAAATAACCTTCATCAAGCATGCCTCGCTGGCCATCACTTTCGACGGAACACATCATATTTACATTGATCCCGTGAGCGAATATGCCGACTATGTGCATTTTCCCAAGGCTGATGTCATTCTGGTGACCCATTCGCACTTTGATCACTTCGATTTGGAAGCAATCAAAAAAGTGCAAACAACCGAGACCACCCTTGTCTGTGACCACACGACGGGCGAATCGGCCGTCACGGCACACATCATGCACCCCGGAGAAGAGTTCTCGCCGCGTCCCTACCTCAAGATTGAGGCCGTTGCCGCCTACAACACCTCCGAAGGTCACACGCAATTTCACCCGAAGACGCGCGAAGATTGCGGTTATGTGCTGACGATCGGCGGTACGCGCATCTACATTTCGGGCGATTCCGAACCAACCGAGGAGATGTACTCGCTGCACGACATTGACATTGCATTCCTGCCTGTCAATCAACCCTATACGATGACCGTGGATCAGGTCGTAGAGGCGATCCGTCATCTGCACCCGAAGATTTTCTATCCCTATCACTACGGCGAAGTCGAGGAGAAAACCGACCTCGAACGCTTAAAACGCGAAGTAAGCACTCTGACCGAAATCCGCATCCGTCCGATGGAATAGACTCAAAAACAAAAAGGATCTTCCCATAAGGGAAGATCCTTTTTTATGCAATTGCGTCCGCCTTAAAACTTATGCACGGCACGCACCAGCCACTTCTGGGTTTTGTTCACGGGAACGATATAGGGCGGTTCGGGTGCCATGTGGCTCGTCAGCACTTCGCGGGCTTCCTCGCTCTCGGTCGAGGTAAAATAATACATCAACCGATCCAACTTCGCACCGCCGTGCGCACGCAACGTATCGTTGAATTTACTACGCGCTTCACGATTGAAAACTGCACGGTTTCCGCCATTGAAATTCACGGCAATCGTCAAAAGTTCGTTGATCGAAGGAAGGTACCATCCGTCACCCAATTTTCCGCACCATGCAAAGGGCGCAAAGTTATGAATATCAATTTTTTGCGCAGCGATATACGTTTTCAGTTTTTCAAGGTTCTTTTCGCCGTCGTGTTTGTCGTCCAGACCGATTTTCTTCAGCGTTGCGGGTATGTTTTTGTTGCACCATGCAAGGGTTGTTTCCTGCAACGAAACGACCAGTCCGTGCTGTCCGTCTTCCGTCACCGAACAGATCACACCGCGCACTCCCCCGCGATCGTAAAATTCGCCCACTTCAAAGCGTTTGCGGACATAACCTTCTGGGATTTCCTCCTTCGGAGCGGGTGTCGGAGCGACCTTTTCCTCGGCGGGTTTCACGGGTTCGGAAGGTTTTGAAGGACAAATCGCGAGGATCGGTTTTTCGGGCGTTGTCTTTCGGAACTGCTCCTTCTCGCCGTTGGCAAAAAGGATGTGGTCGATCTCGCTGACGGGCAGGATGTAAGTCGGACCTTCGAGGTTCGAGAATTTTTTGTATTTCACCACATCGGGCGCAATTTCCAGCACCTTCGATTTGATTTCGGTGGCATCGATCTTGACGATCAGATCCTGCGCCGTCACCGAAAAAATACCGCATACCAACGCGGCAAAAACAAGCATCAGTTTTTTCATGTTCTTATCGTTTTCTCTCAACGGACAAATATACGGATTTTTTCCGATCTTTTGTTTTCCTCTTCGAGAAGATTCTTCTGCCTGTTTCAGGTGATTTTCACGACATTCACCGCCACACCTATCCGAGCAGGTCAAATGTCCGTCTGTAAACCATTCACAATCAAACAAACGTAGAATATTTCTTGTTTTTTACTTCTCAAATTGCACCATTCTTGTTATCTTTGTCCGACTATATACTTTTTGACGGGAAAGCCTCAAGCCCACCCGTCCATTAATATCTTCAGAATATGGGATTTTTTGATTTTTTTAAGAAGAAGCAACCGACAACTCCCCCCTCCGAGCAGGAGGTCGCACAACAACACGAAGAAGCCGTAAAGGAACAGGAAGAACTCAACGAGGGTCTCAACAAAACCAAAACGGGATTCTTCTCGAAGTTGGCGCGCGCCGTGGCAGGCCGTTCGACGGTCGATGCCGACGTGCTCGACGAATTGGAGGAGGTGCTGATCACTTCGGATGTGGGTGTCGAGACGACCGTCAAGATCATCGAACGCATCGAGAAGCGCGTTGCCAAGGACAAATACATGAACACCTCCGAGTTGCAAAACCTGCTGCGCGAAGAGATTGCATCGCTCATGGAAGAGGCTCACGGCTCGCAGGAAAATTTCGGACTGGAAGCCCGCGAGGGTGAACCCTACGTGGTGATGGTTGTCGGCGTGAACGGTGCCGGCAAGACCACGACCATCGGCAAACTCGCCGCCAAACTGACTCGTGCCGGCAAGAAAGTATGGATCGGTGCCGCCGACACATTCCGTGCCGCCGCCATCGACCAGTTGCAGGTATGGGCAGACCGTGCGGGAGCAACGATGATCCATCAAGAAATGGGTTCCGATCCCGCCTCGGTGGCATTCGACACACTGAAATCCGCCAAAGCCAACAACGCCGACGTCGTTCTGATCGACACGGCAGGCCGTCTGCATAACAAAGTGAACCTGATGAACGAGTTGAAGAAGATCCGCAACGTGATGGACAAAGTGATCCCCGGTGCGCCGCACGAAGTAATGCTCGTTTTGGACGGTTCAACCGGACAGAACGCCTTCGAGCAGGCCAAGCAATTCACGCAGGCCACGCAGGTTACGTCGCTGGCGATCACCAAGTTGGACGGAACGGCCAAGGGCGGTGTCGTCATCGGCATCAGCGACCAGTTTCGCATCCCCGTGCGCTATATCGGCATCGGTGAGGGTATCGACCATCTGCGTATGTTCGACCGCAAGGAATTTGTAAATGCACTGTTTAGCGATGAGAAAAATTAATGTAATCACACTGGGCTGTTCCAAGAATACGGTGGACAGCGAACACATTATGGCTCGTCTTGCCGCTGCGGGATATGAAGTCGTAAACGACAGCGACCGCACCGATGCACAGGTGGTGGTCATCAACACCTGCGGTTTCATCGCCGATGCCAAACAGGAATCCATTGAGATGATTCTCCGTGCCGCCGAGGCCAAGAAAGCAGGCAAAATCGAAGAGTTGTTCGTCTTCGGTTGTCTGTCGCAACGCTATGCCGACGAACTGCGCAAGGAGATCCCCGAAGTGGACGAATATTTCGGAGCACGCTCGTGGGACGGCATTCTGGAACGCCTGAACGTCAAGAACAAAAGCGAACTGATCACCGACCGCCGTCTGACCACACCCGACCACTACGCCTACCTGAAAATCGGCGAGGGTTGCAACTGGATGTGCGGTTATTGCGCCATTCCGCTGATCCGCGGTCACCACGTTTCGGTGCCGATGGAGCAGATCGAGGAGGAGGCACGCAAACTGGCCGAACGCGGTGTGCGCGAATTAATCGTCATTGCACAGGATTCGACCTACTACGGCATGGATCTCTACGGCGAACGCAAACTCGGCGAATTGTTGCGCCGTCTGTGCCGCATCGAGGGCATCCGCTGGATTCGCCTGCACTACGCCTACCCCGCGGGATTCCCCGACGATGTGATCCAAGCGATGGCCGAAGAGCCCAAAATCTGCAAATATCTGGATATCCCCTTCCAACATATCTCCGACTCGCAACTCAAGGCGATGCGCCGCCGTCACACGAAGGCCGAGGCCTACGCCCTGATCGAACGTCTGCGCCGCGCCATTCCCGATCTTGCCCTGCGTACCACCCTCATGGTGGGTTATCCGGGTGAGACGGAGTCCGATTTCGAGGAGTTGATACAGTTCGTCAAGGATGTGAAATTCGACCGCCTCGGCGTATTCACCTACTCGGAGGAGGAGGGCACCTATTCGGCACGCGAGTTGAGCGATGATATTCCGCAGGAAATCAAGGACGGGCGCGCCGCACGCATCATGACCCTCCAGCGCGAAATCTCGCTTGAGAACAACCGTCGCCATGTGGGTAATGTCGAGCAGGTGATCATCGACTCGCGTCAGGGCGATTTCTATGTCGGCCGTACACAATACGACTCGCCCGATGTCGATGAAGAGATCCTGATCCCCGCCGACCGACGCCGTTTGATGAAAGGACACTTCTACAAGGCTCGCATCACCTCGGCCGCCGATTACGATCTCTACGCAGAAGTTCTGGAACACATCCGCTAAAGGGGGAAAAGTACCCTTTACACCACTCTCCCTCCATTTTTAGGATGAGTTCACAGGAGAAAAACTTGTTTTTTCGGGTTCTTTTTTCTACCTTTGAAGTGTAGAATTGGGAATAGTCGCAAAAAGTTTATGGCCGACAAGAGTGTAATTAAAAATATCGGGTTGCACGTACAGCAACTCATCGACGACCACCGACGGTTGTCGAAACTCTGTGTCGAACTGGACAGACAATGCAACGAGCTCAAGATCGAGAAGCGCAAAATGCAGGAGCAGATCAAGCAGCTGAACGACGAAGTGGCCCGGCTGCAACTTTCCGAAGGTCTCTCAGGAGAGAGCCAAAACCGGGACAAGGCCAGAATGCGCGTCAACCGTCTTATGCGGGAGGTGGACAAATGCATTGCCCTGCTCGGCAAACTTGACGACGAAAACCAACTGACGAACAAGAACAACCAAATACACACAGCATAAATGGCACATCAGGCTATCAACCTCCGCATTGCCGGTAAGAAATATTCGCTTACGATTGCAAGCGAGAAGGAAGAGATGTACCGTTTGGCCGAACGCGAGGTCAATAACTACCTCTCTCTGATCATGGAGAAAAAGTTTAAGGACTGGACTTTACAGGATTACCTGTCGATGGTGGCTCTCAAATTTGCGATTGCCGACCTGTCTTTAAGGCAGGATCGAGAAGTGGGCGGAGAGGATCTGCTCCAACTCGAAGAGATCGACAATCGGATCGACACCTATCTCCACACCCTGCCCCAAAGCAAGGAGTAGAAAGAAGGTTCTTAAAAACGAAGAAATATTTACCCGCCCTTTATTATTTAAGGTATGGCACACATCTTACAAGAATAAGGGCAATAACAGACAACGGAAGACACCTTGCGGGAAGGACAATAATTTTTCCACGAGGTTTTTCCCGAAAAGATTGGTTCTTTTACATACATAGGATAAAATCTACCCGCATAGATTCCTTAAAGCTTTGCGACCCTGAACACTTTTTACATTGGGCAAACTCGCGTTGTATCAAAATCAGGCCTTAACCACCTTCGGGCGGTGTACGCTGCGGCGTACCGTTGGAAGATTGCGATTTTCGGAGTCCCTACACATGACAATTCTTGCAGGATTCGTCAAACGAGGATAAGGAATTCTATGCGGTTTTTTTGTACAAGCATATTGTAAAACCTAAAAAATATCATAAATTATTAACACAAACGATTGAAAATTAAATGAATATTCTTTTTATTTTATGTGCAGTAGTCTCGGCGGTCGTTGGTATCGTGGTGTACGAATTTGTCACCACCCGCATCATGCGGAACAATGCCAAGCAACGCAGTCAGGCCATCATCAAGGAGGCCGAAGCCGAAGGCGAAATGATCAAGAAGGAGAAGATCCTTCAGGCCAAGGAGCAATTCGTCCAACTCAAGAGCGACCACGAACGCATGGTCAATGAGCAGAATCAGAAACTGGCGCAAGAGAAACAAAAAGCGAAACTCTTCGAGCAGGATTTGCAGGCACAGCAGCGCAAACTCGAAAAGAAAGTACGCGAGACAACCCAACTCAAGGAACAACTGACCGGCAAGTTGCAGATTGTTGAGCGTAAACAGGAGGAGATGGATCTGTTGCAGAAGGAGCAGAACTCGCGTTTGGAGCAGATTTCGGGCATGAGTTCCGAAGAAGCCAAGAACGTACTGATCGAGAACATGAAGGCCGAGGCCAAGACCGAAGCCGCCGCTTATATCAACGAGACGGTCGAGGAGGCCAAACTTACGGCCACCAAAGAGGCCAAGCGCATCATCATCACCTCGATTCAGCGTGTAGCGACCGAAACCGCCATCGAGAATGCCGTCACGGTATTCAACATCGAGAGCGACGAGGTCAAAGGCCGTATCATCGGCCGTGAAGGTCGTAACATCCGCGCCTTGGAGGCAGCCACAGGTATCGAAATCATCGTCGATGACACGCCCGAAGCCATCATCCTTTCGGGTTTTGATCCCGTTCGCCGCGAAATCGCCCGTCTGGCTCTGCATCAGTTGGTAACCGACGGCCGTATCCACCCCGCACGTATCGAAGAAGTGGTCGCCAAAGTTCAGCGTCAGATCGAAGAGGAGATCGTCGAAGTGGGTAAACGTACCGCCATAGATCTGGGTATCCACGGTCTGCACCCCGAAATGATCCGTTTGATCGGTAAAATGAAATATCGTTCGTCCTACGGTCAGAATCTGTTGCAACACGCCCGTGAGACCGCCAATTTAGCGGGAATCATGGCTTCGGAACTGGGGCTGAATCCGAAGGTTGCACGCCGTGCAGGTCTGTTGCACGATATTGGTAAGGTGCCCGATGACGAACCCGAATTGCCGCATGCAATTATCGGTATGGAACTCGCCGAGAAATATAAGGAGCGTCCCGAAGTCTGCAATGCCATCGGTGCTCACCACGACGAGATCGAGATGACATCGCTCATCGCCCCCATCATTCAGGTCTGTGATGCGATTTCGGGTGCTCGTCCCGGTGCACGCCGCGAAGTGGTCGAGAGTTATATCAAACGTCTCAAGGAGATGGAGGACATCGCTCTTTCATACCCCGGAGTGGTCAAGACCTACGCCATTCAGGCAGGTCGCGAACTGCGCGTAATTGTCGGTGCCGACAAACTCACCGATCAGGAATCGGAAGCCCTGTCCCACGATATTGCAAAACGCATTCAGGACGAAATGACGTATCCCGGTCAGGTGAAGATCACCGTAATCCGCGAAACCCGTGCCGTTTCATACGCAAAATAATCTTTCGAAACGGGATAGTCATTAAACATTTTGACAATCCACCCCAAACCCCTCCTTTGATAAGGAGGGGATTTTTTATCCTGCGGAAAAACTGTCCCGGTCAGGTGAAGATCACCGTAATCCGCGAGACCCGTGCTGTTTCATACGCAAAATAATCTTTCGGAACGGGATAGTCATTAAACATTTTGACAATCCTCCCCAAACCCCTCCTTTGATAAGGAGGGGATTTTTTATCCTGCGGAAAAAACTGTCCCGGTCAGGTAAAGATCACCGTAATCCGCGAAACCCGTGCTGTTTCGTACGCAAAGTAATAACAAGAAAATATATTTATATTCAAAAACCCAGCCAAATGGCGCGTTTTTTTATTCTCCAATTCAGAAACAGTCTCTCCCGGATCAGTCCAGAATCACCTGCCTTTTCTCTCCTCCAAAAGAGGCGTTTTTCCGTTCCTCTCCCTCCTATATAAAATAAGGCACTCTCCCCCACCCGCAAAAAAATACGGACACCCCCGGTCGGGATGCCCGTATAAAAAAGAGCAGGACAAAAGCCTGCTCTTCAGAAATTCAATTAGTCCAACTCGTTCACATTGGGAGTCACATACGAATCGGCGGGGGTCATGGCCTCAACTTCAGCATCGGTCAGGAAATCGTCCGCCTCAAATTCGAGGTCCATGAAGTGGCTGATCGACAACTGATAGGTGGCGAAGTCATACGAGCCGCCCGTGAAATCGCTGCGCTTCGAATAAATTCCGTAGATACCCGTGATGTTACCCACACGACCATCCTTTACGACGGGTTTGTCCGAAAAACGCGAATAACCGCTCGTACGAACCATGTAAACACCCTTGTCCGAAGTGTATTGGGCATTCTCGTTGTAGGTGAAGCAAACCGATCCGAACAAGTTCACGCTGTGGTGGCTGTATGCCATGCGATACCAAGCCTTGTTTACAATGGGACGGATGTCCGTATAAATCCAACTCGGATAGATCTGATCATACTGACCGTTTTTCAGCGGTGCTTTCTCCACGCCGTCCTGATTCTTCACACCGGCATAGTGACACTTGATGCGCTCAAAACGGATCAGACGACCGAAATCCTCAGGACATTTCAACGCCTCCAGATAGTTTTCGGGCGTGATCACCTTGATGTCTTTGCCTACAACCAGCGTCGCAGGCTCACCGGGAAAAACATGTGCCTTGATCTGTGCAGCCTGCTCGATGTTCGAGTTGGCGTAGAACTTATGCTCGCCCACCGTGTTGTACGACTCCGAAGGGCCGTTACCGATGCTCAACATCATGCGGTAGTTACCGATGTAAAGACCTTTCAGTTTTACATAAACCCACTGCGAAGGGATCTCGGTGCGGGTTTCGTTGTAGATACCCATGTGGTAACGCAGGAAGTTGCCGTTCGTCAGACGAATCTCGATGGCACCACTCTCGTCCTGCAGGAACAGCGACTTGAAGATATTGCCTTCGCGGTCGTTCGAAATAACCTTACCCTTGATATAGACATCGCGGTCGATCTGATAAGATTTGGTGTCGCTCCAACTGCCGTTGCTTCCGGTGTTGCTCAGACCGCCGAACTTATCCATGAAAAATTCCTTCTTCAGGTCGTTGATCGAGATCAGTTCGCAATCCTTGAAATCGGAATCCTTCCAGATCTTTTCGGGCTCCACGGTATCGAAATCGTTGTAGCAGGACGTAAACAGGGCGGCTGCCACAATCATCAAAACGATTTGTATTTTTTTCATAGTCATAGTCTATTGATTCGGTTTCGTGAATTAGAAACGGAAGTAAACATTCAGATAATAACTCGTTCCCAACATATAGAAATACTTCTCCGGGAAACGGTAGTAGTGCGTTACGGCAGGCTGACCGTTGCTCTGGGGCATACGTCCCTTCTGCATACGCATCTGCTCGTAACCGCCCGTGCGAATGTCCTGATCATTGAGGATGTTCTTCACCTCGAAACTGAAACCGAGCGTATATTTACGCTGGATGTACCAGTTCTTACCGATGCTTGCATTCATGACGGCATCCACACCCGAACGCTTCTGACGACGGATGTCGCGGATGGCCATCAGGTCTTCGGCACCGGCGTTGTTATTCAGGTAGGACAGAGCAGCCGACTTGGTGCGGTAGAAGGGGTTCATCGACAGATACAGACCGTCGTACATGTTGCAATCCAACGAAACGAACCAGTTGTGACGGCTGCGGAAGTTCAGACCGATGTTGGCAGCCAACTGGGGAGCACTCTCCACGTTGTAACCCTTCCAGAATACCTTATCCTGTACCATCACCTCGGCACGGTTATCGGCCAGACTGATGAAATCGGGATTCGACGTGTAGGTATAGTTACCCCAACTCAGAGCACCGTTCAACGACAGCCCCTGATAGATGGGAATCTCCAGACCCAACTCCATGCCGTAATGACGCTTGTCGATGCCGCTCATGGCGAAGTTTACGAACGTGCTCTCCACATCGTTGTAGAACGAGATGACCTTCGAAAGATCCTGCATCTCGGTGTAGAATCCCGACAGACGCATCTTCAGGAAAGGAAGATCCATGTTGTAGGTCAGTTCGGCACCGTAGATCTTCTCGGCCTTCAGACCGGGAGTCACCTGATTACGCGTACGTGCCGAAACGAATGCCGAACGGAACGTCGGAGCATCCTGCATGGCCGTTGCGCTTACCGACAGCGAGTGTGCACGCGACAACTGCAAACCGAAACGCAACTTTGCGCGGTACGTGAAGTAATCGAGCGTCTCCGAATCGCCGTACGAGTTGTTCATGAACAAACCTTTTCTCCAGCGACCCTCTCGCCACATGGCCGTGTAACCGGCCTGTGCGCCGAGATCCATCGAGAAGATACCCCAATTTGCACAGTACTGAGTCCATGCGTTCGTCTCGCGCAGGTGTGCATAGTAGTCATACGAAATCTTGTCACCCTTCTCGGCAAAACGGGCGTGACCGTTGGCCATATAGTAATCGGCATCGTTCTGGTAAGCGAGTACACTCGAACCCATGTCGCGCAGGGCGAACTTGTCGATGTCGTACCAGTAATCGCCACCCAGCAGATCCTTCACCTCATCGTAGTATTCCGTGCGGTTCACACGCAGTTTCACACCACCCATCAGACGCGATCCGTTGCGGAACGTGTGGTTAATGTTGGCGACGAAGTTGTAGTCCAACTGATCGGTGTGACGCTCCTCGACCATCACGTTCGACGGACGGCGGTTACCCGCATAGCGTCCCTCCTCGGTCGTGGGGTCGGGCGTATTGACGTAGTTCTCCTGATAGAAACGATCCCAATCCATGCGCCCCGTCCAGTTGCGGCGAGCCTGCTCGGCAGCCTCCAACCAAGTCATGTCGCCTTCGGGGGTCTCGCCCTGTGCCAACTTGAAGAGATAGTACGAAGGCAGGTTGCGGTAGTAATCGGGGCGCGGGTCGGCACCATCCTTCCAAGTCAGTGCCGAATAGCCGTTGTAACCGAAACGCAACGAAGTGGCAGCCGACAAACGGGTGCGGTCGGTGATGTCCCAGTTGTAGGTCAGCATCACGATCGGCTCGTGGTTGTCGCGCACACGGGCATTACGCATCTTGCCGTTGTGATAACCGGCATTGGGGTTGTAGTAGTGGTCACCGAACAAGCGGTAAGCCTCCTCGGTCGAAGCCTGCTGTGCGGCACGCTCGGCGGGAGCGGCCATCACCGTCAGACCGAGATGGTGGTTGCGGTTAAAGCCCATGCGCTTCTCCACCGACAGGAAGTAGGCATACGTATTGTAGTAAACCCCATCGACATAGGAATTACCGCCCTGACGGGTCGAGAACGAGAAGGCATACGACAAACCGTTGTCCTGCTCTCCCGAAGCATACGACACCATACCGCGGAAACGATACATCGAATTGGCATTGACCAGACTGAAACGCCATCCTTTACGCATCTGCGAAGCACGGGCATTGATGTTGGTCATACCGCCGATGCCGCCCAGACCGAAATCCGACGAAGCCAGACCCGAAACCGTCTCCTGATTACGGGTAGCATCGTTCAGACCCGTCCACAACGACCACGGGCCGAAACCGGTCATGGCATCGTTGAAGCGGATACCGTTCAGATAGATGTCCTGATACTGCGAGTCGTAACCACGCATGTTGAAACGCATCTCGCTGAACTTATACGAAGCGGTACGGCTGAAAAGGTCCTTCATCGACGTGAGCGACGAGGGAACCGACTGCGTATCGGACTCCAGATCGGAATCAAATTCGGCAAATACCGAATCATCCATCATGTTCTGTGCATCGGGTATCATCACGACCTGATGCAGATCCTTGATCAGCTGATCCACTCGAACCACGATCGTCAGCGACTCAAATTCGGGGGTTTCGAACAACACCTCATAGTCGCCTTTCTCAAGGTTCTTCACGATAAAGCGGCCGTTCTCATCGGTCCGGGTGTGCAGACCCAACTTCTCGACAGTCACCTTTACATTACCCAGAGCCTCGCGACCCTCGCGGGAAACGACCTGCCCCTTGAAACCTCCGTTTTGAGCGAATGCGCTCAACGACAGAAGGCTAAGTAACGATAGAAGTAAAATTTTAATCTTCATATACTATTTGTTTAACGATTTGTCTATTTGCCGATGTAGATATACACGGGGAAGTGGTCGCTGAAACCGCCCTGAAAGTTGTTACCCACATACGTACGTTTGGGATAACCCTTGAACTGACCCTCTTTGTTGATCATGTAGGGCTGTTTGAAGATCGAACCGTAGTAGTGAGCCTTGGGCGACGATTTACGGATCTTCAACTTGCCGGTCGAACCCGTAGCCAAATTTTCCGAGATGACGATGTTGTCGAACAGATTCCACGCATCACGGTAAGCCAGCGTACCGATGCCGTCGTTCAACATCTCGACAAAGGGGTTGAAATAATCACCCTCGGAGAGTTTTTTGATGTCCCCCTTGCCGCCCAATACCTCGGCGACACTGCGGTCGGTCGCATCATCGTTGAAGTCACCCATCATGACCACCTTCACGGCGGGATTTGCCCTGCGCACCGAATCGGCGGCACGACGCATGATGGCGGCGGCATGCTCACGCATACCCGACGACTGCCCCTTACCGCCCAGACGCGAAGGCCAGTGGGCGACCATAAAATAGAACGGCTCGCCGTCGATCTTACCCCACATCGTCACCACGTCACGGGTACGGAAATCGGGCTTCGACTTCAGGTGGTAAGGCAATGTTGCGCTACCCTCCAATTTGAAGACGTCGGGACGATAGTAGAACGCCACATCCACGCCACGACGGTCGGGCGAATCGTAATGTACGATATGATAGTTTGCGGGACGGAGTTTCGGCTGGGCGATCACATCCTCCAACACATTGCGGTTCTCGATCTCCGACACACCGATCACCACCGGATAGTTGCGGTCGATGGAGGCAATGTCGAACAACACTTTCTCAAGGTTCGAAATCTTCTTTTTGTACTTCACCGAGTTCCATTTCTTGCCTCCTTGAGGCGTGAACTCTTCGTCGAAAATCTCCGGATCACGAATCGTGTCGAAGAGATTCTCGAAATTGTAGAACATCACCTTGTGATTCTGACGCTGCGCAAAGACGCCGGCCAGCAGGGCGATGAACAATCCGCACATGAATAATCTTTTCATAGGTTATATTGTTTAAATATTAATGTATCTGCCAAGCCGACGGATTTTTCTGAGCCTTGACCTTCCGTGCGACCTCGTCGTTCAATTCGCGGAAGAAACTGAAACCCGTGCGTTTTTCGATCTCGGAGATGCTCACGGCATGCTCTTTGAGCAAGGATGACGAATTGCTGTAACTTTTGTTCTCAAACCAGAACCCTATGCCCTGCAACTCGTCGGCCGTACAATTGCGGACGGCCTTGCGCGTCGTACCCGATTTGGTACGCAAAAGCACCTTCCAGCAATGCGACGGTATGGCAATTACGGTACCCTTGCGGTCGCGCATCGTGCGTCCGTCGGCGAAGTACGTACCCGTCACCACGAACAGCGTATCGCTGACGATGTTGGCACGCACCTTGCTCTCCAATGTTGCCCAGATTCCGCCGTTGAAATCGTAGTCCTGCGGCATCATGTTCGTGGCGTAGAACGTCATCTCGTTGGTTGCGGTATTGTTGTAACGGTCGGCCGAGGCGATCTGATGCCCGCGGACGTAACCCGTCTTATAGGATTCTATGATATATTGTTGCTGCGACTCCGGGATCACGGGCATCTGATTGTTCGGATCGTATGCCCAACGGTCGGTACGGTGTACGCTCGGCGACACATAAATGTGGTGCAGCGGATAAGCCACCCAGTGCGACACATGGCGTTTCGTATCGTAGCAAATCGAATAGTTTCTCACGCGGACAGCCGGTTTGGAAAGATCCGTGAAGTAGGTTTTGTAAACATAATCGGGATTATCCGTCTTGGCGGGTTGTTCGCCCCACTCGCGGTTATAGGCCGATTCGGCGGTGTAGGGCTCCTGCGTAAAACGAGCCTCATAAATTTTTGAGTTCGCCAATTCCACACGCACCACCACCTGACGGGCATCACCCGACTTGTTGGCATCGAAATAGACGAACAGATCATCGGGCGCAACACCCTCTTTTCCGAGTTGTTTTTCGCGCGGTGCAAACGAACACCAGTCGCCATCGGACATGAGTGCGGCCTTATACGAAATCCGGCGTGGCGTTTCAATCTTCAACCGATTGTTTTGCGTCGTGCCACCGACCGTCTCCCGCATAAAGGAAACGGAAACCCTATCCCAGTACTCCTCAGTTTCTCCTTTGTCATCGGAACAGGCCGATAACGACACCAGCAGCATCGAAAGAAGTAACATTTTGAAATATAACAAGATATATTTGGGTCGGAACATGGTTTGAATTGTTTTTGAGAAAATGTTTCAAAAAAATAGTAATCCATTCCCCCAAACCCTGCCCCATAAAAGGGGCGGGTTCAAGGGAATGGGCTGCTAAAAGATTAAATATTGTTCTTGGCGATTATTCATAAGTTACGACCATCTTGGCAATATGAGCCTGACCCGGCTTGCCCGAGGCGTTGTGCGCCATAACCTTGAACACAAGGTTCGAAGAAGCACCCGTCCAAACGGCATTGTCTGCCGAGAACGCCCCCTCCGCAGGAACTGTAAATTCGTTACGATCTTTTCCATAGGTAAACTCGATCTTGGTGATCTTCACACCCGAAAGGGTAATCGTATTATTGGCATACAGACGCAAGGAAGTACCGTTTGAATAGTACTTGGGCACGTTGGTACCGGCACCTTTGTCACATACGATATGCAGGGGAGCGAACTGATCGAGCGTCGTAACCTCAATGTTTTCGGCACCGAGCGTTGCCATATCGACAACGAGCGTCTTTGCCTCACCGGGCTGGGGCTGGGGTTCGGGAGTCGAACCGCCCTCGAACTTGGCCTCTGCCGACTGCAAAGTCTTACCCTGTGCATTCGATACGGCCACGATGCAGGTAAACATCGTACCTGCGGTCTTGTCGCTGCGCGTGATCACATGACCTGCGTCATTCAGAGCCTGAGCCTCCATCGGACGCCCCATCCGCTCGACGATCAGATCATAAACCGTATCCAGAGGCATATCGCCTACCGAAGCCAGAATCTCCTTGATCTGTGCCGTCTCCTCACATACATATTTACCATTGTCGGCATTCTTCGAAGTACACTTAACGATGAACTGCAAAGCGTTCTCGGCTGCATTGAACTGCGAGGTAATCTCAACTACGGGCTTGCCTGCTTCGGGCTGGGGTTCGGGCGTTACACTGCCTGCCTCCTTAACCTCCACGGCCATGGTGTTGAAGAAGTCGCGCGTCTTACCCGATGCACCGATCGTGTACCCCTTAACCGTTACGTTTTTGCCGTTCAAAGCCTGATCAACCACACTTGCAAGAGGATTTACCAGACTACCCTTAACAGTCGTACCATTGAGAATGATGTTGTAGTAGGGGCTATCGGGATGCTTCGAATTCGGAGTAATCTCCAATTTACCTTCATACTCGATAAAGGTAATATCGTAGTTGTTGCCGTGAGCATAAGCCTCGATCTGGGCACCCGTCCACTTCTCGGCGGCAGGATAAGTATAAGAACCGTTCTTTACAACCGTTACCGTGGCCTTGCTGATTTGGAACATGTCGTTGTAAGCACCCGTCATACCCTCGACCTTCACGGTGTCGCCCACCTTGGCGTCGGTCGAAGTGTAAACGTAGAGTTTACCGGTCTTGTCCTCGATGATGAAACCGCGCTCGTGTTTTGCGATCAGCTGAGCCTCCACGGTTACCTGCTGATTCTGACCTCCGGCAATCACCTCGGCGATCGTCTTACCCGTTTCGGGCTGGGGCTGGGGTTCGGGTTCGGGTTCTACCGAACCGCCCTCGAACGAAATCTCCTGACCGCCCTGACCCTCCGTCAGAACAACATCGTCAATTGCGAATACCGATGCCTCCAGAGCCTCGAACATGATTGTCAGCGTCGTCGTGCCTTCGGGCAGCGTGAAATCGGCTGCAAACTGAGTCCAGTAGGGATCTGTCGCATCGTCGCCGGCGATCTTCTTGTACTCGATCTTCGACGAAAGACCTGTACCGTTACCCAATACGACGGGGAACTTGGTCACGTCGAACGTATTGCTCTTCGAGTTGTAATTATAGTAGTTACCGCCGAACGTCAGACGGAAATTGCGCTTGCCGGCGGGAAGTTCGATTCCTTTGATCGAGAACTGTGCGGGCAGCGAACCGAAGAAAATCTTGTTGCGAGCCGATGCACCCTCATAGTTGCCGCTCAACTTACCCGACTGACGAGCCGACATCGACTTGGTCTCATAAGTAACATTGGCAACACCCGAACCCGTGTGGTTGATCCATACGTCGCTCTGATCCAAATACGGCCATTTGTTACCCTCTTTGGCAGCGTCAGCCTTATCGAAGTCGTTCTTGTAAATGGCATCACCGCTGGGCTGGGGCTGGGGTTCGGGTTCGGGTTCTACCGAACCGCCCTCGAACGAAATCTCCTGACCGCCCTGACCCTCCGTCAGAACAACATCGTCAATTGCGAATACCGATGCCTCCAGAGCCTCGAACTTAATTGTCAGCGTTGTCGTGCCTTCGGGCAGCGTGAAATCGGCTGCGAACTGAGTCCAGTAGGGATCTGTCGCATCGTCTCCGGCGATCTTCTTATACTCGATCTTCGACGAAAGAGCCGTACCGTTACCCAATACTACGGGGAACTTGTTCACGTCGAACGTATTGCTCTTTTCGTTGTAGTTATAATAGTTACCGCCGAATGTCAGACGGAAATTGCGCTTGCCGGCAGGAAGTTCGATCCCCCCGATTTCGAAGGTTGCAGGCATCGAACCGAAGAAAATCTTGTTGCGAGCCGATGCTCCCTCGTAGTTGCCGCTCAACTTACCCGACTGACGAGCCGATGCGCTCTGCGAGGTGTAGGTAACACCCGCAACACCCGAACCGGTGTGGTTCATCCATACGTCGCTCTGATCCAGATAGGGCCATCCCTTGTCGCCCTTCACTGCGTCAGCCTTATCGAAGTCATTCTTGTAAATGGCATCGCCGCTGGGCTGGGGCTGGGGTTCGGGCTCTACCGAACCGCCCTCGAACGAAATCTCCTGACCGCCTACACCCTCGACGAGTTTCACGTCATCAATCGAGAAGCACGACGAAACTTTAGCGTTGAATTTGATCGACAATTTCTCGACCGGCTCTTTCAGCGAGAACTGAGCCTCGAAGAGTACCCAATTGGGACGCTGCGTCTCATCACCGCCGATCTGCTTGTAGGTTACGTTTTCTGCCCAACCCGTACCGTTGCCCAGCGACAACAGGAACTTGGCGGGATCGAAGTGGTTGTCCTTCGACGAATACTCGAAGTAGTTACCACCGAACCTGATGCTGAAATTGGTCTTGCCTTCAGGCAGCGTGATGTCCTTGATGACAAGTTCCGAACCGAAGAATACCTTGTTGTTACCCGAAGCACCTTCGTAACCGCCGCTCGCACCCGAAGTACGAACCGAGCAACCTTTCTGCTCGTAGGTCACAGTTTCGGCACCCGAACCTTCCTGATTCTTCCAGACATCGCTCTGATCGAGGAACGGCCAACGGTCGTTCACCTTCTGGGCGACTTCCTTGTCGAAGTTGTTGCCGTAGATCAACTCCTCGGAGATGACCTCACCGCCCTTGGTTTGCGAAATCTTAATCGACTTGGTTGCGACAACCTTGTCCTTACCATAAACGACCGTCGAAACGGAAATCTTGAGTTCGGCATTACGACCGTGTTCATTTTCGTTAAGTGCAGCGACACCCAACTTTACCGTCTGGTTACCGCGACCCTCCAAAGCGGGCGACACGGCCAGCCACTCCTCGTTGGCACCGGAAATTTTCCAGTTGCCGTTGGTAATGATCTGAATGCTCTCGTCTCCGCCGTTCTCGTCGAAAACCAGACCCTGCTCCAGATCCGCACCCGACTCGGCCTTGATCTCCAAGGTCGGGATGTCAAAATTGACATCATCATCGTCCGAGCAACCCGTAAACGCCGAGAAGGCCGTCACGATCATTGACACGAACAATAATCGAAAAAGATGTAAATTTTTCATAAAATTTGTTTTAAAAAAAGTTTGTTTGAATGTTTTATTATATCTTTACTATGGGATATTTCCCCATCCGACAAATCCGTTTTGTCGGGAATTATACGCTCAATAACATCTCTCGTTTCCGGGATTTGGTAGTTTATCCTTGCGAATAGAGTTTCACGACTAAGACCGAAAAGCAACGGGAAACGATGTCTTTCATATTCTATTTATTGATAATCAATCGTTTGCAGTTTCACTTCAAATTATCTCGATCCGATTGTCAGTCCTATTCTCAAAAGGCTGATATGCGGACAACAAAGATACGAAAAAATATTCAAAGTTTGCAAATTCAGAGCCGGTTTTAACGCGTGTAACCGACACATAATAAATACGTAAGGCGGTCAGCACCGTTTGGAGGTCTGCCTTAAAGCACGATCCGGTTCGGACTGCACCGCCACCGGAAAAATTCCGCTTAAGGGGAAATTCGCCGTCGGGAACAAAAGGAGTTCCGTTTCCGACACTTTTTTTCCCGGATTTCCTGCCCGTCTGCCCGTACCGGAGGACTGTTTGCACCTCCCGAAATACCGTCCCGAACATCCTCAAAAAAATCACACCGCAAAACTAAAAGGATTTCTTCCAAATCCGTTTCAATCCGTCCCCGACAATCGACCTTTATTCTTTTTAAGGATATTTTCATTCCGAACTGCCCCGACCCGAAATTTTTCACCCGCCACAGATCAAGTTCCCGCTTCTCCGATGTTCAAAATACGCCTTCCCCAAGATTTTTTCCCGATTGCTCCTGAAATCCGCCCAAATTTCCCTTCTTCCCGATATTCCGCTTCGCTCCGTTACCCCGCTCCGTCTGCATGCTCTCGTTTTCCTGCTTCCAACGGCTCTCTCTCTGCATCCAAAATTCAAAATTCTTTCCTTTCCCGAAATCCCCCACCTCCAAGCACCTCCTTTTCCCCGATATTCCGTCCCAAAATTCATCTTCCCGACACCCCCGCCCTACCTATTATGCCCCTCTTCTCGCAACTCGCCCTTTTCTCTACTCCCTTTCCCCATCCGCCATACTCTCTCTTCAGAGCAGCCCCTTCCCCCTACACCCTCTCCGCGCAACACCAGCCTCTCGCCCCTTCTCTCGCCCCCGCAAAAAATTCTTCACAAATCCCCCTTCCGCAAAACAGTCCTTTTCACCATTCCGCGCCTATTTTCCCTCCGCCCCTCATTTTTTCCCTTCGCCAAGTACAAAAAAAGAGCGCGACCCAAAGGTCGCGCTCTCAATATTCGGAATAATCCTCAAATTACATGGGATTGTTCTCGTTGATGTGCGGGTTACGCTGCAACTCCTCGATCGGAATCATGTAAGTGAAGAACTTACCTGCAGGGTGTACCGAATGGTCGGTGTGGTTGGTGTCACCCGTACGATCTACACCCTCGTCGAAACGCTTGTTGGTGTAGTACTCGTGACCCTCGCCCCACAACTCTACGCGGATCTGCACGAAGATCTCCTCAAGCAGGGCAGCACCGGTCTTCGACGACTTCTTGTACGAAGCATCACGCTTCGAAATCAAGTTGTACAACGTCTCTTGAGCGGCAGCTTCATTACCACTGCGAGCCTCAGCCTCGGCCTTCAACAGGTAAGCCTCCGATACACGGAAGTAAACCTCATCAACCTGATAGGAGGGAACAGCGAACTTGGTGTTCACGTAAGCGGGGATCGTAATGTTCTTACCGTCGTAAGTAACCTTGATACCGTCTTTACCTACGAAGTTCTTCTTGCGATAGTCCGAGTTGGGAATCTGATCGTACAGACGCTTGTCAATACCCGTGTAGTAAGCACCACCGGTAGCACTTGCATAACCGTTACCCCAGCACGACATGAACGATGCGAATGCGTCTACACCGTGCGAGGTGCTGTTCGACCAACGATAACCCATGATGGTCTCTTTCTGATCCAGCGACTGGAAGCCGTTACCGCCCTGCAACTCACCGTTAGCCGAGATCGTCGTAACGTACTCCGACTCGCCCATCAGTTCGTAACCGGCATCAATAACAGCCTTGGCGGCAGCGATGGCAGTCTCATACTCGCCGCAAGTTACGGCAGCACGAGCCAGAATCAGGTTCGAAACGGTCTGGTCCATATCTTCAACCGAAGCGCGGGGATCATAACCACATTTCTCGTAGAGACGAACAGCCTCTTTCAAGTCGGTGATGATCTGCTGGTAAACCTCCGTCGAAGCGGCACGGCCCTTGGCAGCCTCACCTGCGATCAGGTAGATGGGCACACCGGGTTTGTCTTTACCACCGTGCATATAGTCGTCCTGGAACAGGGTCATCAGGTAATAGTAACCCATTCCGCGGAACGTCAATGCCAGGGCCTTGTAGCCCAAAACGGCATTTTCCGACTTCGAAAGACCTTCTTTGTTCTCATCAATTTTCGGGATGGTGGCAAGGATCTGGTTAGCCTCGTAAACCATGCTGAAGTACAGCGACCATTTACCGGCTGCGAAACCATCGGTTGCACCACGAAGGTTGATGAACTGGTACTCGTTCTTGTAGTGGTTATCCGTCTTGTAGAGAACGAGGTCGTTACCCTGCAAATCCATCGGGAAGTTCCACCTCTGGTATCCGTGCATGGCACCTACCAGACTCTGGGCATACGGAGCGAGGATTTTATCGGGATCTTTTTTGACAATCTCTTGGATCATCTCTTCGGTGTAGCTACCTCCCTGAGGATCAAAGTCAAGCTCACACGACGTCGAAGAGAACGCCAAAACTGCCGTTGCAATATATAATAATAATCTTTTCATATTCGTAACTGTTTAAATATTATAAATTAAGAGTTACACCAAAAGTGAAGGTTCGGGGCTGACGGAAGGCCAGCAACTCCGAAGAACCACCGTTCATACGAGGATCGAAACCATCGTAAACAGACTTCATCCAGAGGTTGTCACCCGAGAAGAATACGCGGAGCGATTCAACGTGGAACTTGCGAGTCCACTTCTGAGGCAGCGTATAACCGACATTGACGGTCTTCAGGAAGAAGTACGAAGCATCGCGCAACATGGCGTCGGTGGCACGGAAGTTCCACTCTACGTTCGAAGCGGCCTTCGGGAAGGTAGCGTTAGGATTCTCAGGAGTCCACGTGTTGCGGGCAAGATCTTTCGATACGTTGAAACCGAAACGGCCGGGGCTGTAATACTCGGTAGCTGCATTATCGAGTTGCATACCACCGATCTGGTATGCGCAAACCAACATGAAGTCCAGACCCTTCCAACGGAACGAGGTGCGAAGACCACCGGTCAGATCGGGCATCTGATCGCCGATTTCATAGTAGGAAGCCTCCTGGAAATTGAAGGTACGCTCGTTACCGATCACACGCGAACCGATTACGTTGTTGTTTGCATCGAGGATGTCCTCGGTTACGGTCTTCCAGAAAGTCTCGCGACCGGTCTGGGGATCAACACCTGCAAACTTCTGCAAGTACCAGTTACGGTAGGGTTTGCCTTTACCACGCAGGTAAGGACCATCGACGAAGTTACCGTTCAGACGGGGATCGGTAGCAATATCGGCGGGGAACTCAAGCAGTTTCGTGCTGACGGTTGCACCGTTAATAGCCACGTTCCAATATACGTTCTGAGTCTTGATGATATCGACACCCAACTCGAACTCGAAACCATTGTTGCCCATGACACCGACGTTCTCCAGACGCGACGAAAGACCGGTCGAAGGAGCGGTAGGACGCTTCCAGATCAGGTCGTGCGTACGACGGGTGTAGAAGTCCAAGGTACCGGTGAAGCGGTTCCAGAAGCGGAAATCAACACCGAGGTCGAACTGATAAACACGCTCCCAAGTCAGGTCGCGGTAACCCGGAGCACCCTTACCCAGAGCGATCTGACCGTTTACGTCGCGGATACCCCACATGGTGGTGTAAGCATACGAACCGTACTCGTGACCGGTGACACCGTAGTTGGCACGAACCTTCAACGAGTTGATCCATTTCTGGCTCTTCATGAACTCTTCCTGATCAGCATTCCAAGCACCGCCGACCGACCAGAAGTGACCCCAGCGGTTGTACTTGTACGACGACGAACCATCGTAACGATACGAGAACGATACGTTGTAACGACCGTCATAAGCGTAGTTCACACGCGAGAAGTAACCTTCCGATGCCGAGCGGCTTCTCGAAGATCCGGCAGGGCCGTTAGGCGTGATGGCGTTGTCCAATTCGGGAATGCCCGGATAGAACATGTTCTTGTTCGAAGCGGCGATACCGTTGGTATCATCCTTCGAGTACTCGTGACCGACCAATACGTTCAAATCGTGCTTCTCGGCGATGAGTTTGTGGTAGTTCAACATCTGCTGCGTAGTCAGACGAAGACCCGAACTCTGCGATTTGTTGATGACACCGTTATATTCGGGCTCGGCGAACTGACCGTACTCGTTGTTCTTCAACATGGTCTTCATGTTGCGGATGTTCTGCATCGTGAAGTTGAAGGTGAACTTGAAGTCCTTCAGGAAGGTGATGTCGGCATAGGTGCTGACCAAAACGTCATCAATGACAACATTGTTCACATCACGCTTGATAACATCCATAGGACTCACACCACGCGAAATCACCGAGTGGATGGTCGAAGACGTAGGACCGAAGGGCGACAAGGTCGAACCTGCACCATTCTCCAGCATGAACGTGCCGTCGGGGTTCAGACGACGATTACCGTCGAGGTCATAAGCGTAGAAAGGAATGTAAGGAGCCAGCCAGTTGGTCCACAAGAAGGCGTTGCCGACGTTCGTCTTACCGTTGTAGTCACCCGGAGCATCTACATCACGACGCGAATAGTTGAAGTTCGCACCGATTCGCATCCATTTGGTAGCCTGTGCGTTGAAAGCGGCACGACCCGAATAACGCTTGAACGACGACTTGATAACGTACGAAGGATCATCCAAGAAACTCGACGATACAAAGTAATCCATGTTCTCGTTACCGCCGCTGATGCTCAACGAATACTCCTGACGGAACGACTTTCCAAAGAACTCGTCTTTGTAGTTGTCGTGATAGAGCAACTGAGCATTGGGGTTCAGGTGACCGGTCGTGAAGTCGATCAGTTTCTCACCTGCGGGCAGTTTGTAGGTCATGTAGTTACCCAACTGCTTGAACATGTCGTTGTAAGCGGCGTTGGCCAGAGCCTCGTGGGTGGTACCCGGAGTGGCCTGCGAAGCCAAACCGTTGTAGATCGAGTTGTAAGCATACTCGTAGTAGTCACCCGGATTGGTCATAACGGGGTGCTCGTCGAAGCCCAGTTCGTTCCAGCCCCACTTGGCCTCGAACGTGATGTTGGCTTTCTGCTGTTTGGCACCCTTCTTCAGTTTAACGAAGATAACACCACCGGCAGCACGCGAACCGTAGAGGGCGTTTGCGGCGGCATCCTTCGAAACGACGATCGACTCGATATCGGCGGGGTTCAGGGTCGAAAGCGACGAACCGTAGGGAACACCATCGACAACGATCAGTGCGCCGTTGCCGGCATGGATAGAACCCTCTCCGCGGATCATCAGGAACGAGTCCTTACCGGGCTGACCCGAACCGCTCAAAGAAGTAACACCCGAAACCGAACCGGTCAGCATGTTGGCTACCGAAGAAACGGTTGCCTTACCGATATCCTTCGAAGAAACCGAAGAGATAGAACCGGTAAAGTCCTTCTTCTTAATCTCACCGAAAGCGGTAATGGTTACCTCTTCGATGTTCTGCGAGTCCTCTTCGAGGACGATTTCGAGCTGTGTCTTGCCGTTCACAGCTACCTTCTTAGTTACATAACCCAAGAAAGACACAACGAGCGTTGAGTTTTTCGGGGCAGTAATGACAAAACGTCCGTCGACATCGGTCGATGTACCCACGGTCGTTCCGTCCACCATGATTGTGGCACCGGTAATGGGACTTCCGTCAGCCCCAAGAACTATACCAGATACCTGCCGATTCTGAGCCAGTGCAACCATGCACAAACTCAAAACAGCAACTAACGATAGTACGATTTTTCTTACCATAAGCGTTAATTTAATTGTGTTTAAATAAAAAGTCCATCAACAAAGATATAAGTATCGGGTCTTATTTCCAAATGAATCTATAAAAAAATACACCCTCAAAATACATTTTGGGATAAAAAGCAAGGTCTGATTACATATTATTAAAAATTACTCCTATTTGATTACGAAATGTAAGTAAATTTACACAAATCGCAATTCACATGTCGAGTATCGGGATAAAACATACATTATGAGGAGTTTAGCCGCCACTCGAAGACGGGTTTCGACCGGAAATCAACCTTCAAGCAATACAAGATCGGGATTCGAAGGAGAAAAACGGCTTTGCCCGACAAAAAAATTTCATTTATTATAAATAGGTATTTTGCCCCTCACATCCGCCCGGTCTCCGTTTTTTTATTTTCCGCAGGCCAACGCCTTCTCCCGATCGTCTTCGAAGGCTTTTCCCGATTCACTCCGCCCCCGGATTCTTTTCCGTCACTTTATCCGCATCTGTACCGCCGCCCCCGCCGCTCTGCAAGAAACAATCGTCTCCGTCAAAATCCGCTTTCCTTCTTGGCGTTTTCCCCTAATCCGCCCCGTCTCCTTGTTTTTTTTGTTCCCGGAATCACTTTCTTCCCGTTTGCCCGCCCCGGCAGAAAATCCGCCCGTCATCCAATACCGTCCTCCGCCTAAAAAAATCGTGCCGCCCTTTTTCGCATCGACCCGATACTGCCCCGGCAGATTTTCCGCTTGTCAAATCTCTGTCACACATCTATATAACCCACTTCCAGATCGATTTTCAACGGTCTGTCCCCACGGTCGCATCTCAAATATCGAATATTTTTTTCGCATTTTTTTCACGATTTTTTTGCAGATTAAAAAAATAGCCCTATCTTTGCACCACGTTAATACGAAAAACACTTGTTCCGAGTCTTAACGAAACGATGGTGCCATAGCTCAGTTGGTAGAGCAAAGGACTGAAAATCCTTGTGTC
>JAHHQL010000023.1 GCA_020026415.1 Alistipes sp. | reverse complement strand
TATCTTTTGATGAGCGTGGGTATCTGCATCGGAATTTACTACCAGTCTATCCAATACGCCGCAAAATCGCTGACGCTGATGATTCTGCGCGGTGTTGCCCTGCCCGTGATCGGGGCGATTGTACTTTCGCATCTATTTGCCAAGACGGGACTTTGGCTCACCATCCCCATTGCCGAGGGTACGACGGCTCTTTTGGCGGCGGTGTTTGTAATGACCGAGAAACGATTTGAGGTCACCGACAAGATCCGTAATGCCGCCTCCGCGGTCGGCAATCATTTGGTTGTCACCATCAGCCGTCAATTCGGATCGGGCGGAAGCATCATCGGTCGCCGTCTTGCCGAGAAGATGGGCATCCCCTTTTACGACAAGGAGGTCAATGAACTGACGGCCGAGATCAGCGGTTATGCCGAGCATGTCGTGGCCATGGAGGAAAATTCGACTCCGATGCCCGCAGGATTGTACCTGAACGGACATTATCTTCCCATCAGCCATCAGATCTTTATGGCACAAAGCGAATCCATCGAACGCCTTGCCGCCAAAGGTTCGTGTGTGATCATCGGCCGTTGTGTCGAATATGTGCTTCGCAACAAAGCGCAACTGGTCAATGTATTCGTCTATGCCGATCGGGAAATCCGTATCGCCCGCATCATGAAGGACTATCATTTCTCGCGCGAGAAGGCGATCCAGATGCTCGATGAGTACGACCACGCCCGCTCGGAGTATCACGATTACTTCACCAAAATCCAATGGGGCAAAATGGAATATTATGACATCGCCCTGAACAGCGGTCATGGCATCGACGCCTGTGTCGATTCGCTTTCGGCCTTTGTCGATTCGATCCAAAAATCCGAGGCGCAGAAATAATATTTTGGGGGAAGAGTAGAAAACTTTGTATCTTTGTACTCATGAATTATCATCGTTTCAAACAACCGATTGAAAGGTGCTCGCTGCCTTCCCGTTTTACCTACCCGTTTTGCTATACGCCCCACCCGTTGGTAATCCGTGCGGCCGAGGAATTGCAACAGTATCTCCTCATGCAAACCCAGTGGCACGGGGAAATTGCCCAAGGCAAGATGTTCGGGGTGCTTGTCACGGAAGATCCCAAGGGAGAAGTCGGTTATTTGGCAGCCTTTTCGGGCAATCTTGCCGCAACGAACCGTCTTGAGGGATTTGTACCCCCGGTTTATGACATGATGCAGAAAGAGGGCTTTTTCAAGCAGGGCGAACGCCTGCTCGATGCGATCAACTCGAAGGTTGATCACATGGAACACGATACGGATCTGCTCCGCCTAAAAGACGATCTCGACAAGACTCGCACGGATGCCGACCGAGCACTCCGAGAAGCCAAAGCCACCTTAAAGGAGGCCAAATGCCAACGCAATGCGCAACGCCTTGGAGCAACACCCGAAACCCTTGCCCGCCTTACCGCCGAGAGCCGGCATCAAAAGGCAGAATACAAACGCCTCAGTCAATCGTGGCAGAAGAAGATCACTATGCTTGAGGAGCAACTCGCTGAGGCTACCCGTCAGATCGACCTGTTAAAGGAGGAACGCAAACGGCGATCTGCCGACCTGCAACGCGAAATTTTCGAACATTTCCGGATGTTGAATGCTCGTGGTGAGGAGCGCGATCTGTGCCAAATTTTCGAGGAATACGCCCATAAAGAGCCACCCGCAGGTGCAGGCGAATGTGCCGCACCGAAACTCTTGCAGGAGGCTTACCGACAGGGACTTCGCCCCGTGGCGATGGGCGAATTTTGGTGGGGTGCATCGCCCAAAGGCGAGATCCGCCACCACGGACATTTCTACCCCTCCTGCCGCAGCAAATGCCTGCCGATTCTGACCTTTATGCTCCAAGGTTTGGAAGTCGAGTCCAATCCTCTGCACCAAGGGCATCCCGCGCCCGATCGTTTGAGAATCCTCTACGAGGACGACAATCTTGCCGTTGTGGTCAAGCCTGCGGGGATGCTTTCGGTGGCAGGCAGGGAAGAAGCACCTTCCGTCGAACAAATCTTGCGCAAACGCTTCAAAAATACGCAAAGTCCGCTGATTGTCCATCGTCTTGATATGGGGACATCGGGTCTTCTGGTCGTTGCCAAGGATAAGCAGACCCACCAGAAACTTCAGGCTCAATTCGAGGAACGAAGCATACAAAAACGCTATACGGCAATTTTGGAGGGCATTGTTTCCGGTGATGAAGGAGTGATCGACCTTCCGCTCTGCCCCAATCCCGAAGATCGCCCGCGTCAAATGGTCAGCGAGCAATACGGCAAACGCGCCATCACCCGCTATAAGGTGATTTCGCGGTCGGACAACCGTACCCGCATTGCCTTTTACCCCATCACGGGGCGCACACACCAACTCCGTGTCCATACCGCCCACCACGAGGGACTGAACTGCCCGATTGTCGGCGATCCGCTTTATGGCAAAGCAGACAAGCGGCTGATGCTCCATGCCGAATTTCTGCAATTTCGTCATCCCGCCACAGGTCGCATCCTGAGTTTTGAACAACCTGCCGACTTCTAAACAAAAAAAGACCGCTCTCCCGAAGGAAGCGGTCTTTTGCGTATTGCGATTCAAATTATTTCTTGGATTCCAGATCATCCTCCGCACGCAAGCACGGCAGACAGATATTGTAATGTACGGCAAGCACACGGATCACAATGACCGAAATTGCCGTGATCAGACCCGTCATTTCGGTCGTGAGGTGCATCTTGAGGCACACCCAGTAGATCATACCGCCCAGCACGCAGGCAATGGCGTAAATATCTTTACGAAAGATCAGAGGCACTTCGTTGATGAAAATATCGCGGAACATACCGCCCGCAGCACCTGTCATCGTACCCATAATGATACCGACCCACATCGGTTGCCCCACCGCAATACTTTTCTCCACGCCGACCACGGTAAACAGTCCCAGACCGATGGCATCGAAGATGAAAAACGTATTGTTGAGTCGTACGACATAACGGCGCAGGATGATACAGAACAGCAGTGCCGAACCCGACACCAACAGATAACCGATGTTGTCCATCCAGAACGGATGCGAATATCCGAGCATCAGATCACGCATGGTACCACCGCCGACAGCCGTCACGAAACCTACCACATAAGCACCAAACCAATCGAAATGCTTTGCCGAAGCCAGACGGATACCGCTGATGGCAAAAGCAAAAGTACCGATGTAATCAATAACAGTTATGAAATCCATAGTAGAGATTAGAATAAAAAGGTATGTCTTGAAAAATCTGGCGCGAAGATAGCAAAAAAAACGAAAATTCGCGCGATTTTTTCGAAAGCAACTATAATCGCGAAAACGAAACGTACAATTTTCACTGTTTTTTCACCCCATCAAAGCAAAGGCATTTAATCACCATTCAAGCGGTAATTAAATGCCTTTTGAACATCTGCAAAAAGCGAGGAAAATGTTGCTTTTCAACCGCATTTTGTCTGCACTTTATTTGCTCAATTCGTAGAAAATCACTATCTTTACATAGTAATTAAGAGGTTATTTTGCGTCGGTTTGTCTCATTCGCAAACCTTTCATGCGACCAGCTTGTCAAGCAGGCAAATGATTTTTGCCTTTATCTTACGCTTGTCTCTTTCCCACTCTGTTTGCTCCATTCCTTTGTCATATTCAGGATAAGGCTTTTCTTTCGTCTTAAACTGAAAATGCTTGCACAAAGGATAAATGTAACGGTAAGTTTTCACCACGAACACCTCCAAATCGCCAAGCAAAAAGGCCACATTTGAACGCACGTAGCCAGATGGTGATGTCGTGTTTGTGAGTATCTGTTCATGGGTAAATTCGCCCGTTCGCCTATTGCGCAGAAAGCGCGTGTAATGAAAGCCGTAATATTTGAAGTTGGCCGCCTTGTAAATTGTTCCGCAACCTAAACGGCCATCGGCAAAACTTTGTATCGCCACGACATTTGCATCCATTTTGCGGATCAGCTTGATGCTGGCGGCAATCAGTATGGTTTCAGCGTTCTTTCCGAGACAATCATCAATCCACAGACGATTTAACTCACACATCCACGCTTTCGGGTTGGGATGATGGAATAACTTTGCTTTGGGGTTCTTCATGTAACCGTAAACCGCAACGCCGAGGCATTTGTCTGGTTCTTCAGCGCGGAAAATACCGAAGTTAAACACTCCAAAGCCGCCAAAGTTCCATTTGTGGGAATAGTGGTGTTCTATCACCATCTGGCAGGCAAGTTCCTTTGCCACGGGTTTGATAAGCAGCTCGCCAAGCGACGAGGTTTGTTTCAGGACAAACAGATTTTCTTTATTCATTCAGCATACTAACAATGTTTTAATGGTTTATAAATTGAGTTCTGGTTATTTTTTGTACTTTTGCAATGCCAATCACATACAATGCGGCACTGCCGCACACAAAAAAAGCGTCATATCGTGGTCAAAAGGCATTTAAGCCCTCGACTGTGCGATATGGCGCATCTTTGTGTTAGTATGTGATTGGCGTCCTACTAACAGGTCGGGGGCTTTTTCTTTCCCCCTCTTTTCTAACAGTCACTCTCCGGTGACCAGTGATTTTTCGCTACGACACCATCCAGTAGGCATTGCTGGTTACCTTCACGATGTTGTTATTCGAAGTCGCGGCACCTCCTTCTTTATTCAGCCTTACCTCCGAACAGTTGATCGACAGTGAAGACTCACCGGGTGCAAGCGTAAATGTACATTGCTTCTTCAGTGATTCATCACTGGACTCCACAAGGATGTTAAACGTTTGCGAAGTCGCCATTTTGTTCGGGGCCACCTGTAATTCAAGAGTGAATTTATATATTCCACTCGCCCCCGAGTCTCCCGGAATGGTTACGGTTTTGCGTATGGGTATATTATTTATCACGGTCTGGTCAGGCGTTCCTGCTATTTTAAGGACGGCTACCAACCCAAAGCCGCTCTGCAGACAGAGGAAATGCAGTTTGTCACTGTTGGAAGTTCCGTTTATTATAACCTTTCCTCCTGTTTTAGGCAGTTCCGGTTTGCTCTCATCCAATGTAAGCACAACTCCAGCCCCAGCCTGCGTAACCGTGAAACTTTTTGATGGGCGTGTTCCGTTGACAGCTGTCACCGTCACGGTTGTCATCCGTTCCATTCTACCATTATACCCGGGTGCGCTTACAGTCAGCACGCCTCCTCCCTTACCGGACCCCGGAGTGACCGTGCACCAATTTTCTTTTGCCATTACTTTTATGTGTTATATTGCTCTTATTCTGTTTATTATTGTTCTGTTTTTTTCCGACCATCCCAGCATGCGGTCGGTTCATTCTATTCCCGTTATCTCCCCATCATGACACCTCCCATTCCTTGTTCGTAGTTACAACTCCTACTCGTACATCTCCTCCACGCGCCGGAATTTCAACGGAATCAATATATGTAAATCCTATGAACTCGTCGAGTTTTTTCCTGACAGCCTCCAGCTCTGCTTGAAACTGTTTGGTCTTACCGTCCATATCGGCCTTGCAAGTGTTAATTATTCTTTTTTCCAGTACCTGCATAAGTCCTGACAAGGTTTGGGTGTCGGTGATGCCCTGCAAAAAGGTTTCGATTTCCTGCCAGCGGTTTATCGTGCTGTCCGTGGTGTCATTTGCTTCAAGAAAGTTTTTTAACGTGTTGGCCAAAGCCCACAAGGTGCTGTAATTAGCACCCAGAGCGGAAAACGTGCTTTCCAGAGAGCCGAAAACGGCTGTCGGGTGCAGACGCTTACGCAGGTGTTCCAAATTGGCAGTTGCCGTGTCGATTTCCGCCTGCTGGTCGCTGTCCGTCTTATGCAGGGCGGTGATTTCCTTGTCCTGTGCGTCGTCTTTCTTGTGAATATTCTCCACCTCGGCCTCCAGAGCGTCGATTTCTTCCTGCTGCCGTTCGTCCTCAGCTTGCAGATCTTCTATGTCGTCCGAAATGCGTTCGAACTGTTCATCGGCCGCAGCCGTATGTTGATCGAACTCCATGCGCAATGTATTGTGCTTTTCTTCCAAAGCCACGCCAGACGCATAGTCATATTTCGCGTTTAATTGTTCAGGCAGACCATCCACATTGGCAAGGGGCAGTTTGTCTTCCGTCTTATGCAGGAAACTGTCTATCCAGTCAGCGAATTGTTCTTCAAGCGGATACTTCCCGCGTTTGAACCATTGTTTTAATGTTGAACGTAATCTTATTGCCATTGTCGTAAGAATTTATTTAAGACGCATGATATAAGCCAGCACATAATATGGAGGACGGTTTTCATGTTGCGCACCACCGCCCTTGTTTTCCGTATCATGCTTGTAATAAAACAAGTGGTTGTTATCATAATCCGTCTTGTGTGATCCGATTTTGTTGTTCGTCACGATGATGTCGTAATTCTGACCGTCGTTGAGTTCAGGATAATAATAATCCTTGAACGTATGCGTATGGCTCGGCATTTCATTAATGGTAAGAGCGTGTTTCTTCTCACCGCCTGCCGTGCCTTTCGTCTTATAGTCATTATCGCTGTCATGGTAGCCCACGACAAAACGACCGCGCAGGTCGGGAAGACGGAAAAAGCCGCTGGTGGTGGTGTACCGCGTACCGTTGGCACTGTAAGCATTGTTAAAAGTCGTACCCAAAGCCTTGTACAGTTCCGGATAATCCTTGTGGCTTAATTGCCGCCCGTCACAAAGAGCGTAACCGTCAGGTTCGGTTTTTCCCGCCCATAGTTGCACGATACCCAACGGCGCGGGGGCAAATTTTGCCGCCTCCTCGTTCAGGGTTTCTTTCAGATCGGCAATAGCCTGATTAAGCGCGTCAGAGGTCTGCACGTTCTTAAAGTCCTCCCACTTGAAATTTTCCGTGCCCACACCAGCGGCAAGCGTCCGTTTCGTATAGGCTTTCGGATAATCGTACCCTTGTGCCGTCACGGGTATATCCTCTTGTTTCACATACATGCCGCTGCCAACCGCACCACCCTCGAAACGCAGGACTTCACCAACGGGAAAAGCCGCCGTCCGTACAAATACATAGCCCTCGGAACGCTTCGTGCCATCCTGTGAAAGGTCGCAGCCGCGCAGGATTACTTTGTCGCCAGCGATGTTGCCCAATATGGCGACAAGCGCGATATTGGTCTGCAAGGCGTCCAGCGTCTCACAGTCCAACGGAAAATCTTTATTTCCCTGTGTCAGGTAATTACCTGTGATTTTATCCATTATCTTCTTATTTGTAGTTTATAGTCCAACGTTTTGAAGCAAGTTTGTAAGTGTCCACGATTGCATTCATGCGGTTTTCATCCACCTGACCGCGCAGACTTATGGGTATTGTGACCCAGAAGTCGTAACCGTTCACACCACCGAAGCCGCGGCGGTTAAGGATGAAAGCAGTTCCCGTGGTACGCGAGGGTATCAGTATGAACCGCTCCTGCTCGCGCTGGAAAATGCGTTGTCCCTGCAATGACGCGCTCCATTCGTCCTCCACCAGAATACGGCGTTCCACAGGATCGAACGTGTCATTCAGGACGGCGCGCAGGTGGCACACCTGCCCGTTATGCGACAGCCTGTATTGCTTGTCCTGACGCCAGCGCATGAAATTGCCGTACACGACATTCACGCCCTGCACCATGCTTTGCGCAAAGGCAGCAATCAGAGGCTTGCGGTAGTGCGTGGGCAACAGCAGCAACGCCAGACGTTTTATTTTCAGTTCGTAGAGGCTCATTTGTACGGGGTCATGTTCAGTTTGATGTTTCCCGCTTTGAAATAGCCCGATGCGGGTGTATAGCGGGCATTTATCTTGGTCGGGGTGCTTTCACCGCTTACCATTGTTTCAGAACCTCGCAATTCGACAACGCGCACCCCGTCGATAGCTTGCAGACAGTCCACAAGTGCCATGTTAGTGTATTCACCGTTGAAAGGCAGGTTTTCAATATAGGCGGCAATGGCTTCACGACAGGCCGCCTCGACGTTTTCGGAAAGCAGCATCGCATCGAAATAAATGTCCACCTCGCAATTGAATGCGTCAGGGGTCTGGTTTACAAGGTTCACACGCACGCCAGCGTCTTTTATTTCCGCAATGTAGGCGGCAAGCTGCCCCTCCGTATCGGGATCGAGTGGCTGCCGCTTACCCTCCGCATCCCCCGCAACCTTGATTGTGAGGATGGAAGCGTCGGCATTTTCAGTAGCCGCCGCATATTTCACCACATGGGCGACCTCAATGTCGCTTTCGCTCATGTCGTCCGTGTCGTAGTGATCCGTATCGGTTACGAGGGTCTTGTCTTTCATGAAGCCCAGCACCTTGTCCCTATACCATTTCGGGCGGTGCGGCATGATAGCCACAATGCGTTCCTCCACGTCCTTTTTATGCCTGTCAAAAAGGTTTTCAAGTACCCATGTGGCACAAGCCACGATATAGAACAGCAGGCTTTCGACACTTACCTTGCTGAAATGCGAGGAAAAAGCAGCCTCCGTTTCAAAGCCATAGGCGCGCGCAACGTCCGAATTACGCATGAAGTCGGCCGTCATACTGTCTTTTATGTCCGAGATAGTTCTTGCCATATCCTAATTATTTAACTTACAATAAAATCTATTTCTATTCCCATGAAATTGATGCCCTCCTGTGCGAGTGCGGCCATTTCGTCCGCGCTCAATGCCGTGGCGGGTTGCAGGTTCTGCGCACTGTAACGACGCACCATGTCGGCATTTTCAACGGCAACCGTGTCAAGAACCTGCCCGTCCTGCAAAGTATCTGTCAGGCTCACGTCGTTTGCTTCGGAAAGCCTGAAAGCGGCTTCCATGCTGCCCGAAGTCTCCACGGCCATGTCGAGCAGGCTCTGCCTGTCCTTTACTGTTACTTCCATCACTCCACTGTTATAATGTTGTCTTCCGTTATGCTCACTTTCTGGACGTCAAGCCCGCAGGCCTCCAGCATCTTTTTGACCTGACCGCGCCACATGACATCCACCTCGCCGCCAAGCATTTTTTCACTTCGCCGCCGATTAACGGCCACTCTTTCCACTCGCCGCGCATGGCCACAAGGACACCCTCGGCAATTTGGCTGTCTGTGTCCCCGATTACGACACTGCCGCACTCTATCAGCAGGTCGCCACTTTCCGCGTCTATCAGTATGCCGTTCATCCGTGTTTCACTTTTTCGTTTTCATAGTCACCCCGCTGCGTTAGTTCAAGCGGGGTCGCGCTCCACGCAGCAGCGGCGGCAGATAAAGCCGCGCCACCGTCCTGCGGGACGGCCACCCACCCAGAAAACACGTTTTTCAGGTCGTTAATGTCCCGCTCTATGGCGTTGATATGTTCGGTCAGCTGCTCGACCTTGACCGTGCCGCCGAAGCTGCCGCCGTTCAGGATAATGCCCTCTTTCGTCAGTTCCGCGCTGGTATCATCGCCCATCAGCACGCGCACACCGTCTTTGTCGGCCGAAATTCGGGCGGTGTCGCCACTGATTACCACCTCGACGCTCTCCACTTCGTCGGTAAGCAACACCACCCCCGCAGCACCGTCGGCCACAAAGCCCACCACCACGTAACTGCCCACTTTCGGGAACGTCACCACACCGAACGTGCTTTCCTGATTGGCTTGCAGGTTCACGCCCAGAAGCGGCGCGCTTTCGTCCAATGGCGTGCAGTCCACCGTGCGCGCCGTCTTGTCCACGGCGTCCACCGTGCAGACAAGGCTCACGCTCTGGTGGCCGCCCTGTGCCAACTGCCTGATGGTTTCTTTTATATTGTTCATTCTCCTACTCGCCTGCCGAGCGTGATTTCCTGACGGAAGCCGCCCGTGCCGTATTTGATTATATTTTTCTTTACCTGATAGACACCTTTTTTCTCACCGTCTATCTTGATGCCGATGGCGTCCAGCTTATCGACCAGACTGTAACCGAATGTCTTGAAACTGCCCGTCAGCCCGTCCCGTTTAAGACGCTTGATTTCCTGCTGCGCACACGCTTTTAGTTCCGCTTCCTGCTTGTTGTAGGTATGGAGGGTACGGTGTTCGCCGTCGGCGTCGCCCACTTCAACCCTGATTTTTTTATTGTTCGGCATAAGGCTGACCGCCTTGATGCGCAGGCGCATGTTTTCGGCCTTTTGCTGTTCGAGGCTCTGGTCGTCGATGATGTTCACACCCGTGGCGAAGACCTGCGACGGGCGGCTCTCCCTCTCGAACAGGACACCGCAATAAAGCACGGGGCTGCCGTCCTCATAGCGGAAGAACGAGCGGACACCGTTTTCCTGCAAGTGGCCGAGAAGCGACGCCACGGTGTCCGCCGTGACACGGTACTGGCCGAGGTTCTGTTCACCCATCACGCGCAACGGGTAGTTCAGGCCTTGTTCTTTCAACAGGGTTTCAAGGTTTACGCTCTTGTAGGCTTTCTTCTGTGCCTGCATCTGTTTCAACTTGAACATTTCGTCCTCGCAGGTAATGACGACGGGCGTCTTAAAACCCACGTCACGCACGTAACCCACAAAGGCCAACTGCAAATCCCCGTCGTAGCCCAGCCACACTTTCACCCCGTCGCCGCGCTGCACGGGTATCTCGGCCGCACCGTCCCACTTAATTTTTTTGGGCAATGTCAGGCGGCATTCATCCGTCAGCTTTTCGGTGTCGCGGGTGATTTCCACCTCCGTGACCTTTTCAAGCCGCCAAGACTTCGCGCCTGTGATTTCTATTTTTGCCGTCAGCCTGTACATCGTTTGAATGCCGTTTAATTACTGTTTAATACTCCGTACTGTACACGTTATAATCCCCGTCGCTCATGGCCGAAATGCTCACGCTTTGGTAGTTGCTCGCCGTGTCCTGCGATACGGAAAACTCTTTATCACGATACTGCCGATGTCGAATATCTCTAAAAAGACGCTGTGCACGTCGATGGCCGCCTTTTCGTCGAAAAAGGCGCGAAGCTCACGCAACCCGTCTTCGGGGTATTCGTCCACGATGATACCGTTACGGACGGCGGCCACACCGACAACGATGTTTATCTGGTAATCGCCCTCGTTGATGTATTCTTTCACCGTGCCGTCCATGCCGACCATCTGCGTGGTAACTATGTTCTTCGAGCGGCTGATGGCACACACGGCGTCATTGATGACAAGCGTCTGGCCGTCCTGCTTGCGCAGTGTCAGTTCGCATAACACATAACGCCCCTCCCAATAGCTTCTATCGGTTATCGGGCTGCTGACCTCGTGCGGGGTGATACCGCCGCCGTGGCCGTCCCAATTAGGGGCTTGCCCCGTGCGCGAGGGTTGCATCCTGTACAGCAGCCCTTTCGCCTGTGTGGCCGCACCCGCGGCTATGAACATGAAACTTATCGGTGTCATACTACATTGCCAAATTTACGTCGTTAAGGGCGGACAACAGGGTTTCGCCCACCATGTCCTTGACCTTTCCCAAGTCTTCGGACAGGTTGGTGGTGTGTATCTCGAAACGCTCCACCAGCTTGTCCACATTGACCGTTATATTCCTGATTTTACCGCTGCCGTCGCTTTTGCCGCCGCCGACAGTTCCGAGGCTGCCGCCCGTCGGGTCGGGCGGCGTGACAGTCGGCACGTCCACCGTGGGAACGTCTCCGCCTGCCGCGTTCGGGTCGGGTTTGCCTTTCTTTTTGGCCTCCTTCGCTTTCTTGCTGGCAGCCATTTCGGCGTTATAGGCGTCATTAAACGCCTTGCCGACATTCGTGCCGAACTCCGAAAAACCGCCTTTAAGCCTGTTTATGGCGTCCTTGATGCCCTTACCGTCAAAGGAGAAAGCAGCCTTTATCAGGTCGCCGATACTGCCAAAAACGTTTTTAGCCAAGTCCCAGATGCCCTTAAACGTGGCGACAAAGGCTGCGCCGAGGCCTTTTAAGGTGGCGCGGAACTTCGCCGACGTGTTCCAGAGGTAAACACCCAGGGCGGCAATGGCCGCGGCTATCCACCCGATGATCGGGATGTTCATGATGGCCACACTGACCGCGCGGCAGGCGGTAACAGCCGCCAGCTTGAACGCACCAAAAGAGGCGGAGGCGACACCCGCAAAAGTGGCCGAAGCTGTTCCACCCGTGACAAAGGACAGAACCAGCGCACCCAGACCTTTGAGGGCTTGAAATATCCCCACTGCGGCAAACCGAAGCACCGCCAGCGTCGCACGGGTGATATTGATTAAAAATCCGTTGGAAGCTAACTGCCCCGTAATCAGTTCACGGTTCATGAATGCCATTTGCAGGCGGGCGGCATAAACGAAGCCCTGAATGCGCGACCACATGGCCGCCCACTGCAAACCCTTTATCCACGTCATAAGGTTGCCCATACCGATAAGCAACGGTATACCCAAGCCCCATTTTTCAAACGAAACGTACCGTTTTACCTCCTACCCTACCCGACCATTTACCACCTCAATCCTACCATTTCCGAAAGCCAATATAACTGGTGATTAAACACCTGACAAAGAGTATTTTTCCACATTTGCAGCCTCGCTACTCCCCTCCCCTACTCGACGCCTAAAAACAAACAGGCGACACGACCAGAAGCCCCATTTTACGCCGTTATTGCTCGTTTGCAGTGGTGTAAAAGAAAGCGGCCAGAAAGCCCCCAAAAGCCATCTGACCGCCCATGTGATTAAAGCAAATTAAACCTGATGCAAAGCAGCATTAAACACCTGCTTAAACACTTTGCCTCGTTCTTAAAGCAAAACTAAACCAACTTAAACCTTTTGTACGTTTCGTTTTCTAACCCTCTACCCTACCAAATCTACTTATTCATTGAATTATCAAAGGTTTACGCATTCAAACATTCTTCATACTGTTGTACGCTTCGTTTTCATGCCCATACAACTCCTTTCGTTGTTCCATAAATTATTTTTCAAGGCCATAAAACACGCCTTGCGGAGCATAAACTTCTCAATAAAAGCGTTATCTTTGGAAAAATTTATACTTTTAAAAAAAATGAATCACTTCCTTAACACCAAACGTATTTTGGTGGTTTTGTTCTGTTTTCTGACCCTGTCGGTCAATGCCCAAAACCCCATCAAGAAAACCATCGACCGCATTCGCCAGTTCACCGAAGAGATCACCGACAAGGTTTCGGATAAAGTTCGCGAATTTACCTCTCCCGAAGATGCCGAAAAGCAATCCTCTTCCGATCAGAAGATCGAGGCTTTGGAGATCCCCATGTCTCCTGCATCGCTTTCCGAAGAACTGATTCCCCATCTGGGCTATACGCTTTCTTACAACTACCGCCATCGGATTCCCAACTGGGTGGCATGGGAACTGACGCGCCACGAGGTCGGGGGAACAGTTCCGCGAGCAAGCGGATTCAAGCCCGATCCCTTGGTCAAAGGCACGCAGGCCGACGATGACGACTACCGCAATTCGGGCTGGGATCGCGGACACATGGCACCTGCTGCCGATATGAAATGGAGCAGTCAGGCAATGCGCGAATCGTTCTACCTGTCGAATGTCTGCCCGCAGAATCAGAACTTGAACCGCGGCGATTGGAAAGACCTCGAAGAGTTGGAGCGCGAGGTGGCACAACGCTACGGCAATGTATGGATCGTGTGCGGCCCGATTATTGGAGAGGCTCGCAACGGGCGCATCGGTTCGAGCCGCGTAACCGTGCCCGACGCATTTTATAAGGTGATGCTCATCTGTCATAACGGCCGATACGAATCAATCGGTTTTATTTTCAAGAACGAGGCAGGCTCCCACAAATTGAGTTACTACACGCGTACGGTCGATCAAATCGAAGAGATCACCGGCTTGGATTTCTTTCCGCAACTTCCCGACTCGATCGAGGCTGAGGTCGAATCGCGCAAGGATCACCGTCCGTGGCGCATTCAGTAATCGCATAAAGACACAAAAAAAGGAGAACCCCGAAACGGGATTCTCCTTTTTTATTTTAATGTCCGTTTGTTTACTCCTCTTCGGCAAACATCGGATCCCATGCGGGCAGTACGGTCGGCTTCTGCTCAAGGATTTTGAGGATCTCTGCGGGAACAAAACGCTTTTCAACAACCAGACGGAACATGTACTCGTTGAACCATTCGTCGGTCATGATCAGGTGTCCTTTGTAACCGTTGTTGGCACCCCAACTGTTCTCGACCATCCATTTCGTAGGATTGCCGTTGGCATCCAGATCTACGGCCGTCATCGTCATGGCATGCGACGAACCGCTTGCATGAGTCTGTACGCGCTCGGTCTTGTTCATACCGAACTTCACGCCCATCAACGACTCGTAGTCGTAGTTGTTTACATCGAGCAGACCTCGTTTGCGATCGAGGAACTTGCCCACGTCACAACTGAAGTACATCTTTACACCGTTCTTCAACGATTCGATACCCATCTTCTTGATGTCCTCGACAGGCAGGTTGATGTACAACCAATTGCGGCCGTCATATACGTGACGATCGTAGTCGATCGTGTAGAGTTTGTAGTATTCGCGCAAAGGATCGTTCATCAACATCACATAGTTGTTCGAAAGGTCGTTACCCAGATACTCGGCATAGAACGACTGGGGAGTGTATTCTTTCGTATCGACAATCTTGCCTTCGGAATCCACACGCGTCCATGTGAACTTCTCGACAGGCTCACCCAGCGACAAAGCCAACATACGGTAGATCTCCTTCAGGTAACCGGTCTTCACGGCCTCGATGTCGGCAGCCTTGGCGTTCTTGGGCAACTGACGCAGTCCGAGACCCTGCTCACGCAGTTTGTTGGTCAGTAATTGAGCCAAGGTGCGGGTATTGTTACTCGAATATGTTTCGGGCATCACCTCCGCAGGAACAACACCATATTTCGACAGGTTGTCCGAAAGACCCGTGAACTGACCACCGTCGCTCAGCGGATTGCGGAACAGCCAATCGACCATCTTGTCATCCATCGGTTTGAGACGGGTGTCGATAATGCCCTGCAAAAACAGGTTGCATTTTTCCAACTGATCATAGAAGAAGTTGTAAACCTGCGAGAAATGCAGTTCTTTGAGGTTGTGTTCCTTCATGGCCTGCGAACGCAATACGTTCAGACCCGTGAACAACCAGCAGCGACCCGATGATTTCTGATCGGTAACACCCTTGGTCTCCACCTGATAAGTAAAGTGTGTATCAATACCTTTGGCGTTCTCGTGATTGGTAGCCAAAATGTTGATCTCGGTACCTGCAATGGCGTTGTGCAGAGCCTTGTCGGTGGCGTTGTCGGCATAACTTGCCTTCAACTCCTTCATCATTTCGGGCGTAATACCTCCCTGCGCCCATGCCGTTGCCGCACCCGACATGATCAGGCCGGCACTCAATAACATAGTAGAAAATTTCATATAATTTGTTAGGTTTTAGATTTCTAATCGGACAAAGATAAGATTTTTTGGCAAAAATCCGAAAAACGGCACGGTTTTTTAATCATTTTCGCCCTTCAGAAGACGCTCGGCCAACTGTCGGCACGCCTTTCGGTCGATCTTTCCGTTACCCGTTTCGGGGATTTTCCCGACCCGCCAAACGTGATGCGGGAAATGGTATTTCGGAAGGCATTCGTCCAATTTCTGCTCTTCGAAATCGCCCGCAACAAGCAATACGACCGCCTGCCCCAAACGGACATCACTTACCGATGTAAGCGCAAACGGCACACGGATCACCGTCCGCAGAAGCATCTCATCTTCCTCGATCTGGATCTTCACGCCGCCGCTGTTGATGACATTGTCTCTTCGTCCCAACACTTCGAACCGTCCGTCCGCATGAATCCTCACCCGATCGTTCGTCTCCAGACGCCCGCACAACATCGGCGCATCAATCACCAGCGTTTCCTCTTCGGAAAGCAACAGCCCGATGCCCTCAAAAGGCGTATAGAGCGATGAGGCCTCCTTGCCGTTTAATCGACGAAGGGCAATGTGCGACAGGGTCTCGGTCATTCCGTAAGTAGAGTAAACGGCATTGGGCAATTCGTACACGGCACGCTCCAATTCGGCATCCACCGCTCCGCCCCCGACAATCACCTTGTCGATTGCCGCCAGACGTCGGCGTTCCTCATCGTTTTGGAGCATGTTGTAAAGTTGCAGGGGTACGATGGCGGCAAAACAAATCTTCTCCGCGACATCACACAACGGATGCCCCGATGCCGCACGCACCACCAATTCAAGATCGGCAACCAGTGCACGCACCACCACCATTTTCGCCCCGATGTATCGAAGATTCATGCAGAGCAGGGCTCGATCCCCCGCCTTCAAGCCGAGTGCCTCGCAGGTCATCCTTGCACTCTCCATCATCGCCTCTTTGCGCGCCGTGATGATCTTAGGCGTGCCCGTCGATCCCGAGGTGTGTAACTGAACGGTCTTCTCGTCGGAGAACCACTCCCCAAGAAAGCACAACAAGTCCCATATCGGCTCGTCAAAAGCCGACTTACCGCGCATCATAAGTTCCGCGACCCGCTCCCGGGTCAGCACTTCACCGCTGACCCGAAGCCGTTGTTTCTCCCTTTCGAAAATCATTGCGTTCCGAACCACAGGCAGTCGCGGCGGATCTCAAGAGGCATGGGGACATTGTCCGTAAACAACTGCCCAGTGCCCAATCCCTGCGGCAGCGGATTATTTTTCGTGGCGCACCATTGCGCAATGGCATTCAGGCCGATGTTCGACTCCAAGGCCGAAGTGATCCACCAACCGATGTGGCGCTCCTCGGCCAACGAAATCCATTCGTCACCTCCCGCCATACCGCCGTGCAGCGACGGTTTGAGGATGATGTATTGAGGAAGAATCGTATCGAGCAGGCGTTTCTTTTCCGCAGGGTCATTTACCCCGATCAGCTCCTCATCCAACGCGATGGGAAGAGGTGTTTCACGGCACAAACGCCCCATCACCTCCCACTGCCCTGCACGCACGGGTTGCTCGACGGAGTGCAGATCCGCCTCGGCCAATCGTTCCAACCGATTCAGGGCATCCTCGGGAGCAAATGCCCCGTTGGCATCGCCCCTGAGTTCGACTTCCGACGCCGAGAAATGCTGACGGATAAACCGAATCAGTTTCAATTCGTCTTCGAAATCAATCGCACCGATCTTGAGTTTAATGCAGCGGAACCCCGCCTTCATCTTCTCTTCGATGCGGTGCAGCATGGTCGCATAATCGCCCATCCAGATCAGTCCGTTGATCGGGATTCCCTTGTCGCCACGCGAAAAGGGTGTATCCCATAACTTCGGACTTCCGACCTCGAACTGACGCATTGCCGTCTCCAATCCGAACAGAATCGAAGGCCAGTCGCGCAACGCCTCTGTGTCGATTCGCTGGTTTAATTCGACATCCCGACAAGCCTTGCGAAGCATCTGCTCGTAGTCGGGACGGTCGTCACAACTGAGTTCTGGCAGAGGGGCACACTCCCCCACACCTTCCCGCACACCGTCCGTGATCCGCACATACCACACGCGACGTGTAAGATATATACCGCGAGAAGTCCCCGCCGGTTGCTTGAAATGAAGCATTCGGGGAGACTCCTCCGTGATGTTACATCTAAATTCCGACATGACGCATCAGGGAAATTTCGGGTATTTCTTGAAATCGGGTTTACGTTTTTCGAGGAATGCCTCCTTCCCCTCCTGAGCCTCGCCCGTAAGGTAGTAGAGCAACGTGGCATCACCGGCAAGTTCCTGAATACCTGCCTGACCGTCTAATTCGGCGTTCAGACCCGCCTTGATCATACGCAGTGCCAGAGGGCTCAACAATTGCATTTCCTGCGCCCAAGCCACATATTCGTCCTCCAACTGATCGAGTGGCACGACCTTATTGACCATACCCATATCCAAAGCCTCCTGCGCGTTATATTTGCGACACAGGAACCAGATCTCGCGTGCCTTCTTCTGTCCGACGATACGCGCCATGTACGAAGCACCGAAACCTGCATCGAAACTGCCCACACGGGGTCCCGTCTGACCGAAAATGGCATTCTCCGAAGCAATCGTCAAATCGCACACCAAGTGTAGCACATGACCGCCTCCGATGGCAAATCCGTTCACGGCAGCGATGACAGGTTTCGGAATAGAGCGGATCTGCTTCTGCACATCGAGTACGCTCAGACGGGGAATGCCGTCCTTGCCGATATAACCGCCGCGACCCTTGACATTCTGATCGCCTCCCGAACAGAATGCTTTGTCGCCCGCACCGGTCAGCACGACGACATCAATCGAAGGTTCTTCGCGGCAGATGCGCATGGCATCGCTCATCTCGGCCGTCGTTGTCGGGGTGAACGCATTGCGGTAACGCTCGCGGTTGATCGTAATACGGGCAATGCCTTCATAGAACTCAAAGAGGATGTCTTCATACTCCTTGATTGTTTTCCAAATTCGTTTCGTTGCCATAAACTTATTTTAATTGATGATAATACATTTTCAGAAGTCGGGCATCCTCCTCTTTTCGGGTGAACACCTCGACAAAAAGCGGTCGCGGAAGATCTTCGTCGGACGTCAGCCGACGGACAGCCACCTCCAACTCTTCACGGCACATTACCGCCATATATTCAAATCCGCATTCGCGTGCCCACCCTTCGGCACGGGTCGTGTGACTTGCAGCCACATAACGATCCTTTGTGGGGTTCATTCCGATTCCGGGCAGGATGTGGAAGATTTCGCCACCTCCGTTGTTGAGCATCATAAGACGCAGATTGGGATTAAGATGCCCGTTCCAAAGGCCGTTCATGTCGTAGAAGAAACTCAGATCGCCGATCACCATAAAATTCGGGCGGCGGCTTGCGGCGGCATACCCCACGGCGGTCGAAAGCGAACCCTCGATGCCGCTTGTCCCGCGGTTGCAATGCACCTTGACCGAGGGATCGGTCTCGAAAAGTTGGGCGTAACGCACTACCGAACTGTTTGCCAGATGAAGCACCGCTCCCTTGGGCAGTTGTCCCATCAATGTCCCCACCGCCGCCATTTCGGAATACGGAAAACAAGGTGCGGGAATCGCATGCGACCGCTCCTTCCAACGGGCAAAATAGGCGGAATCGCCCTTAAACGAGAGTTGCGCCAAAACGGTGCGGGGATCGTCCGCCTCGACTACATCGGTCAGCGTGCGGTATAAATCTTCGATACTTCCCGTCGGATTCAGATCCCAATGGCGCAAAGGCGGATGTTTCCTTAAAAATTCTTTCAATCGTTTCGACACGATGTGTCCGCCCAAAGTAATCAGAAGATCGGGCGCAAACGCTGCACGCTCCTCCCCAAGCGCATATAACAACGCATCGAAATTACGGATTGACCCGTGCGGATGATTCCCCGTATGCTCCGACAGACAGACGACTCCTTCGGGCAGCGGCAGATCACCCTCAAATTGCTGACCGATGACGATCATCGGACGCTTCGAGGCGACCATATCCGCACGAAGCCGCCTGTCAAAAGCATCATGCCGCAAAATCGTCCGCACCGTGGGAAGTTTTTCCACTCCGAATCCGAACAAAGGCTCGGAGAGCGGCATATTGATATGTACGGGGCCTTTCACATGGTGATCGGTCTCCAGCAGAGCCTCATTCAAAAGTCGGTTGCAATACCAGCGATCCTCGTCCGAACGAATTTCGGGAAGCGACACGCTGCAACGCACCAAACCGCCGAATATGTCGGGTTGCGGCACGGTCTGCCCGTCTTTCTGCCCGATCCACGCCTCCGGTCGGTCGGCAGACAATACGACAAGGGGTATCTGCTGATAGAAAGCCTCTGCCACGGCGGGATGCAGATTCAACAGAGCCGTTCCCGACGTGCAGCAAACCGCCACCGCGCGACGACTCTCCAGAGCGCGTCCCAGCGCAAAGAATCCCGCACTGCGTTCGTCGGTTACGGCATAGGTCTCTACATCGGGGCACTCGACCAACGACACCGCAAGCGGCGTATTGCGGCTTCCGGGACAGATCACCGCCTCGCGGATGCCATGGGCGCACAGCAGAGCCACCGTCTGCAATACGTTCTCCTTGTCAGAATACATAAAAATATCAGGGGTCTGAAATTAAGCCTCGTCCGAATCATCCTCTTCGCCGATGATTCGTTTCATGGTATGCAGTTTGTTCTCCGTCTCGCGCCACTCCGACTCCATGTCCGAATTGCGCAAAAGACCGCCGCCCGCATAAAGGCGCAACGTGTCCTCCATGATCTGGACACAACGCAGATTGACATAGAGATCGCTTCGGTGTTCGGGGTCGAGCCAGCCGACAAATCCCGAATAATATCCGCGGTCGTAGCCCTCGTGCTCTTCGATGAAACGCGCCGACTCCTCCTTCGGAAGACCGCATACGGCGGGTGTCGGATGCAACATATCGAGCAACCGTCCGAGGTGGTCGTGATCCTCCATCGCAAAGTCAAATTCGGTTTTCAGATGCGCCAAAGCACCGGCCTGCACCGTACGGGGGCCGTACTCCGAAGCCTTGATCGACAGCGATTCCAACACCGAGCGCAGGTAAGACACCACAAGTGCCTGCTCGCGGCGATTCTTGGCATCCCACTTTTCGGGCAGGACATTCCACAGTACGGGTTGCGTTCCCGCCAGAGCCACAACACTCCAGCGTCGGCTCTCCCCTGCAAGGATCACTTCAGGCGATGCACCCAACCACACGCCCGTCTGCGGGGTATAGCACAGATAAACATAAGAATCGTGATAAAGACGGCAGGCCGAACGGAACAACCTGCCCAAAGAAAAGTCGTGAGGCTTCTTCATATCCTCACAGCGCGACAAAACGAGTTTGTCGAAACCACCGTTCTCCAACGCATCGTGAAAGACGCGATAACGCGCGACATACTCCTCCGGGCATTTCTCGTAGAAGATATTTCCCGTATCTGTTTTTTCGGGCTCGTCGTCCTCCATGTCCGTAACGGCACAAGGAAACGCATCTTGCGGAGCCTCCAAAAGAACGATCGGATGCTTCTTGTTCACGCGAAACGGAACAACGACAAATCCGCGCGCTCCGTTCAACTCATTCATGTCTCGGATCAGTCTGAGGTTCTCTCCGCAGAACGCCAGTGCTTCAGTTTCTTCGGGCAGACGATATACGGCAAAAGGCTTCTGCTCCCGGATCAACTGATCGATCGAATTCAAATTAAAGGTTTCCACTTTTATTCGTTATTTAATCGAGTTCTCTTTTTTGAGCAACAAAGATACGCAAAAAATATTGGTTGATCAACCCCTTCCCTCAGGTTTTCCCATCGGCCGTACTTATAGCGAACAAGAGTCGTTACAAACAGACCCTACACGAAAAAAGGGAACGAGCCGCCGCCCGTTCCCTTCCGAACAAAACGCTTATGAATGCTACTCATCCGTCAGAGAATCAACCGGATTGGCACGGACAATTTTCAAGGTGTTGAGAACGACGACCGCCACCACAATCGCCATCACGATCAGATCGCTCAAGAGGAACAACCCCACCGAAAGCGAGATTTTCCATGCGAACATATCGAGCCAGTAATCGGCCACCACCCACGCCACGATATTGCTGATCACGAGTGCCACAAGGAAGATTTTCAGAATATCCTTTACGAACAATCCGAGCAATTCCCGTGTCGTTGCGCCGTTGATCTTTCGGATAGCCATCTCCTTGGTGCGTCGGCGGGTTTCATCGCGCAGATAACCGATCAGACCCAACAAAGCCACCAGAATGGCGAAGAAAGAACCGATGGAAATCGTATTGCGCATCTGCTCCTGTTCGCGGTATGCCTCGACCATCAGGTCGGTGTAGGGCTTGACTTCGAGTTGCTTCTTGGGATACAACTCCCCGATGGTTTTCTCGACGGCAGCAAGCGATTCGGGAGTCATATCCTTGAGTTTCACCAAAAGATACCGCATAAAAGTTCCCAACACGGGAATCCCCGAAGAGAATCCGGAAATTATCGAGGGACGATCGTCAGGCGAAGAGATACTTCCGAGGAAATATTCCCGATAGATGCCCGTCACCGTAATGTTGCCATGTTCCGTAAGGAGGATTCCCTGACCGACCACGCCGTTCTTCCAAGGATCGTACTCCCGGATTTTGCGGGCACAGCTCTCGCTTATGACACATTCAGCCACCGTTTCGGGAACGCGTCCCTCCAGGATCTCGATTCCGAAGATCTTGAAAAATTCGGGTTGCATGAAATACTGGTCGGCAATATTGAACAGTTCGCTCTCCTTTGTGCAAATGATGTTTCCCGAGAAACCCTCGATCGGCACGGTTGATGCCAGACAAACCTCTTCGACCTCGGCCATTCCCCGCAAAGGCTCCACGGCACGTTGCAACTCCTCGTAGGAAAGACCTCCGCGTCGGATCACCAACACGTTCTCATAGTTGTACCCCATATCATTCGTCATCGCATAGCGGTATTGTGCCCCAATGATGATCATAAAGACCACCAACACGATACTGATGACCAACTGCACACACAGCAACGTGAGTTTCCAACGGCGTTTGCTTCCGATCAACCGCGTGAAGATCAGATTTACGGGGATCTTGGTGTATAACATGCCGGGAAGTACGGTCGAGACCAGCAACACGATGACCACAACCACCGCAAGAGCCTCAAACAATTGGGGAATCAACATCTCTTTGAGTTGCACACCCACCAGTTGGTAAATAATCGACTGCGCACCCCACACCATAAGTACCGCCACACCCAAAGCGACCAGAAGTACGACGCTCGTTTCACGCAGCAGCATCGCATAAATGTTTCGGGGTATTGCACCGTAACACTTGCGCATGGCGACCTCCTTCGATCGGCGCACGATATCCGACACGGCAATCAGCACATAGTTCAGAATCGAGATTGCCAGCAAAAGGAAGGTGATGAACGAAAGGATGATGACCGTCGGCCGTGCACTCGTATCGACAAAATGGGACTTTTCGATCGGTACAAACGAATACTCCATGCGTGCACCTTTCTTTTCTTGCTCAACGATATCCTGATGCTTCTCCTGCATAAATCGTACGCCCTTCTTTAAATCGTCGGGCGAGACCCCCTTGGCAAGTTTTACCCAGCCGTAGTAGCGGTCATTCCCCACCCAGTTTTGGGTGGTTCCCGCCCCCAGCGACTTCATGGACAGCAACATATCGACACCGATGCTCGAATTTTTCGGGAAATCCTCATAAACGCCACCGATCGTAAGGGGAATATTGGTCATCGTCTCGTTGCAAAAGGTCTTTCCGACAGCCTTTTCCACGCCACCCAATTTCTCGGCAAACGAACGGCTCACCATGACCTGACAAGGGGTTGCCAACACCTTGTGGGGATCGCCGCTCAGAATCGGACGATCGAAAATCTCGAAGAACATCGAATCGGCCACAAGCAACTTGCCCGACACCACATTTTCGTCATCCGTAAGGTATTTGTCGCTCTGGGAAAGAGGCGTTATGCGGGTTGCGGCCTCCACACCGGGACAATACTCCATCACACCCGGTGCAATCGCACCACTGATGTTCCAAGCATCGCTTCCGGGGTCATCATCTCCATAAGAGAAGAATGTCCTGATCTGATAAATGCGCTCCGAATCGGTGTAACATTTATCGTAGGAGATCTCGAACGTGACCTTGGCAATCAGCACGAAACTGATTGCCATGCCTACGCCCAAGGTCAGAACCTTCAATATAAAATCGTTGTGTTTCATTGCTTTATTCTTTGTTAAGGGTCTTTACGGGATTGACGCGTGCCGCCATCCAGATCTGCCAGAATGTAGTGAGTACGGCCATCGCCACGATCACCACAACCACCACAAGGAAGATCCATCCGTAATTTTCGATCTTCGACACAAACTGCCTCAGATAAGCCTCCGCAGCCATCACGGCCGCCACAAGACCGAACGCACAGGCAACGGCAATCAGTCGCAGATAGGCAAAGATTCCCTGACGTGCCTCAATCACCGCCGTACTGCCGAACACCTTTCTCACGGCAATATCCTTGGCACGGTTGCGGGCATCGTAAATACTCATGGCCAACAGACCCAGCATTGAGATCAAAACCGCCAGCGTCATAAAGACATAGACCAGATTCATCTGCTTTTCGGCCTTCGCCAGAGCCTTGTGTTTCAAGTCCTCCAGATAGTCGCAGTACATCGGTTCGACCTCATAACCATAGGTTTTTGCGCAGTATTCCCGACAAATCTCATCCAACGCCTTGCGGAACTCCTCGTGCTGGTCGGTCGTTTCGATCACCGACATAAAGAGCGGATATTGCGAGAAATCCTGCACGGCAACAATCATCAGCTCCTCCGCACCGATATTTTCGATATTTGTCGGCACATCACCAATCACACCCGCCGTATGGTCGCATGCCCCGCTCTTTTGGGCAAGGGTCGTCGAGATGTCGTGATTTTGGGCATCAAATCCCGTAGCGCGGAACGCCGATTCGGAGAACCACACGCTTTTCTGGGCGGGAGTTCGGAAATCTTCCTCCTTCGGGAACTCCATCATGTTGAACGTCGTCGAATCCATGATATACATCCGATATCTGACCTCTTCACCCGTTGTAGTCATCGAGTACTGGACTCCCGCCTGTGTACACGGAACGTTCATCGCACGTCCCACACGCTTCACCTGAGGCATTTCCCGAATGCGTGCTTCCAGATCAAACGCCCCGTCCGATACGGGGATCATATAGAGCAGCGCAAATTTGTTTTTGAGGTTGCAGTTCATCTCCCGATTCAACGATTTGCGATACTGGGCGTGCATCACGAAAGCCATCGAAATGAGGAATACCGACACGGCCATCTGAATGACGATGAAGATCTTGCTCCAAATGCGTTTGCTCTCCCGACGGAACGTACCCCGCACAATGTCGATCGGCCTGTAACGCGAAGCCAACACGGCAGGCAGCAATCCGCCCAATGCTCCGACCACCACGACCAGCGCGACATAACTCATCATGTAACCCGCCGAGAACGAGATTCTGACGGGAACATCGGCTTCGATCATCTCGTTCATCCACGGAGCGAGCCACTCGGCAACGAGCAGCGCAAAGATCATCGCCACGGCGGTCAGAGCCACCGACTCGAAAACATAGCGACCCCGAATCCCCCAACTCGACGCACCCAACAGACGGCGTGTGGCCATCTCCTTGGCACGCTGACCGACCAGAGCCGTATTCAGATTCACGAAGTTGGCAACCGACGAAAGCAACAGCAACAACGCGATGGCCGACAGCGTGTAGATCAATTTCGGATCGCTGTAACGGAACACACCGTCGGAGGGTTCAAAGAAGACTTTATCCCAACGTCTGAGTTTCAGTCCCTTGAAAAATGCCGTTCCATAGGCGGTCGGGTAAATCTCCTTGCAGACACGCTTCATATTTTCGTAGAACTGCCCCACATCACTCCCCTTGCGCAATTTGACAAAGGTCTGACAGGTGCCGAAGTTGTCGAACGGATCGTAATAGGTCACCGCGCTTAAGGGCGAATCCTTGCTCATGATGACATCGGCCTCTGGGAAAATCGAGCGATCGTTGTCGGCGATGACTGCGGCAAGGTTCATGTGCTCGTCCAGCAACACCGATCGGAAGTTTCCGTCGGGGAACAACTTGCGGGCAAGTTTCTCGCTGACAATCACATTATCCTTCTCCTTCAACACATCGGGCGACCCCATCAGAAACTCGGAATCGGGGAACATCTCGAAGAAATGCTCATCGACCGTCACTTCGGATTGGATCTCCACCTTGTGTTTGTCAATTTCCACAACGCGGCCACCGCCGGGGGCGATATTCGAAGGGAAATAGACCGTGATCTGCTCGATTTCGGGGAAACGCTCCCGAATGACCCCTTCAAGTCCCGAAGTCAGTCCCGGATAGTCCTGCATTGAGGGAATGTAAATCCGATCTGCATCGGGATGCGCATGCGCCACGCTGTATTGTTGCGAGGCGTAACTCCCCACAAACACCACAAACGTAAGGGAGAGCGCAAGCCCCACAACCTCGATGAAGGTGTAGAGCCTGTTTCTCCACAAGAACTTTAAATAACTGGTCATAACGCTTGTAGTTTACAATTCGTTACGAACATCATTTACAATGTGACCGTCGAACAGATTAATGATACGTTGTGCCATCGAGGCATCCTTCTGCGAGTGAGTAACCATGACGATGGTCGTACCCTCGTGGTTGAGATCCGTCAGGAGTTGCATCACCTCCTTGCCGTTCTTCGAATCCAAGTTACCCGTCGGCTCATCCGCAAGGATCAGTTTGGGGTTGGCGATCACGGCACGCGCAATGGCCACACGCTGCTGCTGACCTCCCGACAACTGCTGCGGGAAGTGACCGGCACGGTGGTAGATGTTCATGCGCTTGAGGATCTCCGTCACGCGCTGTTTACGCTCGGCAGCCCCCACCCCCAGATATTTCAGGGGCAGAGCCACATTGTCGAATACGTTCAGATCGTCGATCAGGTTAAACGACTGGAACACGAAACCGATGTTACCCTTACGGTACTTCGTGCGGTTGTTCTCCTTCAACGCGCCCACCTCCTGACCGAGGAGCATGTAACTGCCTTCGGTCGGATTGTCCAACAGACCGAGGATGTTCAACAAGGTCGATTTACCGCAACCCGAAGGTCCCATGACGGCGACAAATTCGCCTTTATTGACTTCGAACGACACCTTGTCCAAAGCGATGGTTTCGACTTCTTCGGTTGAGAACGACTTGCACAAATCGGTTACTTTGATCATAATTTCCATAATACTGAGTTTTAAATTGTTATTAATTTTATTTCTTATTTTAGTTTATTATTCTTTCTTCAATGATTTTATGGGGTTTTCCGAGGCGGCGTTCCAACTGCGCACCGTGACGGTCAATAGCGTGATGCCCATTACCAGCAGGAAGGCAAGCGCAAATACCCACCAATGGAGCGGTGTGCGGTAAGCAT
>JAHHQL010000022.1 GCA_020026415.1 Alistipes sp. | reverse complement strand
AGAATCAAGAAAATTCTCATAAGCATAAGTTTTGATTTCATAGTTCTTTAGTTTTGTACAATATTTTTCGGATTGGTTAAATTAGTAGATTGTGTAATATCAATTATGTGGCAAGTGAGAATAAAAATATTATTATTTTAATCTGTTTCAAATTTAGAAAATAAATATTTTAAATAAAATATATTTCAGAAATTTTATAATATTGTGGAACTGTTTTACAAATAGATTCCGCTGGTGTCTTGATGTGTTCTTGTGCAAACCATGAATTATTTCTTTTTCAACTGTATGGACTTTCTTTCGGTTTCGGAGAAGATTCCGAAGTTCGTCGGGTCGGACGAAAGAGAGTTGGATCGGGTAAGGCGTGATGCAGAACCGATGGGACTGTGCCGCCGAAGTGCCCGAACGGCACAGTAGCGGCGGGATTGCCCCGCAAGCGGGCGATTGCACGGTCACGCCCGTGTTCCTCCCGTGTCGCAAAAGAATGCTCCGCCACAGCCTGTCCCGAAAAAAGACAGACCGTGGCGGAGCGTGGAACGGAGTTTCCTTGCGGAAAATCAGCAGGAGAGTACGTATCGGGCCAGCATCTTCTGGATTTCCTTGATGTTGGAGTTTCTGCCGAAATTCTGTTCGACAGGCACGGCACAGCCTCTGACCCAGATCTTCATCTCGGCATCGGTGTCGAACGTGCCGGCCGTCTCGATGGAGAAATGCTCCACCGAGCGGTAGGGGATCGAGTGGTAGTCGCGTTTCTTGCCGGTCACCCCTTGGACATCTTGGATGATGAGCCGTTTGTCGGTGAAGATCCATTTGTCGCGGATCAGTTTGTAGGCGCGCTCGATGCGTTCGCCGTCGCAGAGCAGGGGGGCAAATTCCTGCTGCAATTCTTCCGTATTCATTTCGGATACATTTCCGAAGATCGTGTTCATGAGTCCCATTTGGTTTTGTTTTATTTTATGTGGGTTTGACATAATGTAAAGATAAGCAAAAAATCGGAATTAATGTCTTCGGGCGGCATCCGATGCGAGGCTGTCCGTCTTCCTTTCGGATTACGATAATCCGGTCGGCCTGTCCGGTGCGGACAATGCATGTCTGTTCGTCCTGTTTGCGTTTTTTTCTCTTCCTCCGATTTTTTATATCTCCTGAAGAGTTTGTGTGAAATATTTTTGTGTAAACATTTGGATAGTTCGTTAAGTAATGTATTTTTGCAAAGGCTGTTATATGTAAAAATAAAAAACAGAGCCGTATGATCTCCGAAAAACAAACCTTAAAACAAACTGTTATGAAAAAGGAACGATTCTTCTTCCTCTGGATGCTTTTGAGTATTCTCTTCTTATCGGCTTGCTCGGACAGCGACGATCCTGTCAAGCCTTTCAAAATCAAACTTAATCCCGAAACATTGACGCTTCGTGTGGGGGAAACGGCTCAAGTAAGCCTCAGCGGGGCTCCCAAACCGGCTGAGATAATGTGGCTCAGTACGGACGAGAAGGTTGTCTGTGTAGCGGATGGTGAAGTGAAAGCCTTGTCCGAAGGTGTGGCTTTCATTCGTGTGACCGCCTTGAAAGACGGCATCAAAGCTGATGCGCAGTGTGAGGTGACTGTTGAAATCGATCCTATGAAGCGAGTGATCGAATTTGAAGATCCTCTTTTGAAGAAGAAATTGTTGGAGATCCCCGGTTTGGATGCCAACGGTGACCAGAACATCATTGTGGAGGAGGCTCTTACGATCCATAAACTTGAATTCAGTTACCGGATGGATGATGGGATCACTGAGGAGAATACCTTCTCGAGCCTCGAGGGTTTGCAGTATTTCGCCAACCTCGACACGCTGACCGTGAATTATCACCGCATCAAGAGTGCCGAGCCAATCCGCAGTCTGAAAAAACTTACGCAATTGCACTTAGGGGGAAATCCGATTCTGGAGATCGATCTTTCAGAATTGACTGTCCTGAAGGATCTGCGCCTTTTCAAGACGGGTGTTGCAACGCTTGATTTGAGGCATAACACCGCACTGGAGATTGTTGATGTTTATGGTACGGCTCTTTCGGCATTGGATCTTTCTTCCTTGAAGAATCTTTCTATTCTGGTGGCACGTCAGACCAAAATCACTTCGTTGAAGGTGGTGGATATGCCTTTGTTGACAGGAATGGATTTCCGTGAGGGAGCACTTATGGAATTCGAGGCCTCGAATCTGCCTCTCATGGAGAAACTTTACCTTGAGCAAAACCAACTTCAAAAACTTACGCTGAACAATCTTCCCGCATTGCAGCATCTGGTGGCCTATGATAACAAACTTACGAAGATTGATTTCGATCTTCCTAAATTGATGTTTCTTACTATTTTTAACAATGCCATTACAGAGGCTGATTTCAGTAAGATGCCTATGCTTTTCCGTTGCTACATGAGTAATAATCTCATTACGAAAGCCGACTTCAGTCTGAATACGCTCATTGCCCAGATCGAGTTGCAGGATATGCCTAATCTGGAAATGATAGATCTGAAAAACGATAGTTTCATGGATGCCTACGAATATATGATTTTCTACAATAATCCCCAACTGCACACGATTCGTGTAGATAGCGGAGCCGAGGAGGATTATGTAAGAGGCGAAGCGAAGAACTTCTCCGGCATCAACATCGTAACCCAATAATAGGATGATCCGTATTTTGGAAGGCAGGGCAGAACGGATAATACGCTCTGTCCTGCCGTTTGTATCCCTTGTTCCATATGCTCCCTTCTGAAGACTAAACAGATTTTTTTTGTCTTTTAGAAGGATTCGTTCCGCTTTATGTGAATTTTGAGGCTGTTCCTTATGAAAAACAGCTTCGGTTTTGGAAAATCTGTAAATTTTATGCTATATTTGGTTTAGAAGGATGGTATGGTTATACGAAATTGATGTATGTCAGTTTTGCAATAACCGATGGACGAACTTTTTTATTTTTTTTCTATGTCAAAACTTTTTTTGAGCATCCTGTTCATGGGGATGCTCCTTTCGTCGGCTTCGTGTCACGATGATGATGATTTGGCGGTGTCGCATCCCGTGCTTAAACTTTCGCTGAAGGAGGCAGGCGAAAATGTGCTTCAAATAGAGGTTGCAGCCAAGGATGCTGCGCAGGTTGCCTATGTTTTCTCGACGGAAGGGACGATTCCCGCAACAGCCGAGGCGATTTGGGGTGAGGGGCAGAAGATCAAAGCCGATGAAACGATGATCCGTCTGGAGGGGCTTGCTCCCGATACGGAATATACGGTACGCGCCATTGCTGTTTGCGATATGTGCAGCGAGCCTGTTTTTTCGGCGGTGGAGGAACTCCGCGCACGAACGGCACCCTTGAGCCGATTTGAATTGAAGGCTTCGACGCAGTTCGGATGCAAACCCGACGAACTGGCCGAAGCCGAATGCAAGACAGGGCGTGAGGTGGGCGGATACGATCCCAAGACGCATACCCTTCAGGTAAAGACCGCCGACGGCGAACAACCCGAAGTGACTTATTATTTCGATCGTGATGATCGGTATGTATATGCTCTGGTGTCGCTGGCATTTGAAGGTTCGATGCAGGAATATTCCTCGAAGATCCGCGAGGCGGGCTGGTCGGAGTACAAACCCGCCATGGAGTGGGAGGAGATACTCTCGAAGGACGGACTTCTGTTGCGCTTCTTCAGCGGAAAGAGCGATGCACAGGAAGAGCCTGCCTTGTTTGTGGGGCGTGTCGATGAGGATGTGTTGTCGTGGACGCGTCTGGACGATCTGACGGATGCCGCTACGGGGCTGTCTGTGCCGCTCGTGGCTTTGGGCGGTTCGCTCGATCTCATTACCAAATACGAATTTTATCAGGGACATACGGTCAATCCCGACCGTACGAATCCCAAACGACAGTTCTATGCCTTCGATACGGGAAACGAAAAATTCCCGATGACGGGCTATTGGATGGACATTCAGACGAATACCTGCTTGGAGGAGTGTGCGCTTTATGTGCGTGAGGAGAATCGTCCGACCCCTGCCGAGGTGGACAAGTATCTGACTTCGTTGGGATTTTTCTTCACGAATATGGGGGATAAGACAGGAAACCCGATCTATTATCGGAAGGAGTCGATGACGGTGTGCTGTCCCGAAATGATCAATCCCAATGACGGTCCGTTTGCACCGAAACTGAGATTCTACATTCAGAACCTTGAGGAGTATCTGCCGCAGGAAACGGTCGATATTCCGTGGCCGAATACCGATTTCGACAAGATCACGATGACCGAGGCCGTCGCTTGGTATGAGGCCAAGGGTTATACGGTCGATCCCAAGGGATTTGCCGATGTTTTTCCGCTGGTGAAAACCACGTCGAAGGATTTCCCGACCATCGTGTTGTTGCCGTCGGATAAGGACGAGACGATCTATTTCGGAGCATCGGTCATGACCGAAAACGAGCGTGTCATCCGTTCTTTCGATGTCGAGCGACAGTTGCTGGAACATGGTTTCAAGAAGGTCGATTCGGACTTCTTGCCGACTTATGAAAATGCCGCCTTGAACGTGTCGGCTCAGGTCGATAATTCGGGAATGTTCGGTCTGTTCAGCATCGGTTTCAATCCGATCGGTGCTTAGCACGGGGAAGTCTTGCGATCCCCGCACCCCGTCGGGCGTGCGGGGATTTTATATATATTATATATAGGTAAAAAGGTGCCGGAAACGGATTTTTTGTGATTTTGGCCGTTTCTTCAAAAATAAATGTTACATTTGTCGGAATTTTTAAACCAAATTACATTATGGCTTGCAATTTATTGAAAGGAAAGAAAGGCTTGATCTTCGGTGCGCTCAATGAGGACTCGATTGCTTGGAAAGTAGCCGAGCGTGCCGTCGAAGAGGGCGCAGAGATAGTTTTGACCAATACGGCCGTGTCGATCCGTATGGGTACAATCGACAAACTGGCTGTGAAATGCCACACGGTTGTCATTCCCGCAGACGCTACAAGCGTGGAGGACCTCGAACAGTTGATCGACCGCACGATGGAACATTTCGGCGGCAAGTTCGACTTTATGCTGCACTCGATCGGTATGTCGCCCAACGTGCGCAAGGGACGTACCTACGATGATTTGGATTACGGATTTTTGCAGAAGACCCTCGACATCTCGGCCATTTCGTTCCACAAGGCCATTCAGGTCGTACGTCACAAGGATGCCATTAACGACTGGGGTTCGATCGTGGCTCTGAGTTACATCGCCGCACAGCGCACCTTGTACGGCTACAACGATATGGCCGACGCAAAGGCTCTGTTGGAGTCGATCGCCCGCAGTTTCGGTTATATCTACGGCCGTGAGAAACATGTGCGTATCAACACCGTGTCGCAGTCGCCGACGGCTACCACGGCAGGTAAGGGTGTGATGGGTATGAGCGATCTGATGCAGTTCGCCGACAGCATGTCGCCGCTGGGCAATGCCACGGCAGAGGATTGCGCCAACTACGTGCTGACGCTCTTCTCGGACTTCACGCGCAAGGTGACGATGCAGAACCTCTACCACGACGGCGGTTTCTCGTCGATGGGTATGAGCCACCGTGCCATGAAGACCTATGAAAAGGGTATGCGTTTCGACGACGTACACGAACACCAGTTCCCGTTCGGCGTCAAGGAGGAGAAATAATTCTCAGATCTTCGGCATAAAGGATTTTGCACCGTTCTTGTGAAGGACGGTGCTTTTTTTTATCTTTGTCAAGCAACAACAAATTTTTTTGAAGATGAACCGATTGAATCGTTTGTGGATTTTGTGTCTGTCGGCAGCGGTGTTTCTTTTGTCGGGATGCGCCGCCAACTGCAATTCGTGCCGCCGTGCGCAGGAGCGTAACCGCCGCCCGTTGGAGGGCAATGCGTGGGTGGTGTATCAGATTGACGGTTATACCATTCCGACTGCGGAACTCGATACCGAGATCCGGTTTCACGCAACCGATCACACGTTCCGTTGTACGGGGCGCGCCGAAGGCTTGACGGGTCATTTCGCGCAAAATGAGGCGGAGGTCGAACTGCGTTTTGAGTTGGATGCGCCGACGGATGCGCCGCGCGGGACTCTTTACGATAAACTCAGGGAGGTGCTTTCCCACACCTCGGCCTATGCGATGGATGCGGGAATGCTCCTTCTGATGGAGGGAAACCGACTTTTGGCGGTGTTGCAGGCACAGGACAAATAACTCCGGAAAGGAAGATTGCGTGTACCATCGGCGGTTTTCTTTTTTTTGTGGAGTCCGTTTTGACAAGAGGCGGATCAGAATAGCCGCAGGGCGTTGTCGTGTCTCGCACGAACGTTTTGCATATTCTGACATGCCGATCTTCGGGGGAGGAGGCTTAAAGGCGTTTTCCTGCTACTTCGGAGGCTGTTTTCGCGCAAAGGGGGAAAATAACTGCCTGAGGATTTGATTTCACGGGATTAAATCCCGACATTTGTTGTCGTAAGCATTTTTTCGGACTTTTTTGTGATGCCCATGAACGATCTTCGTCCCATATTTCCCGAATATATTTCCACTGCCCGTCCGCTGGTTATTGCAGGGCCGTGCAGTGCCGAAACCGAAGAGCAGGTGCTCTCCACGGCGCGTCAGTTGGCTGCCGAAGGAGTGCATGTGTTCCGTGCGGGTATCTGGAAACCACGCACCAAACCCGGTTGTTTCGAGGGCGTGGGGGCGGTCGGATTGGAGTGGCTGCGGCGTGTCAGACGCGAAACGGGCATGAAGGTCGCCACGGAGGTTGCCACGCGCGAACATGTGGCACTGGCTCTGGAGGCGGGCATCGATCTGGTATGGATCGGTGCGCGCACTACGGCCAATCCCTTTGCCATACAGGAGTTGGCGGATGCCTTGGGCGGGAGCGATATTCCCGTGCTGGTGAAAAATCCCGTCAGTCCCGATGTGGATCTGTGGATCGGGGCATTGGAACGCCTCTACAATGCGGGGCTGCGCCGTTTGGCGGCGATTCACCGCGGCTTTCCCACGCTGGGCAAAACGCCCTACCGCAATCAGCCGATGTGGTCGATTCCGATCGAGTTGCGTCGCCGTCTGCCCGAACTGCCTGTTTTTGGCGATCCGAGCCACATGGGAGGTCGCAGGGATCTGGTCGGGTCACTTGCCCAGCAGGCCATGGATTTGGGCTTCGACGGATTGATTGTCGAGTCGCACTGCACACCCGGAAAAGCGTGGAGCGACAGCGCACAGCAGGTGACTCCGTCGGAACTGCGTCGGGTGTTGGATTCGCTGGTGATCCGCGATGTGACGGCATCGGGTGAAGAGTTGGTGCGCCTGCGTGCCGAGATCGACGAGGTGGACGATCAGTTGGTGGAGTTACTGCACCGCCGTATGACCGTCTCGCGCAAGATCGGCCGTTACAAGAAACAGCACGCCATGTCGATCCTGCAAACCGACCGCTACAAAGAGTTGTTGGCGCATCGTTCGGATGCCGCCGAGGCGTTGGGTATGGATCGCGACTTTATGGAGTCCGTCCTGCGCATCATCCACGAGGAGTCGATCCGTCAGCAGATGGAAATTATCGAGAAGAAATAATCGGAAACTATTGAAATAAAGGAGGCACCTTTAAGTGCCTCCTTTTTGTTTTTAGCAGTCCGCTGCCAGTTTGATGGGGATGACCAATCGGGACGCTCTGTCCTGATGCCATTGCACCTGCCATACGCGGCCGTCAATCTGATCAATCAGGATGAAGTTGTAGATGTTCCCCGACGGATACAGGTAAAAGCGGTCGGGAACGGCTTCTGCACCCAAGGCCAGCGGGGTGTCGTTTAAGGGGTACTCCATGGCGTTGTCTTCCGTGGAGCATTGGACGATGTGGATGATGCCGTTGCGGGTGTCGAGTTTGAGAAATGTCCAGATGTTCTGCGTGGGGAACAGGCGGTAGTTGATGTCTTCATTGGGCGAAATGATGCCCAGTCTCGAATGTTCCGATGTTTGGGCAAATGCCCCCGTGATAAAAAGCAGGCATAAAATTGCAAGAATCACTCTTTTCATGGTTAAAGTTTTATTCTCGGTGTTTTTGGAAAAGATTCTAATCGAAAGATAGGAATTTTTAGACGGATGGGCAAGGATTTCGGTTTTTATGGATATGAAAAAGACGACTTGGAGATTTCCAAGTCGTCTTTTTTCGTGCCCAGGACAAGACTCGAACTTGCACGAACGTAATTGTTCACTACCCCCTCAAAGTAGCGTGTCTACCAATTTCACCACCTGGGCAAAAAGCCTTTTCGGTTTTCGAGTGTGCAAATGTAGGTCTTATATTTTAATCTGCCAAATTTTTCGACATCTTTTTTCGGATCGGATGCTGTTTTTGCCTTGCGGACAGGCTGAGTCCCTTAGAAACCCCACATAAAACATCTTCTGCGGCCGTCACGGGGAGCAGAAGATGCACTGAAAATTGTTTGTATGAAAGTGGAAATGTTTCTTTTTTACGATCTCCGGCAGACATTCCACGAATGTTCGAAGCGTTTGACAACCTTGCGTTCGAGTTCGTCACGCACCGACGGGCGATGCGGATCAATTTGCGGGTACACTCCGCGAGGTTACATCGCTTGCGGGGAGTCGTGCCGCCTTCCGGGAGCGATGTGCCGTACATGAAGTCGGGCTGTCCGCCGACCAAGTGCCGTGTATCTTGCATGTGCGGACAAGTTCGCTTGATATTTCGGTTGTGGGTATGTCCCGATAGGCTTATATGCCCGTGAGTCTTGCATGGATAGCCCCTGATGCAGGGGCTTTGTATTCCGACAAAAGTTCTTTCATGGGCATGGGGCTATCGGTTTTGCTCGTCAGAACAAATATAATAAAAATTTATTTTGTTTCTTGCAACGTGTTTTAATTTATTATTAACTTATTTTCTGTTTTTTTTAATACTGTCCGGATTTTTTAGTATTCCTGTAAAGCGGAGTTGCCGGGAAAACAGATCGGAATACCTAATATATAAAAAGGACGGCCTTCGTTTGAAAGGCCGTCCTTTGGGGATGTGCTCGGGCGATTAGAGTCGCTTGCGGATCTCTTTCGAGGCTTCTTCGTAGCCGGGTTTGTCCAGCAGGGCGAACATGTTCTTCTTGTAGGCCTCCACACCGGGCTGGTTGAAGGGGTTGATGCCGAGCATGTAGCCGCTGATGCCGCAGGCGCGTTCGAAGAAGTAGATCAGCTGGCCGATCATCTCCGCCGAGATCTGCGGGATTGAAAGGCGCAGATTCGGCACGCCGCCATCGACGTGTGCCAACTGTACGCCCAATTCGGCCTGTGCGTTCACCTCCGAGAGGCGTTTGCCGGCGAGGAAGTTCAGTCCGTCGAGGTTTTCCTTGTCGGCGTTGATCTTCGTTTCGTGGTCGGGATGTTCCACCGAAAGAATCGTCTCGAAGAGGATGCGCTCACCCTCCTGAATGTACTGTCCCATCGAGTGGAGGTCGGCGGTCAGTGTGACGCTTGCGGGGAAGATACCCTTGCCTTCCTTGCCTTCGCTCTCGCCGTAAAGCTGCTTCCACCACTCGTTGATGTATTGCAGGCGCGGCTCGTACGAACCGAGGATCTCGATCTTCTTGCCCGAACGGTAAAGTATATTACGCACCGCGGCGTAAATGGCGGCGGGGTTCTCCTCGAAGGGTTTGTCGGTTGCCGTGGCGTGTTCCATGCGGGCAGCACCTGCAACCAGTGCGCGGATGTCGATGCCTGCAACCGCCAGCGGAAGCAGTCCCACGGGGGTCAGCACCGAATAACGACCGCCGACGTTGTCGGGAATGACGTAGGTCTTATAGCCCTCCTGTGTGGAGAGGGTTTTCAGCGCACCGCGCGATTTGTCGGTGATGGCCACGATGCGTTCGCGTGCCTCCTCCCTGCCGTAGCGGCGTTCGATCTCCTCCTTGAAAAGGCGGAATGCAACGGCGGGCTCGGTCGTCGTACCCGATTTCGAGATGACGATCACCGCCACGGAGTATTCGCGCGAAGCCTCCAGAAGGTCGTGCAGGTAATCCTCCGAAAGGTTGTTGCCGGCATAGACAATGCGGGTGTCGTGTTGTTTGTGCAGATATTTGAACGAACTGCTCAAAGCCTCCTCCACGGCACGCGCTCCGAGGTATGATCCTCCGATGCCGATGCAGATCACAAGGTCGGCTTTTGCTTTCAAGCGTGCGGCGGTCGATTCGAGATACGAAAGTTCTGCATCGCCGATCGACGAGGGCAGATGCACCCAACCCAAAAAATCGTTTCCCGCACCTTTGCCCGATTCCAAAAGGGCGTTGGCGTCCAAAGCGGCCTTGCGGACTTCTTCGTTGAGTCCGACACCGCTTTTATTCATTTCCAGTTTCAATAATTCCATGTATGTTTTTCTATGAACTAAATCAGTTTTGTCGTGAGTTCTTTCATGCTTTTGCGTGCCGAGGCATCCTTGTAAAGTACGTTATAGACCATTTCGGCGATCGGCATGTCGATTTTGTGCCGTGTGTTGATGTGGCGGATGGTGTCGGCGGCAAAATAACCTTCGGCAACCATCGTCATTTCGTTCAGTGCGCTTTTGACCGTGCATCCGTGACCGATCAGAAGACCTAAGCGGCGGTTGCGGCTGTATGTGGAGTAGCACGTCACGAGCAGATCGCCCAAGTAGGCCGAAACGAGCGTGTTGCGCTTGTCGGGATAACTCTCCTGCAAGAAGCGGGTCATCTCATTGACGCTGTTCGAGATCAGCACCGCGAGGAAGTTGTCGCCGTAGCCCAGACCAACCGCCATCCCCACTGCCAGTGCGTAGATATTCTTGAGGATCGAGGCGTATTCGATGCCGTAGAGGTCGGTCGAGTAACTCAGGTGGATGTAGGGCGTTTGGAATTTTTCGCCCATTGTCCGCGCGATCTCCAACTGCGGCGATACGATCGTCAGATAGGTGAGGCGTTCGCGGGCAACCTCCTCGGCATGAGAGGGGCCGATGAGGAGTCCCATCTGGTCGAACGACAGTGCGTAGTGATCGCGGATGTACTCGACAACGGTGGTATAGTCGTCGGGGACGATGCCCTTGATGGCCGAGATGATGTATTTGTCCTTGAGCGACGTGGTGAGCGGTTCGAGGAACTTCTTGAGGTAGGCCGAGGGGCATGCCATGATCAGCACATCGGCATTTTCGACGACCTCGTTCAGATCATCCGACGGCGCGATGCACTCCGGATCGAACTCCACGTCGTTGAGGTATCGGGGATTGCGCCCTGAGGTTTGCAGCGATTCCAGAACTTCGGGATTGCGGACGTACCATCCCACCCGATCGAGGTTAGAGGCCAGAATTTTCACAATGGCCGTAGCCCAACTGCCGTAGCCGATCACTGCATAACGGGCGTTGTTTCCAATTTTGTATTCCATAGTTGTCAAATCTTTCGCAAGACAAATATACAAAAAAAATCAGAAAAAAGTCCCGAATATACAAGGCTTTTTGCTACCTTTGTTGCTAAGATCTGTTTTTGTGTCCGAAAGTTCAATCTTTTTGGTGTAATATGCAGATTGTTAAACTTTTGAAAATTTATAAGGTAGGGAAAACAATATGGGATTATTTTCATTGACTCAGGAGTTGGCCATAGACTTGGGTACGGCCAACACGTTGGTGATCTATAACGGCAAGGTGGTGGTCGATGAACCTTCGATCGTTGCGCTCGACGTCCATTCGGGAAAACTCGTCGCCATCGGTCACGAAGCCCGTCAGATGCACGAGAAAACCAATCCCAACATCAAAACCATCCGACCGCTGAAGGACGGCGTGATCGCCGACTTCAATGCCACGGAGTTGATGTTGCGCGGATTGATCAAAAAAGTAAAAACATCGGGCAGTCTGTTCGCACCCTCGTTGCGCATGGTCATCTGCATCCCGTCGGGTTCGACCAACGTCGAGATCCGTGCGGTGCGCGATTCGGCCGAACACGCGGGCGGACGTGAAGTTTACATGATTTACGAACCGATGGCTGCCGCGTTGGGTGCCGGTCTCGATGTCGAAGCCCCGGAAGGCAACATGGTCATCGACATCGGCGGTGGTACGACCGAAATCGCCTGCATTTCGCTGGGCGGTATCGTTTGTTCGGAGTCGATCAACGTGGCAGGTGATGTCTTTACGGACGACATTCTGACCTATGTGCGTCAGCAGCACAACATCCGTATCGGTGAGCGTACCGCCGAATTGATCAAGTGTCAGATCGGTGCCGCCTGTCCGACGCTTGAGGAAGAGCCGGAAGATTGTGTGGTGACGGGTCCCAATATCCTGACCCCGTTGCCCCAGACTGTATCGCTGAGTTATCGTGAGATCGCCTTTGCGCTCGAAAAGTCGCTGGCGAAGATCGACGCCGCCCTGATGAAGGTGCTCGGCTCGATGCCGCCCGAACTTTATGCCGATATTGTCAAGAACGGTATTTATCTGGCCGGTGGCGGTGCGCTGATCAAGGGTCTGGATCGCCGTCTGAACGAAAAGACCGGTATCCCGTTCCATGTGGCGGAAGATCCGTTGCGTGCCGTGGCGCGTGGTACGGGCGTCGCGCTGAAGAATATCAACGGTTTCTCGTTCCTGATGAAATAATCGGGCGGGGGATTCCGTTTGAAGGACAGGCGTTACAAGGCTTCCGATCCGAAGAGGATCGGAGTGATATTTTGTGATTCGATTGCGGGCTTCGTGTCCGCAATCTTAATAATTGAACCACTTTGCATAAACTGATTGAGTTCATACGCACCATCTATGTCTTTGTGTTTTTTGTGGTGCTTGAGATCCTCGCGATCAACTACTACGCCCATTCCACCCACTACACGCAGGCGCGGTTGCTGACCCGTGCCAACAGCATGGTGGGCGGTGTGCACGGCATGATGGCCGGTGTGCGCGGGTACTTCCACCTCAGGCAGGTCAATGACGAGTTGCTCGATCATGTGGCGCGTCTGAGCGAACGATTGGCGGGCTACGAACACATCCATCTGGCCGACTCGGTGCGTATGGGTATTTATGTCGATCCCGCGAGTCAGTCGAAATTCCGCGTGATGCACGCCACGGTCATCTCCAATACGGTGAACCGTCGTCAGAATCTTATCGTGCTGAACTGCGGTCGAAAGGAAGGCGTGACCGACAACATGACGCTCGTCTCGCCATCGGGTGCGCTGGTGGGTTATGTCGCCGATTGTACGGACGACTATGCCGTGGCGGTGTCGGTGCTCAATACCTCGATGAAGTTGAGCGGCAAACTCAAGCACAACAACAGCCTCGGTTCGATCACATGGGACGGATGCGATCCCGAAGTGGTGACCATGTCGGAGTTGTCTAAATATGCTTTCCCGGAAGTGGGACAGGAGGTGGTGACGGCAGGTCTGGAGATCTCCTTTTCGGATGTGCCGATCGGTACCATCGAATCGGTCGAACTCAACGAGACGGGTACGCAATATACAGCCCGGGTGCGTCTGGCGGCTCCTTTCTCCTCGCTGACCGATCTGCTGTTGATCGAACGCATTGATCAGCGGGAAATCGACTCGCTCAAGCGAAGCAGGAAAATTGATTTTTATTACAAGAACTAAACTCAAATGTACCGGATTTTACCCTATGCACTGCTTTTTGCGGCGGTTGTGCTGTTGCAGATGTTCCTGTTCGACAACCTGCTGATCAGTTCCTGTCTGAATCCGTTGATATACATCGCCTTCGTGTTGCTGTTGCCGATCGACACCCCCGCGTGGGCGATGCTCGCACTGGGTCTTCTGACAGGTGTCACGATGGACTGGGTGATGGGTATTGCGGGACTGAATACCCTTTCGGTTCTTCCTCTGGCTTTCTTCCGCCAGCGGCTGGTCGGCGTGTTCTGCAACCGCGAGGATGCGCGTGAAGGCGGCATTCCCTCGCCCGAACGGTTCGGCGTGCATAACTTTACGGAATATCTGGTGATCGGCGTTGCGGCACATCACCTGTTGTTCTTCCTGTTCGAGGCGTTGTCGATGACTTTCCTGATGCACACGCTTCTCAGATGGGTTGTCAGTACGGTGGTGAGTGTCGGTTTCGTGTGGTTGATTGCCCGTGTCTTCACGGCTAATTCCTCAAGATAATGATTGACAGCATCGAAGGATTCGCACGCAAACGCACGTTGCAGTGCGTGGTGCTTCTGATTTTTTCGCTTCTGGTAGGGCGTCTGTTCTACCTGCAACTCATGGACGATCGCTATGTGGAGCAGGCCAACCGGAACGCCCAGCGACCCATCGTGCTGTATCCTCCGCGCGGAGAGGTCTTCGACCGCAACCGCGAATACTTGGTACAGAGCCGTCCGTGTTACGATCTGATGGTCGTGCGTCACGACATGGACAAAGACGGATTCGACACGGCGCGTCTGTGTGCCGTGACGGGTTTGTCGATCGAAAAGGTGCGTCGCGAACTGAAGAAAACCGCACAACGGCCGCGTGCCCCGCATCTTCTGGCCAGTTATGTGTTGCAGGAGGAGAAGATGCGTCTGGACGAGTGCAACTTTGCCGGATTCTACACCGTGGATCGTACGATGCGCGAATATCCGCGTAAGATCGGCGGCAACCTGCTGGGCTATGTCGGCGAGGTGAACCGCGATATGATCAAGCGCAATCCGGTTTACAGTCCGGGCGATTATGTGGGCATGAGCGGCGTGGAACTCTCCTACGAAAAGGAACTGATGGGCAAGAAAGGCGTGCGCATCATGGAGCGCGACACGCACGGTGCGCTAAAGGGTGCATTCCAAGGCGGTGCCGCCGATTCGCTTCCCGTGGCGGGCAGTGCGCTGACTTCGACGATCGACGCCAAGTTGCAACTCCTCGGTGAGGAGCTGATGCGCGGCAAGGTGGGGGCGGCGGTGGCGATCGAACCCCAGACGGGTGAAATCCTGATGATGGTCTCTTCGCCGTCGTACGATCCCGACGAGTTGTTGGGGCGCGAACGCGGCAATCACTATATGAAACTTCTGCGTAACCGGCGCAATCCGTTGTTCAACCGTGCCGTGAAGGCAAAATATCCTCCGGGATCGACCTTCAAACTGGTGCAGGGTCTGATCGGATTGCAGGAGGGCGTGTTGCATCCCTCGGACATGCACTCGTGCAGTCGCGGTTATGCCTACGGTAACAAGAAGATGCGCTGTCACGACCATGCCTCGCCGCTCGATCTGCGTTTTGCGGTCGCCACGTCGTGTAACGCCTATTTCTGCTATGTCTTCCGCGATATTCTGGACAATCCCCGCTACGGAAGCGTCAAGGAGGGATTCGACAAGTGGAGGGAGTATGTCGAGAGTTTCGGTTTCGGGCGTAAACTCGGTTCGGATTTCTTGGACGAGGGACAGGGTTATGTGCCGACCCGCGCCTTCTACGATCGTGCCTATCACAAGTCGTGGAACTCGCTGACGGTGCTTTCGCTGTCGATCGGACAGGGCGAGTTGGGATGTACGCCCTTGCAGTTGGCCAACCTTGCGTGCATCGTTGCCAACCGCGGTTACTACTACATCCCGCACATCATCAAGCACATCGAGGGGCGCGATTCGATCGACCGCCGTTTTTACGAACGCCAATATACGAAGGTCGAGGCCAAGTATTTCGAGCCGATCGTCGAAGGTATGTGGCGCGGTGTGAATGTCGGCGGTACTTCGACCCGTGCCAAACTGCCCGGTCTGAACGTTTGCGGTAAGACGGGTACGGCGCAGAACCCCCACGGTATGGACCACTCGACCTTCATGTCGTTTGCGCCGAAGGACAACCCCAAGATCGCCATCTCGGTCTATGTCGAGAACGGTGGTTTCGGTGCGTCGATCGCACTGCCGATCGCTTCGCTTTTGGAGGAGTATTATCTGACGGACACGATCCGCCGTCCCGAAATGTTGGAATACGTCAAGAACAAAGTAATTTATTATCCGAAATATGACAAGTAGCCGTCACACCCGCATCTTCGAGGGAATCGACTTCGGCACGGTCGGCATCTATGTGACCATCGTGCTGGTGGGTTTGGTGTCGATCTTCTCGGCAACCTACGACGAGGCATCGACGTCGATGTTCTCCATGTCGCACTTCTATATGAAACAACTCATCTGGATCGGTGCGGCGTGGTGTGTGGGCGTGGTCGTGCTGTTGTTGGACGAACGCTTCTACCACATGTTTGCCTATCCCGCCTATATCGGCGGTATTTTTCTCCTGCTCGCGGCGTTGCTAGTCGGGCACGAGGTGAACGGCGCGAAGGCGTGGTTCAAGTTCGGATCGTTTCAGGTGCAGCCCGTCGAATTTGCCAAGATCGCCACGGCATTGGCCTTGGCGCGTGTGATGAGTGCCTACTCGTTCTCAATCGACCGCGTGAGTGACCTCCGCAAGGTTGCCATGGTCATCTGCATTCCGCTGTTTATCATCGTTTTGCAGAATGATACGGGTTCGGGTATCGTGCTCGGTTCGTTCCTTTTCGTGCTTTATCGTGAAGGGCTGAACAAGTGGCTCTGCATCCCCGTGTTGCTGATTGCGGCACTGTTTATCATCTCGTTCCTGTTGTCTCCGATGACCCTCCTGATCATCTCGATTCTGGTCTGCACGCTCTCCGAGGCGATGATGAACGGTCAGTGGAAAACGCGTGTCATCTACTTGGCGTCGATTGCGTTGGCGACCATTCTGTCGAAAATCGGGGTGGAATTGGTGTCGCCCGGTGCGCTGTCGCTGTACGGATGCCTCTTGACCGTGACCCTGTTGTCGCTTGTCGTGGTGGTGGTTTATGCCTATCGCCAGAACCTCAATAACATCTTCATCGTATTGAGCCTTTTTGTCGGGATGATGATCTTCCTGCCGACCACCGATTATATTTTCAATTCGATCCTGAAACAGCACCAGCGTGACCGAATCCTCAGTTTCTTGGGGATTATCAGCGATCCGCTGGGTGTCGATTATAACGTGAACCAGTCGAAAATCGCCATCGGTTCGGGCGGTTTTTGGGGCAAGGGATTCTTGCAGGGTACGCAGATCAAATACGGATTTGTGCCTGAAAACCATACCGACTTCATCTTCTGCACGGCAGGCGAGGAGTGGGGTTTCGTGGGTACGATGGTCGTGTTGGGCTTGTTTGCCGCGCTGATTTTCCGTCTGATCAACATGGGTGAGCGTCAGGAAGAACCCTTCGGACGCATTTACTGTTACTGCGTGGCTTCGATTCTCCTGTTCCACGTCATGGTGAACGTCGGCATGACCATCGGTCTGATGCCCGTGATGGGTATTCCGTTGCCGTTCATGAGTTACGGTGGTTCGTCGCTCATCGCCTTCACCATCCTGCTCTTTATCGCCATCCGTCTGGATGCTTCAACCCGTCAATTCTCATCGCTTCATAGAATATGATCTCTTATAATCCCCAAGGCCTTTCCCCGAAGGAGGTCGAAGAAAATCGCAGCCGTTACGGCGAAAACATCATCACCCCGCAGGAGGAACATGGCGCATGGAAACTCTTTGCGGAGAAATTTCGTGATCCGATCATTCGTATTCTGCTCGTTGCCGCCGTTGTGTCGTTGTCGGTGGGGGCGGTGCATGGCGATTTCACGGAGTCGATCGGCATTATTTGTGCCATTATTCTGGCAACAAGCGTCAGTTTCTGGTTCGAGTGGGATGCCGAGCGCAAGTTTCGGTCGCTGAATCAGGTCAATGACGATGTGGAGGTGAAGGTGGTGCGTGAGGGGGTGATCCGTTCCGTCCCGCGCCGCGACATCGTATGGGGCGATGTGGTCATTGTCGAGACGGGCGATGTGGTGCCTGCCGACGGTGTGCTGGTCGAGGCGGTGCAGGTCAAGGTCAATGAATCGACCCTCACGGGCGAGTCGCAGACCGACAAAACGGCCGACGAAACCAGTCTGGATCCCGAAGCGACCTATCCCTCGAACATGCTCCTGCGCGGTACGACCCTTTTGGACGGTTATGCCCGCATGGTGGTGACGGCGGTGGGCGATCACAGCGAGGCGGGGCGCGTCACGGAGCAGGCCACGGTGCGCAATGACGAGCCGACACCGCTCGATCGGCAGTTGAACCGTCTGGCGAAGGTGGTCGGACGGGTCGGAATCGGCGTGGCGGTGACGATCTTCTGCGTGATGATGTTCAAATCACTCTTTTGGGGCGATCTTCTGTCGCGTCCGTGGTTCGAGATCCTGCAACAGATGTTGCGTGTGACGATGATCTCGCTGGCGATCATCGTGATGGCCGTACCCGAAGGGTTGCCGATGAGCATCACCATTTCTCTGGCGATGTCGATGCGCCGTATGTTGAAAACCAACAACTTGGTGCGCAAGATGCACGCCTGCGAAACGATGGGTGCCGTGACGGTCATCTGTACCGACAAGACGGGTACGCTCACCGAAAACCGCATGACGGTGCAGGAGTTGGTGCGTTACGATACGCTTTCGCTTCGGGAGTTTGGCGAGCAGTTGGCGGTCAATTCCACGGCGTTTCTTTCTGAGGAGGGCGATACGTTGGGCAATCCGACCGAGGGTGCGTTGCTCTCGTGGCTCAAAAAGAAGGGCGAAGATTACGAAAAACTGCGCGAGGGGGCGGAGATTGTCGATCGACTGACCTTTTCGACCGAGCGTAAATATATGGCGACGATTTTCCGTTGTGGGGAGCACGGACGTCAGGTGCTGACCGTGAAGGGTGCACCCGAAATCGTGGCACGGATGTGTGATGAAGAGACACGCCGTCAAGTCGAACGCGATGCGGTGGAGTTTCAGCGTCACGCCATGCGCACGTTGGCGGTTGCGTGGTGTATCACCGATCGTACGGATTGTGCCGAGGCGATTGTCGATGCCACGATGAAAATGGCGGCACTGGCTGCGATTGCCGATCCCGTGCGCGAGGAGGTTCCGTCGGCGGTGGCCGAAACGCTGTCGGCAGGAATTGCGATCAAGATCGTCACGGGCGACACGATGGTCACGGCACGCGAGATCGCGCGTCAGATCGGTCTGTGGGATGACAGGCGCGACACGGAGCGCAACGCCATGACGGGTGTGGAGTTTGCCGAGGCGAGCGACGAGGAGTTGTTGGAGCGCATCGGCGATCTGAAGATCCTTTCGCGTGCGCGTCCCATGGACAAGCAGCGTCTGGTGCGTCTGTTGCAGCAGCGCGGAGAGGTGGTCGCCGTGACGGGTGACGGCACGAACGATGCGCCTGCGTTGAATTTCGCCAATGTGGGGCTTTCGATGGGTTCGGGAACCTCGGTGGCAAAGGATGCCAGCGACATCACGCTGCTCGACGATTCATTCTCGTCGATTGTGACGGCGGTGATGTGGGGGCGTTCGCTGTACCGCAACATTCAGCGGTTCGTTCTGTTCCAGCTGACCGTCAATTTCGTGGCCATCATGGTCTGCTTGGTGGGTACGTTGTTTGATACCGATATGCCGCTTACGGTGGTGCAGATCCTGTGGGTGAACATCATTATGGATACGTTTGCCGCCATGGCGATGGCTTCGCTGCCGCCCTTGGAGGAGGTGATGCGGGATCGTCCCCGTTCGCGCAAGGCGTTCATCATCTCGCGCGAGATGGCATGGACGATTTTCTTTGGCGGGATGGTGATGGTCGGTGTTTTGCTCGGTATGCTCTTCGGGTGGACAGCCTCCGAAGAGGGATTGAGCGATCGTGCGCTGACGCTGTTCTTCACGACCTTCGTCTTCTTCCAATTCTGGAATATGTTCAATGCCAAGGCCTTTGCCACGCATCACTCGACCTTCAGACATCTTGCGGGACATCGTGAATTTTTTATGATTCTGTTGCTGATTGCCGTCGGGCAGTTCTTTATCGTGGAGTGGGGCGGTGAGGTCTTCCGCACGGTGGCACTTTCCGCGAAGGATTGGGCATTGGTGGTCGGTGGTACAGCATTGCTCGCTCCGGGCGGTGATCTGTTGCGCCGGATTTTGCGCCGATAAGTATTTTATAATAGTATAGGAAACGGTTCTGTTCGGGCAGAACCGTTTTTTTATGAGCAGATTGCTCGTTTTTCTCAATCGAGAACTCGCGGTTCAGACGTTGGTTTTTAAGCCTTTTCAAAGGAGAGTTTGGGTGGATTGTCTATATAAGTTGCGCAAAGCGCATATCGCACGTCTCCATAACAAAAATCCTCGGCATTTTTTGCCGAGGATTTTTTCAGAATATGTAAACCGTAGAATTAGTCTTCCAACTTGGCAGCCAAGAACTCGCGGTTCAAACGTGCGATATGCGCGATCGAGATCGACTTGGGGCACTCCGACTGACAAGCACCGGTATTGGTACAGTTACCGAAGCCGAGCGCATCCATCTTGGCAACCATGGCCTTGGCACGACGAGCACCCTCGACGCGACCCTGAGGCAACTTGGCCAGCGACGATACACGCGCTGCTACGAACAACATGGCCGAACCGTTCTTACACGTGGCGGCACATGCACCGCAACCGATACATGCTGCGGCATCCATCGACTCCTCGGCATCAGCCTGCGATACGGGCATGCAGTGTGCATCGGGCACCGAACCCGTGCGTACGCTCGTATAACCGCCGGCCTGAAGAATCTTGTCGTATGCCGAACGATCGACAACGAGGTCCTTGATTACAGGGAATGCAGCCGAACGCCACGGCTCGATGGTGATCGTTGCGCCGTCCTTGAACTTACGCATGTAGATCTGGCAGGTAGTGGCTGCCTGACCGGGACCGTGTGCCAAGCCGTCGATGTGCAACGAACACATACCGCAAATACCCTCACGGCAGTCGTGGTCGAAGGCAACGGGTTCTTCGTTCTTGTGAATCAGATCGTTGTTGAGAATGTCGAGCATCTCCAGAAACGAGGTGTCGGCCGAGATATTCTCCACCTTGTAGGTCTTGAACTCTCCTTTGCTTTTAGCGTCCTTCTGACGCCATATCTTTAATGTGAAATTCATTGTGTCAAAATTTAATTAAAGTGTTACGACGTCGTTAGTCTTTGTAGTTACGCTGTGCGGGGTGAACGAACTCGAAGTTCAGCGGCTCCTTCGTCAATTCGGGAACCTGATCCTCGCCCTTGTACTCCCATACGGCTGCGTAAACGAAGTTCTCATCGTCACGTTTTGCCTCGCTTTCTTCGGTCTGGTGCTCCACACGGAAGTGACCACCGCAAGACTCCTCACGGTTGAGTGCATCGCGTGCGATCAACTCGCCCAACTCAAGGAAGTCGGCCAGACGAAGTGCCTTCTCCAACTCTACGTTGAAGTCGTTTTCGCGACCTACGACCTTCACGTCCTTCCAGAACTCCTTGCGCAGAGCCTGAATCTCGACGATGGCCTTGTTCAACGACTCCTTGGTACGTGCCATACCTACATTCTCCCACATGATGTGACCCAGTTTCTTGTGGATGTCGTCCACCGACTGCTGACCCTTGATCGACATCAGTTTCTCGATCTTGGCTTTCACGGCCTTCTCGGCATCGTCGAATGCCTTGGTCGTGGTATCAACTTTCGGAGCCTGAATCTTGTGCGACAGGTAGTCACCGATGGTATAGGGCAGTACGAAGTAACCGTCGGCCAGACCCTGCATCAGAGCTGATGCACCCAGACGGTTGGCACCGTGATCCGAGAAGTTACACTCGCCGATTGCGTACAGACCGGGGATGGTCGTCATCAGGTTGTAATCGACCCAGATACCACCCATCGTGTAGTGAACGGCGGGGAAGATCTGCATAGGCTGCTCGTAAGGACTTACGTTGGTGATCTCCTCGTACATGTCGAACAGGTTGCCGTAACGCTTCTTGATGACCTCTTTACCCAGACGGGCGATGGCGGTCTTGAAGTCGAGGTAAACGGCCAAACCGGTCTCGTTTACACCGAAGCCTGCGTCGCAACGCTCTTTGGCGGCACGCGAAGCCACGTCACGCGGAACAAGGTTGCCGAATGCGGGGTAACGACGCTCCAGATAGTAGTCGCGATCCTCCTCCTTGATGTCCGAAGGCTGGAGTTTGCCGGCGCGGATGGCCTTGACGTCCTCCAACTTCTTGGGAACCCAGATACGGCCGTCGTTACGCAACGACTCCGACATCAGCGTCAGTTTCGACTGCTGCGTACCGTGTACGGGGATACAGGTGGGGTGGATCTGCGTGAAGCAGGGGTTGGCGATGCCGGCTCCCTTGCGGTAGCACTGCATCATGGCCGAACCGTTCGATGCCATGGCGTTGGTCGAAAGGAAGAATACGTTACCGTAACCACCCGTAGCCAATACGACGGCGTGTGCACCGAAACGCTCGATCTGACCGTTGATCAGATTGCGGGCGATGATACCTTTTGCCTCGCCGTTCTCGATGACGATGTCGAGCATCTCGTGACGGGGATAGGTCTTCACCGAACCGTTGGCAACCTCCTTGTTCAGTGCCGAGTAGGCACCCAACAACAACTGCTGACCCGTTTGACCGCGGGCATAGAACGTACGCGATACCTGTGCACCACCGAACGAACGGTTGGCCAGAAGACCGCCGTATTCGCGTGCGAAAGGTACACCCTGAGCGACACACTGGTCGATGATGAGGTTCGAAACCTCGGCCATACGATATACGTTGGCCTCACGGGCACGGTAGTCACCACCCTTGATCGTATCGTAGAACAGGCGGTAAACCGAGTCGTTATCGTTTTGGTAGTTTTTGGCTGCATTGATACCACCCTGAGCGGCGATCGAGTGTGCACGACGGGGCGAGTCCTGAATGCAGAAAACTTTGACATTATAGCCTAATTCACCGAGTGAAGCAGCGGCGGATGCTCCGCCGAGACCTGTACCGATGATGATGATGTCGAGCTTACGCTTGTTTGCGGGGCTTACGACTTTGATGGCAGCCTTGTGATTGCTCCATTTCTGGTCAAGAGCACCGGCAGGAATTTTAGCATCTAATTTGAAAGCCATATCTTGTGTGATTTATTGTTCTTAAAAATTACTTCTTGAGAAAATGTCCGTCAGATTAGGCGGCAACGGTGACAAAGCCCAGTGCGTAGCAGAGTACCACGACGGCAAAGCCGAGGAAAATGACGGTGGCCACGATGTTGGCGAGGCACTTCAGACGGGGATACCATGTGTTGTTGGCCCAACCCATCGACTGGAACATCGACCATACGCCGTGCGTGAGGTGGAACCACAATGCAACGAACCACAGAAGGTAAACGACGACATAACCCCAGCACGAGAACGTAGCCTGAATCAGCGAAGCACCGTCTTTGGGGCTCAGACCGAGCGCGTTGGTGTGCTGGCCGAGCAACTCCACGAGCTGCATTTTAGCCCAGAAGTTATACAGGTGGAGACCCATGCCGACAACGACGATGAAGCCGAGGACGAGCATGTTTTTCGAAGCCCAGCTTACACCCGGCTCCTTGGCGGTTACGGCGTAACGCTGGTTGCCGCGTGCCTTGTAGTTGTTGATCGTGAGGATCAACGCGTAGATGATGTGTACCAACACGCCCAGAGCCAATACGAGGGTACCGGCCAGTGCGTACCAGTTTGCGCCGAGGAACTCACAAATCATGTTGTAGCCTTCGGGGCTGATGATCGCCGTGATGTTCATCGACATGTGGAAGAGGATGAAAAGCACGAGAAATGCTCCCGATACGCTCATCACCACCTTCTTTCCGAGAGAGGAATTGGTTAAGAAACAACTCATAATGTTAAAAAATTAGTTATATTTGTATGTGAATAAATGTTTTACGCGCTATCCTGCATACATAATACGCACAATCGCCCGGCAAGTCGTGTCGATTCGAACAGGCAGGCAATCAATGCGTGTTTTGGATTTTAATATTGCAAAGATAAAGATTGTTTGTTGAATAACAATAAAAAGGGATATTTTTTTATAATTGAGCACAATATTTATGAACAAAAAAGAGTTGCGTACCGAAATCAGGCGGTTGAACCGTGCCGTCACCCCCCAAAACAGGGGATTGGCCGAGGAGCGGATTTTCTCGCAGGTCGAGCAGTCGGAGGTGTTTCAAACGGCTCGTTGTGTGGCGTTTTTTGCGGCACTGCCCGACGAAGTTTCCACGGAAAATACGCTCCGAAAATGGAGCAGGACAAAACGGGTCGTCATCCCGAAAGTCGAGGGGGATGAGATGGATTTTTTCGAATATGATCCCTCGAAGATGGTGTCGGGTGCGTTCGGAATCATGGAACCGGGCGATGATGCGGTGTTGTGCCGTCCCGAAGAGATTGATCTGATCGTGGTGCCGGGAGTGGCATTTACCCAAGCGGGCGCACGTATGGGACGCGGCAGAGGATACTACGATAAGTATCTGTCGCGCAACGGATTCCGTGCCTATAAGGCGGGTGTCTGCTACCGACACCAACTGGTCGGAGACCTGCCCGTCGAACCGCATGATGTCTTTATGGATTGTGTCATAAGCGAATAGACGTTTTTCGGAAACCTATATATATATTGGTGTCCTCCGACTTTTTTCACTGATTTCCAACCTTAAACGAACGACAAATGGAAAAACCGAAAATTGCCCTCGTATTGGGCGGCGGCGGTGCTCGCGGAATTGCCCACATCGGGGTGATCGAGGAGTTGGAACGCCGCGGTTATGAGATTTCGGCGGTGGCGGGAACCTCGATGGGTGCGTTGGTCGGCGGCATGTACGCATCGGGCAATCTGCAAGCCTTCAGGGAGTGGATGTGTTCGCTCGACAAGTATAAGGTCTTTTCCCTCATGGATTTTTCCTTCGGAGGAAGCGGCTGGGTGAAAGGCGACCGTGTGATCCGTGCCATGAAACAACTCGTGCCGGATGTGCAGATCGAACAATTGGAAATCCCCTTTACGGCGGTGGCCGCCGACTGGATGACGGGAGAGGAGATCCTCTTTCGGCGAGGCGGTCTGTATCATGCTATTCGTTCGTCGATCTCGATCCCTTCGTTTTTCAAACCCGTACATCGCGGGAATCATCTGCTGATTGACGGCGGCGTGGTCAATCCGTTGCCGGTCAATCGGGTTCTCCGAACCGAAGGTGATCTGTTGGTGGCGGTAGATGTCTGCATGGGATTCGGACAGCATCCCGAACGCCGCATCAGACAGTCGGAAAATTCATTTAAGATGATCCATTCGACGATACAGATCATGCAACAGCGGATCGCACGGCTGACATGCGCGGCATGTCAGCCCGATATTCTGATCCCGATGGCTGCCGACAGTTTCGGCGTTTTCGAGATGTATCGTGCCGCGGAGATTGTCCGTGCGGGACATGCCATCGCCCGAAAAGCCTTGGACGAATACGAGAAAAAACTTTAGCGACCGAGGAACAGTCCGCGGGAGATGCCTGCACGCAGACGGATGAGCCACTCCGATTTGCGGGGCGACATCGTAAGGCACAGGAGAAGTGTCGCGCCCCATTTCAAGACCTCCAGCACGCGGCTTTTGAACCTTCGGTTGTGGATCTCGGCTCTGAGTCGCTGGCTGATGCCTACATTGCGTGCCAACTTGCGGAAGTATTCGGGCGTGAGTTTGCGGGGCGGAATCACGTGCCACATGACGGCGGTGGGAACGTACCAGATGGTCTCGCCCGAAAGGAGAAGACGCTCAAACAGGTCGTTCTCTTCGCCTCCGATCAGTTCTCGACCGATGCGGCCGAGCGAAGAGTCAAATGCGTCGATGCGGTCGAAAATCGCACGGCGGAACGCCATGTTACCCCCTCCGGGAACACGTCCGCGGGGGAAGGGACGGATCTCCGACCCGAAATCCATCGGATTGGCGATGGGCATTTCGACATAGTTTGACATCCACGCGGGACGTCCTTCGGGGTATTCGGCGATGATGCGTCCTCCGGCAACCATGGCTGTGGGGTGGCTTTGGAAAAATTCGAGGTAGGATTTCAGAAAATCGGGATTCACGTGTTCGTCGTCGTCGATGAAGGCCAGAAATTCCGACCGGCACTCCATGATGCCCCGATTGCGGGCATACGACACGCCGGGTTGCTCTTCGCGGATGATGCGCAAATTCAGTTCGGGGTGCTCCTCACGGAACTTCGCAAACTCCTCTTGGGTCGTGTCCGTCGATCGGTTGTCCACCACGACACATTCCCACATTTCGGGAGAAAGGCTCTGTCGTGCCACCGAATTTAACGCGAAAATCAGTTCCGATGCCCGATTATGGGTCGGAATTATGAGCGAAAGTGAAATCATGTCACAAATATATGAATTTATCCAGATAAAAGAATTATCTTTGCGCAAATAAAAAACCCGTTATATTTTTGAATTAAAACTTCAATTTTTACTCAAATTATGCTTAAAAAATTACGCATTGTATTCCTGCTGATCGCCTCGCTGTTCATCACGGGCATGGCATCGGCTCAGGAAGCAACATGGAAAAGCTCAGTCGAGCATTTGGAGGGTAACGAGTATCGCATCGTGTTGGAGGCTTCGATTCCCGAAGGTTTCCACATGTATGACCTCGGCCCCTATGAGAACGGTCCCGCCGCAACCGAGATCAAATTCGACAAGGCGGAGGGAGTTCAGTACCTCGGCGCAGTCGAGATGTTGGACAAACCCCATCGTGCCATGGACGAGATCTTCGAGATGGAGATCGGTACCTTCGAGGGTGTTGCCCGTTTTGCACAGAAGATCCGTCTGAATGCGGCTTCGGCTTTGGTGAAGGCTTCGATCTACTATCAGATCTGCATGGACGGTGCCTGCATGACCCCGACCGACGTCGATCTTACGATTGATCTGAAACAGGCCGACGGCGTGGATCTGGAGAAGATTCTGACCGAGAATCCCGTAGTCGAGGAGCCCGTGGTCGAGGAGCCCGCCAAGGAAGAGGCAACGATTTCCGAGGCTAAAGAGGAGAAGGGCGGTTCGATCTGGGCTTACATTCTTGAGGCAGTCATCTGGGGCTTTGTCGCCATGCTGACTCCCTGCGTATTCCCGATGATCCCGATGACCGTTTCGTTCTTCATGCACGGTTCGGAGAACCCCGCGATGGGTCGTTTCCGTGCCATGATGTACGGTTTCTTCATCGTATTGCTCTATACGCTTCCGATTGCCGCCATCATCCTGATTACGCGTATCGTGGGCGGTGATGCCGTAACGGCCGACATCTTCAACTGGTTGGCTACGCACTGGCTCCCGAACATCATCTTCTTCTTGGTATTCATGGCTTTCGCTGCTTCGTTCTTCGGTGCATTCGAGATCACGATGCCTTCGTGGATGGTCAATAAATCGGACAGCCACGCCGACAACAAGGGTCTGGGCGGTATCTTCTTCATGGCTCTTACGCTGGTGTTGGTGTCGTTCTCCTGCACGGGCCCGATCGTTGGTTCGGTCTTGATCAAATCGACCGCAGGTGAGTTCTGGACTCCCATTATCACCATCATGGCCTTCTCGATCACCTTCGCCCTGCCTTTCACCTTCTTCGCTCTGTTCCCCTCGATGCTGAAGAAGATGCCGAAGAGCGGCGGTTGGTTGAACTCGGTGAAGGTCGTCCTCGGTTTCATTGAGGTTGCCCTCGGTTTCAAGTTCCTGTCGATGGCCGATATGACCTACCACTGGAGACTGCTCGATCGTGAGGTTTACCTCGCCATCTGGATTGCCACGTTCACCCTGCTGGGTCTCTATCTTTTGGGTAAGATCCGTTTCTCGCACGACAGCGAGTTCAAACACATGAGTGTGGGTCGTCTGATCCTGACGATCATCACCTTCACGTTCGTGGTTTACATGTTGCCCGGTATGTGGGGTGCTCCTTTGAAGGCTCTGTCGGGTTATCTGCCTCCCATCACCACGCAGGATTTCAACCTGTCGATGGGCGGAACGACTGCGGCTGCTCCCGCAAACACGCTGACAACGGTTGATGGTAAAGCACCCAAATACAGCGATTTCCTGCATATGCCCTATAACCTTCAGGCATTCTTCGACATCGAGGAGGCCGAGGCTTACGCCAAGAAGGTCGATAAACCGATCTTCATCGACTTCTCAGGTCACGGTTGCGTAAACTGCCGTGAGATGGAGACCCGCGTATGGTCGGATCCCGCCGTGTTGAAGATGTTGCGTGAGGATTTCGTACTCTGCGTACTCTACGCCGATGACAAGACCGAACTTCCCGAAGAGGATCATGTGACGACCGAGACGGGTAAGGTGCTGACGAGTCTGGGTAAGATCAACTCGCACTTCGTAACCACCAACTTCGCGAAGAATGCCCAGCCTTACTACTTTTTGGTAAGTCCCGAAAAACCGACCGAGTTGTTGGTTGAGGCTCGCGGTTACGACCTGAGCATCGAAGGCTTTGTCGAGTTCCTGAACAACGGTAAGAAGGCTTACAAAGCATCGAAATAATTGGTGGCAGTCTTAAGACTGCACGTTGGAAAAATTCCGAATACCTCGCGTGGGGTGTTCGGAATTTTTTTGTT
>JAHHQL010000021.1 GCA_020026415.1 Alistipes sp. | reverse complement strand
AGACTTGTTGTTCAGAGACAAAGAAGGACTGACAATATGCAGGAAATATGGGAAAGCGAATACTCATACAGGTGCATCCTTACCAATGATTTCGAATCAAACATAAGGGATATCGTGGAATTTTATAACCTCCATGGAGGAAAGAAAAGAATCTTTGCCGAAATGAATAACGGGTTTGGTTGGAAACGTCTACCAAAATCCTTCATGTCTGAAAATACAGTTTATCTTTTGATGACAGCACTGATAAGAAACTTTTACAAGACCATAATTCAGAAAATAAATACAAAAGCCTTTGGGCTGTCAGTAACGAGTCGCATCAAAACTTTTGTTTTCAAATACATTTCCGTTGCTGCCAAATGGGTTAAATATCCAGAATCTACAGGCTCAATATTTACACTGAAAATTTTGCTTATATAAGAGTCTTAAATACGGGCTACGACTAATCCCTGATCTTGGCTTGGTGTTATAGCGTATTGCCTCAAGTCGCTTCGTGAGGCAAGGGGAAGTTATACCAAGAAACTTGTTAAAAACACGCATCACACAAATAATGTCTGAAAATAAAAGAGAAACTCTATAAAAGTGATTAGTGACACGAATTCTGCATTAGCTTGCGGAAATTAGAATGAATTAGACTTTTCAGAACCTGAACCTAAAAACAATCGACAGACTTATAATCAAGGTGCATAAGGAAATACACCAAGCATTTACTTATGCTCCTTATCTTTTATCCATATAAAATAATAGAAGGGTAAATCTAAATAAAACAAAAATACACCCAACTTTACTTTATTGGGTGTAAAATTGGGTGTTTGTTTTTCAATCCTCTGATTTTCAGTGGTTATTGCGGAGAGAGAGGGATTCGAACCCCCGGTACAGTTACCCGTACACCGCATTTCGAGTGCGGCCCGATCGACCACTCCGGCATCTCTCCTCGGATGCACTTGTGAACAAAACTACCTTGTTTTGCGAGTGCAAAGATATACAATATTTTTGAATTACAACTCAAAATTCAAAAAAAATCGAATTTTTTTTGAATTTCCCCGCTTTTTCACGATCTTTAACCACCGTTTTCCACCTTGTCTCAAACGGCTGCTTCCCCCCCGGAAATGCCTCTGCACCATGATTTCAAGGAGCGGAAAACGCAATAAAAAGCCACGGATTCCGTTTAATTATAAATTACAGGAAAGAATCATGAAAACCATCGGATACCGCATAGCATTGCTTCTTGGGACTCTTCTTCTGACGCATTGCGCCTCGTTGAGCCCCTCGCACACCCAATCTTCATTCGCCGAAGACGATCTCTACTCGCCACTCGACCTTGAGGGTCTGAAACAGCACGAGGAAGCCGTAGCGGCACGCCGCCGTGCACCGCTCGACAAATATGTGGCCGATATTCTGGCCGAATCCAAGGACAAAACACCTGCCAAGGTGTCGAATCCCTACCGAAGCATACTCGCCGACGACTTCGAAACGGCCTACGAACGCCGTCTGCGCGGATCGGAATCGCCGACCTACCACATGCCTTCGAGTTATTCGATGGCCACGACGAGCCAGTCGTTCGTCTATGCCACGGCTTACGATCCCGCCCAGTACAACATCATCATCTCAGGTGACGAGGTGTGGGTCGAACCCAAATACATCACCTCGATGTTCGGCACGTGGGGCGGCACGCTTTACGGCTACACGGCCTACTACTACCACTATGCCCCCTATTTCAATCCGTACTTCAATTTCGGTTACGGCTGGGGCGGATATTACCCCTATTGGGGCGATCCGTTCCGGGGCAGTCCGTGGTGGGGCTTCACCGAATCATGGTATTACAGCGGCTTCTACCATCCGTGGTGGGGCTGGGGCTGGGGCGGTTTCGGCTGGGGATGCGGCTACTACGCTCCGCGCAACCACCGCTATGACAGTTATACGGGTTACGGCACGGGATCGGGTTACCGCCACAATCCCTATTATAACCGCCGCGAGGGATCGCACCGCGACAACTACTACAACCGCGGAGGCAGTTACAACCGCCGTCAGAACGGCTATAATCGCCACAACGGCTACAACAACCGCTATAACAACCCCAATCGTTACGACAACCGCAACAACCGCCATGACAACGACTCCTACTCGCGTCCGTCGCGCAACAACGAACAGCAACTGCGCCCGAGTTACAACAACAACTCGACGGGCGGAGGCTATCGCAATACGGGAGGCGGAAACCGCTATAACCGCGGACGTTAAACCAGAACAACCGACTTAACGATCATGAAGAAACATACATTTTTCGCACTTCTTGCCGCCGTCCTGCTCCTTTCGGGACGGGCCTCGGCACAAAACGACGTCTATCAGTTCGGAGGCCTCGCCTTCGGACACGACCTGATGTCGGTATGGGATTTCGGCACGATGTCGCGCACCCAGAATTTCGGCACATCGCGCGTGATGTCGATGGGCGGGGCATTCACTTCGCTGGGCGCAGACCTCAGTTCGATGTCGATCAACCCCGCAGGCATGGGCATGTACCGCAGTGGCGAAATCTCGATCACCCCGCTGATTTCGATGAACCGCGCCGACCGCACGCAACAGATCTTCGACGACGGTCACGGCACGACCGACAACGGCCTCGGCTCGAACCACCGCAACCGCTTTGCCTTGGGCAACGTGGGCGTGGCAATGAACGTCTATCAGAGCCCGCGCTCGACCTTCTCGTCCGTGACGCTCGGTTTCGGCATGAACCGCATCGCCGATTTCAACCGCCATTTCTCGTTCTCAACCCCGCTCGACTATAAACCCGAATGGGGCGCAATCCCCTCGATTGCCGACCTTTATGCCCACCAGATGCAGTATGGCGAATACGGACACCCCGTCTTTCCCGATCACGGAGAGGGCGCAGGCAATCCCAACGGTCCGCTCGGCTACAACGGAACATCCTACTTCTGGCCTGCCGTGCTGGCGTACAAGGGAGCGATGACCCACGTCACGGGTATGGGCAAAGACCGCCTGTGGGAGCGTGACGCCATCGGCGACAACGCCTCGATCCGTCGCGGTGCGGATGTCAGCAATTCGGGTTCGATCAACGAATTTACGATTTCGGTCGGCACGAACATCAAGAACATCGTCTATCTGGGTGCTTCGTTCGGCATTCAGAGCGTTTCGCGCTCCACGACCGTCATTTACAGCGAGGATTACTCCTACCCCGGCAACGGCACGCCCCAGACGGCACTCGATGCGTCGGGTCGTCCGCTTCCCGCCCAGTTGGAATATGCCGATCTGTGGCAGCGTTCCGAAGTGAGCGGTGCGGGTGTGAACCTCAAGTTGGGTGTCATTGTCCGCCCGACGAAAAACCTCCGATTGGGTATCGCCTTCCATACGCCTACCTACTATACGCTCGACCGCGGTTATCAGGCGGGCATCGACTACAAACTCCTCTCGCATCAGGAGCAGACCGTCTATGAGGGCGGCGAATACTCCCCGAAGATGTACGACGAGGCAAATTTCGCGTGGGAGTTCACCTCCCCGACCCGCCTGCTGTTCGGTATGTCCTACACGTTCGGCCGCACGGCCATCCTTTCGGCGGACTACGAACGCGACTGGTTCAAGGGCATCCGCGTGAAAAACGCTCCGGGCGGAAACTTCACCATTTCGCCCTCCGGCTTCAACCACCGCATCCGCAACACGTTCCGGCCGACGAATACCGTGCGTGCGGGTCTCGAACTGAAACCCACACAGCGATTCGCGCTGCGTGCCGGTGGCGGTTACACCTCCTCGATGCTCCGCGACGACCAGATCGCCTACGACACCCCCACCCCGACCGACAGTTGGTACTTCACCTTGGGTGCGGGCGTACGCCTCTCGTCGCGCCTTTCGCTGGACATGGCCTATCAGCAACTCACCGAGAACCAGAGTCAGTACTACCTTTTCTATGAGGATGTGCTCCCGCACGGTAGCGACAAGTGGCAACCGGGTCTGGATTCGGGAATTTACGAAACCGCATTCAAACGACACTTCCTGTCGCTGACGCTCAGTTACCGTTTTTAGCGACCCGGAAATATACGATTTCACCCCTGCTCCGCAGGCAAATCGTGAAAATTAAGGCAATACCTACTTTTTAGTATTGCCTTTTTTCTTTTATTTCGATAATTTTGTGGCGAGAGTAGTGTTCGTTTAAATTTTAAAGAGAGGAGTCAAAATATGTCCACAAAAATAGGATTTTACACCAGTGAAGACAAAATGTGCGATCTGGTGAGTGACAAATACGCCGTACTTCAGGTGATGAGCCGTTTCGGCATCGCGCTGGGTTTCGGCGACCAGACCATCGGTGAGGTTTGCGCGGCCAACAAGGTCGATGCCGTCACGTTTCTGGCGGTGGTAAACCTGCTGATCAACGAGAAGGACGGAGCATCGCTTGTCGATCAGGTATCGGTCAAGGCTCTGACCGAATATCTTCACAATTCGCACAGTTATTTTCTGGAATTTCGTCTTCCGAGCATCCGCCGCAAACTGATCGAGGCGGTCGATTGTTCGCAGAGCGACGTGTCGTTTGCCATCATGCGTTTCTTCGACGAATACGTGGCCGAGGTGAACAAACACATGCTCTACGAGGAACAGACCGTATTTCCCTACGTGACGGGGCTTTTGCAGGGTGAGATCACCAAGAGTTATTCGATGGAGACTTTCCGCCGTCACCACGACAATGTGGAGAACCGTCTGCGCGAATTGAAAAACATCATCATCAAATATTATCCGTCGGGAGGCACCAACGAACTGAACGGCGTATTGTTCGATATTTTCACCTGCGAGCACGAACTCGGATCGCACAATGCCGTCGAAAACGAGATTTTCATTCCGGCAGTAGAGCGACTGGTGTCGAAAGGTGGCGGCGAGCCGAAACAGGAGGCCCTGTCGGCACGCGAGCGCGAGATCATCATCTATGTCGTGAAGGGTCTGACGAACAAGCAGATCGCCGACGAGTTGTGCATCTCGACCCACACGGTCATCACCCACCGCCGCAACATTGCCGCCAAACTGCAAATCCACTCGGCCGCCGGTCTTACGATCTACGCCATCGTGAACAAACTGGTCGAATTGTCGGAGATCAGCGAGACGCTCAACGAATCGGTAAATTCGGGGAACAAATAATTTTTTCGCCATGGAACATCACCACCACCATCATCACCACCTGCCTTCGGGTGCCGACACGCTCAATCGTGCCTTTATCATCGGGATCCTGCTCAACACCGCATTTGTAACGGTCGAATTTGGGGTGGGCATCATCTACAACTCGATGGGCTTGCTGTCCGATGCGGGACACAACCTTTCGGATGTCGCTTCGCTGATCTTGGCCATGTTCGGATTCCGTCTGGCACAGATCCACGGATCGCAACACTACACCTACGGCTTCCGCAAAAGCACCATACTGATCTCGCTGGCCAATTCGCTGCTGCTGCTGGGAGCCGTCGGCATCATCATCTACGAGAGCATCATGCGCCTCTATACCCCCGTAAACATCGAGGGCGGAGCCGTGGCATGGACGGCGGGTGTCGGCATCGTGATCAACGGCATCACCGCATGGCTCTTCCTGAAGGACAAGGACCACGACCTCAACGTGAAAGGTGCCTACCTCCACATGGCCGCCGATACGCTGGTGTCGGTCGGTGTGGTGATTTCGGGTATTTTGATCTACTTCACGAACTGGATCTGGCTCGACCCCGTCATCGGACTATGCGTTGCACTGATGATCCTCCTGTCGGTTTGGTCTCTCCTGCGCGACAGTCTTCGTCTGGCATTGGACGGCGTTCCCGACGGCATTGATTTGAAGGAACTGGAAGAGAACCTCCGCAAGATGGAGGGAATCTGCGGAGTGCATCACATCCATGTATGGGCAATCAGCACCACGGAGAATGCGCTGACGGCACATGTCGTTGTGGAGGACATCCTCCGCCAACACGAAATCAAGGAAGCGGTCAAGGAGTATCTCCACACGCACAACATCTGCCACGCCACCCTCGAACTCGAACAAAAGGGCGAGCATTGTTGCACTCCCTCGGTCGAATAACCTGCATACAGACACAGAAAATCCCCGCTCCACATGGAACGGGGATTTTTTCATGCTAAAGGTTCGCGCTCGTAGGCATCAATCATCGACCCGCGTGTGCGGTTGATGATCCGCGCCCCGACGGAGCGGGCGTAATCGTTCAGAATCTCATGCCCGCGAAACAACTCCGCCAATTCCGCCAGATAAACCGACATGGTATAGGGCACGGGGGGCACATTCTGACAAATGGGCTTCACCTCGGCGGGTCGGTCGTCGTAGTAATGCACCACGCGACGGCAGAGACGATTCTTCTCATCGACACACAAACCCTCCAACAGCGTGTGATCCACACCGAAAAGTTCCACCTGCTTGTAACCCAGCAGCAGGGCAATATACACACAATTCTGCACCACCGTGCCGTAGTTGGCACTACCCAATCCGTGGCGGAACAACCAGAACTCCAGACGACGGAATCCGTGATAAACCTGCGAGTGAAACGGCACGATGCGGATGTTGCGATTGGGCAACACGCGGCGGTAGTCGAACCGTTCGGGATTGTAGTACTGCACATAGAGGGTCATCGGCCAAGTGACGCGCTCGTTCAAGAGGCGGTACAGTCCGTCCACCCGCTCCCGGAAACCGCTCCGACGGAAAAACATCGGATCGGACAGCACATAGCAGGCCGGTTTCACCTCCGCGAAGCGATCGTCCTCGGCAAAGTAATTCACCGCCATAAAATCCTTCTTGAGGTGTTCCCCGCGCTCCAGAAGCCGTGGCAAATCCTCGCGCAGCGACGGGCCGTTTCCCATCACCACGACCCCGTCGCGGAGGGTGATGCCCGCACCCGCACGCGAGATGTAGTTGCGGAAATTTTCCTTCACGGCCATCACCGCAAAGTAAAACAGCGTGCGTCCCGTGTTTGCGCAGAAATCAAGAATCGTTCGGGTTGCCTTCATCGTAAAGCCTTTTATTTGCAAATGTAGCAAAAAACCGATACCTTCGCAACTAAACCCACAATTCATGTCCCGTCCCCGCATATCGGTTGTCATACCCCTTTACAACAAGGAATCCGAGATCGAAACCACGCTTCGATCGGCGGTGGCGCAGTCATTTGCGCCCGTCGAGATCCTCGTGGTCGATGACGGCTCAACCGACCGCAGTGCCGAGCGTGCCGCCTCGGTACAATCGCCCCTGATCCGCATCATCCGCCAGAAGAACGGAGGCGTCTGCGTTGCCCGTAACCGCGCCATCCGTGAGGCTGCGGGAGATTACATCGCCCTGCTCGATGCCGACGATCGGTGGCATCCCGATTTTCTGGAGGAGATCGTCTCTCTGATCGAAGAGTTTCCCGATTGCGGTCTTTACGCCACGGGATTCAACATCCTCAGCCGCGAGGGACTCACCCCCGCCCCCTGCCCTGCCACACGGGGAATCGTCGGGGATTTCTTCCGTGAATCGGCACACCGCTACATCGCCATTCCCTCGACAAGTTGCATCCCGAAACGGGTTTTCGACTCCGTGGGTCTTTTCCCCGAAGGCATGAAGATCGGCGAAGATCTTTACATGTGGATTCGGATCGCCCGCCGTTACAAGGTTTGCTTTTCTCCTGTCCCCGAAGTCGATTATTCGCGCGAAGCCTCCAACCGCTCCGCCTCAATTTATACGCCCGAACATTGCGCCCACTCGTTCGAGGAACTCTACGACCCCGCGGCATCCGATGCCGACCGCGAATTTGTCGCCCGCGCCGCCTTGGGGAAAGCACTTGTCATCTGCATCAAGGGAGGGACGGAGGATTCCGCCCGCACCGCCCGCTTTTTCGCTTATACGCGGGTATATCGCTCCACACTCCGCAAAATCATCTGGCTGAACCGCCTGCCCGCCTCGTGGCGACCCCATCTGATGCAGGTCTATAATTGGCTGGCGTGGAAAATCGCCCGCCGGGGATTATAAAAAAGGAGGCGTTTTCCCTTTTAGGGAAACGTCTCCTTCACTACAAACGATCAAATAATCAAATCATTAGTTTTCAAATTTCAAGCCTTCGCCACGCGCGTCGATCCGAATCGGGCGTGAACGATCGACCTCTCCCGCAAGGATTCGCTTCGAAAGTTCATTGACGATCGTGCACTGGATCGTACGCTTGACGGGACGCGCACCGAACAACGGATCGAATCCCGCTTCGGCCACCCAACGACGTGCCGCATCGGTGTATTCCATCTCGATGCCGTTCTCCCGGAGCATGCCCTTCATGATGCCCATCTGAATATCGACAATCTGCTCGATCTGCTCGCGCGTCAGCGGCTCGAACATCACGATTTCGTCGATACGGTTCAGAAATTCGGGTTTCAACTGCTGCTTGAGCAACTCGACCACATCCTGACGGGTGCGCTCGACCTCCTCTTCCGAGACACGCTCGCCGTCGAATGCCTTGGCGAAGTGCTCCTGAATCAGGTGCGAACCCATGTTCGAGGTCATGATGATGATCGTATTGCGGAAATCGACCGTGCGCCCCTTGTTGTCGGTCAGACGACCGTCGTCCAGCACCTGCAACAGGATGTTGAACACATCGGGGTGTGCCTTCTCGATCTCGTCGAGCAGCACGACCGAATAGGGCTTGCGCCGCACGGCTTCGGTCAGTTGTCCGCCCTCGTCGTAACCGACATATCCGGGAGGTGCTCCGACCAGTCGTGACACCGAGTGACGTTCCTGATATTCGCTCATATCAATACGCGTCATCATCGAGTCGTCGTTGAACAGAAATTCGGCCAGTGCCTTCGCCAATTCGGTCTTACCGACACCCGTCGTACCGAGGAAGATGAACGATCCGATCGGCTTACGCGGGTCGTTCAGTCCGGCACGCGAACGGCGCACGGCATTGGCAATCGCCGTGATGGCTCCGTCCTGTCCGACGACACGTTTGTGGAGTTCCTGTTCCATGTGGAGCAGTTTCTCGCGCTCGGAGGCCAGCATACGCTGTACGGGGATGCCCGTCCAACGCGAAATCACCTCGGCAATATCCTGCGCATCGACCTCCTCCTTGATCATCGCACCGTTGGCCGATACCGCCTTGTTCTGCTCCTTGAGTTGGGCGATATGCTGTTCGGCAGTCCGAATCTTTCCGTAACGGATCTCGGCGACCCGTCCGTAATCGCCCTGACGCTCGGCATCGTGTGCCTCGACCCTGAGTTGCTCGATCTGATCCTTCTCCTGCTGGATCTTCTTCAGAATGTCGCGCTGCCCCTGCCATTTGGCACGCATCGCCGAATCCTTCGCACGCAACTCCTCGATCTCCTGCGTCAGTTTCGCCACGCGCTCCTCGTCCTTCTCACGGCGGATTGCCTCGCGTTCGATCTCCAACTGACGCACCTTACGATCCAGGTCGTCAATCTCCTCCGGCACGGAATTCATCTCCAGACGAAGGTGTGCGGCAGCCTCATCCACAAGGTCAATGGCCTTATCCGGAAGGAATCGCGAAGTGATGTAACGCATCGAGAGTTCGACGGCAGCCACAATCGCCTCGTCACGGATACGCACCTGGTGGTGGTTCTCGTAACGCTCCTTCAATCCACGCAGGATCGACACGGCATCCTCCTTCGAGGGTTCATCGACCATCACCTTCTGGAAACGACGCTCCAAGGCCTTGTCCTGCTCGAAATATTTCTGATATTCGTCGAGGGTCGTGGCACCGATCGTACGCAAATCACCACGCGCGAGGGCAGGTTTGAGGATGTTGGCGGCATCCATCGCGCCCGATGATTTGCCCGCACCGACCAGCGTGTGGATCTCATCGATGAACAGAAGGATCTCGCCGTCACTCGACACGACCTCCTGCACGACGGCCTTCAGTCGCTCCTCAAATTCGCCCTGATACTTCGCACCGGCAATCAGCGCACCCATATCCAGCGAATAGATGACCTTCGATTTCAGGTTTTCGGGCACATCCCCATCGACAATACGGTGGGCGATACCCTCGGCGATGGCGGTCTTTCCAACACCCGCCTCACCGACCAGAATCGGGTTGTTCTTCGTGCGGCGCGACAGGATCTGAAGCACACGACGGATCTCCTCGTCACGCCCGATCACGGGGTCGAGTTTGCCCGAACGCGCCTGCTCATTCAGATTGACGGCGTATTTGCCCAAAGCATCGAACTCCTTCTCGGCGGTCGGCGAATCAATCGTCGAACCCTTACGGAAGGTGGTGATCGCCTCGACAAGTTCGCGTTCCGTGGCTCCGTGCTGCTTCAAAAGATCGGCCGCACGGCCGCGTTCGGCAATCAGTCCGAGCAACAGGTGCTCGACCGACGCATATTTATCGTTAAATTTACGGGTGAAGTCCACACCGCGCTGTACCACCAAAGACAACGGCTGCGAGAAGAACTGCTCGCCCGCACCCTCGACTCTCGGCAGAGAGCCGACTGTGCGATCGACCTCTTCACGCAGGCGGCGGACATCAACACCCGTTCGTCCCAACAAGAAGGACGGAAGCGAGTCGTCTTCACGAATCAAGACGCTCAACAGGTGGAGCGGTTCGACAGCCTGCTGTCCGCGCTCACGGGCTGCAAGAAGCGATGCCTGCAAGGCTTCCTGCGCTTTTACGGTAAGTGTGTTGATATTCATGGTTTTAATCTTTTAAAAGTTTCAAATTTCACTCTTCTTCCAGCAAATCCCCTGCCAAACCTTCAAGGCGGACATCATGTCACGGGATTGTCAATTTTTGTCACAAATTGTCACTCGCCTCCTGCCATCCGCGGACAAAGTGACCGCTTCCGTGAAAAACGCGGGCGTGTTATTTCCAAATTCATTCATTATGTGTATCTTTGTGACCATTATGAGTGATTTCATCGTCAGCGCACGCAAATACCGCCCCGCAACCTTTTCGTCGGTTGTCGGTCAGCAGCACATCACTTCCACGCTCCGCAATGCCATCGAGCGCGGACAGTTGGCTCATGCGTACCTGTTCTGCGGCCCCCGCGGAGTGGGCAAAACAACCTGTGCCCGTATTTTTGCCAAGGCCATCAACTGCATGCACCCCGCAGGAGCCGAGGCCTGCAACGAATGCGAATCGTGCCGTGCCTTCAACGAGGGTCGCTCGCTCAACATCCACGAACTCGATGCCGCCTCGAACAACTCGGTCGAGGACATCCGCACGCTCATCGAGCAGGTGCGTATTCTTCCCCAGTCGGGACGTTACTCGGTGTTCATCATCGACGAGGTACACATGCTTTCGTCGAACGCCTTCAACGCCTTTCTGAAAACACTCGAAGAACCCCCTGCCCACGCCGTATTCATCCTCGCCACCACCGAGAAACACAAAATCATCCCCACAATCCTGTCGCGTTGTCAGATCTACGACTTCAACCGCATCCGTGTGGAGGATGTGGTCGGCTATCTGGGTGAGATTGCCCGCAAGGAGGGCATTACATCCGACGAAGAGTCGCTGAACCTCATTGCGCAGAAAGCCGACGGAGGCATGCGCGATGCCCTTTCGATGTTCGACAAGGCGGTTTCGTTCTGCGGAACGACCCTCGAATACAAAAATGTAGCCCGCACGCTCAACGTGCTGGATTACGACACCTACTTCGACATCACCCGGATGTTGGTCGAAGGACGTTATGTCGATGCTCTGGTGGCATTCGACGATGTGCTTTCACGTGGATTTTCCGATCAGATCTTTATGGCGGGTCTGAACCGCCACATGCGCGATCTGTTGATGGCGCAGGATGTCAATACGCTCAAACTCATCGAAATGACCGGCACGCTCATGGAGCGATACCGGACGCAGGCAAGCGCCTGCACTGCCGGGTTCCTGTTCGGAGCGATTTCAATTCTCACGGAACTCGACGGTAGGATCCGTCAGTCGTCCAACCGACGACTGCTCGTTGAACTGGGTCTGATGAAGATTGCAGGTCTGGGTCAAAAAAAAAATGAGGTAAACCCGCTCTTTTCGATTGACGCACCGCTGCCCGATCCCGCCGCCCCCAAGGCAGCACGACCGCAGCAGCCCGTCCGTCCGACATCCGCACCGACCCCGGCTTCCGCACCACAAACGGCTCCGCGCCCCGCAAGTGCCGCTTCCGCACCACAAACGGCACCCAAAGCCGTAAGCGCAGAGCCCCGTCCCGCGGTAAAGCCTTCGATCTCGGTACGCATCACGAAGGACATTGCATCCGCCGAACCCGTGCATAACGATACGCCTGTTGCGCAACCTGCCGAAGTAAAACCCGCGGGAAAGCCGACAACAACGACACCAATGCCCGCAGAGCCTGAAAAGGTTGCGGCACCTGTCGAAAAGACCGCTCCCGTGACGACCGGACATACATCCGTTTCCGAGGTTGCTCCCGCACCCGTCGCAGAACCCGTGGCAACGCCCGAACCGAAACCCGCCCGCGGTCGCAAACCCAAAGCGGCAAGTTCGCTTTTCGGCACTTCGCTCACGGAACTGATTGCCGAGGCCAAACAGGACACCCCGTCTGCGAAAACCGATGCCGAGGGACAACCCGTTGCGACATCGGGCGCAGTGACCGACCCCGAGTCGGCACGCAAACTCGACGAGGCACGCCCGAAGTTGATGGAGTTGATCCAGACACGCCGTCCGCGTTTTCTGGCGGCATTCGAGTTGATGAAGATCGACGGCAACCGCATCACGGTAAGCGTCCCGACAACGGAACTCCACGACGAGATGATGCGTACACGCAATTCGATGTTGCGCAGTTTCGCCGAGGTCGCCGGAATCAACGGTGTACTCGATTTGGAGGTGAAGGTCAATGAAAAGATCCGTGCATCGCGCCCCATAAAATTGGAGGATCGGTTGAAATACCTGTCCGACAAAAACTCCGAATTGGGCGATTTTTGCAAAACCCTCGATCTGAATCCCGAATAGGGAAAAACAAATTTGAAAACGAAAAAACAGTTATATAAATGGCAACTAAGAATTTTATCGAAGAATTGGAGTGGCGCGGTATGATCCACACGATCATGCCCGGAGCCAAGGAACAACTTGAAAAAGAGATGACTACGGCGTATGTGGGTATCGACCCCACGGCCGATTCACTGCACATCGGTCACTTGGTGAGCGTGATGATCCTCAAACACTTCCAGTTGTGCGGCCACCGTCCCGTGGCTTTGGTGGGCGGTGCAACGGGTATGATCGGCGACCCTTCGGGCAAATCGCAGGAGCGTAACCTGCTCGACGAGAAGACCCTGCGCCACAATCAGGAAGCCATCAAACGCCAACTTGCCAAACTGCTCGACTTCGAGTCGGATGCGCCCAACGCCGCCGTCATGGTCAATAACTACGACTGGATGAAGGAGTTCTCGTTCCTTGATTTCATCCGCGACATCGGCAAACTGATCACCGTCAATTACATGATGGCCAAAGATTCGGTCAAGAAGCGTTTCAATGGTGAGGGTGACGGTATGTCATTCACCGAATTTACCTACCAGTTGGTTCAGGGTTACGACTTCATGCACCTCTACGAGGCGATGAACTGCAAGATTCAGTTGGGCGGTGCCGACCAATGGGGCAACATCACCACAGGTACGGAGTTGATCCGCCGCAAGTTGGGTAAAGAGGCCTACGCCATCACCTGCCCGCTGATCACGAAGGCCGACGGAACGAAGTTCGGCAAGACCGAGAGCGGTAACGTATGGTTGGATCCCCGCTACACCTCGCCCTACAAGTTCTACCAGTTCTGGTTGAACGTCAGCGACGAGGATGCCGAGCGTTACATCAAGATCTTCACGCTGCTCGACCGCGAAACGATCGAGAACCTGATCGCCGAGCACCGTCAGGCACCCCATCTGCGTCTGTTACAGAAGCGTCTGGCCGAGGAGGTCACCGTCATGATCCACTCGCGCGAGGAGTACGAGAAGGCCGTCGAGGCATCGAACATCCTGTTCGGCAATGCCACTTCGGAGGCTTTGAAGCACCTGGACGAGCAGACCCTTCTTCAGGTATTCGAGGGTGTTCCCCAGTTCCACGTGGAGAAATCCGCGCTGGGAGAGGCGTTCCTCGACTTCTGCGCCGTGCAGACCCGGATCTTCTCGTCGAAGGGCGAGTGCCGCAAGATGGTACAGGGCGGCGGTCTTTCGATCAACAAGGAGAAGGTCACTGATCCCGCACGTCCCGTCACCGGGGAGGATCTGATCGACGGCAAATACATCCTCGTTCAGAAGGGTAAGAAGAACTACTATCTGGTCATCGCCGAGTAAGCGAACGAAGGTTTCAGCAAAACACGAAGGATCATGGAGTACAAGATTGAACTGGACCGCATGGAGTTCCGTGCCTACCACGGCTGTTACGATTTGGAGCGACAGGTCGGCAACCGTTTCACGGTCGATTTGGAACTGACCACCGAATTGGGTGTCGTGGCCGAAGAGGACTGTGTGGAGAAGGCCGTAAACTATCTGACGGTCTATGAATCGGTTCGCGAGGTGATGAAGATCAAACAGCGCACCATCGAGCGCGTGGCGATGAACATCATCGAGGCGTTGTATGCCCGATTCCCTCAGATCAACCACATCCGCATCCGCGTATCGAAACTTGCACCTCCGCTGGGAGGCAAACTCGAACGTGTGAGTGTCGTGCTGGAACGATAGACCCGCAAACTCATAAAAAAGGGAGTGAATCACTGAAGATTCACTCCCTTTTATATTATATAGGTATCGGATTACTGCTTGCCCAAAAGGATTTTCGCCTGTGCCACGGCAGCCTCGGTGATCGTACTGCCCGACAACATCTTGGCGATCTCGGTCGTGCGTTCCTCATCCGTAAGGCGCGTAATGTCGGTATGCCCCTCCTGCTTATAGACCACGAAATGAGCCGTACCCTTCGAGGCGACCTGCGGCAGATGGGTAATATCGACCACCTGCATCGTCTCCGACAGACGCGACATGATCTCGCCCATGGCATCGGCAATGCGACCCGACACCCCCGTGTCAATCTCATCGAAGAGAATCGTGGGCAGTTGCATGCGCGTTGCCAAAAGTGCCTTCAACGCCAACATCACACGCGACAACTCTCCGCCCGATGCGATCTTACCCACGGGCATCGGTGCGCGGTTCTTGTTCGCCGAGAAGAGGTACTCCACCCCGTCGCCGCCCGTTGTCGAAAGCGATTCCAGCGGATTGAGTGCAATCTCAAACACCGTGTCGGGCATCCCCAACTGTACCAGTGTGCGAAGAATTTCCCGTGCAAAGGCGGGAGCCGCCTTTTTGCGGGCGGCGCGGAGTTTGTCTGCCAAAGTCCGAGCCTCGGCCTCGGCTTTACGCAGGGCGTTCTCCGTGGCGGTGATCTGCTCATCGCCGTGGGTCAGCATCGAGAGTTTGGCGGTGTATTGATCCCTTACTTCGATCAATTCCGCCTCGCCTGCCACGCGGTGTTTCTGTTGCAGGGAGAGCAACGTGTCCAGACGCGACGAGAGTTTCGTCAGTCGCTCCGGATCGGCATCAATACGCATTGCATCGGCGGAAACCGATACGTTTATGTCTTTCAATTCCTCGATTACACTTCTTAAACGCTCGGCATATTCGCCCGCTGCGGGATATTTCTCGCCGATGTGTTGCAGGTCGTGTTCCGAAGAGCGCAGGCGCGAGAGGATTCCCTCCTCGTCGGCATCCAGCGCATGGGTCAGTGTGGCGAACGCCTCCCCGATGCGGTCGGCATTCTCCAGAATGGCAAGTTCCTCCTCGATCTGCACCTGTTCGCCCTGTCGCAGATTCGCCGCCGAAAGTTCCTCCGACTGATAACGCAACCACTCCTCGTCGCGGTGTGCGGCGGCGGCCTCCTCGCGCAGTTCCGCAAGGTGACGGCTCAGACGCTGCATCTCGGCATAACGGGTGTGGTAACGTGCCAGAAGATCGGCATTGCCCGCCACCGTATCGAGGGCGTGGCAACGGAACTCCTCCGACGAAAGAATCAGGTTCTGATGTTGCGAATGAATATCGACCAGACGCTGCCCCAGATCGCGCATCTGTTGCAGATTGACGGGGATGTCATTGACAAACGCACGGCTCTTGCCCGACGGGGTGATGATGCGCGTGAGGATAGTTTCGGGAGCATACTCCAGATCGTTTTCCTCGAAGAATGCCTCCAGATCCAGTCCGTCCAGTGCAAACGTACCCTCCACACGACAGTTTTGCGTGGCGTTTTTCATGGCCGTACCGTCGTTCTTGGCACCCAGCAGCAGGCCGAGCGCACCCAAAAGGATTGATTTGCCGGCACCGGTCTCACCCGTGATGATGTTCAGACGGGCATCGAGTTCCAGTTCCAGACGGTCAATCAACGCATAGTTCTCAACCGAGAGTCGTTTCAGCATGGCGATGATTTTTTAAAGGAAAGTCTCCAGTTTGTCGATGATGCGCCCTGCCACCTCGCTTTTTGTCATGAGAGGCAGATCCTCGCGTCCCGTACGGTCTATGAGCGACACCTTATTGGTATCGCCGCGAAAACCCGCTCCGGCATCACGCAGGGAATTCAGCACGATGAAATCGAAATTTTTCTTTTGAAGTTTGGCTTCGGCGTGGAGTTCCTCGTCGTGGGTCTCCAGCGCAAAGCCCACCAGAAGACGGCCGTTCTTGTGCGCGCCCAATTCGGCGGCAATGTCGCGCGTACGCTTCAGTTCGATGTTCAGTTCGCCGTCGCCCTTCTTGAGTTTGCGATCGGCAACCTGTTTGGGGGTATAATCCGCCACGGCAGCACACATGATGGCACCGTCGGCCGTGGCAAATGCCTCCACCGCCGCACGGTACATCTCTTCGGCCGACAGCACGTCGATCCGATCCACGCCGCGGGGGCATTCCAAAGCGGTGCGTCCGCTTACGAGCGAGACCCGCGCACCGCGTCGCGCCAACTCCGTGGCAAGGGCATAGCCCATCTTGCCCGACGAGTGGTTCGAAATGAAGCGTACGGGATCAATCGGCTCGATGGTGGCACCGGCCGTCACCACGAAGTGTTTCCCTTCGAGGCTCTTTTTTTTTTCGGAAAGGAGGTCGTCCACGAAACGGGCGATCTCTTCGGGTTCGGCCATGCGTCCTTTGCCCGAAAGTCCGCTGGCCAATTCGCCCTCGCCCGGCTCTGCTACATGAACGCCGCGCTTGAGAAGGGTCGCAAGGTTTTGCTGCGTCGCCGGATGGGCATACATGTCGAGGTCCATGGCAGGAGCCACGACCACGGGGCAACGCGCCGAAAGATAAGAGGTCAAAAGGAGATTGTCGGCAATACCCGACACCATCTTGGCCAGCGTATTTGCCGTGGCGGGAGCGATGAGCATGCAATCAGCCCACACGCCCAGTTTCACATGCGAGTTCCACTCCCCGTTTTCGGGATTGAAGAAATCCACCAAAATGGGATTCTTCGACAGAGTGGCCATCGTAAGCGGCGTGATGAACTGTTTGGCCAGAGGGGTCATCACGACCTTCACCTCCGCTCCCGCAGTCACCAGCAGACGGCACAGGAGTGCCGCCTTATAGGCCGCAATGCTCCCCGTGACCCCCAGCAGGATGTGACGTCTTCCGAGGTTTTCCAACTCCTTTTGTGCCATGAAGACTACTCCTTCTTGTTCTCTTCGGCAATCTTCCACTCAAGTTCATTGTCGAGGAACTCCTCGGTGGCAATGATCACGGGTTTCGGCAGACGCTCGTAGTAACGCGAAATCTCGATCTGCTCGCGGTTCTCGAACGTCTCCTCAAGATTATCCGTGGGCGAAGAGAAATCGGCCAATTTCTTGTTCAACTCGTTTTTGAGTTCCGTCGAGATCTGATTTGCACGGCGTGCAATGATATTAACCGACTCGTAAACATTACCGGTGGGCTGCTCGAAATCAATCAGCTTGCGGGTTACGGTGTTGTTGGGAATGTTTTTCTTGATTTCCATTATCTTAAATCTAATCGATAAATTATTTTTTCTCTGCTTTGTTCTTGCGGGCGAGGAAATCGCGTGCCTGTTTGGCCATACGCTCCACATCCTTCGTGTATTTCGATTCGGGATACTCCTCCTTGAACGACAGGTAGGAATCCAGCATCGCCAAGTAGCGGTCGGTCTGCTTCTCGGCAATCGAATTGCTGGCGAAGCGGTAACTCGAATCCACGATCAGATACATGATCTGTTCGCGGTGGTGCGACTCAGGATACATCTTCAGTGAATTTTTCAACGCACGGATCGCCGATTTGTAGCGGCCGATCTTGTAGTAGGTGTAGGCATTCAGGAAACTCTTCTCGTAGAGCCGTTCGGTGAGTTCACGGTCGATCCGGGCGAATTTTTCCAGTTTGTCGCTGTTCGGGTAACGCGACATAAACTCATTGACCGCCTTCAAGGCGTGCCCCGTCATCGTCTGGTCGCGCGTGGGGCCCGGTGCGAGGTAGTAGTAGCACAGGGCAAACATACCCTCGGCATCCTCGATAAAGACGCTGCGCCCGAAACTGTGGCGGAAATCGTCGAACAGAAGGGCTGCCGATTCGTAATCGCGGTTCTTGAACTTGCAACGCGCATTGAAGAACGCGATGCTGTCCTCGCGTTGCGAGCCGATATAATAGGGCTGGGCTCCCTCGAACAGGGTCGAGGCACGCAGCCATTTCTCTTTGTGGTAATACTCCAGAGCTTTCTGGTAAATCTGCTCCGAATCCTTTGATCGGAGTATGGTCGTGACGCCGCCGCAACTGCTGAGCAGGATCATCGAAAAGGCTGCGCACAAGGCGTATATGAGGTGTCGCTTCATTGCTTATCGGTTTACGTCATTGATCAATGGCGCGTTATCGCGCAAAGTTACATATAAAATAACGATTTACAAAAAAAATCGGTATGCGCCGGGCATTCAAAAATGCAGTTTGCCTTCTGTTTTCGGGGTTTTCGGAGGGCAGAGGACGGTTTGCGGGGAAAAACGAAGGGTGAAAAGGTTTTTCCCGGCAGTTTTTCGGAAACTTCCGGCGGAGGAAGGAGGAGAACGGGGCGGCAGGGAGGCGCGAAATTTCGGAGAGCGGAGCAGGATTCGATATGGCGGAAAAAAACAGATACAGGCAGGCAAAACAGGAGGTGCGGGAAAGACGGCAGGCATCACGCGGGCGGACAAGAACGAACGACCTTTTCCGCAAATCGTCCCTCTCCGGACAGCCTTTTTCGGAACATTTCCCGCCTCCGGGATCGGACATTCCGACATTGCTTCCGCCGACACGGGAATTATGCCCCGCCGCCATCGTCTCAAAGGGCAAAGTCACGAGCAAAATATTTGGAAATTCGGAATTTAGTCTTTATCTTTGCTTTTGTTATCAAATCAGGGTTCCAGCCTTTTCCGAGGTTGGGATTCTTATTTTTTTTGTTTTTAGCATATGGGAAAAGAAATTATCTACCTCACGGCAGAGGGATATAAAAAATTAAAAGAAGATTTGGATCACATGCGTTCGGTAGAACGTCCTGCGATCTCCGCAGCCATTGCCGAGGCTCGCGACAAAGGTGACCTCTCGGAGAATGCCGAGTACGATGCAGCCCGTGAAGCACAGGGTCTGCTCGAAATGCGCATCGCCAAGATGGAGGATACGCTGGCCAATGCCCGTGTGATCGACGAGACGAAGATCGACAAAAGCAAGGTGCAGATCCTCAGCAAGGTGACCATTCTCAACCACAAAACCAACCGTCAGGTGATCTACACGATCGTTGCCGAGCACGAAGCCAACCTCCGCGAAGGCAAACTCGCCATCGGCACGCCGATCGCCAAAGCACTGCTCGGCCACAAGAAGGGCGACATCGTGGAAGTCGATGTTCCCGCCGGCAAGATGCAGCTCGAAATCACCGACATCAACATCTGACCACTCCCGTCAAGGGGCGGTTTCATGAAGCGATCCGATCGGCGGGTCGCTTTTTTTTTATGTCATACGGGAAAAGGATCGGCGGGAAAGGACGCACTACCCTCCCCGCAGAAGATGCGTACCTCAAGCATCGGCGGTAGTGAAACACGCCCCTAATCCGCGTGAACATACGTTCCACCCGTATTTCCCGTTTCATTCCGCACCAAGGACGGCACGCCCGGACAAAGCCTTCCGAGGCTCGTTCCTCTCCCTCCGCATAAAAAAACCGACACGCTCCCCGTGGAACATGTCGGTTAATCTTATTTCAAGGGATTCTATCCGTGAAAAACAGTCGTGGTGATCAGCAATGTGGCACCCTGATGGTTCATCGTGTATTCCTTCGACAAACTGCCGCATTTCTGCAACAAAGCCTCATCGTCGCGCAACGGTTCGAACCAAGCCTTGAGTTCGTCGTAGTTGTTGATCGAACGGGCAGCCTCCAGCGACACCAGATCGCGTGCCTCTTTGAATTTGTGGTAATTCGGGCCGAAGGCAATCGGCAGTCCGAACGTAGCCGCCTCCAACGTGTTGTGGATGCCCACGCCGAATCCGCCTCCGATGTAACTCCACGTGGCATAACTGTATGCCGACGAGAGCATACCCATCGTGTCGAGTACGAGCAACTGCTTCGATCTGAGGTCGGTATGCTCGTCACACTGCGTGAAACGCACACCTCCGCCCTTCGTGTCGCTCAACAGACGTGCGATGCGTCCCTCGTCCATCTCGTGCGGTGCGATCAGGAATTTCACTTTCGGGTTCTCGTTCATCAGGCGGATCAGCAACTCCTCATCGGGACCCCACGACGATCCCGCCACAAAAAGACGCTCTTCGCCACGGAATTTTTCGATCAGGTCAATACGTTTGGCATTGCGTGCGATTTCGGCAACACGGTCGAAGCGCGTATCCCCCGCAACCACCACATTGTCAAAGCCCAACTCCGCCAACAGGCGTTTCGATTCCTCGTTCTGCACAAACATCACGTCGAAGGTCTCCAACGCCTGACGCCACATGCCGCCATAGGGTTTGAAGAAGATCGAATTGCGGCGGAAAATCGCCGAGACGATGTAGGTGCGCACCTTCTGACGGCGCAACGCGCTCAGGTAGTTCAGCCAGAACTCGTACTTGACGAAAATGGCGATCTCAGGATGCGCGATCTTCATGAATTTGCGCACGTTACGCGGCGTGTCGATCGGCAGATAGAAAATATAATCCGCCCCCGCATAGTTCTTGCGGATCTCGTAGCCCGACGGCGAGAAAAATGTCAAAAGGATTTTATATTCGGGATGTTCCTTACGGATTCGTTCGACGATGGGTCGTCCCTGTTCAAATTCGCCCAGCGAAGCCACGTGAATCCAAACAATGCGCGCCTTCGGATCAATCGCATCGGCCATCCGCTCGAAAAGGTGCTTGCGCCCCTCGGTGAACTGCTTGGCCTTCAAATGTTTGACCGCTGCAAGTTTGATAACTCCGCCATAGAGTCTCAACCCCAGATTATAGAGCCACATTCGGTAATTTGTTTAGAATATACTTGGGTTATACTTCCGTTTGCCCCGGCGCATATCGGGGCATATCAAGTCCCCAAAGGTAATACTTTTTTCGGGGATATCAAAATCGGATTGCCCTGCGCCGTTCACCAATGAAACTCCACGGCGTTTTCCACAAGGCACACGTCATACCTGCCGTCGGGCGAATACCCGACAGCAGCCAGATCGAACTGCACATCGCCACGCCACCCCGTCACCGCCAGATAAGCCTGTGCGGCACGGCGCAGTGCGCGTTGTTTTCGCAGCACCATCGCCTGTTCGGGAGTGGTCAGACCGTCCTTGCGTCGTGTCTTGACCTCGACAAAATGCAGACAGTCCGCCTTGCGTGCCACGATGTCGAGTTCATAGCGACCCTCACGCCAGTTGCGCGCCTCGATCGCATACCCCTCCCGACACAAGTAGTCGCAAGTCTCCGCCTCTCCCCGAAACCCTGTTTCAGAAGCAGCAGTCATCTTTTCGCCAATGAATCTTCCGGTAATCAGTCGTTGTCCTTCTCCTTGAGTTTGCGCATTTTCAACCAACACATGACGCAAAGAAAAGCAAACAGCACCGTCAGTACGGCCTTACCCACAAAATGAGAGGATCCCATCGGCGAATAAAACATTCCCGTACCGAAAATCAACATGCCGAAAAAGGAGAGCAGGGTCAGTACCCGCATTTTATTTTTCTGATCCATAATGCCAACATTATCTGAGAAAATAGTACAATCCACATTATTATGTATTTATACCTATTATTCCTCCCTATAATATAAGTCAGGCACGTGGTTAAAGCCCACAGGTCGATTAATGCATTTTTATAATTAAACGAGCCGGTACCTATTTCCCAAATCATATCGCCCAAGATTACAATCAGGCTGATGATCACCATACATTGATAAAATGTACTGGAATAGATGTCGAATATATTTTTGGACAGGACTGATTTATCGTAAAAATGTTTTTCCATACGGCGGTTTCTTTTCGTGTCTTGCTTACGTTTAGTTGCTCTGTTTCAACTTCGACAGTTCCTTTTTACGGTTCTCTTTTTTAGGAATAAGCCGCGGCACGGGGCCGCGACTTATATTATATGGAATGGAATCCTTTTATTTGAGCAGGAACGAAAGATCGTCACCGGGCTGTACCTCGAACGTCTCGACGCCCTTCTTGAAGATACGCATCGGTTTCTTGCCGATCAACTCCAACTTGTCATCCACGTAGCGCAGCATACATCCCTCGCGAAGACCAGCCACCCAACGGCGCGGATTGGCCTGAATGTACTCTAAAATACGCTGTTCGCGCGTCTCGCCGGCGTGTCCCGAAGGATTGGCATCCATATAGTGAGGGTTGATCTGGAACTTGACGGCACCGATCGCCTTGAACGATTCGGGCTGCACGATGGGCATATCGTTGGTCGTGCAGATCGTCGGGCAGCAGACGTTGCTGCCGGCCGACCAGCCGACATAAGGCGTATTCTCCTTGATCTTACGCAACAGGACGGGCAGCAGTCCCTGCTCCTGCATCTTCTTCGACAGGGCAAACGTATTGCCGCCGCCGATGCAGAGTGCCTCGGCCTGACGGATCATTTTGGCGGGATTGGGCGAACGGTGGATCGAACGCACCTTGATGCCCAGTTCCGAAAAACGCTCCTGAACCCTACGCTCGTATTCTGCATAAGAATAAGTTACGGCCGCATAAGGCACAAAAACAATTTCCCTGACACCCTCAAGGAAACGACCGATCTCAGGCATCGGATAACGCAAATACTCCTCTCCGGCATTGGTCGAATTGGAGATCATTAATAGTTTCATAATTAATTAGTTTATAGGTTATTATACTTCAAATTGTGCTAAATGTCGAAAAAATTAATAATAAATTTTTCGGGCGTTTTGTCAAAAGTAATAAAAAAAGTGTTACTTTTGCCCAGATCCATTTAGATTTTGAGTGTTTTCACTTAAAATTTGCAAGAGACAAACAAAACTATTTTAAATACATGTTTAACTAAAAATTTAAGATTATGGCAGATGTTCAATCTAAAGTTGTCGAGATTATCGTTGACAAACTCGGCGTTAAGGAGTCGGAAGTAGTACCCGAAGCCAGCTTCACCAACCACTTGGGCGCAGACTCGCTCGACACCGTAGAGCTGATCATGGAATTTGAGAAGGCTTTCGATATCACCATCCCCGATGAGGATGCAGAGAAGATCGGCACCGTTGGCGACGCGATCAAATATATCGAAGAGCACAAGAAATAATTAATCTTGATTTTTTCACAATCGAATTTAAGTTTTGAGTAATATGACTGAGAGAAGAGTAGTTGTAACCGGCATCGGAACCATCAATCCGATTGGCAACAATATTGAAGAGTTTTTCACAAATTTGGAGAATGGAGTCAGCGGAGGCTGTGCCATTACACACTTCGATACCGAAAAATTCAAAACCAAAATCGCTTGTGAAGTCAAGAATTACGATCCGAGCAAATACTTCGATCGCAAAGAGGTACGCAAATACGACCTCTTCACCCAGTATGCCCTCATCGCAGCCGAGCAGGCTGTCGATGATGCCGCCATCGACCTCGAAAAGATCGACAAGGAACAGGTGGGTGTGATCTGGAGTTCGGGTATCGGAGGACTCAAATCCTTCTTCGATGAATGTGTGGGCTTTGCCGAGGATGATAAAACGCCTCGGTTCAGCCCATTCTTTATCCCCCGCATGATCTCGGATATCGCCGCCGGCTTCATCGCCATGAAGTACGGTTTCATGGGACCCAACTATTGCTGTGTATCGGCTTGCTCGTCGTCGAACCACGGCCTGATCGACGCATTCGACGCCATCCGCTACGGCAAGGCCGACATGATAGTCGCAGGCGGTTCGGAGGCCGGTGTCAATGAACCTTCCGTAGGCGGTTTCAACGCCATGAAGGCTCTTTCGACCCGCAACGACGATCCCCGGCACGCTTCGCGCCCGTTCGACAAGGATCGCGACGGTTTCGTAATCGGTGAAGGTGCCGGTGCCTTGGTGCTTGAGGAACTCGAACACGCCAAAGCCCGTGGTGCCAAGATCTATTGCGAGATCGTAGGTGGCGGCGCATCGGCCGATGCCTACCACTTCACCGCGCCCCATCCCGAAGGAAAGGGTGCCATCAAATCAATGCGCGACGCATTGAAAGATGCCAAAATCAATCCCGAAGACATCGACTACATCAACGTACACGGCACTTCGACGCCCGCCGGCGACCTTCCCGAACTGAAGGCCATCAAGGATCTGTGGGGTGACAAGGTATATGATGTAAACATCTCTTCGACCAAATCAATGACCGGACACCTGCTCGGTGCAGCCGGAGCCGTAGAGGCTATCGCCTGCGTCTTCGCAATCACCCACGGCACGGTACCTCCGACCATCAACTGCGAAAATCTCGACCCCGAAATCGACTCGAAACTGAACCTGACGCTGGGTAAAGCCCAGAAACGCGACGTGAAATATGCACTGAGCAATACGTTCGGCTTCGGCGGACACAACGCAACGGTCATTTTCCGCAAATACTAAAAAATTATCACGATCTGATGTGGGATTTTCTATTACGCCCCATTAAAAGACACTACGGTCAGGATCGCGATTATTACAAGATTGTCGATGATATGTTCGGATTCATTCCGCATAACATCGAACTATACAAGCTGGCTTTGATTCACAAGTCAGCTTCTTTAGTTTTGGAAGACGGCAGAACGATCAACAACGAACGCCTCGAATTTTTGGGCGATGCCGTGATCGAAACAGTCACTTCCGACTACTTGTTCATCGAATATTCCGACCGTGACGAGGGCTTTTTGACGCAAATGCGCTCCAGAATCGTTTCGCGGCAGTCGCTCAATGCACTGGCCGTGGAGTTAGGTCTGGACAAACATGTGATCTCCAATTCGGCGGCCACCGTAACCCAGAAACACATCTACGGCGATGCCTTCGAAGCGATGATGGGTGCCGTGTATCTGGATCAGGGCTATGAGTTTGTCAATCGGCTGTTGATCAACAAACTCTACTACGAACACCTCAATCTGGACAATCTGACCCATTCCGAAACCGACTACAAAAGTCGCCTGATCGAATGGTGTCAGAAAAATCACCACCGCATCGAATTTCGCACGGAACACGACAAGGGTTATTCGGCAGTGCATCCCGTGTTTGTATCGACGGTGCTGATCGACGGCATGGAGACGGGACGCGGCACGGGCGACTCGAAGAAGATCGCCGAGCAACAAGCCGCCCAATCCGTGGCGGGACATTTCAGCGACGAGGCATGTGCCGACATCCTCGACAAGATGGACCGCATCGCCCGCTAAAAGGAGCAAAGAGGCAAAACAAGGAGGATCGGAAACCATCCGGCAAGCGGACAGAGAAAAGGCCGAGTGACCGGAAAGGTCGAGCAAGAAGCAAAGAGAAGGGCGAGGGACACGGGAAACTCTCGATTGTCGCCCGATTTTACGGCGACTCCCGCAACGCGGAAATATTTGTCACATCCGATACGGGCAACAGCCAGACAAAACGGCTCAACGACACGACAACCGCCCGATGCGCAGCAAACCGAAGAGCGCGTGAAAACTGCCCGTAATCGAGACCAAGTTATACCCTGCAAACCTCTTTTGCAGGACAACTTTTCCCACAAGACAGCCCCGCCCCACGACTTATCAAGGACACAAAGGGAAACGACTTCCGAGTTGTTTCCCTTTTTCCATCGGAGAGGCGGGAATTTATCGGAACTTTTTCGTAATTTTACAGCAACCAACAACCCCGGACATGAATCTTCTGATCAGCAAACTCGCCAATCGCGGAGCCGATGCCCTCACGGATCGGGAACTGCTGACGCTCCTTCTGGATGACGAGACGCTTGCGGATGCGCTCATCGAGGAGTGTCACGGCGCACTCGGCAAACTGGCCGACAAGGAAACCCCGCGTCTGCGTATGGTGGGCGGTATGGGACTTCGCCGTGCCGTCGTTCTGGAAGCCGCCCTCGAATTGGGACGTCGTGTCGCCGTCGAAAAAACCAAACAAACCAATGTGATCAACGGCACACAGGACATTGTACGCATTTTCAAACCCCAATTGGCTGGCTTATCCCACGAAGAGTGCTGGACGTTGTTTCTGACCTCTTCAAACCGTATAATCGACCGTATGCGCGTCAGTCAGGGCGGTGTGCAGGCCACGGTGGTCGATCACCGACTGATCATCAAACGCGCACTGGAACTTTTGGCCGCACAAATCGTCCTCGTCCACAACCACCCGTCGGGTGCCGCCCTCGCAAGCCGTCAGGACATCACGATGACCGAACGCGTCCGCCAAGCCGCCGACCTGTTCGACATCCGCCTCTTGGATCATATCATCATCTCGCGCGAAGGCGACTATTCGTTTCGCCGCGAAGGTTTGTTAAAATAGGATTTCCGGGAAGGGAAAAGCCAGAATCCGCACCGAAAACCGTCTCTGAATCAATAAATCTTTCCCGCAGAAACAACCTGCAACGACAAAAAATAAGGCGGTCGCACATCGTGCGACCGCCTTGTTTGCTTAATCCGGAAAATTATTTCTCTTTCACATAGATATTTGCCAGACCAGGATAGTCGGGAGCAACGCATACGAAGCAACCCATACCCGCTGCACAACTCATATCGGGGTTATAACCCAAGTAGTTGGTACCACCCTCCGTACGGGCACCGTACAACTTACCTTTATCATCGAGTTGCAGATAAGCACCGTCGGCAGCCCAGCCCGTCGGTTTAGAATCCTCGACACCGGCCATACCGCCATTCGAACGGATTACGAAATAGTAACCAAACTGATCAGTCAGGCAAATAAAACCTTCATGAGCGGCATCTCCTTCAACAACCTTCAACACACAAGGAGCATTGGTGATTTCACCGTTGGTTACGGTAATGGGAGCCGTCCAATTATCGGCACCCCATTCACCGGTGAACGACTTGAAGCACTTGGTGTTACCGGAGTCTGTGATTACAATCTCGTCACCGACTTGCAATTTATAGCCGGGAGTTACGAGTTTGAACACACCCGTCGGTTCGGGAGTGGGTTCGGGATTAGGTTCGGGATTAGGTTCGGGATTACTGCCGCTTGCAAGGATCGTCAGCGGAACGATCACCTTGTCACCGACAACCGTGTGATTGAACATATGCTCTGCCCAAACCTCCACGCTGATACCGGTGATTTCCTTGCCGGTCGTGTTGGGGTGCGAAGTGAGGATGATATCACCATCCAAATTGTAGTTCTGCCATTCCACAACAGGATCATCAAAGTAAGTGCGCGAATCGTCACCGACCAGAGCATACTTCAAGACATTCATACCGCCAAGAAGCAGTTTGACGTGCAGTTTCTGCGTTGTACCTTCGGCTGCGAAACCGGGCATCGGCTGGGGCGAAACCTCGACAGATTTAGAAGCATCGGGAGCAGCCCCCTGAGTAACCTTGACGGTCTTGCTCAAGAAGCCGTCATACGACGAGAAGGTGATGCGACCGACACGCTCTTCGGCTTTGTCGTTGGGATCAATCTTGAAACCGAACTTCGTCACCTCCATGGCACGGGTAGGATCTTTCTGCTCACGCTGGTGGATCCATGCGCAGTCGGTCTCGATCTGCAACTTGAAGTTATGACGAACAGCGATCCAAATCTCATCGCCGCTATGCAGTGCGGTGTACTGGGTCTTATCAATGAACAGACCCGGCATACCCGACTGCACGATGAGTACCTCGTGTTTGCGACCGCTCTCCTTGGCAATGAAGATGATGCGTGCCTGACGATCGGCATTGTCGGGCTCGTAGTTGGCCTCGGCCTTGAAGCGAATATCGGTCTCGCTGATACCGCGGCTGGCAATGCGCTGAATCCAGTTGCAATCAATGGCGACATCGAACTCCACGTTATGCTGCAATTTGATCGAGAACTCCTGCTCCTCGTGCGAGATGTTCACCTGCTGCGGGCAATCGAGGGCGATGTTTGCCTCCTGATGAATCATCACTTCCTGCTTGAGGGCGGGATTACCGCGACATACGAATACCATCTGTGCATCACGGGGATCACCGGTGGTGTTGGGGGCGATCACGAAGGTAATCATCTTCTCGGCCAGTGCGCGGGTTGCGGGCTCTTCCTTTCGGGTGATCCAGTCGCAGTTGATGTTCACGTCGAACTCCACGTTGTGAACGACCTTCAGGGTCAGTTCTTCGCCGTCACCCGATACGGTATATTCGCCCGGAGCGACCACGATGGTAGGCTCTTCGTATTTGCGCTCCTGCGTAACCTTTACGACCTGCTTCATGGCTCCGTCCTTCGAGGTGAAGGTGATCTTGCCGACACGGTCCGACTCACCTTCGTAAGCGGCAACGACAAACGTCAGATCCTCTTCGACATAGGCACGCGAACCCTTTTGCGAGATCCAGTCGGCATCAATCGTCACGTCGAAATCGACGTTGTGACCGACCTTAACCACGATCTCACCGCCTTCCGCGCCGATCTCATAGTTGGACTTGGCGACAACCAGAGCGTTCTTCTCAACCTGCGAAACCTTGATGGTCTACATACCCTTGTTATCGTCGGTCTTCAGTACGATTTTGCCCTCACGAGCCTCGCCTGCTTCGTTGGCGGCGGCCTTTACCGTCATTTTGATGTCACCTGCTTCGCCCGATGCAGGTTCTACACTCAGCCATTCGGCCTTCTCGATCACGGCCGACCAAGCCATATTCGAGTTGAACGCCACAGTCTTCGATCCTGCCTCGGCGTTGAACACGAGGTCGGTCTCACCGTTCACGGTAATCACACCGTCGGTCGCTCCGGGAGTCGGAGGGGTCGGGGGTGTGGGAGGAACCACTTCATCATCGTCGCTACACGAGGCGATAAAGCCTGCACAAAGCAACGAAAGCATCAAATAAGCTAATTTTCTCATAGTTTTTTAATTTAGGGTTGGTATTTCTATTTTATTAATATTTTATAATTATTTGCCGTTTTTAAAGATTTTCACCCGAAGAGGCAAAGGCAAATATATATTTTTTTTCGCAATCTTCTACATTTTTTCCCGTTTTTATTTTCATTTTACTTGTTCAAAAATATTTTTTCACTAAAAAAGCCACTCAAAACACCTTTCGGAATAATTCATCGGGCAAAAGAGGCTTTTGTCGTCAAAAATTCCTATATTTGCGAGTTATACTATATATATGCTCGAAAAATTAGCCAAACAAACCGCCATCTACGGCATCAGTACCATCGTGGT
>JAHHQL010000020.1 GCA_020026415.1 Alistipes sp. | reverse complement strand
ATTGGATAGACTGGTAGTAAATTCCGATGCAGATACCCACGCTCATCAAAAGATAGGCGGGTAGGAACAGATGCAGGTGCGCCCATAAGGGCATATAATAAATATAGCTTTGGCAAGCTATTAGGTTCGTGTTCTTTGAAATAATAACCTATCACCAGCCGACTTATCCATTCAACGAAAGACGATGGGGAGTGTAGCATGTCGGCAAAGCCACGAGTGGACTAACTGTCAAGTCCTGACCGAGTGGCGAGGTGAAACGATAGATATGAGGATAAAGCCTATACTGGTTGAACGATAGTCCGAGCGGCTCGATGGTTAAGCCTTAACGGAAGACAGTTACAGACGTTATGCTGTGGCACCCAACTTCTCCTTGCAGGTCGATTGGGCAAAAGAACTTGTCACAGAGCAACTACATAAATAATAAAGGACGAAAGTCGTATCCGACAATCTATCAAGCCAAATAGTTATTATATGTCTAAATGGGGATTGCCTAAGTGGGGCAACCCATATGGCAACAGAGCTTCCGTAGTAGTCCGAGCAAGGGAAAACCTTGTACATGGCGAAGGGAAGCAGCCATTATCGTTTAATGTTAATTTTGGAAAATGTGAGAGACATGAAAAGAAATCCAGAAAAGATATTAAACAGTCTAACACAACATAGTTCCGACTTGGAATACAAGTTCGAACGTTTGTATCGGATACTGTTTAATGAAGAGATGTACTACATAGCCTACCAACGCATATATGCCAAACAAGGCAATATGACAAAGGGAGTTGACGGAAAAACCGTTGACGGCTTCAGTATATCCCATATTGAGCAGTTGATTGATACGCTCAAAAACGAGACGTATCAGCCTAAACCCTCACAGCGAGTTTACATTCCGAAGAAAAACGGAAAGATGAGACCGCTGGGTATTCCGTCATTTATGGATAAACTTCTGCAAGAGGTTATCAGAATGATTTTGGAAGCTATATATGAGGGCAGTTTTGAAAACACCTCACATGGTTTCAGACCGCAACGAAGTCCTCAAACTGCACTCTCAAGTATTCAAAAGTCGTTCAATGGCACTAAGTGGTTTATCGAGGGAGACATTAAAGGTTTCTTCGATAACATAGACCATGAAGTACTGATAGCCATTCTCTCAGAAAGGATTTCCGATAACAGGTTTATCCGACTTATCAGAAAATTCCTGAATGCGGGATATGTTGAAGACTGGGTATTCCACAAATCATACAGTGGAACTCCGCAAGGTGGTATTATAAGCCCTATATTGGCGAACATATACCTTGACAAATTTGACAAGTACATCAAGGAGTACATCACAAAATTCGACAAGGGAAAAAGACGCAAGGATAATCCGATAGCAAAACAACTCGGACATCGTAAAGCCAAGTTAGTTGAAAAACTACGAAACACTGTTGATGAAACGAAACGTAAACAATTGTTTGCAAAAATTAGAGAAACTGTCAAAGAGCGACTGAAATATCCTGCCGGTGATGAAATGGATGACAGTATCAAACGACTGAAATACATAAGATATGCAGATGATTTTCTAATTGGAGTAATCGGTAGCAAGCAAGATTGTATCCAAATCAAAGAGGACATAAAGCAATTTATGGCTGATAAATTGAAACTGGAGCTATCTGACGAGAAGACTCTGATTACCAATGCAAGAAAACATGCTAAATTTCTTGGATATGATGTCTTTGTACGAAAATCCAATGATACACGCAGAGATAAGAACGGTCATTTGACAAGGTCGTTAAACCACAAGATAGTACTATATGTGACTACCGAAATAATGCGAAAGAAACTTCTTGAATATGATGCTGTTAAAATCACCAAGCAGAACGGAAAAGAAGTTTGGAAGCCAAAAGGTCGTCCATATATGAAATGTCTTGATGATTTGGAGATTATAAGTCAATATAACTCTGAAATCATGGGGTTCTACAACTATTACTCGATAGCAAACAACAGCCCCGTTATTGACTCTTTCTACAACATTATGGAGTATAGTATGTACAAGACATACGCCGCAAAATACACTACTTCCAAAAAGAAGATTATTGCGAAGTACAAGAAAAACGGTGTATTCTCCATACCATACACAAACAAGAAAGGGGATGAGGTCAGACGTGAGTTTTATGACAAAGGTTTCAAACGCAAGGAACTACCGAACCGTACTTTGGATGACAGATTACCTAACACAGTCGCTATAACGGGTGGCAGAAATGGATTGATTACAAGACTAAATGCACGTGTATGTGAAAACTGCGGTGCAACCGATAATCTTGAAATGCACCATGTTCGCAAACTCAAAGACTTGAAAGGTAAAAGTGATTGGGAAATAAAAATGATTTCTCGTAACCGTAAAACATTAGCAGTATGTTCAGTATGTCATCACAAAATACATTCGGGAAAGTTAGACTGAATGATAAGGTGGAGAGCCGTGTACGGGGAGACCTGTATGCACGGTTCGGAGGCGAGTGCTTGGAAACCTACCATTGTAACAAATGGCAAGGCGCTGGGTGCTTAGCCTATGGCATACACCGTGTCGGTGATGAGTTGTTCGCTGTCGGTGGCAAATACCTTGACGAGCGAATCGGTGAATCCGTAACCGATCACAAGATAGACGACACCTAAAAGAAGTCCCGTCGTCACCGAATATTTGCGATATTTGTACATCGAAGAATATTCCCGTGCGCCGTAACTCAGACTGATGAGCGGTTGTGCCGCCTGCGTGACACCCAGTACCATATTCATCGTGATGAGCGTCCAGTTCATGATGATGGTATAGATCGAAGCCCCTTGCGTGCCGTACAGCATCGTGGCCTGCTGAATGAACACGAAAATAACGACACCCGACGACGATTCGAGGATAAAGACGCTGAATCCGCTCTTAATGACCTCCCAAGCCTTTTTCGGGTCGAAGTTTTCGAGATGCACGCGGATGTTCAGTCGTTTCCAAATTGTGTAGCCGAAGTTGATCAGGATCGTAATGAACGAACACAGGCAGGTGGCGAAGGCCGCACCGAACATACCCCAATCAAATCCGAATACAAACAGGAAATCGAGGATGACGTTCAATCCCGTACCGACGGCAATGGCTGTCATGGCGACTTTCGGATGGCCGTCGTTTCTGACGAAGCAACTCATCAACTGATCCAACAGAAATCCCGGAATGTAGATCAGAATACAACGCAGGTAGGGCAGTACAAAAATGATGTTCTCAGAATCCGCCCCCAAAAAACAGGCAAACGGCTCGATGAAGATGTTGCCCAACACGGCAAGCAGAATGCCCAATACCAGTGCACTCAAAGCCGAAGTGGTGAAGTAGGAATTGGCTTTCCGGTGGTCGCCTTGTCCGCGACTGATCGAATAAAGACTGCTGCCGCCGATGCCGAACATAAAGCCCAAGGCAAACGAGATGGTGATGATCGGGGTGCAGATGCCCATTGCACCCAGAGCGACCGCACCCAACTTACGGCCGACGACAAACGTGTCGGTAAAGGTGTAAACTGCCACCAGAGCCATGGAAAACATGCTGGGTAACAGATACTTCAGAAATGTCCGAAATTCTGAGTCCTGATTTTCGGTTTCTTGGATTGCTTTCATGATAATTATTTGTTTGTAAGTTTTTTGTTTCCGGTATGCCACAAAAAAAAGACCCGTCGTAAGAACGACAGGCTTGAGGTATTGTAACGATGCGAACGGTCTGAACTCTTACTTGGTTTTACCGGGTAAAAGTCCGTAACAGTACATATGTAACAGAATAAGTCCTATTTTTTCAAATGCGCGGCAAAGGTACTCTTTAAACCCGTAAAAACAAGCAAAAACACGAATTTGTTTTTCGATGAGAGGCAAGTCAATGTCGGAAAAATTTGTACCTTTGTCTTTAAGGTGCGGGCAAAATCCGTGTCTTAAAAAGAAATGAACAAAGGCAAAGTTTTAATTGTAGATGATAATGCGGGTATCCGCGCGGCACTCAAAATCCTGCTTCCACGATATTTCGAAGGGGTGGAGTTGATCCCGTCACCCAAGACGCTGATGTCGAAGGTGCGGGAATTTATGCCCGATGTGGTTTTGCTCGACATGAATTTTGAGACCGACATCAATACGGGAAACGAAGGCCTGTATTGGCTTTTGGAACTGAAACGCACGATGCCCCAAATCGAAGTGGTGCTCTTTACGGCCTATGCCGACATTGCGTTGGCGGTCGAGGGGATGAAACGCGGGGCATTCGATTTTGTGGTGAAACCCTACGAGAATGACCGCTTGATCGGGATTCTGAAGGAAGCCTGCGGAAAATCAAGAGGGAAAACGCCCCAAACAGGCAGTCCGGTGGAGATGTATTGGGGTAATGATCCCAAGATGCGGACGCTGCGCATGACCACCGAGAAGATCGCACCGACGGATGCCAACGTACTGATCACGGGCGAGAACGGAACGGGTAAGGATGTGCTGGCATCGGAGATTCACCGCCTGTCGGATCGTGCACGGCGACCGATGATCTCGGTCGATCTGGGCGCAATTACCGACAATTTGTTTGAAAGCGAACTTTTCGGACACGTAAAAGGCTCGTTTACGGGGGCTTATGCGGATCATCGGGGTAAGATCGAAGAGGCGGACGGCGGTACGCTGTTCCTCGACGAAATCGGAAACATTCCGCTGCATCTTCAGGCCAAATTACTGCGCGTGTTGCAAAGCCGCACGATTGTCCGTGTGGGCGACACCAAACCGCGTCCGGTTGATATTCGTCTGATTTGTGCCACGAACAAGGATTTGGAGGAGTTGGTGCGCAACGGACTGTTCCGCGAAGACTTATACTACCGAATCAATACCATTCACCTGCATCTGCCCGCTCTGCGTGAACGGCAGGACGAGATTCTGCCACTGGCGCAACTTTTCGTGGATCGTTACCGCGAGAAATACCACCGTATGGTTGCGGGATTGGACTCCTCGGCCGAAACCCTCTTGTTGGGGCATCCGTGGAACGGTAATATCCGCGAATTGCAGAATACGATCGAAAAGGCGGTAATCCTTTCGGGCGGGGAGTTGTTGTCGGATTCCGATTTTACGTTGGAGCAATCCGCCAAAGCCGAACCGATGCCCGAAGAGTCGTTGGAGGAGTTGGAGGAAAGAGCCATCCGTGCTGCAATGGAACGCTGCAACGGCAATCTGACGGTTGTTGCCAAGTCACTGAACATCAGTCGCCCGACGCTTTACGCAAAACTTAAAAAATACAATATCTGATGACTTGGTTCGAAATCGTTGCATTGGTACTCACGGTTGGAATTGTGGTCGCCGTCGTCACTGCCGTCGTGGTGACGATCCGTTTACGCCGTAAAGTGTCCTTCATGATTGATGCACTGGAAGATCGTGAAACGGGATTCCGCTATGCCGACAAGTGTTTCTCATTGTTTCGGTTCAACCGCACGATGAACCGCCTGCGTCAGATTTTCGACCGCGAGATGGATACCATTTCGGAACAGAACCGCTACTACGGCAAAATGCTCGACAACATCAAGACGGGAATCATTGTGTTCATTGTCTCGGATCAACGGTTCGGACAGATCACCTATTCCAATGTTGCCGCCATGCAGGTATTGGGTATCATGGCTTTGAGCCACATCCGACAATTGTCAATTATTTCCGACGAATTGCAACAGGCATTTGAACAGGTTTCCGACAACAAGGAGTTGCGTTGTTCGTTCTACAACGAGCGCAACAAAATCACCATTTCGCTGACGGCCACCGAAGCGGAAGTGGCCGGACAGGAGGTCAAGATCGTGACGTTCAACAACATTACGGGCGATCTGGAACACAGTGAGGAATTGTCGTGGAATAAATTGGTGCGTGTGTTGAACCACGAAATCATGAATACGATCACCCCGATTGCGTCCCTGAGCGAAGCGTTCAGCGAGGATCTGAAGCAGGCGCGTGAGGATGGCGGGGCACGGCTCAACTTAGAAGAGTTGGAGCAGGGCTTCGAGACCATCGCCTCGTCTTCAAAAGGATTGATCCGCTTTGTGGACAATTACCGCAATCTGACGCGTGTGTCGCCACCCGTGAAACAGGCGTTTTTCGTGCGCGATCTGATCGACAAGGTGCGTAAACTGACCGAGGAACAAGTCGCGGCATCGGGTGCCGTGTTGCAGTATGTCGAGAAGTCGGATGATGTATTGCTCTATGCCGATGAAAATCAGATTTCGCAAATTATCATCAACTTGATCAAGAATGCCTTGCAGGCGGAGGCGCGGATTGTGGAGATCGAGGCGAAGATCAACTTCGCGGAGCAGGTCGTGGTGTCGGTGTCGAACAACGGCCGGCCGATCAGTCCGCAATCGGCCGAGGAGATCTTCGTGCCGTTCTATACAACCAAGCAGGACGGGTCGGGCATCGGATTGAGCCTTTCGCGTCAGATCATGCGTCTGCACAACGGTGCAATCGTCCTCGAACGCAGTGACGAGAAAATCACGACATTCAGTCTTTATTTCAAATAGGGGAGGCAGGTTCCCCGAATCGTCTTGTACGGCTTTCAAAGCCGTGTTTTTTTGCAAAAAAATTGATATGAAACAAATAAGTTTCGAAATGTGTAAATTAAATGCCAAATAATTTTTGAAATGAAATTTTTATTCGTATATTTGCTTTCGATTTGAGATGAAAGTAAAAGTCATAAATTTTGAGGTTTTAATTTTATTGGGTTGATTAATAGTTTGGAGTCAGCATTCGGATTGTAGTTGTCTCAAACTTTCGCTTGAATCCCGAAGTTCCTGCTGTGGTATGCTGGCGGCAGGGGATGATATTCGGACTATTAATTGTTTTGTCTCTTTGTGCGCTCTTCCTCTTTGGAAGAGCGTTTTTTTAGGTATGGAAACAGCCGATTGTCCCGCGTGAACAATCGGCTGTTTCCAGTTAAATATCAGCATGTTGTGGAATATCCACAATCGTCAGTTTAATGCCCAGATCTTCGATGCGCTGTGCATCTTTGGGATTGATGTTCGAATCGGTGATGATGTGGTCAATTTCTTCTATGTCGGCAATCTTGCTGAAACCGCGACGACCGAATTTTGACGAATCGGCCAGCACGATCGTTTTTTGGGCGGTTTGGATCATCACGCGGTTTAAACTCGCCTCGGTCATGTTGGTGGTTGTGATGCCGAAATCGAGGTCGATACCGTCCACACCTATGAAAAGTTTGCTGCAATAGAAATCCGCGAGCATCTGCTCGGCATATTTGCCGATGACCGACAGTGAACTGTGACGCATGCTTCCGCCCAGCACAATGATGTCAATATTCTGATTCTGTGAGAGAATCGTGGCGACCTCCAACGATGCGGTAATCACCGTCAGACGATCCTGTAACTTGATGGCATGTGCAAGGGCATGTACAGTGGTTCCCGATGCTATCAGAATCGAATCTTTCGGCGAGATGAGTTGTGCGGCACATTCGCCGATCCGTTTCTTTTCCTCGACATAAAGTTTTTCTTTTTCGAGTACGTTCCGATTGTTGATATAGGGGTCAATCAAAATTGCACTGCCGTGGTTTCGGTAGAGTTTCTTTTCTTTTTCAAGTTCCGTAAGATCCTTTCGAATGGTTACAGACGAGACATTGAGTTTGTCTGCAAGGTCGGTCACCAGCACCGAATTGTGCAGTTTGAGCGATTCGAGGATTATGGCATGTCGTTCTTCTTTCGTCATGGGTTATACTTTGTTTTTTCAAGATGCAATTTACGAATTTAGTTTCGTATGATCAAATTTTTAACAAACAAATCAGTCGGATCTGAAATAATTAGTCCGAAAACCATTTTGCGGTTTTCGGACAGAACGTAAATGTTTCGAAACACAAAATAAATATTGCGTTTTTAATAAAAATCACGCCAAAATGTTTCTCTTTCGGATAAAAATATCTATATTTGTTGCGTAATGAAATGATTTAAACTTTCGAAAGAATAATATTGCGTTATACCTATATTTATATATATATTCTTTTTGAAAGTTGAAAAGTTGCAGATATGAAACATTTTGATCAAACGAACGAATTTGACGTCATCATCGTTGGAGGAGGCATTACGGGAGCAGGAACGGCACGCGATTGTGCGTTGCGCGGCTTGAGGGTGCTTTTGTTGGAACGACGAGATTTTGCGACCGGTGCCACGGGACGTAACCACGGATTGTTGCACAGCGGTGCCCGTTATGCCGTGACCGACTCCGAGTCTGCGGCCGAGTGTATCAGGGAGAATATGATCCTTCGCCACATTGCTTCGCATTGTGTGGAGCAGAACGACGGTCTTTTCATTTCGCTGCCTGAGGATGACATTGCATATCAGACAACTTTTGTAGAATCCTGTCGTAAGGCGGGAATTGATGCCGAAGTCATTGACCCCCAAGAGGCGCGTTTACTCGAACCTTCCGTCAATCCCGATCTGATCGGAGCCGTGAGGGTGCCCGACGGTTCGGTCGATCCGTTCCGCCTGACGCTTGCCAACATCATTGATGCCAAACAACACGGAGCAGTAATCAAAACTTATCAGGAGGTCTCTGAAATCTTACACGAGGGCAACCGGGTGATCGGTGTGCGTGCCTACAACCATGTCACGCGCGAGATGCACGATTTTTACGCTCCGCTGACGATCAATGCGGGCGGTATCTGGGGACACGGCATTGCCGCCAAAGTCGGTATTCGTGTGGATATGTTTCCCGCAAAGGGTGCTCTTCTGATCTTCGGACACCGCGTGAATAACGTGGTACTGAACCGTTGTCGCAAACCTGCCAATGCCGATATTTTGGTGCCGGGCGATACGATATGCGTAATCGGTACGACTTCGAGCCGTGTACCCTTCGAAGAGGTGGACGAGATTCGTGTAACGCCCGATGAAGTCGATCTGTTGCTTTCCGAAGGCAGCAAACTCGCTCCTTCGCTGGCTGCGACCCGCGTGTTGAGAGCCTATGCAGGTGTGCGTCCTCTGGTGGCTGCCGACAACGATCCTTCGGGACGAAACATCAGTCGCGGTATTGTGTTGCTGGATCACGCCAAACGTGACGGCGTGGAGGGTTTTGCCACCATCACGGGCGGTAAGTTGATGACCTACCGACTGATGGCCCAGTGGGCAACGGATCTGGCTTGTCAGAAGTTGGGCGTGGATGCCAAGTGTGTCACGATGACCGAACAACTGCCCGGATCGCGTCCTTGCAAGCCCAAATCGGAGCGCAAGGTCTATGACATGAACACCCCCAAATTCACTGCTGCGGTTGCCCGCCACGGTGAGATGGCTGCCGAGATTTCGTCCAAGACACCCTGTGACAATTCATTCGTGTGCGAATGCGAGAATGTCACGGTGGGCGAGGTGCGTCACGCTTTGGAAAAGTGGCACGTGAACACGTTGGTCGATCTTCGTCGCAGAACCCGTGTGGGTATGGGAACGTGTCAGGGCGAATTGTGCGCCTGCCGTACCGCCAATCTGTTGGGCGAGGTGTCGGGATCGGTCGAAAAAGCCGAATCGGAATTGAAAGACTTCCTGCAAGAGCGTTGGAAGGGTACTTATCCGATCTGCTGGGGTGATGCCCTGCGCGAGGCGGAATATACCCGTTGGGTTTACGGTTCGGTATGTGGAATGAATTAAAAAAATCCTTGAGAGATGAAATTTGATACACTGATCATCGGAGGAGGCCTCGCCGGATTGACCTGTGCCATCCGCCTGCAAAAACAGGGTGTGTGTTGCGCCGTGGTTTCGACGGGACAGAGCGCGTTGCATTTTTCGTCGGGATCGTTCGACCTTATGGGATACAACGAATCACATGAAGTCATCGAAAATCCTACGGAAGTCGTCCGCACTTTATCTGAGGGACATCCGTATAGAAAATTAGGAGATCGTTTTACGGAATATGCCTGTGCGGCACGCGATCTTCTGACGGAATGTGGCGTGGAAGTGAAGGGAGATGCCCGAAAGAACCATTTTCGCTATACACCGATGGGAAATTTACGTCCTACATGGCTGACGTTCAGCGAACTTGCAACGGCCGAGAATGTCACGGCTTATCCCGTGGGAAAAATTTTAATAGCCAATTTTGCGGGTTTTCTTGATTTTAACACTAATTTTATAACTGGAGTTTTGACCCGTAATGGTGCAAAATGTGCTCATGCAACAATTCATGTAAAAGCCGTTGAACACTTGAGAATCAATCCGACGGAGATGCGCGCTGCAAACATCGCCAAGGCATTGGAAGCGGAGGATGTCCTGTCGGAAGTGATCCGTCAGATCAACTTGTACTCCGAGGGATATGACTATGTCGTACTGCCCGCAGTTTTCGGATTCAAAACCCCGAATGTGGTAAAACAACTTCACAAAGGAATAAAAGTCAAAATTTTATTATTCCCCACCATGCCGCCTTCGGTTCCCGGAGTGAGAGCGCAGACGGCATTGGTTGCAGCATTCGAGCGGGCAGGAGGCATCTTCATGCCGGGTGACACGGTACGCCGTGCCGTCGTCGAAAACGGTCGCGTAATCGAGGTTTTCACCGAAAATCATGGAAACGAGGCTCTCAGGGCGAAGAATTTCGTGCTGGCATCGGGGCATTTCTTCAGCGGGGGACTTCGTGCGACGATCTCTCACATTGAAGAGCCCGTATTCGGCGCAGATGTCGATTACGCCGAGGGACGCGAAAACTGGTATAATGGCGATGTGAACCGACCGCACAACTATCAGTCGTTCGGCGTACATACCGACGATCGTTTTCGTGCGGCATCGCAGGGCAAAACAATTGAAAATTTATATGTTGTCGGTTCGGCACTGGGTGGCGCACGTTCTTTGGAAGAAGGCAGCGGTGCAGGTGTGAGTATGCTCTCGGCACTCTGTGTTGCCGATGAAATCATGAAAGGAGGTACGAAATGAAGATGCAGGAACTGAATATCTCGGATAACAATTTCGAACAATGCACCAAATGCACGGCTTGTACGGTTTATTGTCCCGTAGTGCCGTTGAATGCGCTTTATCCGGGTCCGAAACAGGCCGGCCCCGACGGGGAGCGTCTGCGTCTGAAGGGCGAATCGTTCTATGACGAAGCGTTGAAGTACTGCTTGAACTGCAAGCGTTGTGAGGTGGCTTGTCCGTCGAATGTCAAGATCGGCGACATCATCCAGTTGGCACGCATCAAGTACAGCAGGAAGAAACCTTCGTTGCGCGACCGTATGCTTGCCAGCACGGATTTTATGGGTTCGATGGCAACGACGTTTGCTCCGCTGGTCAATCAGTCGCTGAAACTCAAACCCGTGAAATGGGCGTTGGATTCGGTGTTGAAGATTGATGCACACCGCACGTTCCCGAATTACGCTTCGCAGACCTTCGAGAATTGGTTCAAAAAGAATGCCGAACCCAAACAGAAGAAATTTAAACATCAGATGACTTTCTTCCACGGCTGTTACATCAACTATAACTATCCGCAATTGGGTCGTGATATGGTTGCCGTGATGAATGCTCTGGGATATGGCGTGAATCTGATGGACGAAGAGAAATGTTGCGGCGTTGCGCTGATGTCGAACGGACTGATCGACAAGGCACGAAAGAATGCCGAAACGAACATCCGCGCCATCCGTCACGAGGTGATCGACGAGAAACGTCCCGTAGTGGGTGCTTCGACCACCTGTATCTTTACGATGCGCGACGAATACCCTCACCTGCTCGGTGTGGACAATGCGGAAGTTCGCCATGAAATAAACCTCGCCACCCGTTTTATCAATCAACTTGTTGAAGACGGAAAAGTGAAGTTGGTATTCCGCAAGGACTATCACAGCCGTATTGCCTATCATACCCCGTGTCACATGGCAAAACTCGGTTGGCAGTATCATTCGATTTCACTCCTGCGTATGATCCCCGGACTGGATTTTGTGGCACTCGATTCGCAATGTTGCGGTATCGGCGGTACGTACGGATTCAAAAAAGAGAATTATAAGGTTTCACAGGGTATCGGTGCTTCGCTGTTCCGTCAGATCGAAGAATCGGAAGTCGATTTCGTATCGACCGACTGCGAGACCTGCAAATGGCAGATCGAGATGTCCACGTCGGTCAAGGTCAAGCATCCGATTTCGGTACTTGCCGAGGCTCTCGATTTGGACACAACCACAAAATTAAACTTAAAATAAAATATACAAACAACTAAAAACTAATCTTTATGTGGAATTTTTTAACTCCTCCTGCATTTAAAGAGGAATTGCCGGCCGAGAAAATCGACTCGACCTACAAGAGTCTCCGCTGGCAGGTTTTCTTGGGTATTTTTATCGGATATGCGGGTTTCTACATTGTCCGTAAAAACTTCTCGATGGCCATTCCTTTTTTGGGTGAATTTGGCTTCGACAAGGGCGAGTTGGGTATCGTGCTTTCGATGAACGCCATCGCCTATGCGCTGTCGAAATTCCTGATGGGTAGTGTATCCGACCGAAGCAATGCGCGCGTATTCCTTCCGCTGGGTCTGATTCTCGCCTCGCTGTCGATGATGTTCATGGTCGTTCCTGTGGTGGCTTTCGGCCCCGAACATAAAATTTGGGCAATCGTTCTGATGACCGTTCTGAATTTCCTTGTCGGTTGGTTCAACGGTATGGGATGGCCTCCGTGCGGTCGTGTCATGACCCACTGGTTCTCACAGACCGAGCGCGGTACGATGATGTCGATCTGGAACTGCGCCCACAACGTCGGAGGAGCCGTCATCGGCCCGATGGCTGCCTATGGTGCCATCTGGTTCGGTTCGTGGTTCTACGGAGCCGAATCGCAGTATTATTTTCTGATCGGTACTTATGTATTCCCCGCAACCGTTGCATTGCTGGTAGCACTGCTGGCCTATATGTTTATCCGCGACACTCCTCAGTCGTGTGGTCTGCCTTCGATCGAGAAATACCGTAACGACTACCCGAAAAATTACAGCGAGAAGTCGGAAGAGATACTCTCGGCAAAGGAAATATTCTTCAAATATGTGTTGAACAACAAGATGTTGTGGTTCATCGCCATTGCCAACGCATTCGTTTACATGGTACGCTACGGATGTCTCGACTGGGCTCCCAAGTACCTGATGGAAACGCAGGGTTATAACATCAAGGAAGCCGGTTGGGCTTACTTCGCTTATGAATTTGCCGCCATTCCCGGAACGCTCATTTGCGGTTGGATCTCGGATAAGGTATTCAAAGGCGGTCGCGCACTGACCACTTCGATCTTTATGGCCGTCGTTGCCGTATTCATCCTGCTGTACTGGCTCTTCTCGGACAACCAGTCGATCGTCACGCTGTCGCTGATCGGTATCGGCTTCTTCATCTACGGTCCTGTGATGCTGATCGGAGTACAGGCTCTGGATCTCGCTCCGAAAAATGCCGCAGGTACTGCCGCAGGTTTGACGGGATTCTTCGGTTACTTCTTCGGTACGGCTATCCTTGCCAACATCGTCATCGGCTATGTGTCGGAGGCAGGTTGGGATTGGACATTCCTCATGTTGCTCGGTGCTTGTGCTCTGGCCATCGTCTTCACGATGTTCACCTACAAGGACGAAAAGGAGTTGCTCCGTCGCAGAAAATAGCAGATATATCACTTAAACCAAAGGTCCCGGATGAAGACCTTTTTTGTCCGGGATCTTAAAAATCTATTTAAATGAAAAATATCATGACGTATATTGGCAGATTATTAGTGATGCTGGTGTTACTTTGCAGTCTTTCTACTCCGGTATCGTCGCAGACCTACCGCAAAATTTCGGGTTGGTCGGATGAAATCAACGAACGCATCGAAAGTTTTCTGAATACGACCCTTACGATGAATCATCGCAAGGTAGCCGTGTTTGACGGAGACGGAACGGTTATCGGTCAGGCTCCGCATTATTTGGCCGATGAAGCCCTTTATCGCTATGCGGACAAAAACTACAAGGGACGCAAAGATGCCTTTGCCCGTGAAAAGATGGCCATTCTCAATCGTATGGTCGAAGATGGCAACAACGTCGGCAAAGCCTATGTGGAAGACCGCGTACACTTCCTTGCAGGTATGACCCCCGATGAGATTATGAATATGGGATATGAGTGTTACACGGATGCTTATCAGGGTAAATTCTATCCCGAAATGAAACAACTGATCGCAAATCTCAAGGAATATGGTTTTGAAGTTTGGATTCTGACCGCGTCTCCCGAACTCCTCTATCAAAAATTTCTGTCTGAAGAATTGGGACTTCCCGACACCAACATCATCGGTGTCAAATCGGTCGTTGCAAACGGTCTTCTGACCGATGACATCATTCTGCCGATTCCGCAGGATGACGGAAAGGCCAATGTCATCCCCACTTTTATCAAAACCCGTCCTTTGATTGTCGGTGGCAACAGCCGTGGCGACATGGACATGCTGAATCAGTCCTGCGGCTTGAAGATCGTGGTCAATCCCGACGACGAGACCATACGGGGCGAGAAGGACGGCCCCATGAAAGGTTATACCGTAAAACAATATTGGGAGAAGGAAGGTGCCGTTATCGTAAAGTGTAACGATGTTCCCGATCCGAAGGTAACCTTCCATACGTCTGCTTGGAAAATCAGAACAAACAAATCGAATCCGAAACAAGGATTCAACTAACCTCCATATTATTACAACTTAAATTATTTAATTATGAAGCAACATTTCATCAGTGCACTGTTTTTCAGTGTAATGCTCCTTCCGGGTTTCGCTTTCGCTGAAAATACGGAAAATGCAAACTCCGAACCCGCAGCAACTGAAGCCGCAGCTCCTGCCAAAGAACAGACTACATGGCAGAAGATATTGGAAAGAATGCCCAAGTTTTCGGGATATTTGCAGACGGGTTGGAATTACAGCGATGCCGGTTCGGGTTCGTCTTCGTTTCAGGCAAAGCGTCTGCGATTGATCATGGACGGCAATGTTACGGACAAAATCTCGTTCCGCATGCAGATCGAGGCCTTCAACGGCATTGGCGGTTCGCGCAATCCCAACGGTCAGAAGGATCTTCAGGTGATGGACGCTTTTGCAACGGCCAAAATCACCGAGGGATTCCAAATCCGTGCCGGTCAGTACTATTTGCCGCTCGGTTATGAGAACTACGATATCTCGCCTGCGACATTGGAGACCGTGGATTTCTCGAACCTCTGCTACCGTATGGTTTGCCGTAACCCGATCGGTTACGATTTCGTAGAGTATGGTCGTGACCTCGGTGTGATGTTCATGGGTAACCTTTTCAAAAACGAAGCCGATAATTTCTATCGTTTGAGTTACAACCTCTCGCTTTCGAACGGTCACCTGCCCGCCATGGACGATAACAACAAATCGAAAGATATCGTTGCCGCTTTGACGTTCCGTCCTGCCAAATTCTTAAACTTCAAGGCATCTTACAACTGGGGTGAGTACAACGGCGTATTCTCGAAAGACAAGTTTCCCTTTGCGGAAGAGTCGGGTAACGATGTCGTCGTAAAGAACCAGTCGATGCACCGCTATGTATTGGGTGCTTGGTACAACAATCCCCAAGGTCTGGACGTTCGTTGTGAGTATGGTCACGTCATCAGCGAGGAAGGCAACATCACCTATGCAAAGGAGAACAGTTTCTACGCTTTGGCTGCTTACCATATCGGCAAATTCCTGCCCGTTGTTCGTTATGACTTCTTCCGCGACAAGGTAAGAAACGAGGAAGCATGGGATTACGACCGTGTATTGGTAGGTCTGACTTATGTTCCCTGCAAGCATGTGAAGTTGCAGGCCAACTATGCACACACCTTCTATGCGAACAAAGCCGCAAGACCCGACCCCGACAAAACCGGTTCGAACCAGATTCAGCTGATGGGTATTTTCTCTTTCTAAAACAAAAAGTTCCACAAACATAACTAACCAATAACTTTTACAACTATGAAAAAAATCTTATTCGTATTGGTCGCTCTCGTAATGGGTGCCATGAGTGCAAATGCACAACACATCGGGTCGGAATACCGCTTGAAGAAGGTTATTCCCGTTGCAGGCCGTCAGGGTATTGCAATTGACAAGGATTACTACTATGTATCGGATACGCGTGTCATCTACAAGTATGACAAAGAGGGTAATCTGATCATGAAGAACGATCAGCCGTTCCAAAACCCCAAAATTGCCAACCACTTTGGTGATATTGACATCTACAACGGCGAGATCTATTGCGGTATCGAGAAGTTCGAGTTCGGTCGTGGTTACAACATCGCCGTGTCGATTTATGATGCCGAAACACTGCAATGGAAACGTGACCTTCCATGGTCGCCCGAATCGGGTCAGGTAGAGGTTTCGGGTCTGGCCGTTGATCGTGACAAGAATATGGTTTGGATGTCGGACTGGGTTGATAGCCGTTATGTATATTGTTACAGTCTGGAAACCGGTAAATACTATACCAAGATGCAGTGCCGTCCCACTCCGTACTGGTGTCAGGGTATCTTCATCGCCGATGGCAAAATGCTGTTTACGTCCGATGACGGCGAGTCGCTCTATCAGATTCCCGATAACATCTACGTTGCCGACATCACCGAAGTTCCTTACACCGGTCTTGTAGAGGGTACCGAGCCCGTGCGTGATACTCCGTTCAGCGTAAAACTTGAGAAGGGTAAGGTTGTTACCCGTACCGGTGCCATTGCAGGTGGTGCAAAGGCTGGTCGCGTTGAACTGTTCCGCGAGATGAGCGACTTCCGTCGCGCAGGTGAGATTGAGGGTATTTCGATTGACCCCGTAAACGATGACTTGGTTGTTCTGAACAACCGCGGTACTCAGATCATCCTCGGTATGTCGCAGGGTCCTTTCGAAAAAGAAGGGTACACTGCCGAGATTCACGAACTCTACATCTATGAGAAGATCAAATAAGTGAATTTCCGGTAAAGTAAAGTTCTGCAACAGGGGCAGCCGAATAATCGGCTGCCCCTGTTTTTTTAACTTTATCGGGAAAACTATTGATTCAACAAAGGACTCTTGAGTTGGTATTCGGCATCGCGGGCATAGATAAACAATACGCTGCCGCCCTTGATCGTGTCGATGATCGGACGATTCAACTCCACGGGAAGGGCGGGGCATCCGAAACTGCGCCCCAAACGACCATTTGCCTTGATAGTGTGTGGATCGGCATAGGCTGCGCCGTGAATTACGATGGCACGACGGCGTGCGTGATCGTTGAACCCGCTCTCCAAACCCTCCAATACCAGCGAATAGCCGTTGCGGCCGATGTAAGTCTCCTGTGTAAGATAGAATCCGAGGGAACTTTGGTGCGAGCCATCATGATTTGAAAAACGGGTGGCGAAATTCCCGCCGCTGTTTCGTCCGTGAGCAACGACCGACTCGAAGAGCAATTTGACATTTTTGAGGTCGAATACAAAAAAACGCTTTTCGGTCGAGGGTTTCGAGAAATCAATCAGCGTGAGGATGTCGGATTTACGCTCGGTGATTTTGCCGTAGCCGTCCAATGCTTCGCTGAAGGCTTCGAAAGTCACCTTGTCTTCCAATTGCATGGCAACATAGAGCGATTCGGCCGAAGTGAGGGCTTCACCTTCAGGCGTAAGAACTCCGCCCCGCCGGACAGACGGCGCGACAAAAAGCGGAAAGAGCAGAAATGCCACCGCAAACAGATATTTCATACGACGGATCATCCTTTGCCTTGGGAAACAAGCACAAAGGTACAACTAATCGGATTATATCCGAATAAAACTTCCTCAAAATGAGCCAAATTACTCCAATACGACCACCAACGTGCGCTCGACGGGTGCCCATTCGTAGATGAATTTCGAGTGGGAGGTGGCGTTGCGCACACACATGTGCGAGCGGGGTGTCGTACCGAGCGACCAACTGTATTCGATCTCCTCCTTTTGAGGTACGGCGACCGGAACGCCGTGAATGTAGGCTCCGTTCGTGAAGCGCATGGCATAGGGTGCAAAACCGCCCAGCGAATCGCTGCCGTCCTTCAGATAAAGCATCTTACGTTTGGTCTCTTGCAGGAGAAACATGCCGAGAGGTGTTGCCTTGGCATAGGGAGGACGTTGGCGTCCCGTGGTTGCGGGATTCTTGCTGCGAATCACCCAACGACCACGGCGAAGGCGTTCGAGGGTGGTGATGTTCTGATCCTTGCGGTCGATCACGATGACATGTTCAAAACGGGTATGGCGGTCGAGGATCTTCACATAACATTGGGGAACAAGCCAGCGTTGCGAGTCAATCGGGTTGAAAATGCGACAATGAAGGCTGTCGCAGGACTCAAGGTGCGCAATCGAACCGTCACGTCCGTAAACCACCGCAGTGAGCGTATCATCGGGTCGGAAAAGAGGCACGGACTGGTAACGCTCCACACCCGCCGTATCGGCAATGTTACCATAGACGTTGCGCGCATAACGACCGACCAAGGGTGCTTGTCCGTTGCGGTTCTTGTAATTCTGCAACACAATCCACCGTGTGGTGTCGTCCTGCATATTCTCCACAAAAGCCAACAGATTGCGGATTTGCTCCCAATTGAAATCGCGCTTTTTCTTTTGGTAGGTGTAGGTATCGGCAAGCGTATAGCGATCGTAACGCAGGGCGGTGTCCAAACGGATCTTGTCACCCGTAAGTAGGGGGCGTGAGAGCGGGGTAGCGGTCTTTACGCGCGGTGCGGGTTGCTCCAAATCGCCTTTTACGATCTGGGAGGTATGGACGCAACCTCCGCAAAAAAGACACAGCAAAAAAATATTATGGCACAAACGGATCTTCATCGTTTCAAATTTTAGGGTTTTCCTTCTATAATGAACAAGAGGCAACCTAATGCAATATAGGAATTATTTCCCGTTTGTGCAAAATGTACCGCCCCCTATAAACAGAAGATGCGCCTGCCGAAGCAGACGCATCTTCCCAAAAAGAAAGAAGTTGGTTGTAGTTGAAGACGGTCACACGGGGCAACCGCCTTCCCATCAGGGGGATGGGTTTTTCTATTTCATGGGACATCTTCCCGTATCACGCATCTCACAGCGGGAGTGTGTCAGCGAGCAGATACCTCGACCGGCGATCACATCATCTGTCAGGTAATCACAAGACACCTTATACTTTCCTTCCGGACCGTTGTCAAGGACATAGGTTAAGATTATATAAAGGATGAGCAGAGCAATTGCCACAAGAATCAACATCCATGTAATGGTAAATACGACATACGTCGTGAGGATTATATATCCGTACCGCCAGACAAACGGCTCTCGTTTACCGGATCCGGCACGATAGATCTTGTAGATCATGTAAATGGCAAAACCGATCAGGGTAAAGGAGATAAGCGACATTAAGGTTTCTCCGAAACTGCCCATGAATTGCGTCAGGACACCGACAAATCCGAGGACTACACCGACCGCATAATATTTGATCGATTGGGGCACGACCTCAAATCCGGTCATCTCACGGAAATGTCTGGGGGCAAAATCATCCCACTTCGTAAGCGACAGGACGACCGACACGAAAGGCATGATCAAGAAAAAAGACAAACCGCCAAAAGCCGAGATGACATTTATAAAGAGATCATAGAACAGACGCCATTTTGCCGCTTTCTTGTCTTCCGATCGTTTGTATCGGGAGATACGACGAATCAAATGCCGTACGGGATAGATCAACGACAGCACGATCCAAAGCAGTCCGAAACCGATGATATATCCCTCATCAATTTCTCCCGAAGTATTCAAGCCCGTCAAGCCCAAGCAAAGAGCGATGCCCAAGAAAAAGACGAAAGCCAGAAGCAGGGATATGCACAAAGTGCGAATCGTCCGAAGGCTGAACGACGATACGATTTCCGCGCCCGCCTTTTTATTGAACCAGCCTTTTACTTTGCCAAATCGCAGGAACATGAAGACGTAGAATCCGACACTGAAAATTGCCAAAAATTGAAGCAGTATGAAAAGGAGTGCGCTAATACCTATTAAAAATTCCATGAGTCTTGTGTATTATTCGTAATATGTAATATTGCGTTCGGTAATGCCATAGGGTTTTCCGTCAAGGAGGATCACCTGTCGGATCCAGTTGCCCTCATCATCGAAATCCGTGTACTCGTAAGTCACCTTACCTTCACCTTCCGTCGAAATGCACACCAGCCAACCTTTCTCGTTGTAGGTATATTCGCTAACGATCAGATATTCGTCCATTTCATTGTAAAAGGAACGTTTCAGGATACGCCCCGAAGCATCTTTTACGACATAATCACGCTCCGTGTAACCGTGCTCGATGATCTTGCCATCCTTGTACTCGATCTTCGACGCATCGACCGGATATTCGTTGGTTGTCTTATCTGCACCCGTGTAACAGTCCTGAATCATGTTCTTCAGTTTGCCGTTCTCGTATTCATAACGGGATTCGGTTTGCAGGGTTCCGTTTTGATAGATCTTCTCGCTACATACCTTGCCGTCCTGATGCGTGTAAACCACAAGATACTTGAAGGCATCCACCACATAGATCATCGAGTCGAGATCGCCGTTTGCATTATAGATCCGCGTATCTTCAGCGGGGAAGATACCCGTTTCGCCATAGATGTTCGGTTTGCCGTCCTTGACGATTTTATCGCCTTGGGCCTTCGCAAGGTAATTCAACGATTGCACCTTATGCACCTTACCGCTCAGTCCTTCTTTCTCGGCACTGCTCGCATTTTGTTCGGAAGCACCGCCACAAGCGGTCAGCAACAGAAGTACTGCTGCCATTAAAAACTTATTCATGATTTGTCGTATTTTAGAAACCGTAAGCCTTTTTGCGGATTGCCATGTAATCTTCTTTCTTCATAAATACGATCTTGGCAAACTTCGTAAAATCGTAGGTGTGGCAACTGATCGACAACGGAGCACCTTCGCTATGACAGGGTACACCCGCCTGGACCATCTGTCCGGGGACATATTCGGCTTTCGGTCTCGGGTCGATATAGGTTACGCTGCTGAAGGGATTCAACTCTCCGAGGGCAATAAAATGGTCGTCGGCAGTCATCAGAATGAAATACAGACGGGTATCTGCCAGAGAATATTCACCCTTACCGCATTGGTACTTGTTGGCACGGACAATGATGTCGCGCTTGGGAGTGACCATGACGCGCACGATGAAACTACCCGAACCGGTATGGGCACTGTAATCCGCTACCCGGGCACCCGTTACTTTAAAATCGGGATAAACATCTCCCGTGCAGAGGATGTCGCGTCCGATAATTTTCCGGGCTTCCTCTGTCGCTTTCTGATAACTGCGGGCGGCATATTCGTCAAATTCTTTCAATTTTTTCTGGATCTGTTCAAAATCTTGCATGTAATGCAGAGCCTCTTCCATGTCTTTCTTCTCGGCGGCCACCTCTGCAAAGATGGCAGGGACACGCCCCAGAGGAGCATCGCTGCTCGCAGCCGAACCCGAAGCGACACGATCACCGCAACCCGACAGTAGCATTATACTGCAAAACATTGACAACAAAGCAATAGTAGTAAATTTTCTCATATCGTTAAAATTTTAAGGTTTTTATAAATTTAGCGGATGGAAAGTCGGCTCGTTTGTCGGGACGAGATTCGCATCGGTTCTGAAATTCGTTCGTTAGTGAATCGGCAACAAGCCTTTGGCCACAGCGTGCATGAGCAGCGTGGCTACGTTCGTGGCATCCAATTTTTCATTGAGGTGACGACGATGCGTTTCGACCGTATTGACCGAGATATAAAGACTTTGAGCGATTTCGGCGGTGTTTTTTCCTTCGGCAATACATTTCAGCACACGCAATTCGCGTTCGGTGAGATCCATGCCGACTTTCGATTTGCGTTTTTCTTCCTTTTCCTGAAATTCCAAGGCTTTGGAACAAAGATATTTTTCATCCGACAGAACCTTGCGCACACATTCGATGATCTGATTTGTATCGGACGATTTGAAAACTATTCCGCTCGGATTGTAAACCGCCAGTCGTTTGTAGTACCACAACTCGTCGTGCATCGTATGAATGACGATGCGGGCCGAAGGATCTGAAATACGGATTCGGTCGATCAGATCAAACCCCGAAAAATCGGGGAGTTCCAGATCGAGAATATAAATGTCATAGGGATGTTCCCGGATTTTCGAGAGGGCCTCAACACCCGTAGAGGATGAATCAATAACGGCGATTTCGGGCAAGGCATGCCCGATGACCTGCTTCAAACCGCAGGCTACCATCGCATGGTCATCAACCAGCAAAAGGGAGTATTGTTTCTTGAATTTCACGAAGGTAGATTATTTTTTCTGCAAAGAAACAGATATTTCTGTTTCTCCGCATCACTACATTCCGTGATTTTTACTCCGAAAAACAAGGTTACCGCCTAATTTTTCGAGATCGGCACTACAATATTGAAATGTTGCTCTCCATTTTCATAAGTTACAGCGAGATGTCCTTCGATCGAAATCAGACGTTCGCGGATGGTCGAAAATCCTATGCCGCAACGGGAAAATTTCTTCTCCGAAAATTCTTTTCCGTCATTGGAGATATCAAGCACAATTTGCGATGAGGTGACCTCAAGCAAGATTTGCGTACGGGTTGCTCCGGAGTGAAGAATTATATTCGACGAAAGTTCCTGCACAATACGGTAAACTTCGTAACTGACACGTTCGGGGACTTTCTTCCACAGATGTTCGTCTCCCTTGGAAAGATACTCGACACGGATCTTTTCATCGGAGAATAATTCGTCGATCATATTACCGACAAGTTCATCGAGTGTGGCGTACTGGAATTTGGGCGGGGTCAATTCATGGGAGATGGCACGTACTTCGGCACGAATTTCCTCCACATTCCCCACAATCTCCTTGTTATTGTCGGTTTGTGAAAGCATCATTCCTACTCCCAAAAGATCATTGCAGATCCCGTCGTGCAGTTCTTTGGCAAGACGAGTACGCTCTTTTTCCAGACCGTCGATAAAACTGCGTGCCACCTTCAGTTCTGCCTTATGACGCTGCTGGCGACGGCGGAACAAATCGTAGATCAGCCACATGATGATGCCGAGAAAAACCGCACCTGTGGCGAAACCCCACTTCATCGTGCGGTTTTTATGAGCAAGCCGTTCGGCATTCAGACGGACGATTTCCAACTCTTTCTGCTGCGTTTCGTAACGGACGCTGAAATCGGACATCTGTCGTTCGATATTCGATTCGTGCAGACTGTCCATCATGGTAACCGTCCTTTCGTAGTATTGCGAAGCCTCGCCGGCACGATTCATTGCAGCCATATTGCGCGCTATTCGCAGATAGACATACTGAAGAGGTGCAAGCATATTCTGTGTGCCCGCCCTGATGATTTCCCCATACAGGGCATTGCTCTCTTCATAGCGTTTGTCCCTGCTGTAAATATCCGCCAGAACTTCGTAATAGCCCAATACCTCGTTGCTTTTTGCAGGCAGTTTTCGAAGCCACGGCTGAATTTCCTTGTCGAGGTCGTCCAAAGCCTTGCGGTTGCCGGTCTGGGCGTAAAGCGACAACAGGGGTGAGGCACATTGCAATATGAAACGTGACATATTCTGCTGCATGGCAATTTGCAACGAAGAACGCATGATCTTTTCTGCTTCGGCATATTTCTTGCCCACCGCAAATACGGCTCCCGCCGTATTTGATGCGTAAAGCCGTGTCACAAGGTCATCATTATCCGAAATGGAGGCCAACGCCCGACGGATATAATCCTCGGCTTCAGCCTGACGCCTTGTATTGCAATAGAGAATCGAAATGTTGGTGAGCAGGAACGGTATTTCGGGTTCACACTCTTCACCTCCTTCCGTATAGATTTCGAGTGCCTTGTTGTAATAATACAGAGCCGAATCGATCATATTGGCACGGCGATAGGCGACACCGCACGCTGAGAAAAAGTTGCCTTTTTTTAAAGGTGATGCGTTCAAACGGTCGGCTTCTTTTATCAGGAAAAGACTCTCGTCAATACATTTGCGCGAATCGCCCGTCGAGTTGTAGTAATTCACCATACTGCTTTGCAACTCCAAGTAAGGTGATGGAGTTGTACGATCGACCGCTTTAAGTCCTTCTATGGTATATTTTAGCGTGCTGTCGGCATCTCGCTGGGAATAATATTCGGCCAGATTGGCACAGGCTCCGGCCAGCGAATCGGCATTTTTGAGTTGTCGTGCCTCGTGATATTTCCGTAGATATTGTTGCAGGTCGTCCTCTTGTGCCGATGTCGGGCACAGGAATGCAAGTCCGTAAAGAAGAAGCAGAAATCTTTTCATAGATTGGGTTGCAAGTTGGTTTGGGCTTTCAAAATTAATTGTTTTTTTGAGAACGGCAAACAAAAACGGGAAAGAGTGATGCGACTCTTTCCCGTTTTTACGGATTACAATCTTTTGCAATGACTTACTCCTGTTCGGGAGGCGTATTGTCCCAACCTCCGCCCAAGGCCTTGTAAAGACTCACCAACGCCAAATGTTCGTTACGCACGGCCTGACTTTCGCCCAACTGCGCATCGAAAAATTTACGCTGGGCATCAAGTACGTCGATGTAGCGGATCACGCCGTTGATGTATTGCAGACGCGCAAGTTCGACATACTGACGCGCCGCCTCCTTCAAATTCTCCTTCAGTTTGGCGGTTTTGCGCATCTGACGATAGGCCGTCACGGCATCGTTCACCTCGCGGAATGCCTCCAGAACCTTCTGTTCGTAACCGAGACGTGCCTGATCGTAGGCGTGGATCATGGCGCGGTATTTCGCACGCTTCGCACCGAACGCGAAGATCGACGACGAAATATTACCCGTCACGAACGAGTAAGGCGATTCGAGCAGGTGACTGAGTTTGTTGTTCTCGGCACCGCCCGAAAGGCTGATCGTCAGACGAGGAAATCGGTCGGCATAAGCCATACCCGCGGCCGCCATGGCCGATTTGAGTTGCTGCTCGGCCTGACGCAGATCGGGACGACGCTGCAACAGGGTGGAAGGAAGTCCCACGGCCAGCGAATCGGGCATCACCACGCCGATATCCATCTTCGAACGGGTCACGCGCGAGGGGAAATTCTCCTGCCAACACAGAAATCTGATTCCCTTTCTGCGTGATTTTGAGTTCCAGATCGGGAATCATCGCCGAGGCACTCGCCAATTCCACCTTAGCCTGCTGATAGGCCGTCTCGGAGGTCAGTCCGCCCTCGAAACGCAACTTAGCCTGACGCACACTCTCCTCGCGGGTGAGTACCGTGCGACGAATGATTTCCAATTCGTGATCGAGTGCCACCAATTCGAAGTAAGCGGTTGCCACTTGCGCCACGAGCGACATCTGCATGGCTCGCTGCGCCTCAACCGAAACCATATAATCGGCCGCACCCTTGCGTTTCGCCCAACGCAGGTTTCCCCACAGGTCAAGTTCCCAACTCAAGGTCGCTTTCAGACCGAATTTCGGCTCGATTTTCAGCGTGCGTTCGTAGTAATCGGTCGATTTGCGGTCGGCATTGGCCTGACCGTTCACAGAGGGTGCAAACGCCGTTTTGGTGATGCGGTGCAACTCCTCCATCTGACGCACATAACTCTCCGCCGAAAGCATTCCGCGGTTGTGTTCCAACGTGTGGCGGATCAGATCGCTGAGAATAGGATCGCGGTAGATCTCCCACCAGCGAAGGTCGCTTACGGCCAGCGAGTCACGCTGTCCGCTCACGATTTCCGCCGGAAGTTCGAGTTGGGGTGCCTTGCATTTCTTTTGAATCGAACACCCGCCCATGGCAAGTGCCGCACAGAGTACTATGATCGTATTTTTCATCGTTTGTACCATTTTTCTTTTACATTATTGACTACCACGAAGAACAGCGGTACGAACACGATGCCGGCGGTGATGGCCACCAGCATGCCGAAGAACACGCCGGTTCCGATACCCTGACGGCTGGCCGATCCGGGACCGCTGGCAAAAATCAGTGGCAACATACCGAGGATGAACGCCAGCGAGGTCATGACGATGGGGCGGAAGCGCAGACGGGCGGCAGCCACCACAGCCGAAAGCGTGTCGCGTCCCTTCTCGACCTCATCCTTGGCAAACTCGACGATCAGAATGGCGTTCTTGGCCACCAGACCGATCAGCATGACCAGACCAATCTGGAAATAGATGTTGTTCTCCAAACCGCAGACCCAGTTGCCCACATAAGCACCGATACCCGCAATGGGCAGCGAGAGGATCACCGCCACGGGAATCGTCCAACTCTCATACTGTGCGGCAAGGAACAGGAATACGAACAGCAGTGCCAGAGCAAGCACATACCCCGTCTGACCGCTGACGTGCTTTTCCTGATAGGAAAGACCGCTCCACTCGATACCGATCGACGGCGGGAGATGCTTCTCCGCAATGCGGGTGATGATGTCCATGGCCTGTCCCGAACTGTAACCCTGCGTCGCCTCGCCCGAAATGGTCGCCGAGGTAAACATGTTGAATCGGCGCAACGTACCGGGTCCCGTCGTGTAGGAAGTCGTTCCGAGTGCCGTGATGGGAATCATCGCCTGATCGGCACCGCGCACGAAGAACAAACCGAGGTTGTCCTGCTGGGCACGATAGGGGGCTTCGGCCTGAATATAGACACGGTAGATACGGTTGAACATGTTGAAGTCATTGACATAGACCGATCCCGTGAAGGTCTTCACGGCCGAGAAAATATCGGCCATCGGGACACCAAGCATCTGTGCCTTGTCACGATCGACATCGAAATAAACTTGGGGGATATCCTGCTGGATCGAGGCGGAAAGACCCGTCAGTTCCTTGCGTTTCGAGGCCTCGTGCAACAGCGTATCTACGGCACGCTGCAAGTCGGCATAGGTTGCCGAACCGCGTGCTTCGAGTACCAACTCGAAACCGCCCGAAGAACCCAGACCCGGAATGACGGGCGGAGTCGAAAGATAGACCTTGCTTTCGGGGTAGCGGTCAAGGTGTCGGCGCACGTGATCCATCACCTCGCGGATGCTGCTGCTCTTGCGCTGATCCCATGGTTTGAGGATGACGGTCAGTTGGCTTCGCGACTGGTTCGTTCCGACACGGGGACTCGAACCCGTCACATTGAGCACGTATTCCACATCCTCGCACTGACGCAGAAAATCCATCGCCCGATCCGTAATCTCGCGTGTACGTTCAAGCGTCGCGCCTTCAGGGAGTTCCAACTCGACCGTGAAATAGCCCTGATCCTCCTGAGGCATGAAACTCTGCGGGACGACCTGATGCAACAGCCACAATACCACAAGCGTCACCCCGAACAGGGCAATCATACGACGCGAATGGCGGATGCTTCGACGAATGATTTTTTCGTAGTAGCGGTTCCCGCGACCGAGCCAGATGTTGATGCGCCGGAACATCTTGTTTTTACGTTTGCCGCTTTCGGGTTTGAGTATCAATGCACACAAAGCGGGGGAGAGGGTCAGAGCCACGAATGTGGAGATCAACACCGAAACGGCAATCGTGATGGTGAACTGACGGTACAACTGTCCCGTAATGCCCGAAAGGAAACTTACGGGAACGAACACGGCACACAACACGAGCGATGTGGCAACAATGGCACTTCCGAGCCCCTTCATGGCCTTCTTTGTGGCATCGACAGGTGAGAGTCCCTCTTCGCTCATCGTACGCTCTACGGCCTCGACCACGACGATGGCGTCATCGACCACAATGCCGATGGCAAGGATCAATCCCAAAAGGGTCATCATGTTCAGCGAGAATCCGAAGGCGAGCATCACGCCGAACGTACCGATCAGCGAGATGGGTACAACCACCGACGGGATCAGCGTGGCGCGCCAATTCTGAAGCGAAAGATAAACGACCAGCACCACCAAGAGCAATGCCTCGAACAGCGTGTGATACACCTCGTTGATCGACTCCGAAATGAACGAGGTCATATCGAACGGGATCTTGTAGGTGATGCCCTCAGGAAAATTACGGCTGATCTCCTCCATTTCCTTGCGCACCAACTTGGCGACCTCGATGGCATTCGCACCGGGCAGCATGTTGATGTTCAGTACGGCGGCATTTCCGCCGTTGATGCCGCTCTCGGTATTGTACGACGAAGCCTCAAGCGACACTCGCGCCACATCGCGCAGACGAATCAGCGATCCGTCGGGATTGGCACGGATGACAATCTCCTCAAATTCGCCCACCGACGACAAACGACCGCGAGCCGTAATGGGAATCGTAATGTCCAGATCGGAAATAGGCTGTTGTCCCAATACACCTGCCGCCGATTCGCGGTTCTGATCCCTGAGTGCCTTCTGCAAGTCCTGCACCGTCAGACCGAGGTTTGCCAAGCGGTCGGGCTGCACCCAGATCTGCATGGCATAATAACGGCTGCCGACATTCGAGATGCTGCCGACACCCTTCACACGACGCAGCATATCCAACACGTTAAGCGTCGCGTAGTTCGACAGATAGATTTCGTCGTATTTCGAGTCGGATGACATCAGCGTGATGGTCATCAGACGGCTCGGCGACTGTTTCTCGACCGAGATACCGTTCTGCACGACCTCAGCCGGAAGACGCGACTCGGCCTGCTTGACACGGTTCTGAATCTCGACTGCCGCCAAATCGGGATCGGTGTCGATGTCGAACGTAACGGTCAGTCCGAAACCTCCCGTATTGCTGTTGGTCGATTCCATATACAGCATGCCGGGTGTTCCGTTCAACTCCTGCTCGATGGGGGGTGCAACGGCTTGCGTCACAGTCTGCGCACTGGCACCCGGATAAGAGGCCGACACGCGCACCACGGGCGGAACGATCTGCGGATACTGATCAACGGGCAGCATCATGAGTCCCAAAACTCCGACAATGACGATGACCACGGACAGTACCGTCGAAAAAATCGGTCTGTCGATAAAGAAATCCAACTTCATGTTCCGTTTAGTTTTGAGGTTTCCCGTTCAAAGAATCCGCTTTTTCGACCTCCGTAAAAACCGGATCGACACGATCACCGGGGCTGAGTTTGTGGAACCCCTCCACAACAATCCATTCGCCCTTGACCACACCGCGCTCAATGATTACACGGTTGTTCACCTCGGGGTCCAACTCCACCAGACGGCGTTCGGCCGTGCTGTCACGACGCACCACGAAGATGTAAGCACCGCCTTTCTCGATCATGATTGACTTACGCGGTACGATCGTGGCATTTTCGCGGACATCGAGTAGCAGGCGCACCTTGGTGAACTGACCTGGCAACAGGATGCGGTCGGGATTGGCCATCTCGGCGCGTACGGAGAACGTACCTGTCCGGGGATCGACCTGCGGATCGGCAAAATCGACCAGACCGCGGTAGGGATAGCGCGTATTGTCGGGCAATGTGATGGTGATGTAGGGATCCCACTTGCGGGTCGAATCCTTCTGACCGAAATTGACGTTACGCGCCTTGCTCTTCAGATAGTCGAGACCCGTCATGCTGAAATCCACATGCACCGTATCGCTCTTGACGACGGTCGCCAAAAGCGAATTGCCGTTGGGGTCCACAAGCGTACCGATATCGACACTGCGCTCCGAAATATAACCCGAAATCGGCGAACTTACGATTGTGTAACCGAGTGCCGTTTCGGCCTGCATCAGATCGGCCTCACTCATCTCGACCGAGGCGCGTGCATTTTCGGCCGAGGCAATGGCGTTATCCAGATCGAATTGGCTGGCGGCATTCTGCTCATAAAGCGGACGGATACGTTCCAAATCACGATCGTCTTTGAGCGACATCGAACGATCCTTATTGAGTTGGGCGCGTGCCTTGATCACACGTACCTCATAGACTTTGGGGTCGATGACAAACAATCGTTGACCCTTCTTCACGTATGTACCCTCCTCGAACAGCATACGCTCAAGGAAGCCTTCGACACGGGCACGGATCTCGACAAACTGCTGTGCACGGATGCACCCCACATATTTGCCGTAAAGTTTGACATCGTCACTGCCCACTTCGGCCACTCCGACCGCGGGCAATAAAGGCTGTACCTTCGTGGGGTGGAGCCACCACCAAAGGCTTCCGGCCACGCCTGCCGAAGCAAGAACGGCAAGGGTCAGAAACCAGAAATTACGGGCTATTCTCTTCACCCGCTTGGCGCAAGTACCTGTCCGGAGCGGACACTGTGCTGCCGATTTTACGCTTGTTCGAATTCATAGATTTGTGCGAGTAATAAACGTAGTTTATAAATGTTTTTAGGGGCGCAAAAGTATATAAATTTTCCAATCTCCGAAGTTACGGGGAAGAGCATGGAGAAATACAGAATAAAAAAAAGAGATTTTCACAAGTCTTTGCCTTCATACATATATAAATTACGGAAAAACAACCAAATGAACAATATTTTTTTCGGGTTCTGACCATGTTTTTTTGCCGGGGATCTGTCATTCGGGACATCTCCGCACCAATTCGCATACAAAAAAAAGCCCGCATCGGATTCCGATACGGGCTTTTCGAGGAGTGTTTCAAGGAGAATCAGACGGGTGGAGTAATGACAAAACGAGTCCCTTTTCCGATCTCACTTTCGAGGCGCAGTGTCCCGCCGTGCGCCTCGACAAAATCTTTCGAAATGAACAATCCGAGACCGCTTCCCTGTACCTTCGTACCGGGCACACGAAAGTAAGGTTCGAAGATACTTTCATGGTAACGCGGATCAATACCTCGTCCGAAATCCTGCACATAGATTTCAATGTGTTGCTCGTCGAATTGACGTGCTCCGATAATCACACGGCTGTTTTCGTAGGAGTAGCGGATGGCATTATTCACAAGGTTCGTAAGCACCCATGCGATCTTCTCGCTATCGACAAACAGTTTTTTGATTTTCTCGTGAGGATATTCCACCTCGATCTGAATGCCGAAACGCTCGGCCTGCACACGGGTAGCCTTGATGGCATAGTCGATTAACTCGATGGGTTTGGTAATCTTGGGTTTGAGTTGCAGTTTACCGCTCTCGACCTGCGTAATGTTGAGCAATTCGCCCGTAATGCCCAGAAGGCGTTCACTGTTCTCGCGGATGCTTTCCGAAAGGGATGCCTGTTCAGGATTCAACGTGCCGATGCGGTTGTCATCAAGCAGTTGCAGGCTCATCAGTATCGCCGAGATCGGGGTTTTCAACTCATGGGAGATCGTCGAAATAAAGGTTGTCTTGGCCGAGTCGAGTTCCTGAAATTCGGTCACGTTCTTCAGCATGATGACCGAACCGCGCTTCTCCATGCTCACGCCGTCCTTCGCGCGCATCTCGATGTCCATGTAGTGCACCTGGAAATAACTCTCCTTGTCGTTGGCATAGATTTTCAGCGGGGTACGCTTGCCCGTCACGCCGTGTTCCTTGTCATCCAGTCCGCACAACAGACGGCGCAACAAATCGTTACGCATCGAGATCTCCTGCACGGTCTTTTCCGAAAGATCCTCACGACGCAGGAAAAGAATCCCCAACGCCGCATCGTTGATGAAGATGATCTTCGACTCATTGTCGATACCGATAATCGGCTCGTTGATGGCGTTGATGATGGTTTCCAGATAGCGTTTCGAGGCCTTGAGCGAGGCGAGCGTACTGTTGTGGTAGTCGCGCAGGCGGTTGGTCATGCGGTTGAAATTACGGCTCACATCCTCCAACTCGCGGCTGCCCGTGAGGTTCAACTCGATGTCGTAGTTGTGGTTGGCGATTTCGAGAATCGAATCGGTCAGCGTCTGCAACGGCTCGTTGATCGTGCGGGGCAGTTTGAAGAGGATGCCCAGACCGATCAGAATACAAATACCGCCCGTAACCGACACCCACGTCAAGGCGCGATTCAAACCCGGTTCGGCTGCGGGACTCGTGGGTTCGGTGGCGGTCAGGATCTGAAGATTCGTGATCGAAAGTGCCACCACCAACACGATCATAGCCACCAAAATACTGATGGCCAGTGTTAATTGGTTTTTATGTTCATAGTTCTGTGATTTTTCGGCAGTCTTACGATGCAATTATAATCAAATCTATCTTCATCTGTGCCAAATCCCGTATAAATTTACGATAACGGCCGATATTGAAAAGCGTTTGGGGCATCCGCAACGTGGGAAGTCCCATGCACACGGTCTTGATGTTCTGCTCGCGGCAGATGGTCGTGATCGCATCGGGCACACTGCGGTGGGAGACCTGCACAACCTGTCCTCCGAGTTCCGTGACCAACTTGAAATGGTTCAACAGATGGCGTTGCGACGAGAGTTTGATCTTGTCGGACGACTCGGCAGGGGTCTGTACATAGAGTGCCACGAACGATGTGTTGTAGCGCGATGCAAGGCGGTAGGTGCGACGGATCACACGACGCGGGGTTACGGCATTGCTGCTTACACAAGCCAGAATTTTCTCGCTGTGGACGCTCACCGTGGGCAATACCTCCGTTTCGACCTTGCGTTCAATGCGGAAGGCAACCTCCTTCAACGCCAGTTCGCGCAACTGGAGGATGTTCTCGGTCTTGAAGAAGTTATCCATCGCCACTCCGATCTTTTCGGGGCGGTAGATCTTTCCCGCTTTCAGTCGTGCGATGAGTTTCTCGGCCGTGAGGTCGATATTGACCACTTCGTCGGCCCTTCGTTACTCGTGATGCGGGTAATGATCTCCTCGGTACGTGCGGGAAATTCGTTGCC
>JAHHQL010000002.1 GCA_020026415.1 Alistipes sp. | reverse complement strand
AGAACACCGCCACGATGTTGAACAGGTCGCGTTTGCCGGGAACCTCCTTCATCTTACCCGGAGCCGTCTTATCCAGCTCGTAGAACGTATCACCCGACTTATACTTGAAGTGGCCCTTCACACGTACGGGGACCTTCCTCCATGCCATACCAAAACGGGTGGATTTCAGCGAATTGGTCAGGGCACTCGACACATCGAACGAACCGAGGAACAAGTTACCTGCGGCAATCGGCATATTGGCCATCGCACCGAACGAACCCGTCTCGCGGGTGGTCAGTTGCAAACATTTGCCCTCAAAACCGTAATCCGATTGGAGGGTCGGATAGTCCTTGTAGCTCTTGGCAACACCCGTAATAGCAAAGCCCGAATTACCGCTGCTCCACTGAAAATCAGAATCCTCCTCCGTAAAGGGGTCCTTATCATAAAACACCGTAAAAGGCACCCCTTTATTGCTACTCATACGCGCATGATCAAACGTAAAACGATCGGGAGTAGGAGGCACATTTTTACGCTCCACCACCGAAATGCAATAAACACGCGACCAGCAACGATCCTCGGAGGTTACCCTATAAAACTGCGGTTTAGTAAAATTGCGCACCGTACCGCTTGCCGGCTCTACCGTAGCACCCGCAGTAATAGTAAACGTAGGGGCAAGTGCCGTGCGATCAACCCCCTCTTGCACATCAAATTTAATAGGATAAACCGTCTCAACCTTTTGGGTCACAGTATCTACCACAGCATCATAAGGCTCGGATTTTTTATCGTCCGCCCTCCACTTCCACACGGGCTTGATCGCCTCGGGAAGCGTACAGGTCTCGATGTCACACTCGGTATTGAGTGCCTCTTCGCGAATGCACGAGGTCATCGCCAACAGAGCAACACAAAAAATAGTAAAAAATTTCTTGATCATAGTTCGAGAAAAATGGTTCTACTTCAAAAAAAATTCAGCCTCTAAATTAGATCCGACAAACCAAACCATCAAATTTATTCATTAAAAATCGCGCCTTTGCCCACGAACGGGCGGTTTTTCATCACCAAACAAACCCCGATTTTCAAGTTTCCCCTCTTCTCCGAATTTATTTTCGATGTAAGTCGTTCCGCTTTCGAGCGATAAATCGTATCTTTGCCGCATGACAAAATCAATCGAACTTTTCACCCGTTTGGGCGCGATGTTGCGCACCGCAGAGCACGATTCCTCGTGGCAGGAAGTCATCCGCAGGGCATGCCTTGGAAATCCGTGGTTCACGCCCCGCGAAATCGAGCGTGCGCTTCAGGCCATCGCCTGTGACATGCTCTCGGAGGAGAACCTCCGGGAATGGCTCTCCGCCTACACGCTACCCGTGGCCGTGCCGCGTCAGGTTTTGGTCGTCATGGCCGGAAATATTCCGCTGGTCGGATTTTTCGACCTGTTGTGTGTCGTCGTAAGCGGTCACCGCTGTCTGGTCAAACCGTCGGGCAAGGATCATATTCTGACGGAGCACATCATCTCGCTGCTGCATCAGATCGACCCCGCGGTTGCCGTCGAACTTTACGACCGGACACAGCGCGTCGATGCCCTCATCGCCACGGGTTCGGACAATGCCGCCCGTTATTTCAGGACGCATTACGGTTCGATCCCCTCTCTGCTGCGCGGATCGCGTCAGTCGGTTGCCGTATTGGACGGCACGGAAACGGAAGAAGATTTGGCGGGGCTTGCCGATGATATTTGGGCATATTCGGGTTTGGGGTGTCGCAACGTGTCGTTAATCTTTGCGCCCGAAGGCTATACGCCCAAGTTGGTCATGCCTGAAATGAATCCCAAATTCCGCAACAACCATCTTCAGAATCGTGCCTTGAAACGCATGAACGGCATCCCGTTCGCAGATTTGGGGTGCGGCATGATGGTCGGGGGGGATCAGTTTCCGACAGCCTTGAGCGAATTGGTCATCTGTCATTATCGTTCGCCGGAGGAAGTCTCGAAGTGGCTCGAAGAACACGACCATGAATTGCAGTGCATCGTAAGTCGTGTGGTCGATCATCCGCGTTGTGTCGGATTCGGCCGTGCGCAGCGTCCCCGTCTTACCGACTACCCCGATGCCGCCGATGTGGTCGAATGGCTCTGCTCGCTGAAATAAATCTTCGGGGAAACCTTCGCAACCCGACGAAAAAGATTATCTTTGCAAACAACATTTTTAATTAAAAAACAAAATTACTATGTCGCTAATTTTCCGATTCCGCATGCTCAGCGACGAGAACGACAACTTCGTTCGCGACTATGAGGTAAGATACGATATGACCTTGCTCGAATTTCACAACTTCCTGTTGGAAGTCCTCGAATACGACCCCTGTATGGCATCGTTCTTCACGGCCGACCGCATGTGGGAAAAACAACGCGAATTTACGCTTATGGATATGGGTGACTCCGAAACGGGACTCCCCACCGAAAAGATGGAGAACGTATGTCTGGGACAGATCATACACAACCAGCGCGACCGTCTGATCTATCTGTTCGACATGCTCGGCGACCGTGCCTACTACCTCGAACTCACGGGTGCCTACAAGGAAGAACCCGGCAACTGCTACCCGCGCGAGATTTTTGCACGCGCCGAAGTACCCGACCAGTACGACCCCTCGAAAAACGTCACCGAAGAGAGCGAGGAGCAGTCGGCTTTTGAGGAGATGATGAGCGATTTCAACGAATTTGAAGGCGACGACAACTACGACGATGAGTATTAAACGTCTGGTGGTGATCGTCGGCCCCACGGGTTCGGGCAAGACCGATCTGAGCATCCGTCTTGCGTTGCACTACGGTGTACCGATTCTTTCGACCGACTCGCGTCAGGTTTACCGCGGCATGCCCATCGGCACGGCACAACCCACTGAAGAGGAGCAGCGTCTGGTCGAGCACCATTTCATCGCATCGCACGATGTCACGGACGAGTTGAGTTCGGGACAATACGAAGTCGAAGCATCGGCGTGTCTCAAACGGCTTTTCCAGACCCACGACATGGTGATTGCCGCAGGCGGTTCGGGGCTTTATGTCAAGGCCTTATGCGAAGGGATGGATGATCTTCCGAAGGTGGATCCCGCCCTGCGCGAGCATCTGAACGAGCGTCTGGAACGCGAAGGCATCGACGCTTTGGCCGAAGAACTCCGCAAGGTCGATCCCGTCCACTACGAGGTGGTCGATCGCAAGAATCCGGCGCGCGTATTGCGTGCACTGGAGGTTTCACTTCAGACGGGACGTCCCTACTCGGAGCAACGCACGGGCGAGCGTCGCAAACGCGATTTTCAGATCATCAAGATCGGTGTCACGATGCCGCGTGAGGAACTCTACGACCGCATCAACCGGCGTGTCGATCTGATGATGGAAGCGGGGCTGGAAGAGGAGGCACGCACGATGTACCCCCACCGCGAACTCAATGCGTTACGTACGGTCGGTTACCGCGAAATGTTCGATTATTTTGACGGGAAATGCACGCTTTCGGAGGCCGTGGAACTCATCAAACGCAACTCGCGCCACTACGCCAAACGCCAACTCACGTGGTTCGGGCGTGACGGGGAAATCCGATGGTTTTCGCCGAAGGACGAAAGCGCGATAATTCGCCATATAGATTTTTGTAAATAATATTTTTTTCCTATCTTTGTCGCGCTTATTCCAACGATAAAGCGGATGCTCGGATGGTGGAATCGGTAGACACGAGGGACTTAAAATCCCTTGACCAGTAATGGTTGTGCGGGTTCAAGTCCCGCTCCGAGTACATATCACACCATTTAAAGACCTGTAAATCAATCGATTACAGGCCTTATATTTTTCTCTACTGAAACATTACCGAAACTTTTTGGTTTTCGTCTAATCTTTTTCGATAAAACGAGAATCTGATCCGATTAGTTTCTTAGGACTTTTAAAGACTCAAAAGTATCCTTTAACTATCTATTTGAGGCTGTTCAGGAATATTAAGATATCCCAAACAGACTCAACTTTTCAACAAACAATGCATCCAGCAAATTTAATCTATACTTTGCATTCTATTTAGCAACTCCTCATAAGACGCAACAGCTGCATACCTTACAGAACTTGTTGAAATATTATTAAACAATTGCTTCGCACAATTAATCTTAGCCTGTTCAATCGGTTTAAGATCCATCGAAGACATAGATCCTTTCGTTTCAGCCACAAAGAATACATGTTTCACAGAATCCTTCTCAAATGCGATTGCCCAATCGGGAGCATAATTACCAACAGGTGTCGGGATATGGAACGATCGAGGTAATTTGGCATACACACAAACCTCATCCGCAGCGTCCATATCTTTGGCTAATTTCCGCTCCACTTCAGAATCCGAAATTACATAATTAAGAATATGTTTTTTTGCAGCGTATGCCTTATCCAAAGTCTCCTGCTGTTTCTCTTCGGTAAAGATTGAACTTTCATATTGCCCGTCAATCAGGTTATAGGCGATATGCTCTACGATCATAGTTGCTTTCTGCTCCTTGATCAACTTAATAACACCTCGGATAAACTCTTCTGGATTATATTGAAACATCGCAATCTTTTTAGGAGACAGCCCCTGCAAGATCTTAACAACCGTTTTTCGCGTAAGAGTTGCCCCCTTAGCAATCTCACCGATCAAATCATATTTAACGGTAGATGCAAGAGCACCGCCCACCTTCTTTGATGTCGAAGTCATATTACCAAACTCTGTTACCGTTTGCTGCTCTCCCGTAACAATCGTATAACGCAGTTGATTAACCTCCAATTTGGCATTAATACTATCTATGACTTTTTCAATCAACTCTTGGCTGTCATAGCTCACAGTATAAGCATACTTATGATTGATTCGCTTCCACAACTCTTGGAATTCCTTCTTCTGGAAATTCTCATTGAGATTATTTCGCTCAATTTTCGACTTATGTCCGTCCTCCACGAGTCCAGCAAGAGCCACTTTCTCGTCAAAGATCGATTGCATAAGTTTATGTACATGCTCCGCAAGAGGTTCGATAGCTGGATAAGGGATAGGCTCAAGTTGATTATTCTGCAAATCGTCTTTATACTTTTGCGTAACAAGCCCCTGCTTATCCACATATTTATTGATCAAAAGATATGCACTGATTAAAGTAGCCTCTGCACTATCTATGACATGTTGTTCGCCATTCAACAATAAGATCTTTCCCTCGAAGAATGCCATATCTGCTTTTGTCGGACGTTCACGAAGTTCTTTCTGAATATCCTCCTGCAAACCCTTCACAAATCCACTGTAACTTTCATTTGCGATCACAGTCAGTTGATTCAAATCGTGAACATTATCGCCCAAAGTCTCGAAGTCCATTCTGTTTCCAGATGAATTTACACAAAGGCGCAATCCACGTCCGACCTCCTGACGTTTGGCTGTCGTAGAATTAGCATGACGCAAGGTGCATATTTGGAATACATTGGGGTTATCCCAACCCTCTCTCAATGCCGAGTGAGAGAAAATAAATCGTGTAGGTTCATCAAAACTCAACAAACGTTCCTTATTCTTTAGAATCAAATCATAAGCCGAGATATCATCTGAGAAATCACTACCACGTTTCAATTTACTATCAATAGTATGACCTTTTTTGTCGATCGAGAAATAGCCATTGTGTACCTCTGAAGCTGAGAAACGGAGCAAATATTTCTTATATTCGTCATCAAATAAAGGAATACGTTCATTCAAGATATTTTGATATTCCTCCTCAAAATATCCCAGAAAATTCCATGCACCACATTTCCAGCCTCATCGTAACTCTTGTATTTTGCCACCTCATCCACAAAGAACAAAGAAAGAGTCTTTATGCCCTTTGCAAAGAGTTCTCGTTCTTTGTCGAAGTGAGAGGATATCGTTTCACGGATCTGTACACGCTGCATCGCCACCTCATTGGTATCCCCCACGACTTCCCCCTTATGTAAGACCTCTCCATTAAGGAATCGTACCGTGTTGGTATAAGGATCAATATCTGAAATATCAAACCCTGCATATACACTCAAGCCATTACTTGCTTCTACTAATTTATCGCCTTTACGCAAGATCTTGGCTTTTCGATGGATTCCCGACGGAGAACTGATTTCGAGCTCAATCTTTGCCTTAGGAGCTTCACTCTTGGAAAGAATTATCTCATCAAGATACATATAACTCGATGCTCCCTTCAAATTCTTGACTTCGAATCCCTTGACTTGGATTTTCTTCACCAATTTTTTGTTAAAGGCATCCAGCGCATCCAACGCATAAATTGTATTGTGTTTGGTCTTATGCGTTGCCGAATAATTCAACACGAATAAAGGACAGAACTTTCCCAAAGCCGCCTGCGTAACTTCACCTTCCATCTTCTGCGGTTCATCCATGATGATAATCGGATGATTAGCTGCAATCACATCTATCGGGCGACGACTTGCAAAGTCATCACGTTTCGAGTAGATAATACGACTTTCCTTGCTTCGTCCTCCTTCCTTCAACGATGCCGCAAACGCCTGCGTATTGATAATCATCACTTGAATGGAACTGCTGCTCGAAAAGTCATCCAAATCCTTCAACGAACTACTGTTATAGATAAAGTTACGCGCCTTCTTGCCGTAATATTCCATGAAGTGATCTTCGAGCATGTCAAAACTCTTTTTCACACCTTCACGAATCGCAATACTCGGCACAACGACGATGAATTTACTCCAGCCGTAACGTTTATTCATCTCGAACATTGTTTTGATGTAAACATAGGTTTTACCTGTACCCGTTTCCATCTCAATATCGAGATTGCATCGACCAAGTCCCTTTACCTTTACCAACTCCGAAGATTGGGGAATATCGCTTTTAGCTTGAATCGCACGGATATTCTTTAACAAACTCTCATCCGTAAGCTGCACGGGATTGTTTCGATATCCCGTCGTTTCATCTTCAAGCTCCAATGAAGTCTGAGTTGATTTAGATTGACTGCCTAAGTCGCGTAAATAGCTGTAATTATCCACCAATGGCTGTCCAGAAAACACCTTCACGGTATTCTCGACAGCCTCGGTTTGATATTGTTGTATTTTGAACTTAAATTTCATATTAAGAATTATTCCCAAATATCCTCATATATCTGCTTGAAACTATCTAAGGCTATTACTTCTAATCCCACATTTTGCAAAAACATTTTCTTTCCCTCAGACATTCTATTTTGTTCTTCCTTCGTGACAATATACCACCCCGAAAGTCTTTTAGGAAATAAAGTAAAATACTTTATACGTTCAAATAATAACCATCTTAAGAAGACCTCATCTTTCTCTAAACCCAATCCAAATATAAATAATGATTTATTGAAAATGATATGCAGCCAAGTATTATACCCTTTCCAACCTCCGTTTTGATTCTTTCCATGAAAATTCTCGACATCAGATTTTCCTCCATGTATTAAAGAACGTACTTTCTCAACATTTGCCATATATTGAGAAAGCCCTAATTTTATACTATTGGGATATTTTATCAATCCATTTATATGCCAGATTCCAAAGTCTTCTAACGGATCAGTAATTTTTTCCAACCCCCAATAACCACTCAAAGGATTTGTAGATGAAAAATTAGTCGTACCTAACTTATAAAAATTACAATTTAATGCTTGATTAAAGCCTTCATCATAATTTGTTGTTAATAACGGAGCTCTCAAACGAGCAATTTTACGTCCAATTATACCATGTTGAGTGTTGTTGTAATGCCAATCATTTAAATACTCTACAACCTTGTTTTGTATTTCGCTTAGCCATAGATTTTTATACGTTTGAGCTCCTATTTCATAAATTTGAGAAATATCAGAAAAATGGACACTCTCATTAGAATTATATTGTGCAACTTTTTCCTGCTTTAGACGTTCCCATTTTGACATAAAATCAAAAATAGTCCGATCCTTGTCATCATAAGATTCACGAATAGTAGCTTGATGAATTATATTTTTCTTCTCTTTGAGATCTAATTGTCGAGCCTTTTGCAATAACATCAAATCCATCAAGTCATAAAACTCTATATAAGAAACATCAGGGAAAACACCTTTAGGAACACTTCCCCCAACTAAGTCCTTCCATAAACGCTTTAATAGATCATTCCAAGAACAGGCATTCTGATTGTGATATAAATTGACTCCATTCCCAACTATAAAAGCGATATCTCTTGTTTCTGATATTATTCTTCTTACACGATCAACTTCATTTGACATATCTACAAAATTTTTCGGATTGTATCTTTGCTGTAAGCGTTAAAAATTTGGTCAAAGTTGTCGGCCACGTTATCGGTAGCCATTGAGCTGTCACGCATCACGAAATAATAAGGTTGCTGCTTAGCGATTTCGGTAATCACGGCTTCATTTACATCCTTATCAAAGCATGCCACCAAATAATTATCCTCGACAAAGAAAACCTTCTTGCCGTGGATCTCCTTCACCTCAATACGACTTGACAAAGGCAAATTACACAAAGGCATCACTTGGAACAACAAGTCTTCGGGAGTACGATCAGGTTTGATATTCTCCACCTCTTCGAGCTTCGTAAATAAATTCTCCGACACAAATTCTTCGGGCGTATAATAGACATCTGCCATATTAGAGCTAGCGAGTTTCAGCACACGGAATCCCGTATCCAATTTATCGATACCTTCTTTATCCTTATTCTCCTCCAGAATCTTTTTACCCGCACGGCGAATACGCTCCTTACCAATCTCGCAGATATTCTTATAGCCTGCCTTCTGTCCTTTTTCGTCAGTTTCTTCGGGCAACTGCACCATAATAAATTTTCGATTGCCACCATCTTCGGCATTAAGTTGCATCACAGCATGAGCAGTTGTTGCCGACCCCGAAAAGAAATCAACAACTACAGAATCAGTATCTAAATTTGCTAAAGTTATTAAACGGCGGAGTAATCGTACTGGCTTGGGACCATCAAAAATACCCTTCCCATCAAATAAAGACACAACTTCTTTCGCTCCTTCTTGACTATGACCTACCTCCTTATAAAATAAAATAGATGTAGGAGCCATTCCATCATATTTTAATTCTGTTAAAAATCTCTTAATGGAAGGGACACTATTACCATCAACTCCGAACCAAATTCTATTATCTTTAAGTCTCTCTAAAAATATATTTTTAGAGAGCCTCCAGCAGCGTCCTGCTGGAGGCTCTACTATTTTTCCAGATGGTGTTGTAATAGGATAGTCACAACTTGCATTATACGTTTTTACAGACATATCACTTGCTTTCCATACACCTCTAGGGTCATTATCTGGATTAGAATAACGAGAATTTGCCTCTTCTGTTCGCGGAAGTCGTCCAATATTAAATCGTCCAATAATTTTCGCATACATCAAAATGTAATCATGGCTATTAGAGATAAATTTTGCATCATTCTTAGGAGAATATGCTCTTTCCCAAATTAATTGAGCAATAAAATTACTTGCTCCAAAAATTTCAGAACATACTTTCTTTAGGTTTTCAACTTCATTATCATCAATAGAAATAAAAATCACACCATCGTCCGAAAGTAAATCCTTGGCAACTTTCAAACGAGGATAGATCATATTGAGCCAATCGGTATGGAAACGACCGTTGGTTTCGATATTTTGGACGAGGCGACAACCTTCTTCATTATATTGGTCGCTATTTGCCTTATAACCCTCTGTATCATGGGCAAAATCGTCATTATAGACAAAATCATTACCCGTATTATAAGGAGGATCAATATAGATCATCTTTACCTTACCCAAATAGTTCTCACGCAAAATCTTCAACACCTCCAAGTTATCGCCCTCAATATAAAGGTTCTTGGTGGTATCGAAATTACTACTCTCCTCACGACATGGACGCAAAGTCATCGTGGTAGGGGCATTAGCCAACCGAATCGCATTCCGTTTATCAGGCCAAGTAAACTGGTAGCGTTCATCAGAACCCTCGACCACTTGATCGGCCAACTCTTGGCGCAACTTATCGAAGTCGATGGCACATTCGGGTTTCCCTTCTGCATTGAGTTGTTCGGTCACACAATTCGGGAAAAGCTCCGCCAGCTTTTGCATATTGATTGCGGCTTGATCTGCCGTCTGCATATTTAGTTTTTCCATAATCTTTAATGCTTTGTACCACTCAGAATAAGCGGCAAAGTGTATTTTACTCTACTAACCGTTTGATTTTCTACTTTGGAGTTTACTCCTCCACCTACTTCAATAAGAGACATCACCTTTATTTTACCACCACCTTCTATACCATTATTTTCTGTTGCCGTAACAGCGACATCAAATTCAACATCAATAATATTTGCCTTATCATCAGCATAAGGCCTGACGGATCTCATCCAGATAATGTGCCGAATGCTTATTTACATTCCAGTAGGCGGCAGCACCGCGAGATGTGTTCGGACCGCCACGCCATAATGTTTTCTCGTTAAACGTGATTCGTTCGGCCTCGATCGACCCCATAATGTTGGCACCAATGCTTCCATTACCAATCGGCAACGATGTGGATTCCCATGCAGGATCGGCATTTACCCCACCTCCGGCATAGAGTTCGGGAAGTTTTTTTTCGGCCCACAATTCGGGACGCCCCCCGAACCACACGGCACGCCGATCCAAATTGTTCGGTCGGTCGAACCAAATGGACAATCCTTTGGTATAATCATCGGCCTGGGTCGTAAAGATTGCACCCAGGCACGCAATAAGTGCCAAGACTTGTTTTTCCATCTCTGTTGTCGATTTATATTGTATTCAATCCTATTAGCGGAGTTAAAAGTATAAAATATTTATGACTCGTCCGTACTCGAGATTAAAATCAAGTTTAAGCATCCTTCAGACAATTCAAACAGTCAACAAATTAATAAACTTTCCTCACCAAATAAATGAATCCATCATTAAATCTGAATTGAGTCAAGGAAAACATTCAACAGTGTAAACGAACCCATTATGCACAGTTAGGTAGCTATCCATACTACTCTTCTATTTTATAACTATATGAGTAAATTTCACTATATAGACTTCATCAAAACAATATATACGCCCTCGCTTTCAAGATAAGAAAGAGGATAAAAAAGCCATAACCATCTACCAACGGATTTTAAGTTATAATATCACCAACATCTACTACAAATATTATCTTAGAATTACTTTTATTGTAAATATTGGCAGTACCCCAATAATCAGCACAATAGACTATAATGGAGAGCTAATCTTTTCGATCTGCCCCCCCACACTCCACAAACAACTAATTCTTTCGGATATTTGAGCATATTATATTTTACATTTCAGTCACAAGTGCTCTCATTAGAAATCCCCATTCCCATGGAAATATTCAAATAAAAATAAAGGGAAAGCACTTAAGATAGATACGTTATTCCCTTTTAAAACGTACTTCTCAAGTTGTTTATTAAATATTCTTTTAGTTGTAATATCCTCTACATTACAGGGAAGATTATTGTTCCCATTGCAAATAAAATTGGCCTTTAATGTATTAACTTGTATGATGTAATTCCACACAATCTTTAAATATGATAACCTCTTAAGGGTATTATCCCTTTCTTTAATCATGCCCGTATTATCGGTCTCAAAAATGACATTATTTCTTTTACGATAAAAATCATATTCCATAGCCCAACTTTTACCTCTATGTAATTGGTCTATGCTAACTATATAGTTGCAAAAATTAGGATCAGGCATGCTGTTCAAACAATATAAAGATTCAACCATTGGATAACTAATAAATATCATACCATTTTCACTACTATCAGAAAGGACATCTATTATCTCTGATATCTCTTCATTAAGTTGACTTAATGGGATCGTGTCATTCTGAGGATCATAATCAAAAAAAGATAGGTCGCTTCAAACTGAGATGAAAAAAAATTATTTAAGGATGTATCTCCTCTTCTGTTCATACGACCTTTTACAACATTAAAAATGTCAACTTCCCCACCATCTTTCCGAAGTTCTTTCACTTCCTTCACAAAAGTATGTGTATCAGAACCATACGCACATTGCACCATACTTGGATTATCCTTAAAGAATAATTCTTTTATAGTCTGCATAATTTTAGGTTCTTCCTTGACCCCTTCAAATATTAATAAAATCATACTCTGCTCATTTCAAGTTAAACGCACCAGCACGATACATTTTTTCTATGTTATGCCCTTGTCTCAACTCACCACGGCTAGTTAGGTCACTCAATGGAGCAATTCTATTCTTATCTATCAAGAATCCGCAGTCGGGGCGAAGTAAGTCATTTGACAACAGCATCGTGTTATGTGATGTCATAAATACTTGAAAATCTTCTTTGAATAAAGTACGACACACATTCATCGACAACTCAAAATGGTAAAATGCATCAAATTCATCTATAAACACAAATTTTGCGCCTGATTCCTTAATCCTTTTAATCCAATAAAATAAGAGTTCAAGTGCAGATGTTCCTGTGGAAATAATTTCATGGAAAGGTACAACATAACCATCCATATTACATAGAATTATATTGCTATCGAGTTGGGTTGGGGAAAAATCAAATGTCTGTTTGCTTTCTATATTTAGAAATTCCGCAAATTCTTTCAAGTAATTATTCCTTATGATATATTGAGCGATATTTACCACACCTGTATCAAGTCCAATATACCTACGTTCATCAAGGCATCGAAACCAAAGCATAGAATTGATAAAATCCATCAACTTCTTTATGTAATGATTCTCTGTCAATGGGAATGTTCCGAAAATGAATTTAAGAATGGAGACTGAATTGGCGCTTTGTACCAAACTATCCGTCATACCTTTCTCAATGGGGAATTCACTAGAAATAATTAGATGATCATTATCTTTCTCAAAAACTACATTTCCAGCTTGCCTTAGTGATTCTTTTACTAATTGACCACCAATGTTTTTACTATAAGTATATTCTATTACGGTTCCATCCATAACGAATGTATATTCAAAATCTATATTCTGGTCAGGGGAACCACGAAAGATGGATTCTCTATAGTTGGTTGGGTTCGCCGTATTTGTCAAATTAACTATATCAAAAATCGCACGGCCAAGACTTGTCTTACCTGAACCATTTTCTCCATAGATTATTCCATTTTTGACGATATTATCTTTGATTAATTCTGAATTAAAAGAATAATCTCTTGGTTGTGACAGATCCCAAGTTATTTTTCGAGGGAATCCCATATAATTTGTTACAGAAAATTTTGCTAACATAATTTTAAGAGTTTATTTGCAAATATAATCAAAAGATTATATCCGTAAAAAAATTACGGATAAAAAAACACAGATGATTTTGTAAGAATCATATCGACAGTCTAATTTCAAGTAATTTGGTATAAGTTAAAAACAACAATAGCAACTTTTACTACATAAATATCACTATTGTTTTAAGATCAAGTTAGCGATATTTTGTCACTATATGATGAAAATTTCAGTCTAAATAAGAATCTCATAAAAGCAATTTTAGAGAAAACATACTATGTTCGGGAAAGCATCATATAAGTAGGATAGCTCGAGACAAAAGCACCAGGATAAAACCTATGGTTATCTATTTTCAGTACATATATAAAAAATGCAATGCAAGAAGATCAAATAGTCCGAAAATTTAAATTAATCATGTAATTATACTTACTACTACAAAAGAAATATATACATTAATAATCTTTACATCCATTTTAAAAGAGATTTAAGTTTATTTAGAACGTGTATATATGCATATATGATACCAGCACTTATTTTTTTATAATAAAACTATACCGCACACCTATTTCCCAACCGGATAGGAACTACTTTCTTTTCGAGATTGCTCCTCACCCCCAGTCAACTGCAGTAGAACTTATCGTCATATTCTTGATTATTGTCAATTCTAAACACATGAAGGTTGATAAACAAACACTTTAAGTTCTTCCCAGCACAATGATCTTTAACATCCGTAAAGAATTGTTCACTTTTCCCCGAGCAGAAAGGCAATGGGAAGTATGCTATTCTCAATAAATAGGAGTTACCTCATCTATATCAACGATATGGTTTTGCCCATCAAGAACATAATAACAATGAACAACTCTCATAAACACTGATAAATTTCGGTGCACATCTTTATCATGTTTTTCTTACCCGTTACCAACACTTCCGTTTAAGTAATATCGTATTATATTAACAGGTATAACAAATATTACACAACAATATGGTTTTTTTGAGAGTTATTTATACAACGACAAAAAACAAGAACAATTTAAAGAAACCTGAATCTTCAATTTCAGATAAAAAAGGCACAATAAATACCCAACTTTCCTTCTCTGAAGGAGCATAAGTTTTCTTATGCTTTAGCACCACACGAGCCATACAAAACTCGACCCGTTTTTAAGCACAAAAAAAGGCCTAAAAACCACACCAAAAAACTTTACCGATCCACAACTAGATCGGCAGTCCCCGATTTCCAGAATTCATTCTATTTTTATTCTATTTTAGAATGAATCTTGCTTTTTCAGGCCCTTTCAAAGAGGGCTATTTTTCACCAATTATCGTCCTCATTTTTCCACAAAACTTGCACCTCCAATCGGACGAATAAATGATGTTTTTACCCTCATAAAGAAGTATTATAATACGCTGTTATTCGATAGTCCCCAATAAAGAAATCTAAGAGAGCTTAACAATAAACCCTCTTAGATAAACATTTTCTTAGTATCTACGGAATTAACTTCTCGTATACACCGACCTTATCCCAAATTATATGCGAACATCTCGCGGGTAAAGATCAGATAGAAACTCAGATTCAGTTCCTCAACATTCTCCTCGGACTCCATATCCTCCTCGGCACGCGACTGCACTTGACGAGCAACCTTCGCGTAGAGTTTCGGGAATTGCTTCTCGAGTTCATTATCGGACAAAGTATCAGCCTCCTCCTCGTTCAATTTATAATCGAACTCTTCATCCTCAATAAGTTCATCAATCAAATCATTTTCATCCTCATCCTCATCCTCAGTTTCTTCCTCAAGCCACTCATCGCACATGATGTCGTAGCGAAAGCTGTGCGATGATGCATCGGCCGCCATCAATGCCGTATTTCACATCATCCTCCAAGAAAACATAGAACTTCGTTCCCTCCCACTTTTCTCGTTCGGTCGGTTCATACGACACGCTGTAATGACCTTCATCAAGAGCATCAAGAATCCGCTCTTTTTCTTCTTCGTAATCCATAGGATTGAATCACTTTATAAATATAAAATAGGAATAAACGCATACAATATATTTCCAACCTATATATAAACTACAAAAGCAACATTCTATTAAAACGGCTAAAAGGCCCCTTATTAAACAAATTCTAAATTATCTTCAAAGACACACAATCTCATATTATAATACCATCTGTCTATAAATAAAAAATATAGAAATATCAACTATCGGTTTCTTTCATACCTCAAGAATACACAACAAGGAACCTGCTATATTATTATCAACATTATAGTAAATCCTATTTTTTTATTATTATATTTGAACTATAAAATATTATCATCATGAAAATAGATATAAAAAAATAGACGAAGCTTATTTACGCTATGATTATGATGTAACCACACATAACAATGTGAAAGTTTACAAATATAACTCTGGCCGTTATTATGGTATTGACATATTTGATTATTTAGGAAATCATAATGATGAAGTTGCGAAAATCAAAGAAGAATACTCTAATGCTGGTTTTAGCGTATTGATCAAAAATTACCAGACAGCCGAAGAAGCTGAATTAGATTTATTCTTAAGTTTTTTTAATGCAAAACATTTTAAAAAACAGATAATAGTATTTACAACCAGTTATTACTCAATAATTTGCAAGTAATAAGTCAGAAATATGGTCGTAACCTTTAAGGGTACATTCTAAGGGGTGAAGATTTAACGCTTTTATTGATTCTTAACTCATTTGGAGTGTCAATACGAGCGGTTTCTTCTTTTTTCGATGCAATTTATTTCCGATATTCCACTTCTATTTTGGCTCATTGCTTAAGCCTGTACAAAGGTACAATATTTTTCCGATATTGTTCGTTATCCCTTAGCTTTTGGGTCGCAGAGCAGATTATCCTCCAAAATTTTCACTAAGTACCATATTTTTATCGTATTTATTTGTAAACTTACAATCATCTTCTTTCGGAAAGAAAATCTTGCAACGAAATTGTTGTAATGCCTAATCCGAGAGCCTTGGATTGCAAGAGATTGTCGGAAGTCAACAATATAGGATTCTTATCCTCTGTTTTATATCTTAGTGCAACGGAAAGAATAAGACAATCGGCTTTTTGTGCATCGAAACCATTGGGAAGCAAGGACGAGTCGCCTTCTTCCATGCTGGAATAATTATTAAGAAAAGCCTTGTTGATGTTTTTAACCGCATCGTTGAGTGCTTTCTTGTCAATACTTTGTTTCAATTTTAAACGATCAAGTTCTTCCAATACTGTAGTGGGAATCACAACTTTATACTTTCCTATTTTTGAGATAATGGTTGGACATTTTACAAACACATTCGTGTCAATAATGAAAATATTCTCCTTGTCTGCCACAATCTCCTTCAAATGTTTTTCAGGCAGATTGATTTTCCCAAGAACCGTTACCTTTAATTCACCAGATGTTATGGTTTGAGTCATGGATGGGTTTAATGCTGCAACTTTGTTTTCATTGATTTTCAGCAAGAAGCGTCGAACCTCATCTGACATGAAGTTTTTGAGAATCATCCTATCAGCAACAATTATAGTACAACGGCTTGCACGAGATGTTGCTACATTAAAAAGTTCGCTGTCAAGAGAATAGATAACAGAAGCATTGGGGATGAGAAAAATGGTATAATCGACAGTCAATCCCTGTATTCTGTCAACAGTTTCTATTTTCAGATTGTCGGGAATCTCCTCGCTGTACAGTTTCGTGATGAATGTCTTTTGCAATTCCTTGACCGTTTCTTTGAACTTGGATAGAATTGCTATTTTAGCTTCGGGACTTTCTTTCAATATTCGCTCAGTCAAATCAAAGGCAACATTCAACGCATTTACAGGTTTCTTATCTCCTATTTTAAGTTCTAAATCCACCAAAGACGGTCCTCCCAATCTATTCAATACAGGCAAGGATGTTTGTATCTCATCAACACCTGCAACCGAGTTCAGTTCATTGTTGTAGAAGACACCAGTGAATTCAGCTCCTCTCTTAGTCAAACGGAATGTATCGCTCAACATGAATGTTGGCATAGGAATATTATTGCAAAGAGTATCAAATCCTTTCACAATAGGACTCCATCCACAAGTATTGATTTTGTCTTCATTGGTTTTAACAATAGGAGCAAGCTGCTTCTGGTCTCCTATCCATACGACTTTGCTTCCTAACTTCTTCGATGCGGCAATCATTGGTAGTAACGCTTGACTTGCTTCGTCTACTATGACATAATCAAAAGGAGTAGTTTCAAGCATGTCTTTAGCCCACCCACTTGAAATGTAGAACGTGGCAAGCGAGAGATGACCGGGCGTGGCATTGCAAACGTTTCCTTCATTTGCCACCAATTTAGGTAATTCGTGTCGCTCGTCTATCGTCAGGCTTGTCTTTGATACTTTGCCACTTTCAAGATACGGTTTCAAATCCTCTTTGGAAGCAACGACTTTCAATGCTTCATTAGTTAGTGCTGTTACCAACACGCTTTTTCTTTCTGACAAAAGCTGTGCGACTAACCTTCCCATCCTATATGTTTTACCTGTTCCAGGGGGGCCTTGAATGGCAACAGTATTATGAGATTCCAAGCTACGCAGAATGTGGATATTCAGGTCTTCTGTCGCGGCAACCTTTTGTGGATTCCATGTGCTTTCTTCAACAGAAAAATAATCTAAAATTTCTTTTGTCGCTTTACATTCAGAGTTTTGGACAATATCTTTCAAGTTGAGTAGATATTTCAATGGTGGGTCGTTAGGCCCGAAGGCAATGATTGGATTTTGGGATTCAAGCAAATTTGCAAAATCCACGGTAATATTCTTCACCCCAACCAAGCAAAATGCAGGGTCTTCTGATTTTGAAATCCAGACGCAATGTGCATCAGAGTAATCACATTGATATTGTTCCCGAAGGTCTGCCCAAGCACAATCACCCCAATTCTTGTAACTTGCCATCTCGCCGATAAAACAAGATGCTGTCCAGAAAGAATTTTTACGAGGCATGTTGTCAGAGATACGCACTTTGAAGATGGAGAAATCTCCTCTAAAGCCAACAAACTTGCCAACAAATACTTCGCCACGTTCTTTCAGAACTGTAGCTTTAGTTGCAATCAGACGACCATATTCCTTCATCTGAGTATCATACTCAGTTTCAAGAAATGCTATATAATCTTCTCGTTTGAACTTCATAATGAATCCTCCTCTGAATATAGGTTCTGCACTCCTTGCTTTTTTGCATAGATATTCTTGACAGATTTTGCATTGCCTGGGATTCGAAAGGATGCGAAGTTGAAGTGCATCTCATTGAAATATTTCAATAGTGATGAAAAACTATTCAATCTGTCTTCGTGTTCATCCACATTAAGATTTTCTGAATCGAATGTGATAGAGAACGTTGACTGTTTTTTAACGAGATTGTCTTTAGGGACTTCTACTATCTCATTATTAGACCGATACACCAACAGCTTAGCGTTTTCTTTTACAACCCATTCCCATTCCGTTGGATTTACCTTGAATGGTTCTGTTTCAGTTCTATAGCTTTTAAGAACTATTTTAATTGTCTCTCCTAATTCGTCTTGAACCTCCTCGTTTGAATAGCAATATGGAACACCATCCTCATCGCATTCTCCATATCCTGTTGGGAACTTCCAGTCTGGACGTTCTTCCATTAGTTTTTGCTGTGCTTGAAGTTGAGCCTCAACATCTTTCGTTTAGACATTTCGCTTTCTTCCAAACCAACTTTTGCGGTTCGTCCCGACTTTAATCTCTCCACTTCCTGTTTCAGGCGGGCGTTCTCGTCCTCCAGTTCCTTGTTACGGCTGCTCAAATCCTTAAAATCTGCAATGTGAGTCACAAGTTCTGTCAAGTCTTCTTCATTCAAACTATTCTTCAAGGTCTGCAATTGCTGTCTTTCATTTTTAGTCCAGACAACATTCATGCTAACAGAATCTTTGATAGGATACACTTTGGGGAAATGGTTTTCATCAAACAGGCTCTTGTTTGATTCGCCCCATTCGTCAATCAACAAACGTGTAGCATTTCTGAAGTTTTCATCTTCCCAATTTAAATTATTGCTATAGAGCTCCTTAATTCTTCCATCAATATAGGCATAAGCATCCGCAGAGTTTTTCTGCTTGGAGATTGTTGCTACACAACGTGGGTCAATAAGGATATTGTAGTAGTTGTTCGCTTCATCAGAAATCAATGCAATAATGTCTTTAAGCGGTTTATCTATACTTTCAGCTTCTTTATAAAGTCTGTCTTTAGCGACAAAGTTTCCTGCTTGATTTGGATATATTGCCTTGTTTGAAAATTGAAGATTGCGACTTTCAATATATTTGTATAGCACATTTAGATTCTCAAAAAACTCATCATCGCTAGTTGAAAGTTCATCTAAGAAGGTTTCCGTATTTGCTTTCTTTTCAATTACAGAAACTATATCACGGCAAATAAACTCATTGATACGAAGCCATAGTTTGCTGTCAACGACCTCAATGGATTCTTCTATTCCTTCACATTTTCCAGGCAGAAAATAACGAGCAATATTCTTTAATGCTGTTTGAGTAATTGAGACATTCTCGTTTTCGGAACTTGTTATTGGTAGAACCTGTATCAAGTATAATGCTACTTGGCGCAGGGTTTCCTCACTGTACTTTCTATACAGGGCATAGCTATTGTATGTATTTGAATTATTCCAACTCTGGTAGCCTAATGTTGCGTTTGATAAATCTGAGGCAAAGTCTGCGATATCTTTTGCATTTGTCTTTCCCAATGATTTTAGGTCAATAGCATTGTCCAACAGAATATCTTTGTATGACAGTCCTATTTTCCCAAACACATCGTTCTTCAATACCTCTGGAATACCATTGTCAATGAACAGATTCTTAGAAAGGCAGAATTTCCCATTTTGGTTAGGGACTATCGCCTTATTATTCATTGTTGCCAAGGTAATACCTAAACTAAGAATTGTATCATTCAACCACTTTGCGCCTAATCCGACAGGAAGATTTGTCAAAAAATTCTTTGACTCAATAGTGGAGATTATATAGTTGATAAGCCACTTGTCCGTTTCCTCCCAAGCCGCTTTATTCAATGAATTATCAGCAACCGTTTGTGCGTCCTGCCATTGAAAAAGTTCTTTTGTAATTGTGAATATGCGTGAACGCTTTGTTACAAACACCTGTTCATATTTGTTGCTATCTGACACAACTATAGAAATAAGTGGCTGTAATTTCGCGAGTTTGGTTGCATCTGTATAAGCAGGGGTGTCAATAATACCTTTTGCCAAACTATTCACTTTGGCAGAATAACTCGTAGAATTAAATTTACTATCCAACGAAATGGTTGTTATTGATTCATGAAGGAGTAACGGCTTCATATCTCCATCGAGCTTTGCTAAAACGTCAAGAACTATACTTGTAACACCCTCGCCTTGCTTGAAACCTTCTTTGTCCTTCTTCAAGAACATTCCGTTCATGTTTGGCAAAAGAGCATACTTTTTGAGCAAAAGCTCATCCTGAGACAACACGAAAGCTAAAAATTTGTTGTACCATACAAATTTATCACTGTCTGAAACAACATCAAGAGAGTCCATAGAACTTCTGGCTTCAATGTCAGCACAAACATCATCTGTTGTCCACAACCTTATTTCATCATCTTTCCAAAGAATGTGTGCCCATTTACTATTGTCAGCAACCAATTTTTCAGGGTATAGTGAAGTGAGCAAATCGAGTAAGGTGTCCTCCGATTTTTGATTGCTTTCTTTAGCAATAATGCAATCTGACAACCTAAGAAGTGTTCCTGATGTAGATAAAGGAGTTACTATTGGATAGCTTGTCAGTATCTCTCGCAGTGCTGAGATAACAGATTTCTTGTACCAATCCTTATCTAATTTCTCGTGGTCTTTTAACGACTTCAATCCATTGCACAGGTTGAAAAAACTATTGAACTTTTCTTCAGAAAGATATTCAACAATAATCTTGAATACATCAGGTAGTTTATAAAGAATTTTCTGGTTGATACCAACCTCTGTAATTACATTTTTCTCTTCGTCTATTGTAATTCCATTGAGAATCAAGCTCTGTCGCTCGCTGTCTGGTTCAAAATCTGGACTATTCACGAATATCGGCATCTGTATTTGCCCTTCAATGCCGACCAATGGGAACACACAGAACAATGACGTTTTGGTGTCTGTACTTACTATGTTCTTATTGCTATCAACTTCACAAGCAGCTTGTAATCTTATAGAACGTTCCGCCTTGTATTTTGCTGAAAGTTCTTCATCCAACTCTTTTGTTGAATAATATATAAAAGTCCGAATCACAGGCTTTGTATCACCAGCAATAATTCTAAACTGAGTCTGATGAAGTTCGTTTGTGATTGGAGTATCTGATATACGTTCAATTGATGTCCTTTCTCCATTGTCTATTAACTCGACAGAAGATAATTCTTTGCAAAATAATAGAGTTTGTGCAATATTTTCTTTGAAGTTCTCTTTGCCTAATTGTACTGCACGACGGCCCGATTCTGAATTGACATGATAGGTATATGTGGTCCAGTCGTATGGCTCGCTATTATATAGTTCAGATGCTCTCATCTTGTCAAGACCTTCAAGAAGTTCTTTTTCGGTAAAACCATCTCTATACATAGTTACAGAAAAGCCGATGATTGTTTCATCGCCATACATATTACTCTCAATTGTTACAACTTTGGAAAGGCAGTGCGTGGTTAGGAAACCCGTTCCGAAACGTCCTGTACTCTCAGCGTTTTCCTTGTCTTCACTGTATTTATATAGTAATCCCAATCTTGCATCAGCTGTAAATGGGTCGCCATCATGCTGAAACTTAACCAAGTCGCCCTCAATAAGAATTCGAGCCTTAATGCTATCTCGATTCGGATTGTTTGTTATCGTATCTTTTGCATTTTGTAGTAACTCCCAAATCCATCTTTTCCTATCAATGTCATTTGGTTGATTGAGTTCCCTTAAGCGTTTACTTACATTGCTGATATACATTTTATCAAGCAATTTTTCTAAAGCTTTTTCTGTTGATTTAGGGGCAGATATTTGCATATGTATTATTTGGATAAATATTTTATTTTGTCTCTAATTCTTTTTCAATCTCTTCAATCGTAGGCAGACTGCCCCGGAAGTCTTTAGGCAAGGCCTGTCCCAACTCATAGTCGGAAATGCCGATAGGCTTCTGAATGTCGCACAGGGCGTATTCCGCCTTGATGCGGTCTTTGCTCTTGCAAAGCAGCAATCCGATAGTGCGGTTATCGCCCTCACGACAAAGAATATCATCCACAGCGGAGCAATAGAAATTCAGTTTGCCGATATACTCCGGCATAAACTCCGTATCTTTCAACTCAATCACCAGATAGCGGTGCAGGAAGGCGTTGTACATCAATATGTCAATGTAGTAGTCATCGCCCGACACCTCGATGTGGTATTGCCGCCCCATAAAGGCAAATCCGGCTCCCATTTCCACAAGGAATTTCTCTACATGATTGACCAAGCCGATTTCCACATCACGCTCATTGTATTGCTCTGTGAAAGTCAGCATGTCGAATATGTACGGGTCTTTGAGCATGGATTTCACATCGCCAGCTTCCGGTGCAGGCAGTGTTTCTGTGAAATTGTTTGCCAATGCACCATGCTTGCCGTAGTCGTCCAGCTTGATGGCTTCTTGCAGATAGCGTGTCGTCCAATGATTGGTAATGCTTTGCACCATATACCAATACCGGGCGCGAATATTCTTGACCTGCTTTATCAAAACAAGATTGTGCGTCCAATCCAGATGCTTGACAGGGAGGGTAAAATTATATTCGCCTATTTGCGAAACCAACGATTTCGTAATTGATTCGGGATTATTTTCTAATTGCGAAATCAGTGATTTCGTAATTGGAGCAGTTGCCACTTTTACCATCGTAAGCTCCTGATTATATTCGTTGAAGAACTGCATCATGTACTGCATATTGCGTACGGAAAAGCCTTTAATATCGGTATAATCGTTCTTCAAATCCACAGCCAACCGTTGTAAGGTTTTCTTGCCCCAACCGTCAGCGTCTTGGCTTTGCTGCAACATTTCGCCCACGTCCCAATACATCCGAAGCATCTCTTCGTTGGCGGCATAAATCGCCCGTTGCTGGGCAATCAGCACTCTGTGTTTGATTTTGCGCAGCAATACCGCATACCCCCTAAAGTTATCCGTCAAGTTACCAGTTACTTGTATGTTGTTGTCTTTAGCCATATTCCTCTTTAATTTATTTGCAAAGTTACTCATTTTATTTGTTTGTGCTTCAAAATATTACGATTATTTGAACATACCTCTACATGGGTTATCTTCTTATTGAAACTCCTTTCTTCTGCTGTTGGTCATAATGTCCCTCCACCACGTTATCGACTTCCCGTCTAGCTTTGATTTGCTCCCGGTTATCCAATTTGCCTTTCTGTGTGGCTGTGATATACAGGAAATCTCCGGCAGCTTGGTGCAACTGTTTGTCGTCACCGAACAGGTTAAGGGCACTCTTGATGTCCGACACCTGTTCCGCATCGAAACGTGGCTTGTAATAGCCCCTTGCCAAACGGATGACACTGTTTACCGCCTTGCGGAAGATATCGTTTGTTTTGAGCAACAAGAAACTAAGACTGCCGATAATCAGGTTCTGCCACGAAATGCGTTTTTTGAGCCTCGCTGTTTCCTCTGTATGTGCCGCCTCCTTACGGTTGAGTTCGGACTGGTACTTGGCTTCCAGCTTCATCAGTTCACGGTGGTGGTCGCTCTGCATGACTTGGATTCTGCCCTGCAACATTTCTATGGTTTCCTCGTGCGTGGAAATCTCATGTCGCAAGTCCTCTATTTCGCCTTTCAGAACCTTTGACTTGCCCGTAGCCCAACCGACAGCGGCATCAAGAAGTTCACTACCTTTCTCCCTGTTCAGCTTGGAGCGTTTTTCTTTGATAGCCCTGTCAAGGTCTTCACTCTGCCGTTCCTTTTGATTGGCAGTCTCGATAAGGGAATTGGCTCTGCTTTCCGCCTCCTGCATTTTCTGATTGGTCATTTCCAACTGATACTCCCGATACTGCCTTGTGGCATCAAGGCGGTTCATCTCCTCTTTCTGCTTCTCGATGATGAAGTCGTTACGCTCCAGATGCTCCTTACCTGTCTCGGCTTTGGACTGCCCACGTTTCATCAAGAGAATATCAGATGCCAAGGTCTGCATTTCCATCATATCATTGTCGTTGAGCTTTTGGCTCTTGCCCGTGTCGTGGTTCATCCAGTCGAATACGATGTGTGCGTGGTAATTCGGCTTGAACCATTTTTCGCCTACTTGGAAGCTCTCCCTGTCATTGGCTTCAGGCTGTCCGCTCAGCCAATGTCCCTCGTCCTTGTGCAGGAAGATTTGAAGCGGTGTGATGCCCCAGCGTCTTTGGCACTCCTCGCCAAATTTCTTCACGTCTGCCAGTGTGGTGTCCGGTTTGATGAGTAACACACCCTCACGAATGGGTGAGCATCCTGCCACTTTGATGATTTTTCCGTTCTTGCCTTTGCGCTCCCGTTCTTTTTCCTGCATGGCACGACCTGTCTTTTCCTTTACCATCCGTTTGATGTTGTCGTAGTGCGTTTGCAGGTCGGGATTGCCGAAGTTCGGGTTTATCCACTGCTCGTTGTCGGCAGAGAGTTCCGGCACGATATAGATTTTGGATGTACCGATATTACGCATATACTCGGCAGTCCTTCGGTTATGAGCCTCGCTTGACTTGGTGTTGCAAGGCTTGATATGTATGCTTGATTTTGTTGCCATTTTTTTAGAATTTGATTTGTTGATGAAAATATTTTCCGCTGTCCGCTCATAACCGCAATGGGTTATTAGGGCATCGCCTTAATCGGAGGGTGCAGGGAGAGGGTCACTTCCTGCTCCGGGTTCTTAGGGGTGGAAGCCTCTGAGCGGAGTTTCCAAAGAGAGGGTCACTCTTTGGTCGGGTTGCATAGGGCTGACACCCCTTGCCGGGTTCTCAGGGCAGCGTCCTGAGTGGGACGGGGCAAAGCCCAGCCCCTCGGGAGAGCCCACAACTACGAAAGCGAAGCGTGTAGTTATAGTGGCTATATCAAGGGCAAGCCCTTGTCCGTTCACTACAGCCTTTGGCTTCCGCTCTCCTGCCGTCAGGGAGGGTTTCAATCACTGCTTCCGATTGGACTTGCACCGACCAATACAAGGTCTAAATCATCTATCAGCTTTTGCAGGACGGGGTTCTTCTCTATCATCCGTTGGAGGATTTTTTCAGCTTCTACCAAGTGGTTGGATGTACACATCAGCTTGCCCTCCTGTATCTGGTAGATAATCCAGTCGGCTATGTCTATGTGGTCAGCCCTTTGTTTCGGCGTGGCGTTTCTTTCGATGATGTCAGATACAATAGCCCTGCAAAATGTCATGCTCCCGGCACGTTGTTTCCACTCTGCATATCCGTCCACATCGGGAAAGAGAAGCACGGTTCGCCCGGTCAGTGCACGGAGCTTTTCTTCTCTCATCTGGCTTTTGCCTCCTGTCGCCAGCCATACATAGCCGGGGAAGATAGCCGAACCGATGACGGCACTCTTTTCGGATTCCACCAAGACCACCACCTTGCCGGGGTTGCTTTTTAGCAGATGTTCCCCGAAAAGGCATTGGGAGAGCTGCCACTCCTCCGGCAAAACCTGTTGCTTTTTCAGTATGCTGTGTATCCAGTTCACTGCCGATGTCAACCCTCTTTTGATACGGTGTCCGTCTTCGGGATTGTAATGCATTACCTTGCCTGTACGTACCTTGTCGTTGCGGTCTATCTGCCAGAAGATGACAGCCCCGTCACGGGTAGCCCCCAAACGGTATTCTTCCAACAACCGGGTCAATACTTCTCTTGCCTTGCTGCCGTAATAGGCGGTAAGGAGCGTGGAAAGGAAACGGAAGAAGTTGCTGTGAACGCTCTGTGATTTTTCCACATAGTTGGTCGGTATGTAACATACCGTAAGCGGTAGTGACGGCTGCTTGGTCGGTTGTTTCATCCTTTGCCCACCAAAAGAGAAATCCTTTGCTGTATGACATTCGGGATGTTCCTGAAAGTATTGCTTGGGGGTGTAGTGATACCCACAACCGCTTTCATGGTTACATCTGCCGACCGATGGGTGAAGGGGTGTGCCCTGTTCATCCACATAATAGGCAAAGGAGCGCCTGTCGCCACAATTCGGGCAAGTGTGCCGTGTAGCCGTTCCTTTATATCTCTGTAACGAATAATTACTCATTGTCTGCCTCCTTTGTTTTTCCGTTGGTTATTGTGCTGTCCCGTCCTGTCCCATTGTCCCGGTTCATAGGGCATGGGACAGTGGGACACCTTGGGACACTTGGAATGTTTTGACATATGACCCTCTTGTTTGCAGGATCGCTTACCATTGGAATGAAGCCATTATCCTTTATAACAGTATGTATAATAGGATTTTTCATGGCTTATCCTCCTTGTTATTGTGTTCAGAAAACAGTTCCGCTTGCATTACTTCCTTGATTGTCCCAAGTGTCCCATCCTGTCCCGTTGTCCCACTTGCCGTGGGTTGGGACGGTGGGACACTTGGGACAGCCGTCTTATCGCCATCTTTGCTGCGCTGGATAATCCGGCTGACGGTGGATTTGCCGCAATTCACCTGTGAGGCTATCTCCCTTACTGACCTGCCCGATTGGGACAATTGCAATATCAGGCAGTTCCTTTGGCTCGATTCATTGTCGCCCAACTTTTTCAGATGCTCCTTTTCCGTGGAATATCCCCTATGTACAAACTGCAAGAAGGCATCCACCTTTTCAATCTCATAGATGATTACATTGTCCACATCGTATGAGTATGTGCCATAGCGTACTTTCAACTGCTTCACATAGCGAAGTCCGCCATCCTGCGCACTTTTGCCGATGGCAAACACGCTGTCAAAGAAGTTGTAGAGCCGCTTGCTTCCTGCAAGGTCGTTGGAGGTGATAGGACAGTCCAAGGAGCGTTTGGGCGTATGAGCCAACACGAGGATGGACAGCTCGTATCTCTTTTTGAGGTTGTTAAGCTGTATCATCAGCCGCCCTGCGGCATCACCTTTCTCCATGGCGCAGCACAGATAGGTAAGGTTGTCAACGATAAAAATCTTGCTGGCGGTTTGCAATGCCATCTGCTCGATGCTGCCAATAATGGCTTCCTCAAAATTTTCCTCCAACAGTGAGTTACAGTCAAGTGATACCCGATACAGCCTTTCGGGAAAGGTGTAAAGGTTTCCGTGTTCGTTAGTGTATCGGAGTTGGAATTGTTTATCGGACAACTCAAAGTCCAGATACATCACATTATCGGTTCGGGCAATGCGGTCGGCTATCTGCACGGCAAGGATGGACTTGCCCACGTTGGAGTCGGCAAAGAGGCAGGACAGCTCCCCCTCGTACCAGAAACTGTCCCACAGCGCACGGGGCGTGGGCAGCAGCGATGCTTCGAGTATGGTGCGGTTGGCTGTCTTGATGCTCATCACACCGATACTCTCCGGCATACCGCTCCGCGCTTGGGAAGCCCTCGCAAGGTCGCCATGTATCATGCCGATATAATTCTTATCCTCTTCCATGGCTTTTACCAGTTACGTTTGTTGGGTTTGCGATGGTGCGATGAGGATATGGACTCGTTCAGTTCCTCATCGGACAGTGGCACGGGATTCTTCCGGGAGGATTCCAGCCACTTGTCCAATTCGTCACGGTAGAGGCAATAGCGTTTGCCGGGCTTGGTGGCAGGGATGCTCCTGTCCGACAGCTTCATGTAGAGCGTACCTTTGGGGATGCCCAGATACTCTGCCGCTTCATCCACCGACATGGGGACATGGGTGTCCACAGCCTTTGCATTGTTTGTACTGTTCTGCTCGGTGAGCAGGCTTTTCAGGCTCATCACCTCGTCCCGAAGTTGAGCCACGACCTCCGGAAGGTCGTTGAATGTAAGATTTACTTTTTCCATTTTGCGATTCGTCTCTTTTGTAAGACTTGCCGCAAAGGACTGCAATGATAGGGTCGTGAATATCTTCACGAAAAAATAATTCCCGAATAACGATACCCAACCGTGAATGATGGGTAAAGTTGTTCGGGAAACACTATTAAACAGGCTGTTAAGTAGTTTTGGTACTTGTCGTTATTGCTCAAAGACGGGATGATTTTTACTCTTTTTGCAAGTAACCATTCGGATAATGGAAATCCAGCTTGCCGTCTTCGGGTTCGTCAATGGGAATCGGTGGCTTTAACGGGTCAATCCTAAAGTTCTTGATGGTCGCTATATCCGTTTCGGCAAACTCGCGAGGGAAAAGTTCTTTGACGAAACGGGCGCGGTTATCCCCATTGTAATATCTCTTGTACATGCAACGCTCCGCTATGTTCCATATGAAATGACGGAGCGGAATATTGGAGATGTCCTGTGTCAGCCGCCTTTTTATCGGCTTCGGCTTGTAGTTGTTCTTGTTCATCCAGTTGCTTACCTCGTTGCAGACATGGTTCACGGTCTCTTCGTCAGCGATACGGGGTATGTAAAAATGTATATACTCCACGACCATGCGGATGCGTCTCTCATTTTCCTTGTCTTGCTCATCTTTATAACTTGAACGGATTTCTTCGTGACGCTTCGGGTCGATATTCAGTTCTATGGGTTGGGCATCGGAGCTTGCCTCTTCCGCTATCTGCGTTACAGGTTCTATTGTATTCTGCGGTTCTTCTTCCTGCAAGGCTACGGTTTCCGTAGTAATCTCTTTCATCTCCTTTTTGCCGGACTTGATTTTGTAAAGCTGGTAAGTGTCAAAGATAATTGTCTGGAAGGATAAGTAGAACAGCCAGCCCAACAGGTTGCTGCACAAGAATACTATCAGCCTTACAAAGTTGTCTTGGTTGAAACTCTCGGCAACGATAAGCGTTATAAAGAATGAGATTAGGCAGATGGTAAAGCCGATGAAGCCTAAAATGATATGTTTGTCTTTGACGGATGAATCCATATTCTATTCGGGTATTACTGGTTACTGTCTGAATTTTGTGCAAAGTTAATGCTATTCTTCTGATTATTATTCATTACCCGTAGTCAGAGGGTTCTTTTTCAGCGTTTTTCACCAAATTGCCAAAATCATACTCAATTATCATACTCTGATGGCTTGTAGGGATGGAAACAGAGGGAGCGGTTAATAATACCTTGACCGCTCCCTCCGAATTTCCGTCTGCTTATAACTGCCTTATGCTTCCTTGCGTTTCAGGGTTATCTTGTCCACCACGTCACACATCTGCTGTGCTGCCATTTTGGAATATATCTGTGTGGTGGTAATGTTCTTGTGTCCCATATAGGCTTGGATGACAGCCATATCCGTGCCCATTTCCACATGCAGGCTTCCGAAGGAATGCCGGGTGCAATGGAATGTTATCTTCTTGGTTATTCCCGCTGTCAAGAGCCACCGTTTCAGCGGTCCTTGCAGCATCTTGTCCTTGAAGCCGTCAAAGATAAGCCCCTCGCACCGTTCCCCGAGCAGCCCGTATGCTTCATCGCTGATGGGGTTGTGTACTATCTGCTTCGTCTTCTGCATACGGGTGGTCACGAACATCTTGCCGTTGGTGTACGGCTGTATCTGTTGCCAAGTGAGCTGCTTGATGTCGCTCTTCCGCAATCCGGTGAGGCAGCCGAAAAGGAAAGCCCTCTTCAAGACTTCCTCCTCACAGGGCGTTTCGGCAAGCCGTATCAGTTCCTCTTGGCTCAGATGTTCCCTTATGGTCGGAATACTCTCGATGCGGTCTAAGAATCCGTTGGGGTTTTCCTTTATCTTCCTGTCCCGATAGGCGGTGTGGAGTACGGCACGGAAAGTTGACCAGTACCCGGCTGCGGAGTTTATATGCAGTTTTCGGTTGGTGTGTATGGACTGGGGAGCATCAAGCAGATACTCCATGAATTTGCGGCACAAGTCCACATCCACCTCCTCAAAGGTACATCTGCCGTTCACAAACCGTTCGAAGTGCTTGTAAACGTGCTGCCACTTGGTGTTTTTCCTGTCAGCCAGCTCCTTGAAGTAGGCAAGGAAATCGCCTTTCATCCTCGACTTGTCAAAGAAACCGTGGTTCTCGTTGAAGATGGCTTCGTAGCGTTGGTTACGCAGTATCTCCGCTTTCTTCATCATGCGTGTGTTGAAATCCCGCTCTTGTTGGTTGGCAGGCTTGGCGAAGAGGTAGATGCCCAAGGCTTCGCGTGTAATCACCCTCATGGTGGTGTTGTCGCGGTAGCCGGGATAATAGTCCAGACACAGCGAATACTGTGTCCCGCTCTTGATTTTGCGCTTGCGCAAAGTTACAGTCTTGCATTTCATATTCATTCTGATTTAATTGATAATACGTTTGTGGGAGTTTCCCGAACTTTTCGGTGCAAAGGAACAACATGAAATAACCGTGAGAAATGTCACGGAGAATCATTTTGAAATAATTTTCCGATAATGGAGGTTATTCACGGTTGTTCGTTCCTCTCTGCCATGACTCGCTCCACATCGGAACGCAAAAGCAGGTTCTTCACACCCACCTTTACCTTTTCGATGTGCTTCACCTTGACGATATGGCAGATGTTGGCGGAAGAGAGTCCGTAAATCCGCTGCACCTGTTCCACGGTGTAGTAGCGTTCATCGTTCACAAGGTCGGTTCTGCGAAGCTCGTCCAAATGGGATTTGGAGTAGTAGGTACGCCCGTATTCTCTTTTGGTGGGTATCTTGTGGCGGTAGGCGTATGCCCGGAGTGCGGACGGCTTCATGCCGAACACCTCTTCCGCTTCTTCGGTCTGGAGCCAGTCGGTAATCTTGCTTATATCGACTGACACACCGAAGAACTCATCAATATGCCTTTTGCTGTAATAGTTCTTTCCTGCAATGCGGCAGATGGGGATGCGGTTGCGCTTGGCGGAGGTATAGAGCCACGATTGCTTTACCTTATAAATGGTCATCACCTCTTCACCGGAATAGAAGTTCAACACTTCATCGTTTTCCTTTTCCCTTATCTCCCTTTTGGAGGATTGGGAAGATGATGCGGACTTTTTCGGTGCGGAGGTACTGCCGGGCAGGATGCGATGATAGGGATTGCCCTCCAGCATCCGCTCAATGTCGGCTCTGCGGATAATCGCCATGCGGTTGCTGATGCGTGAGGCTTTCAGCTTGCCGGTGGCTACTAATTTATAGATGTACTGTCGGGAACAGCCCATGAGCGTGGCTGCTTTGGAAAAGGTGAGATACTCCTGATGCTGTATCTCCATGAGTGGCAGGGAGACTTTGAAGAGGTTATTCTTCTGCGCTGTCCTGGCTCGCTTGGCTTCCGTCTGACAAGCCTCGCTGCAATACCGTTGCATACCGCTACGGGTTACAAACGGTTTGCCGCAAAATTGGCATTTCTTGGTTGTTTTCATACTGCTTTATCGTTTACTTGTTCACTTCTCACTTTGTATATTCCTGAAGTGGTGAACGGATGTAAACAGCAGTCAACCGTTGTCGCATTTCCACACGGTGTGACTGTCGCTGCATATCGGAGCGGAAATTGTCGCTCATCGTAAACGGTTGTAAACCCTTGTCAACTCTATGCACGATGTGACAAAAAATAAGCCCCGCAAATTCTCCACGTCAGAAATATATCTCAAAAATATGTGGAAATTTGGGAAGCATCAAAAAGCTGCCGAAATGTGTTAAATATTGGAATATGTTGGCAATTAAAGGTTTATACTTGGATATTTCTGATTGGTTTTGGTTATTTGGGCGTTCTAAATACATTGAATTATCACGAAATCGAGAAGCACGAATTTTCAAACATATTTTATTAAATGAAATAGACCTGCAATTTCAACATACATTAAAAGCCGAGATAGTTCTACATGAAATACAACAAGGGCGCATTCCTTTAATTATAGATGGATTTGATGAATTACTATCTAAAGACATATCTGAGCCAGCGGCCAATAGGAATGCCGAAAGTATGTTAAAAACTCTAGTCGATTTATTAGATAGTAAAGCTAAAATTATTATTACATCTAGAAGAACAGCTCTTTTTAATGGAGAAGAATTTTTTGAATGGATGCAACAATCCTCAAAAAAATACCAAGTTGCCAGATATTCCTTAGCCACTCCTCAAATAAGCGATTGGCTTGCCCCTGAACAAATCAAGATCTTAGAAGAAGCAAATATTCCCATAAACAATATCTCAAATCCTGTTTTACTATCTTATATTCGTAATACATCAGAAACAGAATTAGAAAATTTATTACATAGCAGAAACACCATTATTGATAAGTACTTCAAGTTTATATTAAATCGAGAACGGGAACGACAAGATATATCATTTACTAACGAAGAACAACTCCGCATATTAAGGAAGCTCGTACGCATAATGACAGAATTTAATATAAAATCAGAAAGCAAATCCTTTATAAAGGAGATTATTAAAGAGTATAATATTAATTTACTAAACGAATATATAAAAAAGACAAATCAACTTCCCAAACCGACTTTAGATGAAATTACAGATACATTATCGAATCATGCTTTATTAGACAGGAAACAAAATGATGAAATTGGATTTATTAATGAATTTATCCTAGGGCTTCTAATAGGTCAAAATTTAGTCTTTAAAAAATACCAAGAGCATAATCCATCTACCTACCAAGATATTATACATCAAGACCTTGCCGCTCTAGCTGTAGCATCTTATATGTCTGAATCCGATGAAAGGAAATTAGAATTATGGGAAATACTTAATGATAAAAAATTTAAGTATACTGACGACTTTAATTTATATAAAAACATTTGTTTAAGAAACGAAGTAAACGAAAGTTATTCAGAGTCTATAGTTTTTGATTTAAACATAGAAAACACGACATTTAAATCGTCCTGCATTTTTAAAAATTTCATTTTTAGCGACTGCACATTTCAACAATGTAAATTTTCCACACCCATACAATTTTTAAATAGTGGCTTTATAAATTGTAAATTTTTCAATTGTAGCTGGGAGGACGAAACAAACGACAATCCCAAAATAGAATATCGTCCTTATTTCTCAGGATGTTACTGTCCCGATAATTTTCTACAAAAATATGAAGATGCAGAAGATGACATCACGGATGAAAGCATAAATGATATTTCATTAGAACAAATAATACTGGAACATTTTATTAAAGATGGCAAAAAATATAAAGATATGGTTAACCTTTCTAAAATGCGTAATAATTTCAGCAACAAACAAAAATTATTTGATAAAACCATCAATCAAATGAACAATGCAAAATTAATAGCATTAAATGGAGGTAAATGCTTTCTGTTAAAAGATGCAGTTCCTTATTATAGAGAACATTACTATCATAATTAATAAAGGATATGAATAATTCTAGTTTTTCATACATAGCCAATCAAATAGAAAATGACATTGACAGTTTATTAAAGTCAATAGGTATTCACTATCGCTTACATTCAAGGGTAAAAGAGAACGATTCTTTAGCTAAAAAAATAGCATCAAAAGGAAAAGGGTACTATTCCCCCTCCGGGAAGAAAGTTCAAGATATAATTGGATTAAGGATTACCACTTACTTCTATGATGATGTACAAATATTATGGGATATATTTAGCAAACTCTTTGTTGTTGATCAGGTTTACGACCAAGAAGAAGCTACTATTTTTAAACCTCTTCGAAAAAATATGGTATGTAAAATACCCATTCGTTACTTAAAGGTTTTTCAAGAAGCATCATCTATAGATCCAACTTTCCAATTACTAGATTCTACTTTTGAATTACAATTTCGAACTACTTTATCTGAAGGATGGCATGAGATAGATCATGAGCTTCGCTACAAATGTCATGATGATTGGAAATCCTATAATGAAGAAGAACGTTTATTTAATGGAATCTTTGCGACTTTAGAATCAAATGATCGAATGCTAAAAACTTTATTTGATGAATTAGCATACAACCATTATAAAAAGAAAAATTGGGAGGCTCTATTTAGAACAAAATTCAGATTACACTTTCACACGACCCCTTTAGCTCCCCAAATAAAAGATTTTTTAGATTCCAATAACGACTTCGCAAAAATAATTTTAAGATTTAATAGAAGAAGTTTGTTAAAGATGATTGCAATCAACGAACTATCTATTCCTCTGAAATATGATAATTTATTTTGGTTAATTGTATTTTTAGAAGCTGCCCCAAATGCTAAAATTAGAAAAAGTATTCCTCAAATCTTTCTTGAAGAATGGAATAAAAAATTAACACAGGAATAAGCCTTGCAAGAAACATTTATCATTTGCATGGATCAAGAATACACCAGAGGATTAGACGACATCGTAGCCCTCTGGTGTATTACTTATTACTAAGTAAAATCTGCTTTAACAATCTCTAACACAACTCACTTTCAGATTTTTATAATTCACAAAAATCGCCCCATTTTCAAGCACAAAACGAGTTCTCAAAACCACACAAAAAACTTCACTGATCCACAACCCAATCGGCAGGCTCCCCCCTAGGATCTATTCTATTTTAGAATGAATTTTACTTTTCAGTCCTTTCAGCAAGGGCTATTTTTCTCCAATTATCACCCTCATTTTTTTTACAAAACTTGCTCCTTCGATCGGATACTTTTCTTCAGCCAGTGCAGCCTCTATTTTTGAGGTCAAATTCCACGGACATTCCACCACTTCCTGAATGCGGTCAAACAATTTTTTGATTTCCCGTTTGCGGGCATCTTTATCCGGTTTGGTAAGCGGTAGCGAGTTCACAAACTCATACTTGCGCTTTCTTACGGACTCTATACTCTCTCCTCTATTGATCATATACTGCACCTCCTCCAAAAGAAGTATATCGGAGGTTTTGAGCACACTCTTCTCCGCCGGGATCACCACACTCCGTAACGGATGAAGCCTTCCATATTGATGCATCAGATCTTTCTTGAAAAACCCGTGCCACTGCTCACAAAGCAGATCCGACAACGACAAATCCTGGCCGCCATTCAGAGCCGACAGTTTATTATAACGACATTCCCATTTCAGATAGTCACATTCAGGCCTCCAGCCAGACTCTACGACAAATTCCCGCTCCCAGATATTTTGCTTAAGGCGAATATTCGCCCCCTCATCGTACATCTTCAATGTAACATCCTTACCTTCCCAACGACGGAATTTACCCCGATCCTTGGGATTATCCACAGGATTGAGTTTCTCTTTGGGAGCAGCAAAATGCTTCATGATATAGTTCTTCGGTGAGGTTTCCACACGGAAGACCACCCCAAACTCCAATTGTTCGACAATACCGTCCCATAAGGAGAGATGAATCAATCGCCCGATGTGATTGATCGCCTCAACAAAACCCTGAGGGTCAAAACTAAAATTATGCCCCTGCCAATAGTACATGATGCTTCCCTTGAGCAACAGGCAACGCCTATTCGGATTCCAGTATAGTTCAATATCCCGAGAACCCGTAAGGATATATCTTCTCCACCCCGAGGAATGTGCCTCCCAATTCAGTTTGCAATGCACAAAGAATGGCTTTTCGTCCTGCGACAAATACTTCCTTATTTGAATAAAATCGAACATTTTCAGATTGTATAAACAGGGAAAACAGAGCCTAGGATATGTTCCCCATGTTCAACACTAAATGATCTTACCTCTCAAATAAGAGAGTGCTGTTTGCAGGCCTTCCGGATATTCCAATCCCGCAAAATCGTAAATTTGGATTGTCTTCCAGTTATCCACCATAAAAAAGAGCAACAAGTCTCCGGTCACTTCCATTCCCCGATCCGTACTTACTTTCAGGTTACTGACACCGACCAGTCCCGGCAAGCCACCATACTGCCGCACCACTGCCGACAATTTATAGGGTCTTCTAAGTTTGTACTTCGACAATTCATTGTGCCTAAACCGACACGATATACTGCCAAGCACACGATGCGGATTCTGGATGTGCCGAGGGACTCTTCTAAGGAACAAATCAAACCGCATGGGAAGATCCGGATCTCCACTTTGCCGACTGTAGGAGGTCCTTGTCCAAGGATTCAGCCGATACTCGGCCTTGAGCATCTGCGTTTCTATAAATCGAGCATTCATACCTTCCCTTTCAGTTAATTGTCCCTTGCTTTGATATAATGCGCATTCATAAACGCCTCCAGATCCCCACGTTTGACATAGATCTTGCGCCCGAACTGCGCAAATGGGATCCGCCGCTCATCCCGATAGGTCTGCCAGGTCTTTGCCGATACACCCAGCATCTTGCGAGCCTGCATCGATTCAATCCATTGACTATTGACCTCCGCCAATGTTTTTTCCGTCAGTAGATCTCTGACTTCGTTAAGCGTAGTTTGTACCGATTCCCAAACTTCCTTGGGGACAACGATCATCGTTGTTTCATTTCCTTGCATCATATTATATCGGGCTACCCGAATAGAGAACGCTCTACCTTCGTCCCGATTGCAATGCAAAGGTATCTCGGTGTATACCCCGAAAAGGAAGAAAAAAAGGAGGAAAAATCAACGAGTTTTTCACCCTTTTAGATTTACCTCCCCAACAATTAATTATCATGGAATTACATAAAACAGAATCATTTTCACATTCGCCATGTTATGCTTTGCAGTTTTCAAGAACTTAATAAGATCAATCCTATTTAAACAGAGTTTTTATCGCTGATGTTTTTCACAAACAAGATTGCAAATACATAATCCTTATACCGACAGACATCCATACCTACACGCAACTCATTTCTCAACAGCCATAACTAATTTTGAATTTCCATTTAATCTTTGGGACCAACTTTAAGAATATTTACAATTTTTAATAGAAACTTCAAGCTCGACTGCCGACGATCACACGCATAAGCATTGACAATGCTGAAACTTTCACCTAATTTTGTAACTGACTATGTCTAATTAATTCACTTTTCATCAAGAACATCCTTTATACCATTCATATTTCGTATGTTTAACGACATTTTTTTCATCTCATATTCTTCTAAAAAAAGACAATGGATTTAAATTATTTTTCACATAAAAGCACACCATTTTCTCACCATTTAACACAAATAAAAACTTTGGCAAGAATCCAATAGAGAATCTCAAAATAAATTCTTAACTTTGATAAATTATAATTTCTATTTCTACCAATTATGACTGATTATATTACTTGGGACTTCTGCGGGAGCATGGGCTTCGTCTTTATCTATTTTTTGACCCAAGCATTTAAATTATTGCGTGGAGCAATGATGATCAAAGGAGCACTGGCACAGACGAACTATTTCGAGGCATTAAAGAAGACCAAGCTGGCTACATTGTGCACAAGCTACGAACAAACCCTCGTATTGAAGATCGACGACAAGAAAAAGACAAACATTCCTGCTTCGGAGATTTTCTCCCCGATCAATGTGTTCAAGCACATCAAGCTGAATATTCGTTTAATGGATACAGCGGCAGGAACTTTGGTCGGATTGGGTTTGTTGGGCACATTTCTCGGGCTCACTTTTGGCATCAGCGGATTTGCCAGCACCTCAACAGAGAATATCCAACTCAGTATCCAATCGCTTTTAAGCGGTATGAGCACAGCATTTGTCACTTCGTTGTTGGGAATGTCATTGTCACTAATCTTCACCACCTTATTTGAGAAGCCGTGGAAACATAAATTGATTAAGAGTCTCATAGACTTGAGCGAAAAACTCGATTCAGAATATTATATTAATGACATGGCGTTGATAGAGCATCAACAGCAGGCTCTTTTCAAATCACTGATTACTTCAATCGAGTCGCATTTGACCTATACCGATCAGCAAGGCAACAGAATACTGATCGCCAATGCCATTCGCGAGATTCGCCACGAAAACGAGGAACAATCACGTGCGCTTAAATCCTTCTCGACCGATCTCTCTGAGAGTTTGAACAACATGATGAACGAAGATCTTTCGCCTCTCTTAGAGAAGATCAACGACACAACCAATTCCGTTGTAGAACACATCGACAAAATGGCTGCGAAGGTGGAATCGCCAGCTGCCGATATGATTGAAAATGTAGTACGGGAACTCAAAAAGAGCATGATGGATGTAATGGTTGAATTCAAAAGTAACATCACGCAAAACACAACGACCGAATTGGAAGGCTTGGCATCCACGTTAGCAAATACCGCTCAATCCATGCTGAATTTCCCGAAGCAGATGGAACAAATTTCAGACACAATGAACTCCTCCATCGCAGAAATTAAGAGAGCAGTAGAGGATATTTCATCAACCTCAGCGACAAGCAACAGCCACGCCATGCAACAAATGCAGGAGCAGATCACTTTTGCTACAACCTCGATCAGCAATGCGATCACCGAAGTCAAGGAGGTTATGTCATCCATCACCCATTCTTCGGAACAAAGCAACGCCCAAATTATGGAGCGCATGACGGCGACCCAGGAACAGTTGGGACAATTCTTAAATTCAACCATGTCAGGAGTAACCGCCTCGGTTGAAGATTCGATGAAACATATTGCCGAGCATGTTTCGACCCATCAGTCAAAGATCATCATGCTCCAAGAATCCACAATGGAGGAGACCAAGAAACTTTTGGAGTTATTCAATAACGGGATCGAACGATTGGATCGTGTGAATACAGCCGTAAGTGGCACAATGGATTTATTCCAACAAGCACAAGGCCAGATTACGGGAAGCACGGCTCAGTTGCAAACCATAACTTCCGATATGCGCTCGGCAAGCGAGTCGTTTGCCAAGGGACAGGCTGACTATATGGGATCAGTTATAGATATTCAACGCGAAAGCCAATCAGGCATTGATTCGATTGCACGTTTGGTGAAGGAATCGGGCGAGATGTCGGATGAATATGCACATAAATTCGAGGTGATTCGTTTGGGCTTGTCAGAAATCTTCCGTCAACTCCAAGAGGGACTGAACGAATATAGCAAGACGGTACAGACCTCCACACAGAACTATTTGGATCAATACAGCAACAACCTGACTCAAACAGCCGATGCTTTGTCAAATACAATTCAACAACAAAACGATTTGGTCGAAGAATTGGTGGAAGCCCTCAACAATAAAAAGAACTAATGAAGAAATCGCAAATCACATATGAAGAGCAATCCGAAAATGTGTTTGCTCTCTCGACGGGAGATCTGATGGCAGGTCTTCTGTTTATCTTCATCCTTTTACTGATGGGTGCATTACTCCAAGTCGAGGAGAAGGCGGAGCAAGATGAACAAATCGTCAAGCGCTACGATCAGATCAAAACCCAATTGTATATTGATTTGGAGGAAGAGTTTAAACAGGATTTAAAAGTTTGGAATGCAGTGGTCGACTCAGTAAATTTGAGCATCCGTTTCCAAGAGCCATCCACCCTTTTCGCCTACGATCGTGTGGAATTGCGTCCGCAGTTCAAAGAGATTCTAAACGACTTTTTCCCGCGCTACTTGCGCTTGATCAGTTCCGAACAATACAAGGACAATATCGAAGAAATCCGCATCGAAGGACACACAGACAGCCACGGTACTTATGAATACAACATGAAGTTATCACAAGACCGCACCCGTTCGGTGCTGAATTATTGCCTTGGATTAGTTGCCGAGCCCGACAAACAGTGGACCATTTCGCGCATCACCGCCAACGGACTCTCTTCAAGCCACCTGATCTACAACGAAGACGGCACAGAGAATCCCGAACTGTCGCGCCGTGTGGAATTTAGAATACGAACCAACGCCGAAAAGCAGTTGGAAGAAATTGCCGACAAACGATTCCGAAGAAGATGAGTGAGCATGTATTTCATCTGCTGAATATCCCCCCGGATTTCGGCATCAATTTCGCACTTAAGGCAGCGCAAGTCAACGGACTGCTAACCGAGAGAACGATTCAACACAACATCCGCCGACTGAATCGGATTGAGGAGGCCGTGTCTGGATCCGATTCTTTGGGGGTCTCTCGCCAATCGGTAAATGAAGTAATTTACAGGCTTGAACTTGCGGCCCGCGGGGAAGCCGATACCAAGGAATGGAATTTCAGGGATTTGCGCATTGCATCGTATAATCTTTCGGAAATCGAACACACCCCGACAGTATGGAATTTTGCGCTTGATCTGCTCAACAAGCATTGGAAGGACATATACTTTAACGGACTAATATTCTATGTTTTAAATTATTGGGAAAAGCTCTCATCGGATTTCAGAGAAAAGGTTTGCGATGTAATTAAGCAACATCTACAAAACTACGAAGGACATCTGAATCGGATGGTTGCCCTGAAAAAACATTCGGATCTGCTCGATGAGAACGGTCCCGTCAGATTAAGCGCATTGCTTCATCGACGCAAGGTAGAAATTGAGGAAGCCCCCACCCTGCTTGGGTTAAGCAAACGCACCATTTCGTATGCTTATTTCTCCAATGTGATTCTAAATTATTTCAAGAACCAACATCCCGTCAATCTACAACAAGCCGAAGCCTTATTTGTGCTCCACAAACACAAACGCACAAAAAAACTTCTGTTGGCTTATTTGGTGAAAGATGCCGAAGAACACGGGAATGAAATGCGTCAAACCGTGATCAGCAAATTTGCCACTTCGATTTTGGGCGACATCAGCCTTAACGCAACATGGTCTCCCTTCAGCGGAGCAACGGACGAAGAACGCGAAGAACTCAATCAGGCAAGGGAATTGGTAAACCGCTGGTATGCACGCCGTGTGGTCAATGTTTTCTTCGATGTATGTGCGCTTGACCCTGCTCGCAAGGAATTTTGGCTGCAATATGTGGACTATGTTTCCGACTTCAAGATTGCAGGCTCACTGAATGTACGCCAATCGCTTATGGCGGACAAGCACGTTGGCAATATGTTCCATCGCTATTTCATCGACACCAATTCAAAGATCAGCAATACAGCAGCCTTGGTGCTTTACATCCACAACAAGATCTTTGCGGAATTTTCCGATACAGGCTCGCTTTACATTTACAACAACGATCGCAAAGAAATCAAACGCCTGCTAAATCAGAAACTCATCACAAGTGTAAATGATTTAAAAACCACTTATCTTAATTCGGCTATTACCCAGATCCAGTCCGACTACTACGCACTCTATGAAGAAGGAAGCGTAAGACACATGGGCTACTGGCAAGAACGACTAAAAGTTTGGTTTAGGGAAAAAATGCATTTAGAACCGCATTCCGCTATACATCAATATCAAACACTCAGCGAGGAGGATGAACTTTACCTCAAAACGCACTAATTTGCAAAGGTCAATCAGCCCAATTAGGACAAGAAAACGAAATTTATCATTATAGAGAACAAGTCATGTTATCAACGACTATAACCCCACGGGGATTTAAATTTTGTGTAACCGACAATTCGGCCATTACGGATTTCTCGGAATGGAGCAACACTGATGATTGCATCTATTATTTCCCGCTTGCGACCTTAGTCGATAACGGGAATGCCATGGTTGAACAGGGACAATGTATCGTCCCGTTTGAACATATCTATTTGTTGGATCAAGAGGAACGCGCAATACTCGGCGTGCCGAAACCATACGATAAATCGCTCCGCCTACGTGGCGACGGATTACTGAACGCCTCCGATTTCTGCTACCGCATCGAATTACTCAGCCATGTACCCGATGGAGAATTAATCCCTTATTCACGCAAGGGCAATGTTGTTGTGTGCAACTCACGGAGTTATCTGCTACGAGAGGAAGAATACAGACTGTTTCATGCAGTCGATGCGTTTAATGCACTACAGGAAACAGAAAAGACTTTTGAGAATAATTTCCGCAATTTCGCTGAAATAAAACAATTAGCCCTAAATGCACATTGTGTTTTAGACAGTTATTTGGACAACGAAGAGGTCTTTGCACCCAACACCGTAAAACTGGAGGTCGGGCGTGATGAACAAGGCATCTACCTCAGGCCCAATATCGAGATCGAACACAGCGAACGATTTACCGAAGCCTTCGAACGCAATCGCCGCATTCCTAATTATTATTCTTTACAGGATGATGAAGGCAGGCGGACACGCGTGGTGCTGAACAAGAAGCAGAAGGAAGGACTGCAACCCATCAAAATGCGGAAATGTCGGTTTGCAGATCAAATTGAATTTCAAGAAGTGCTCGATCAACCCACAGCATATTTCGATCCCGAACAATTTGATTTGTCGGAATTTTATAGCGAGCGCGTGGTCGAGATTGGACTCTACAAGCCAAAGTTCTTTCCGTTTGTATCCCCCTACAAATCATGTTGGATCGCAGGAGCCAATGTGGAAACGCCTCAAAACGGAACAACCCGCATAGAGATTCACAACAAAGAAGAGCTCGAAGAATTGCGCCACCAAATCGAAGTTGCACGCAACGAGAAGCGCACATTGGTCTCATTCCAAGATACAAGCCTTGACATCGAGGATGCCACTTACTTGGAACAAGTTGCCCGTCGACAACTTGCCTCGCCTCAAAGCCCCGTCAAAGAGACAAAGAAGGATGGCAACAAAGTACTTATTATCAAGGATAACGGCGACGAACTCGACTTCAGCGTCCACCGCCAAGAATTGCATCAGGACGGCCATTACACCCTGCATGAAGACCCATTCCTCGACAAGGCTTTTTCGCTGAAAGAGCATCAAAAGGAAGGTGTAGCATGGTTGCAATACCTCTATCACTACAAGGCTTCAGGCTGTTTGATGGCCGATGATATGGGCTTGGGAAAGACTTTACAGATCTTATATTTTATAGATTGGCATTCACGCACTTATCCGCAACACAAGCCTTATTTAATCGTTGCGCCCATATCTCTGCTTGAAAATTGGGAATGCGAATACCGCAGATTCTTCAAAGAGCCACGGTTAGAGATTGTACGTTTGACGGCGGGCGATATTCCTCGCGAGTTTTCCAAGCAGGTGATCGACCATATGCAACAATGCGATATTATCCTAACAAACTACGAATCACTGCGTAACGCCCAGTTGAACTTTTGTGCCGTACAGTTCGATATTATTGCGATGGATGAGGCGCAAAAAATCAAATCTCCGGGGACATTGGTTACAAATGCAGCCAAAGCTTTGAAAGGCAATTTCAAGATTGCAATGACGGGAACTCCCGTCGAAAACACCTTGTTGGACTTGTGGTGCATCATGGATTTCTGCGTACCGGGACTCTTAGGCAATGCCAAGGCATTTGCCACCAAATTCCAAAATTCGCTTAAAAATGAAGATGTCGATTTGGTGAAGTTAGGCAATGAAATCCACGAACTTTTGGGTATCTATTTTATGCGCCGCTTGAAATCAGATGTAGCCAAAGATCTACCCAAAAAGATCGAGTTGAAGAAAGAAGTCAATATGCCCCAAACGCAGGAAGTATCTTACCAACAAGTAATCGAGGCGTATAACCAAGGCATCGAGCCAAATATGCTGGTGACAATTATGCACATACGCGAGGTCTCGGAACATCCCTATCTCTATGATGGGACTATCTCCGCTCACGATTGTCAAGAGTTGATTGCAAATGCCGCCCGCTTACAGGCAACCATTGCTTTCATTGATGACATACAACAGAAGGAAGAGAAAGCCATCATCTTTGCCGAACGCAAGGAAACACAAAAAATGTTGCAGCGCGTTTTTTATACACGCTATGGAATCGCCTGCAAGATCATCAACGGCGACAGCCCAACCATCGGCAAAGGTCACGGATGGAATCGGGAATCACGCCAAGAAAGTATCAACAAATTCCAATCGTCAGCGGGCTTCAATCTAATCATCATGTCGCCCGTAGCTGCAGGCATGGGATTGAATGTGACAGCAGCCAACCATGTAATCCATTACAGCCGACATTGGAATCCCGCAAAGGAGAATCAAGCCACAGATCGTGCCTACCGCATCGGGCAGGACAAAGATGTCTATGTCTATTATCCGATGGCAGTAAGCAATCATTTCCGCACATTTGACCAAACCTTAGATGAATTGTTGTGTCGCAAAACCACCTTAGCCACCTCCACCATCTTCCCCACCGAGCGCATCGAAGTAAAGCCCGAAGATTTCGAACAGTTACTCAAGGGCAATTAAACCAATTGATCCTGATTTTCAATAACCTGCTCCGGGATCGCACATTTACAGGTTTATCCACACCCATATAAACAAAAACAGGTTGGAGCTTTAAGAAACATTTCCCATTGTGCTTGGCAACTATTGTAGAAAAATCTTCCTTAAAAAGCAGCCTCATTTTATCGTTATTTTAAAGTAATTAATAAGATCACAACTAAAATAAAACGATCTTTGAATGAAAAAGATTTTAGTACTAAAAATAGAGGTGCCCCCTTCCCTGTACATCCATCATAATCATCTAATTACATAATAATGCACATAAAGAAAGGATCTGTCAATTGTCCATAATTTAACATTTTATTCTAAAATTTCTTGTGCTCTAACTTTTCGATCTTTTATTACATTCCTTTGTTTTAGATCCAGTTCTTCATCCATAGATTTTCGAAAGGCTTTAAGACAATCATTAATTTTGAGTCTTTTCTCTTTGGCATAAGATCCACGGAAATCCCATTCATCACTTGAATCTTCAATCACGCCACAAATCGACAGATAATCATAAATAAAAGCATAAATCTTTGTTTTTGTCAAAGTATCAACAAGTCCGAAACGCTTAAAATACATTAAGATATGACTTGCCATTCTGCCAAGTTTTGCATTATTCGGCCGATTCTCCTTGTGAGAAGTTTCTGCAAGTCTATTCTCAAAAGCATGGATTTTTTCCAACTGATCATCCCGACAAGGTTTACCTGCCTCCAGTTTGATATGCAACTTTACCCGATATACCTCTTTACGGACATCAAATAATTCTGCTTCTGCCAATTGTAAAAGTCGCGCAACAAAACGATCTTCCAATTTAAATTTAGGAGCACTGTCCGTCTTAAGGAAACTCATCTTCACCTTAGCTGAATTAGTTCTTGCATCTCTTAAGAACGAAATAAGATCAATCCAATTCAGATAGTCATAGGAGTGATCCTCTTCAACGATAAAACAATCAGAATCATTCGTTAAGAACTGCTCAAGGAGCGTATTGACATTTGCACCAAAGTCATAATACTCGATCAAGTTTCTAATCTTTTCGACACAGTTCTCCTCCATGCCTTCGAGGCCGTTATCATCATTATAGGCGATCAATTCTGCAAGATCCATTCTTTCAACAAAATTACGATAATTGTCCATTTCTATAACACTACAAACATATCCTACGCTTATGCTTTTGTTCCACATTAAAGGGGCTACACTATTTCTTCACTTTTGCAATGAGACTTGCGAGCTGCTCCTTCGTAAGACCTGACAACTGCTCGAGCAAGGCCGCCTCATCGACCTTAGGCTTTGTATCCTCAAACACATATCTCATCGTTTCGTCCTGACTTGCCGTGTCGAACTTCGAGAGGTATTTCTGGGTGATGTTCAGCGAGGAGTGCCCCAGCGACTTGCTGATGTCATACATATTAGCATGCTTCTGACGGGCGATGTTGGCAAACGAATGCCGCGCAATGTGCATCGACACCTTCTTTTCGATCCCCGCCATCCCGGCTAATTTGTTGAGATACTTGTTCAGCAAACTGTTCTTGCTGTTGACGTGCTGCAACAAAAGTTTGCGCACCTCACTCGGCAACTGTTCCTTCTCCTCCCACGAACACGCCCGCGCAAACGGTGCATCGTTATCCAGCAACGGAAAGATGTAGGCATTCGTCCGATACTCCAAGTCGATATACTCATGGAGGATCTCCTGCGCTTCGGGCAACAGCAACACGTTTTTCATCAATGAGGTCTTGTCCATACGATACTGCACACGCCATTCGCCCTGCTCACGCACGATATTCGTTCCCCGCAACTGAATCAGATCACCCGCACGCATTCCGGCACAATAGAACGAAAAGAGGAAGCAATTGCGGGCAAGACGGATCATACTGCCCCGAGGCAGATCCAACGCCTTCAACGCCTCGATCTCCTTCATGGTCAGTTTTTCCTTGTTGGTGTCGATCGTCTCACACTCAAAATCGTCAAAGGGATTCACCGATATGCTCAACCCCTCGTCGCGCAACTCAACCACCCCTTTGTGGTAAAGACTCTTGAAGTTGTCGAAGATCTTGCTGATCGAATTCTGATGCAACATCAACTCGGGCTTTCTCGTATTCGGCAACTTTTTCAGATAGGCCTTGAATCGGTTGAGGAACGCCAGGTTGATCTCCTCAAACAGGAGATCCTTTTTGAGGCCTTTGAGATACTCCTCCAAAGCCTTTCCCCGCGAAGGGATCTTCCGTACCTGTTCGGGCGATATTCCATTGACAAAGTACCTCAACTTATTGAGGAAGGTGACATATTTGGTGTAGGTGCGATACTCGCCCGCATCCAAAGTCCGCTGCATATAGACCATCGTAAAATCGAAAAACGAGAACACACGACGCCCCGCCCGTATCGTAGCCATGACATTCTGCGAGGTCGCCTTCTTGTCCCGACTGATGAGCGTTTCCTCGGCCTTCATGGCCTCTTCGCGAATCCGCCTCAACGCTTCATTCTTCACCTTAAAATCGGGATCTGATTTGCGCACTTCCTGCTTTACGGGGTTCCATAAATTGGGGGACGCAAGTTCCACGTTAGTACGGATTCTACGGTGCTTTTTATGCTCCGTTATCCGAAAAAGTACCAAAAACCCACCTTTTTTTGTAGGCTTGTGGTTCAACTCAAAATTATAAGTTGCCATATATCAACAGTTAACCGACACACAAAGATACAAATTTTACCGAAACTTTTACCGAAACTTTTTCTTATTTTGCCTATATTTCACTACTTTTGCCTTATCGGACAAAAATTCATATTACACTGATTTACAATAAATAAAGATGTTTTTGAGTGTAATTCAATAACCCTATTCAAGTCCCGCTCCAAGTACATAGAACACCATCATAAGACCTGTAAATCAACTGATTGCAGGCCTTATATTTTTTTCGCAAAAAGACTTGCAGGAAACAGATACGGATCATAGATGTATAAAACAGGCAGAAAAGAATACAACACCTCCTATATTTTGAGTTATTTCATCCATTTATAGGAAAGCAGGATGCAGATATTATATAAATATCTGCCTTTCTCTAAAATTGAATTAACCATCAAATCTGAATAAGTCTCATCCTCCTGAAACAAAACAGGATTTTCTATAAATGTCGATTCATTCCCATTTGCCCAGAAACCGACATTTTCAAATAAAATATTACTCTGTCTAAAAATACAGGTCGCCCAAGGAGGGGCTCTCAATTGCCGGAAAAGACGGATCTTGGGATCTTCCAATCCTTTTTTAGGATCTATAAAAGGTACATATTGCATAAAAAAAGCGGAGAGACCCATTAAGTCTCTCCGCTCTATCATCGGGTGAAATCTGTCCGATTACAGATTCTCGTATTCGATTACAATCTGCATGTCGGCACCCATGGTTTCCATCTCGCTCCAACCGATCTTGGTGATGTAACCTTCGGCATCGGCCTCATAGGTGACATCAACGGGATTTCCCGACGTGTTGATGCTTGAGGGCAACATCTCCATTCTCGTACCGGTGCAACCGAGCAGAATGCCTGCCGTGAGGTCATATTTCTGACCTGCACCCTTACCGATGCTGCCGGCGGCATACTCGAAGAGTAACAAACCGGCATCAATACCTGCGGGATTGTTCTTCTGTGCGGCCTTGTCGAAGATAAACAGATCGGTCATGGGAGTCTCGAACAACTCATTTACCGAATTGCAAACTCCTTCGGGAGTATATTCCCAAGTACGGTTGTAAACCTTGTCGCCTGCACTCTTCTGCTTGGTGTAGGTACTCTCCTTGACGTTATTGTTCTCCAGCGTGAGAGCGAAACTCTTGATATCACCGTTAATGAGTTGCTCCTGATTGACACCACTGATGACATTCTTATCGAAAGTCATATTGTAGGTCATCACGACCTCTTCCATGGTATAGGACTCGCTCAAAACCGAAGGATAGCGATCCTCGGCCGAAGCATATTCATATACGGTCTGACGGATCGGCATCTGATCGGCACCCATCACGATGTTCAGCGTAATGCTCTTCGTGCGTTTTGCGGGCGCGGGAGCAATCACCTCCAACAGGTTCTTCCACACCAGATCGAGGAATCCTTTGGCGGCAAAAACAACCTTGTATTTACCGGCAACAACCTCGGCGGGCAACGTACAACTCAAACCCGAAGCAGTGGGGGCATACGTCAGATTGAATTTAACGGTTTCGTCCGTTTCGGAAACCAGACTGATTTCGAGACCTTCGGGAAATTCGGCACCTTTGATTTCGAGTGTTTCGCCGATGGTTACACTGGCAGGAACATCCAGACCGATGATCTGCAACGTTTTCTCAGATTCGGGGGTTTCGCCACCTTCATTACCGGTTTCACCTTCATCACCACCTTGTTCCGTCGGCGGAGTAACGGGATCATCATCATCCGAGCATGCGGGCAGGAAACATACCATGCCGGCCATGAGCAGTGCTAACAATGCTTTTTTCATAACTTGAAGTTTTAAAAATTAGAGTATTTCAATTATATGTTCTCCAATTGCAAAAGGATGCCTTCGGTATCCTTCGACGAGGGACGAAGCATATCGGAATTAATTACGCGACCTTCAGTGTCGAGCAGGATAAAACGAGGCACTCCCTTTACGGCATAATCCTCCAAAAAGGTGTTGTCCTTACCCAGCCACAGCACCTTGCCGCTCAAAACACCGGTCTTGGCCACGGCCTCCCAATCGGCTTTGTTCTTATCGACCGACAGCGAGAGGAACGTGATGTTCCGATCGGCGAGTTTCTCTTCCAGAGCCTTCAGATGGGGAAGTTCCGCACGACACGGATTGCACCACGTCGCCCACAGATCAATGTAGAGATACTTGCCGCGGAAATCCTTCAGCGAATAGGTCTTGCCCTCCAAATCGACGGCCGTAAAATCGGGCGATTTGTTCCCTTTGGCCGTGGGATCGTTCTCCGTGTAGGTCAGTTCATACTCCTCCTTGTAACGCGGATTGGTCACATAGGCATTGACGATGTTCTGCAACTCGGCGGTATTGCGAATACCCGAATTGTGAATGTAGTCGATGGCCAGCGTGCGAATCATGTTCTGACGCATCAGATCGCTCTTGAAGTTCTTCTGGATGTACTTGATCGTGGCCAGCGTCCGCTCGTAACCCGAAGCGAACGTCTCGCCCTCGTTTTCGAGCAATACGGGAATGGCGTGCTGGATAAATGCACGGTAACAACTGACATCCATCAGTTCCTCGCGCTCGACGGTCAATTCGCGCAAGATGTCGTAAAACTCCTCTGTGGGCTTGAACTCCCCGCTCCCTTCATGCGTCATCACATAACCCAGCGGATACATCAGATAAGACTGGGCATAGAGATACTTCAGACGCTCCAACTCGATGGCAGCAAACTCCGGACAAAGTGCGTCCAACTTGCGTGCCTTGACAAACTCGGCGGCCGAAGCGTAACATGCGTCAATTTTCTGTCTGAACTCCGCAAACTCACAATTATAGTAAGGAGGTTCGGGGAAAATCATGCTCTGCAAGTACTCTGCGGCAGCGGCATTCTTGCCGTCCGCCACGACACCCTTGCGAAAATCCGTACCGTCGAAACGGAGTGTTATTTCCTCCCCCTTGCCGATGAACACGGGCTTTATCTGCTGTCCGTAGGCAATATTGGCGTAGATGTTGCTCAAATCCCGGATGACGATTTCACCCTTGCCGTGCTTATCCAGATTCACGGCGAAATTCGTGGTGGGATCAACAAGCACGAGTACCTCGGAAGCGGTCATGTTCTCCACCTCAAACCGAATGACGGTCTCATTGGGGTCTTTGGTCTTGCAACCGACCATAGCCAGCAATGCAAGAACTAAAACAGTTAGTTTTTTCATATCAAATTTTGTTATTTTTTGTCATAAATCTGCTCCAGTGCAGCCTCCAGCCATCCGCCACGGGCGTTGAGCAGACAGATTCGGCCTTCGGGATCGAGCAACAAGGCCGTGGGAACGGTCTTGGTCTCGAATTTCTCGAAACAGGTCTGTTTCAAATCCAGCAACTGTACCCAAGGCATCTTCTCTTCATCGAGAGCCTGCTCCCAATCCGCACGTTTGTTGTTGATCGAGACCGACACGATGTCAAAGCCCTTCTTATGGTAGTTCTCGTAGGCTCGCTTTACAAAAGGCATGTCGCCACGACAGGGAGCACACCACGAAGCCCAAATCTCAAGCAGGGTATAGCGGCCTTTGCCGACATACTCCGACAAACGATGACGCACACCGTCACGGGTCTCCAACTCCAAATCGGGACACGGCGCACCCGTTTCGATGTGTTTCGCGTCAATGATCTCGCGCAAATGCCGTGCCGACCCGGTGGCCTTCAGCCCCTCGTCCAACGCCTCGTAAGCCGCATTCAACTCCTTTGAGGTGATCGTAAACGAACGACGGGCAATCTCCTTCAGGATCTCCAGACTGACGACCGAATTTCGGTGGGCTGCCACATAATCCAACTTGAACTGCTGAATCTTTGCCGATTCGTCGCTTACGCGCAGAGCCGCTTTCCTGCCTTCGGCGGAATCATCACGTTTGTAGTAACTCTCGATATACTTGTCGAAGGCCTCCGAACGATAATTGTTGCGGGTTGCCAACTCCTCCGAGTAACGCTGCCACTCGCCCATCGTTGCGCCGCCCGAAACTTCAAACTTGGGCGCATGTTTCTCAAAAACGGTCTTGACACTGACATTCGTCGAATCCAGATAGAGATCAAACGAATGTGCCATATTTGCACGGTTTGTGGGATCGAGATAAACTTTTACCCAGCAGTAACGCGGCGTTGCGAATCTGCCCTTCAAAGCAAATCGTCCGTCGCTGACCTCCGTGCTGTCCACGGGAACAGCCTTCGGGGTATCGGTCGTGTAGAGTACGACCTTCTTGCCTTCCCACGCTTCGGGAACTTCGCCCGAAAGGGTGTAGCCCTTATGTTCGGCACACGACACCGACACAAGTGCGACCGACGCAAATACTATGGGATACAATTGTCTTTTCATAAGTATTTTATTTTTTAGTCGAGCATTTCACGATAACATACATCCACGATGTTGCCCAAACCCGTATAGACCACGGGCTTCACTTTCGAGAAATCACCCCCCGACTTGAACCCTTCATAAATTCTCAATTTGCCGTTCTCGCCCAGAGTACTGCCCACCACGAGGTTGTAATCCTGCAAGTAGAGATCGCGATCCTTGTGGATGTTAAACTTCAATACCCTGACCACTTCTCCCATGGGCAGCGTGAACTGCGGCTCGGCAGTCAAAGCCCCTTCCTGCTGCAAATCGACGCGATAAACCGTTCCGCCGACCGCGTAATACATATAGGCATTCAGCGACGAGAACGCAAACTGCGTTGCCTGTGCGATATTCGTACAACCCGAAAGGTCGCCATAGTAAGCCTCGCCGATGGCGAATGCAGGACCTCCGAATTGCAAGCCGCCCAGCAATTCGCCGGTCTGCATGCCGTAAACCTCATATTTCTCTCCCTGCTTCAACACGGCATAGGTGATACCCGTACCCGTCTTGTTGGGATCGTATGTGGTGTTCTCCATCCACACATAATCGCGTCCCGTGGGAAACTCCTCGAAAGCATCTCCGGCGATCTCCCCGCCGTTTGAAAGGCTCTTGATCAATCTCACCATGTCGTTCATCTTGTGCAGCGGTTTCGAATTGCCCATGACCGGATCACGCAATCCCGGCGCATAGCCGTAAAATTCCTTCTCCTCGGTGTTGTAGATGATCGCCATCGGCACCATGATCATATCATTGACCAGATTCGTACCGATGACGGGGCCTGCGGGCATCGACTCGCCGATTTCACCGAACAAACCCGTAAAGACAAGGCAGTCGGCAAAATAGACTTTACCGTTGTCGGCAAACAACTTACCGATGGTAAACGGATTGATGACCTGCGGTGCGGGCACCCGTCCCGTCTGACTGCCCATCTCATAATCGAGTTTGTACTCCTCTTTCCACTGGAAGCCGTTGCGACCCAGACGGGTTGCTCCCTCGGCAGTGGTCAGATAGAACGGAGATTCGGGATCGACCAGATTCCCCGTCATCCAACTGATCTTGTACGGATTATGCATATCGGGCATGCCCGTATCCTTCAGCACGTCGGTAATGGTCTGCTCCGTCACCTTGGAAATCATATCCAAACGTGCACGGTTGTCGTTCCCCTCCTTGCAGAGTACCATCCAGCCTTCCGAGGTAGCCTCACTGACCACCAGATTGCTGATCACCTGCCAAAAAATCCCCGTACTGCGCTCCTTCACGCGATAAATCATCTTGTAACTTCCCGGCAGGAGTTTCACCTCATAGTCCAAATCGCGCGTATCCGCCAAAACGGTTACCTCCTCGGTCTCGTTGTTGGCAATGGCCTTCCACTCGAAGGCATACTCTTCAGACGGAAATTCATTCTCGCCCAAATCGGGTGTGATTTGCAGGCGGCTGTAAGTCAATACCGCAATATTCTCGTCAATGCCCGTAATTTCAGGCTCCACAAGGTCGTGATAGTCGTAATTTCCCAAATCCTCGGCACACGCCACGAAAAGCATGCTGCAAAGGAGTGTATAAATGATCTTCTTCATCTTCATTCCGTTATTTTTATCCAAACACCAGCGGATTGCCCTCACTGTCGAAGGCCTCCTTATCGTACTCTTCGCCCCGATCGCGTTTCTCGACCTGCTCATTGACATACTCGATCATGTGCGCCTGAATGAACATCCAACGCGCCTCACTGATCTTACGCGGGTCGTTGAAATCACTTCTCGGAATATCCATCACACGGCAGATCAACAGGAATTTCTCCTTCGTGAACTCTCCGACAAAAGCGGTTTTCCACCCTGCGGGTGCCGACGTGAACTGATCCGAGAAATTGATGCGGTAACGCACTACCGACGTCGTGTCTTTACCCGTCTGTATGAACTCCTCGAAGGGGATGATGAAATTCTCGTTGCCCCTGAGATTCACGGTCAGCGTTTTGGTCATGTGTTCCAATTCGGGCGTACGTTTCAGGCGCACGATGTAGTCGAACTGTGTTGCCTCGGCAGGCATTTCGGGTGCATTGGCGATTTCGTAATCCACACCCTCGCGCGCATTCTCCGACTCCACCGAAATATCCACCTTGCGGGCGAAATCTTTCATACGTCCCAGCAACTGCACCCGTACGGGTACATCCAATTCGTCGTTGTCCTCGTAGATGAACGTGATGTCCACCTCATCGACGTGGGTCTTGTTGGGGAGCAGGTTGTTAAGATAAACCCCTTCGATCTCCTCAAAACGGTTCGGCAGACTCTCCTCACACCCCACAAAGAGCGGTGTCGCAAACAGCGCACCGATAATTATGTTTCTAATTTTCATGGTTCGTTTCGTTTTTTTATTTTTCGACCTCGATCTCACCTTCGGGAAGAGGTACTACGAAAATATTCTGACTGGCCTTGGGATTGTCCTTGTCGCTTGCCGAACGGATAATGTCCGAATAAAGACGCTTGTAGAGGAAGAACAACTGCCCCTCGCCGTAAAGTTCGCGGATGTACTCATACTTGAGCAACGTCTCGTCAAAATGGTTGTAGTCGGCCTTGATGCCTCGCTTGCTGCGGAGCAGATTGATCAGCGACAAACCCGCATTGAGGTTGTCCCCCTTACACTCGGCAGCGATGAGATACATCTCGCCCAGACGGAGCATCGGGATCATCGTGTTCTCGATACGACCCGGCTCGGCCATGTCGGCATACTTGAAGAAGAACCTGTTCGAACCCGATGCGTTCCAGATGGCGCGGTTACGGAAATCGTCCTGATAACCGCCCGTGACGCTGCCTCCGCCGAAGATCTTATCGTTCAGCAAATTACTCTCCATCTTGAAGGTAAAGGTCGTACGTTTCGGGTCGAAGAAGTTGTTGAAGATCTTCACGCGCTGCGTGTTGGTCAGGGCGAAGATCACCTCCGACGAGAAGATACGGTCGGGATCCGTCACCGAACCGATCACCAGACGGCTGTCCACGAAGGGGAAGATACCCCGATCGGCAGCGGCGATGACGTCGAAGGCATGCTTGTAGGCCTCCGCACGATTGCCTGCATAAAGTTCGACACGCGCCAAAAGACCCTCCACGGCATAATAGTTCAGACGCAGGGCGCGATAGCGGTAGAAATTCGACTGACCGTTATCCAGACTGCTCATCATCGTGCCTTCGGTGATGATCGGATCATCCTTCAGGGCAATCAGAGCCTCCTTCAAATCCGTCACAATCAGATTCAGCACCTCGCTTGCGGGCAACTGCGGTTCGGGCGTGTTGGTCCGGTGTGTGTAATAGGGGATCGACTTGGCTTCGGGAGTTTTCGAATAGACGGGGCCGAAAAGACGCAGAATGTCGAAATGAAGCATGGCACGCAAAGCCAACGCTTCACCGCGGATGATGTCGTATCCGCCCTGAGTGAACATATCCTCCTTGCCTTCGATGTTCTCCAAGATCTTGTTGCAGTTCAAAATCAAGGCATAGGCCTTGTTCCATGTGGCAGTGAAACGATTTCGCCAATACTCTGTGCCGAAGTCGTAACGCTTCAAGTCGGAATAATTGCCCCACACGTTCGAATCGTCACCGATTTCGTAGACACCGCCCATGATTTCCACCATCTCGACGCTGAGCGACTGCCCGTACAACTCCTCGCGGTTCAACTCGATGTAGATGCCGTTCAGCAGTTTTTGGAAGCCCTCTTCCGTTTTCAACAACTCCTCCTCCGAGATTTGGTCGTAGGGTTTGATGTCCAACCATTTGTCACAATTCGAAAGAAGTATGCAGCAGAGTAATATAAGTATTTTGTTTTTCATATCGTGTGAATCATTTTTAATGGTTTACCGTTAGAATGTTGCCAGAATGGAGACAGATACCGTACGGGCAAACGGGTATTCGATACCGCGCTCGTTCTTGACCGACGATACGCGGAACGCCTCGTTGATGGTGGCCTGAAGCGTCAGTGCCGACAAACCGAGTTTCTTGATGAAGGGCTGCGTAAACTCATAACCCACGGAGAAGGACTCACCCGAAATGTAATTCTCGTCCATGACAAAACGCGACGATTTGTCGGTCTTCTGCACCAGCGAAATACCCTTGAAGTAAGCCTCGCGGTTGTCGGGCGACCAACGATCGTACAAAGCTCGCTTATCCTGATTGTTGAAGATGTCACCCGTCGAGATGTTTTCCACCTTCTGGAAAAGCGCGTCGTTGAAGATCTGCGCACCCAGCGAGTAGCGGAAGTAGGCACCCAGCGAGAATCTCTTATAGTAGAAGGTCGTACCGAACACACCCTCCAACTTGGGATTCGTGTCACCCAACACCACCTCGTCGTTCAAATCGTAGTCGAACGAATAAGTACCGTTCTTCTTGATGAAGAGTTCTCGACCCGTTGCAGGATCAATACCTGCGGAACGCACACCCCAAATCGCCGTCGGGCTGCCGCCATCATAGTAACGCGTCGTCCCCGAAAGCGAAAGTTTGCCCGCATCGTTCAGCGACGAGAACGCATCGCCGATCTTCGCGTACTTGGCTTTCGAATGCGTACCGTTGAAACTCAACGTCCAGTTGATGCGGTCATGCGGACGATAGATGGGCGAGATGCGCAGCGTAAACTCCAAACCCTTGGTCTTCTGCTGTCCGGCATTCATCGCCAGCGACGGCGTACCCATCGAACCGGGCGTCGTGATGACGGCCAACAGCGGGTCGGTGATTTTCCAATAGTAATCGAACGTCAGGTTGATGCGGTTGCCCCACATGGAGACATCCGTACCGACGTTGTAGTTAATGGTCTCCTGCCATGCAAGATCCTCGTTACCCAGCTGATTCAGGATCAGACCCGTTCCGAAAATGTTGGTCATCCAGCCGTTGAAGATATAGGTCGAAAAGGCCTGATAGGCGGAGAAATTCTGATTACCGGGGTTACCCGCCGATGCACGGAGTTTCAACATCTGGAAGGTCTTCTGATTCTTCATGAATTTCTCGTTGTGGATGTTCCAACCCAAGCCCACCGACCATGTGTTGCGGAATCGGTTGTTCGTACCGAACATCGAAGCACCGTCGGCGCGATAGTTGAAGTCGAGCAGATAGCGGTTGTCGTAAGCATAACCGCCGTTGATGAAGAAACTGACGGCACGGGTCTGCGTCTCGAAATATTTCGATTTGCCGCCCTCCGGATAACCGTTGGCAAACGACGGGGCATCGAACTGATCTTCGGTAAAACCGTTGGCCTTGTAGCCGTTGGTCACCGACTTCATGGAGTTGAAGTTGAAACCCGCCACGGCATTCACCGTGTGCTTTTCGCCGAAGACGCGGCCATAAGTAGCCGTAAAATCTCCTTCGTAATTGTTACGCTTGTTGAGCGAGTGCGAATAAAGACCCTTCTCCGTCTCTTTCATATCGTCGAAGTCGGTATGAAGCGGCGAAATTCGGGCATCGTTTGTCGTATTCGAATGCGTGATACCGAACTTGGCACGCAGGCGGAAATCCTTCATCACAAACCACTCCAGAATGAAGTTGTTGGTAAATCCGGTCGATTCGCCCTTGTCGTAGTTGTTCAGATGGGCGTTCCACAAGGGGTTGCTCACCATATCGGTCTCGCCCGTCGGGTCGTTGTGGTAATAATAAAGGTATTTATCAATCTTTCCGTTGGCATTGTATTTTTGATAATAGGGGTTGGCGTTGGCATACTCGGCAAAGGACACCGTGGGATCCTGCGTCTTTTGGTAGTTCAACATGAATTTGTTGCTGAACTGGAGTTTTCCGGTACGATAGATCAGGTCGATGTTCCCTTCCACGGTCTCACGACCCGAATTTTTCATCACACCTTCCACCTGTCCGTAACTCAAGCCCAAACCGTAACGGATCTTCTCTTCACCGCCTTCCGCGTAGATGTTGTGCTTGTGTGTGAAACCCGTGCGCAACGGTTCGCTCAGCCAATAGGTATCCACACCCCGGGCGATTTGTTTCAGTCGCTCGTTTCTCAGGGCATCCAGACGCATCTGGTTGTTGATGTCGTTTCGATCGGTATAAACGCCCGCCCGCGTCTCAAATTCGAGTTTCTCGGCGGCGTTCATCAGGTTGTAGTCCGAAAGATCGGCAATATCCACCCCGAAGTCACCTTTATAAGACAGTTGCAGACGTCCTCGTTCGGGCACCTTGGTCTCCACGACAACGACACCGTTCGAAGCCTTCGAACCATAAATGGCCGTCGAGGCGGCATCCTTCAGAAGAGTTACCGATGCGATACGGTTCAAGTTCAGATTCATGATCGTCTCCAGCGTCGTCTCGAATCCGTCCAAAATGAACAACGGCTGGTTGGGGTCGGTTCCGTACTCCTCCTTCAGACCGATCACACTGTTCTTGCCGCGAATCTCGAAATCGGGCAGACGGTTCGGGTTGGAACCCGCAAGAGCATTGTCGGCAATTTTGAACGAAGGGTCGAGCGTACGAAGACTCTGGAGGACGCTCTGTGTACCGACCGATTTCAGATCGGAGTTCTTGAAGGTGGTTGTCGATCCCGTAAAACTCTCTTTTTTACGTTGATAGACACCCGTCACCACCACATCTTCGAGTTCCATGGCACTCTGAACGAGTTTAATGGTCTCGAACTCTTTTCGGTTCTGCCCGTTGAATTTCTTCACGACGGGTTCGTAACCGAGGAATGAGAACAACAGGTTGTAGATTCCCGAAGGAACCTTCAACGTGTAATTACCATCCGCATCGGAGGTAGTACCCACAGTCGAACCTTCGATGACCACCGTCACACCGGGCATGGCATCCTTGGTGGTTGCATCGACGATTTTACCGTGCAGAATCACGAATTTATTTTTTTGCTGAGCGCGAACGCTCTCCACAGAGAACGCAAGACATAGAAAAGCCGCCATCTGCATCAATTTGCCGCATAACAATTGCGGAGAAAGCCGTTTAAAAACTGTTTTTTTCATCGAAGTATTACATTCTTTCAAGTTTGTTTCTTCTTTTTTATAGTCTTAAAAAACCGCACAGACCCAATCGCCCCTCCTCAGCCGGAAGGGTTGAAACACGGGCAACACATATTCGTAAGAAAAACATATATTTTCCTTACGTTGTCTGAAAGCGGTTTCTGGTCGAGTAGCGTAAACCGAGAGTTACTACCGATGGTTAAACGCCGCAGGAATATTCCGTAAAATTTCATGGAAAGCAGACACTTCTTCAGTGCTCCTTTCACATTATAGAACCCATTTGTTATGTATAATAAACATAAAAAACATGCAAGTTTTTGAGGGATATATTAACAAGTAATTACTCCCTCCCCAAAATATCAATTATTCCTTTGCCTATTTATGTTTTTTCCATATCATTGTATCTATTGACGAAGATCAATCGCCAATAAACAATCTAACCTTAAATAAATTCTAAAACTTCTACTGTCATGGAAAAAAGATGCAATCTCTTTTCAATTCGGCCAAAAAATCTTTCACGGAAATTTTTGACCTTCGTAATGGCTTCATGCCTGCTGTTGTCTCTGCCGTCTTGCAGCGACGATGATGAAGAAAGCGGTCCGACAGGCCCCGCGGCAACAGACTTGGGCGAAGGTGCAAATTGTTATATTGTATCCGAGGCCGGAGACTATTATTTCAAACCTTTACATGTAAGCGGCAAACCGATCGAAAATGTCGCAAAGGTTGATTGGATTTGGACCACATTGAACGAACAGGGACAAAATCCCGAAGCAATCACCAACCTGAGAGTAGATGAATTGGGCAATATTGCTTTTACCGCTTCGGGCGACAAAGGCAATACGATCATTGCAGGTCTCGACACCGACGATAATATTGTTTGGACTTGGCACATTTGGTGTACGGACACCCCTGAGGTGATTACCTATGAGACGGGAGCCGAATTTATGGATCGCAACCTCGGAGCCAACGAGGCCGGTTATTCCGGTCAAGCAATGGGACTGCTCTTTCAATGGGGACGTAAAGATCCGTTCTTTGGAAGCCGAACCGACGGAGAAGGTTCGGGAGAGAGTTTTGCCAGAGCCAACGAAGCGACGGTTATGAATCCGAAGATGGGATTCGCATGGAAAGCCGAAGCACACGCCGTCACGATCGAAGAAGCCGGTTCAAATCCGACCACGTTCTTCTTCGACAACCAATCGCTTTTCAACTGGATGTCGGAGGACAATCAGGAACTGTGGGGTGTCGAAAAGACCGACTACGATCCTTCGCCGGCAGGTTGGCGTCTGGCTTCGAAAGACGACTGGGCCTGCTTGAACGACGACAATCTGCTCCTCGACAAGGAGAAGAAGGCTTACTCTTACACTTACAACGGTGTGACGACGTGGTGGCCGTGCAACGGTTTGCGTGATGATGCGAACGGTGGTGGCGAAATGGTCAAGCCGACAGACAAGATCCACGTTTGGGCTTGCGGCGTTTACAAGATGGAGGATTTATTGGGCAATATCAGTTATTTCGGTGATCGTATGGTCGCAGATCCCTACATGCCGATCAACACCTCATGCCCCGGCTGGAAATTGTTTGCACAACCCGTTCGTTGCGTGAAAATCAAATAAGACAAACAACATCACATATAATATAAAAGCCCTGCGGAAATCCGCAGGGCTTTTTTCTCCTAAAATTTTTCCTGTTTATTACTTTTATAAATCCTATTAAATTCAAAAATTACTTATGAATCCCGATTACCTTTCACACAACCCGTTCTTCACAACAAATTGAGAGAACCATACTAATGTCATCACGTCATCGGAACGCCGAAGCCCTACTCAATCTGATGATTGTCAAAGACAAAATGTTCGAACAGATGGGCGATGCAGGTTTCCCCACCAAGATATGGATATGCCTCCATAAACCCGACTTCAAGCATGTCGGCACAAAAACAGCCCATACCCACAAGAAAATGGCTTCCTCTGATTTTATGATGCAACGGCGTTAATTATACCTCTGAAGAAACATATGCAGCGATTCCGACGGATCCTTTATGTCGAGTTTTTTGCGCAAACGAAACCGCGCCATCTCTATGCTTGCCACATTCTGATGAGTAATGTTGGCGATCTCCTTCGAAGTCATGTTCATGTGCAGGAAGATACAGAGACGTTTTTCATTGATCGTCAGTCGGGGCAACTGTGAAGTCAGATTGTCATAAAAACGCGAATTCATCTTTATGAGATACTGCTCGACCTCCTCCCAATTGGTGCTGTTTTTATTTTCTTTCAGATCCTCTATTACTTTCCGAAGCCCTTTCTTGCGCATTTCGAGATCCTCCGACGAATTGAGTTTTTCGAGTTTTTCGATAATCGCATCAATGAGTTGATTGGTTTGATACTCTTCCAATTTCTTAACCTTCAAAATATCCTCCTTGCTCCGTAAGGCATACTCGGTCTGCTCCTGCTTCTGTTTGAGTTGCTCCTGAATTTTACTCTGATCCAGCAAATCCAACTGATATTTGATCAATGTTTCCTTGGCACGATGTCGGCGCTTGGTATAGAAAATATAGACAGCCAACAAGATGAGTGTAAAGATAAACGTACTGACTACCAGCCACATCCTGTTTCGAGCAAGTTCCAATTCGGCCTTCGTCTTAAGTTTCTGCTCATTCTCCTGATTCTTTGCCTTATAGAGTTTGATGAGGATGTCGCGTTTCGGAGTCAGATTTTCGGTTTTGTAATAATTCTGCAACGCACGAAAAGCCGCAATTGTATCCCTGAGATTCAAACACTCGGCGTAAATATTACGATACGTTTCCGACAAATGGGCATTGAAATCGCCCTGACGGTAATAGTCGATCGCCTTGTTGTAGCAATCGAGTGCCTTGCGGCTGTTACCCGTCCACTGATAATACAGCCCTATATTACTCAAATAGAGTGCTTTATTGAGAATATTATCGGCATATTCGCCCGATTTGAGGACATAGTAACGAGCCGAATCCGGATTATCGCGCATACAGATCGTACCCATATTGCTGTAAGTGGGGAAAATCAAATCATCGAATCCGAGCCGTTCGGCCTCCTTGAGATTTATATTGCACAAAGCCAGCCCAACATCTCCGCTCCCGTCGAGAAACTTGACGACAGCCATGTTATTCGTTGCCATGATCTCCTGATACTTGTCCCCAATCGAAGAAGCCAGACTCGCCGCATAGGCATAATATTCATAGGCTGCATTAAGATCCCCTATTTTGTAATGGGTATTTCCCAACAGCAGATTACACTTGACGATATTCGACTTGTATCCCAACTCGATGCTTTCATCCATACAGCGATAAATCAAATCCATGCCCTCTCCAATGTCATTCGTCGCAATATAGAGTTTCGCCAAAGCCGCTTCGGCTTTGGCCGCTGCCTTACGATCTTCCAATCGGCGATAAATATCAACCGCTTTCTGTAAATATCCGATCGCCTTACCATAATCAAATTCGTGCGACGAGTAATACTCGGCCAGATACTCATAGACCTGTGCCGTAACCGTTCCCGTCACCCCCTTGTCCGAGCAATCAAGATACAACTGCGCATAAATCGCAGCCTGTTCGGAATCGTTTTTTTTCAGTTCCGAGAAACGACGATAAAACATCGTATCGGGTTGCTGTTCGCACCCCATACAGACAACATCAAAGGGATCTCCGAGAAGAAGACATATAAATAAAATTTTCAGCATAACTCACCTTTTTTTATATTTAAAAGCACATTTATAAGACAAATATAATGACTTTGTAGGAGTTTTGTAGGGTTACGAAATTAATATTTTATATTCTGAATTACTAATTTTGTTTGAGAAAACATAAACCTATAACCAAAGCCACATTATTATGAGACACAAATTACACCTAATTCTGATGATGGCCTTCATGGCCGCCCTGACTTTGCCGGGTTGTGAAAACGATGAAACGACACTCCCCCCAAAAAAACCGGAGTTAAGACTCTCTATAATTTCAGATATTTCGGCTCAAGGCGGAGCATTCGCATTAGATTACACGTTAGAAAATCCGTTGGAAGATGCAACAGAAAAAGTCACGGCTTCGTGCGATGCTTCATGGATAAAGATCACTTCAATTGAAAAAGATCAAATCCGCTTTACAGTCGAGAAATATATTTATAAGGAAGGCATCGAAGATCGCACCACCGAAATCACGGTCAATTATGCAAACCTTCAAAAAAAGGCTTCGCTCAAACAACTATGTCCCGAAAAATCCGCAGAGGTTTCCGTCCCGAAACTGACGCTGGCAACATTGGAGGATATTCCCGCCACAGGTGGTAAATTCTATTTGAAATATACGCTGGAGAATCCCGTGAAGGAACAGTCTGTAAAAGTTTCAGCCTCGTGTAATGCTTCATGGGTGAAGATCTCTTCTGTCGAGGAAGACAAAATCCTCTTCACGGTCGAGGAATATTTTTATAAGGAGGAAATCGAGGATCGTATGACTGAGATCGCGGTTACTTACGCCGATCTGAAAGAGACTGCCCCCCTAAAGCAGATCCGTCCCCAAAAACCTCAACCCGCAGAGCCAACTTTCCAAATCAAGATCTTGGAGGTTACTCCCTCAACAGCCAAAGCACGTTGCACCCCGTCGGATCTTGAAACATCTTATGTATTTCGTGAGATGCGCAAGGCTCACTACGAAGAATTTGCCAACGATCATGCCCTGATCGAAGACGACATAAAACGCTTCCGGCAAGAAGACTGGTACGGCAATGTCGGTCAGATCAGCGACCACTTGGTCAGCGGCGTGCAAGACGATACGTTTTTCATCTCCGACTCCGAACCCTACTACATCATTGCCTACGGTCTTACGGCTGACGGCACCATCACTTCGACAACCATCACCAAGGTAGAGATCATCGGCCTTCCGCGCCCAGTATTGACGGCCGACTGGGACAACTCCCGTATCCTTCCGTTGGAGGGCGGTATATTTGAAGTGCATTACGCATTGGAGAACCCCATCCCCGGTGCCGAAGTTACGATCAACCCTCCACGCAATACGGAGTGGGTTCACGATTTTATGATCGGAGAGAACACCATTACATTCACCGTCGATAAGAACACCACCTCCGAGCCGGGTGATGCCCCCCGCGAAAGTTATTTCACGATTGACTATCCCGAAGTCAAGGAATGCATCGCCATCATCATCAAGCAGGAAGCCCCTGCCGCAGAGATGAATTTCAACATCGAACTCGTTTCACTGCGTCCGTCGGAAATCAAGGCTCGTTGTATGCCGTCGGATCTCTCGGCCACCTATGTATTCCGCGAAATCAACCGCCAGAAATACGAGCAGTTTGCAAGTGATACAGATTTGATACAAGACGACATCTTCACCTTCCGACAGGAAGACTGGTACGGCAACATCGGCCAGATCAGCGATCACTTGGTCAGTGGCGTACAGGAGAATACGTTCTACACGAACGGCTTCGACAAGGAGTACTACATCATTGCCTACGGTCTGAAGGACGACGGTACGGTTACCACCACGAAAATTAGCAAAATATTGTGTACGCTTCCCGAAAATCCGGTCATTACCACCGACTGGGACAACAACCTGCTTATTCCTGTCGAGGGCGGCATCTACACGATCAACTACACCATCAAAAACCCCCTCGCAGAATGTGATATCACAGCCGACAAACAATGGGGAGCCGACTGGATCGAAATTCTATCCGTCACGTCGTCTCAAATTACATTCAAGGTTTCGGAAAATATCGAAGCCACCGAAGACGGTCTTCCCCGTTCATCGTTCATAAGCATTACCTACCCGGATGCCATATCCAATGCAATTGCGATTGTCAAACAAGCCTCGCCAATCAAACAAAAGTAACCTATAAAAAACTTAAACCTTAAAACTTATGATGCGCAAATTCACTTTCACTCTGATGATGATGCTCGCCACCTCATTCTTTACGATGTGTGACAGCGATGACACCAAATTACCTACACCCGATCCGGAACCCCAACCCGAAGTTTCCACCCCCGTAATCAATGTCGGGCAAGAATTTTCAATCAATTACGAAGGCGGTATTTTGGAAATTCCCTACTCGATCGCCAATCCCGCAGTCAATGTGTCAATCACAGTGAAGACCGCAGCAGAAGACTCGTGGGTAAAATTCGTTGAAGAGAAAGAGAGCAAACTGTTGTTCGACATTGCCGCATGGGATGGAGAAGCAATACGCAGCACTCATATTACACTCGGCTACGACAAAGCCGAAAACCGCGAGGTGATCATCACCCAGACCCCGCTTGAAATTCCCGAAGGCTCAATGACCTTCGATATTCAAATCAAAAAGATCAAATCAAACGAAGTGGTGTTCGATCTGCAACCTTCAGATAAAGAGCGCACATTCGTCGCTTTCATCTCAGATAAATCCGAGATTGAAAGCATCTCCGATTGGGAGCGTTACTATCAAGAGAAAATAACATTTTTCATTGAACAGGGTATGGCATACGGTGCCACCAGCGAAGATGAGGCCATCCGTATGTTTCTACGTCAGGGCGATATGCTCGATTATAAGGTTACCATGCTAAAACCGCTGTCCGACTACTATATCGTTGCTTACGGTATGGATCCCGACCGCACAATCACCTCGGTGAAGGCCACCACGATCCCCTTCCGCACCACACAAGTCGAGCCGGTGGATATGACCTTCGAATTGAATTATAAGGACTGTCTCGACTACACACGTCTGTACATCACGCCAACCTCCACAAGCGACAATTTCTATTGGAGTGTTATGAAGAAGAGCGAATTTGAGGCAGCCGGCGAAACCCTCGCCCAAGACATCGTAGATGAACTGATGACAAAAGTGGACAACGTCAATGTATGGATGTCGGAGTTCCTGTTCATCGGCAAACAGTCGAAAAATGTCAAAAATCTGACTCCCGGAGAGCAATATGTACTCTTTGCATTCGGTTGCCACTTCAAGGGGGTCATCACCACCCCGGTCTTCAAAATGGAATTTACGCCCCAAGCATTAGATAAAGTGTCATGCGATTTCCAGATCCGCAAAAACAACACCCGCGCAACCTATTTTTCAGTGGATATCATCCCGTCCGATGATCAGGTACGCTGGTTTGCCTATACACTGCCTTACTCCCTTCTGGAGGATTACTATACCAATCCGGAGGATATGACCGACGATGCACTTGACATTGCCGCAGGTCTGGGTGTTTCGTGGATAGAAGACCAATACGTTCATACGGGACGCAAAAGCCTGATCAGTTATCAGATGCTCGCCGAAGAGTTACAGCCCAACTCCAGTCATTTTGTGGGTGTGATGGGTATCAACAACCAAGGTGTCCGCATTACGGATCTGGCCGTTTACAAGATCACGACCCTTTCAACAAATTCCGAGCCTTCGGACATGAACGTAGATATCAACATCGAGTACATTGACGGCGAAGTAAAAGCCAACTTCACACCCGACAAGATGGAACTTTATTTCTACGACATCCAACCCGTCGAGGCTTACGAGGAAGTATGCCAAGGCAATGACGAGATTTTTGCCAACGACATTCTATTCCATTACAACACCGCCGGCATACTGAACACCAAACTGGCTTTTATTCCGTCCTATATGCAGACGGCCGCACTGGAAGCAGGACACGACTACTACGCCGTGGCATTCGGTTACGACAGCGGTCTGACAACCAAGGTATTCAAGACCCGCTTTACGTTCGATCCTGCAACTCCGAACACCCACACGCCATTCCTTGGTGCAGCCAATCGGAACAGACTTTCCGAATTGTCGCTGTGGAAGATGATGCACCACTAATCTTCCATCACTTTTTCTCTTTACAAGGGGGAGTAATCCATACGGATTACTCCCCCTTGTTGTGTTGTTCCTGCCGAAAAAAGAATACCCTATAATTAGGTATGCCGTTCTCAAATTTTTTTCGTATTTTTGACCCGGAACTTAAATTAATACGATATGTCTCTCACAGAAATAAAACCCGGCATTCGTTATGTCGGTGTAAACGATCGCAAAACCACACTCTTCGAGGGGCTCTGGTCGCTCGGCAGGGGTGTGTCCTATAATGCCTATCTGGTCATCGGCGAGAAAATCGCTCTGATCGACACCGTGGAGGAAGGTTTCGGCAGCGAACTGTTCGACAACATCCGCCGCGAGATCGGATCACGCCCGATCGACTACCTGATTGTCAATCACATGGAACCCGACCACTCATCGTCGATGGCTTCCCTGCGGCAGATTTATCCCAATATAGAAATTGTCGGCAATGCCAAGACCATCCAGATGATCCGCGGTTACTACTCCATTGAAGAGGGATTGAAAGAGATCAAGGAGGGCGAAACACTCGACTTGGGTCTGGGCAAAGTCCTCTCGTTCCACCTCATCCCCATGGTTCACTGGCCGGAGACAATGGTTACGTGGTGCGAATCGGAGAAGACCGTATTTTCGGGTGATGCGTTCGGCACATTCGGAGCACTCGACGGCGGCATCACCGACGAGGCACACTCATTCGAGGATTTCCGCGAGGAGATGCGCCGCTACTACGCCTGCATCGTCGGCAAATACGGCGCACCTGTACAGAAGGCTCTGGCCAAACTGTCGAAACTCGACCTCGGCATGATCTGCCCCACCCACGGCCCCGTATGGCAGCGTGAAATCAGACAGGTCATCGACCTCTACGACCGCATGAGCCGCTACGAAGGCGAGGAGGGCGTGGTAATCGCCTACGGCTCGATGTACGGCAATACGGAGCGCATGGCCGAACAGATCGCCCGCGAACTTTCCGCCAACGGCATTCGCAACATCACGGTTCATAACCTTTCGGTTGCCGATCCGTCGTTCGTGCTGCGCGATATTTTCCGCTACAATTCGCTGATCCTCGGTTCGCCCACCTACAACGGCGTACTCTTTCCGCCCGTGGCTGCCCTCATCGAGGCTCTCGTCCTGCGCAGTATTCCGCAACGTCACTTCGCAGCCTTCGGTTCTTATACATGGGCAAATACCGCCACACGTTGTCTGAACGACTTCGCCGCCCGCATGAAGTGGAATCCCGTCATTCCGATCGGCGAGATGAAACAGGGTTTCAGCGAAACGGCCAACGGTACCGCCGCCCACGAAATCGCCGAAGCCATCGCCGCCTGCCTGAAACATTAAACCCTATACGGCGTATTTTACGCCAAAATTCTTCTGACGATCCGTTTTTCGAAAAACGGATCTTTTTTTATCCCTTTTAAACAAAAAAATCCGACATTTTTCTAAAAAGTGCATTTTGTCCGAAATTTCCCTGCTTTATTATAAGCAAAACTTCTTACCAATACACCCAACAATCTGTTTTTACGCATACTAACCATTTGTCATATCTCCGATCCGAAGGGGTATCCTTTTCTGAAATTCTCCAAAACCTTACAAAAAAAAGAACCTAACACCTACCCAATAATAGGGATTTTCACGCAGAAAGATCCGATGATAATTTGCATTCAAAAAATATTAATTATTTTTGTAGGCCTTTTAAATAACATTTACAGACCTATTTAACAGAAACAAAAATTATATGGAATCAAACAAATTCATAGACGGACTCTGGTCCGGCGAAATCAACGTAAGTGATTTCGTCAGCAAGAACATCACCCCCTACTTGGGCGATGCGTCGTTCCTTCAGGGACCGACCGAGCGCACCAAGCACCTTTGGGACATCTGCCTGAAGGCTTTGGAGGAGGAGCGTGCCAACGGCGGCGTACGCTCGTTGGACAACGTAACCGTATCGACGATCACCTCGCATAAGGCCGGTTACATCGACAAGGAGCACGAACTGATCGTAGGTCTCCAGACCGACGAACTGCTTCGTCGTGCCATCAAACCCTTCGGCGGCATCAAGGTTGTCGAGAAGGCTTGCCACGAGAACGGTATCGAGGTTGATCCCAAAGTCAAGGATATCTTCACCCACTACCGCAAGACCCACAACGACGGCGTATTCGACGTATATACGCACGAGATCCGTTCGTTCCGTTCGCTGGGCTTCCTGACGGGTCTTCCCGACAACTACGCCCGCGGTCGTGTCATCGGTGACTACCGCCGTCTGGCACTTTACGGTACCGACCGTCTGATCGAGGCAAAACAGCACGATCTGGATACGTTGCTCGGCCCGATGACCGATGCCCGCATCCGTCTGCGCGAGGAGGTTGCCGAGCAGATCAAGGCTCTGAAGGACATCCGCACCATGGGTGAGTACTACGGTCTGGATCTGAGCCGTCCCGCCACTACGGCACAGGAAGCCGTTCAGTGGGTTTACATGGCTTATCTGGCCAGCGTCAAGGAACAGGACGGTGCCGCCATGTCGCTCGGCAACGTATCGTCGTTCCTCGACATCTACATCGAGTACGATCTGGCTCACAACAATATCGACGAGACGTTCGCACAGGAGTTGATCGACCAGTTCGTCATGAAACTGCGCATGGTACGCCACCTGAGAATGCAGTCGTACAACGATATTTTTGCAGGCGACCCCACTTGGGTGACCGAGTCGCTGGGTGGTCGTTTCAACGACGGTCGCTCGAAGGTCACCAAGACCTCGTTCCGTTTCCTGCAAACGCTCTACAACCTCGGCCCTTCGCCCGAACCCAACATGACGGTGCTCTGGAGTCCCGAACTTCCCGATGGTTTCAAGAACTTCTGCGCCAAGGTTTCGGTGGATACCAGTGCCATCCAGTACGAGAACGATACGCTGATGCGTGAGGTTCGCGGTTCGGACGACTACGGTATTGCCTGCTGCGTTTCGTATCAGGCCATCGGCAAGCAGATCCAGTTCTTCGGTGCGCGTTGCAACCTTGCAAAGGCACTGCTGCTGGCCATCAACGGCGGTCGTTGCGAGAACACAGGTACGCTTATGGTGAAGGATATTCCCGTTCTGAAGGGTGATGTCCTCAATTTCGAGGAGGTCATGGCCAACTACAAGAAGGTGCTGACCGAGATCGCCCGTGTTTACAACGAGGCGATGAACATCATCCACTACATGCACGACAAGTACTACTACGAGAAGGCCATGATGGCATTCATCGACACCGATCCCAAGATCAACATCGCCTACGGTGTTGCCGGTTTGTCGATCGCCATCGACTCGCTGTCGGCCATCAAATATGCCAAGGTTAAGGCTCACCGCAACGCAGAGGGTCTGACCGACAACTTCGAGATCGAGGGCGAATTTCCCTGCTTCGGCAACAACGACGACCGCGTTGATTCGCTGGGTGTAGATCTGGTTTACTACTTCACCGAGGAGTTGAAGAAATTGCCCGTTTACAAGAACGCCTGCCCGACGCTGTCGTGTCTGACGATCACCTCGAACGTGATGTACGGCAAGAAGACGGGTGCCACCCCCGACGGTCGTGCCAAGGGTGTCGCATTCGCACCGGGTGCCAACCCCATGCACGGACGCGACAAGAGCGGTGCCATTGCCTCGCTGAGTTCGGTTGCCAAACTGCGCTACCGCGACTCGCAGGACGGTATCAGCAACACCTTCTCGATCATCCCCAAATCGTTGGGACCGACGCCTGAGGAGCGTGTCGAGAACCTCGTAACGATGATGGACGGTTACTTCACGAAGGGTGCGCACCACCTCAACGTGAACGTCATGAACCGCGAGATGCTGGAGGATGCCATGGAGCATCCCGAAAAGTATCCGCAACTGACGATCCGTGTATCGGGTTATGCCGTGAACTTCACGAAATTGAGCCGCGAGCATCAGTTGGAAGTAATCAGCCGTTCGTTCCACGAGAAAATGTAATATGCTGAAGGTACACTCCTACGAAAGTATGGGAACTATCGACGGGCCGGGTATCCGGCTCGTCGTTTTCCTGCAAGGCTGTCCCTTCCGCTGTCTCTATTGCGCCAACCCCGACACGATCGAACTCAAAGGCGGCAAACCGACCGAGGTGGAGGAGATCGTCCGTATGGCCGTGAGTGAAAAACCGTTCTTCGGCAAGAAGGGCGGTGTCACTTTTTCGGGCGGCGAACCGACGGTACAGGCACGCGAACTGATCCCCCTGATCAAGGCTCTGAAGGCCGAGGGGATCCACACCTGTCTGGACAGTAACGGTGCACTGTGGAATGACGACGTCGAGGAACTTTTCCGGCTGGTCGATCTGGTGCTGCTCGATGTCAAGGAGTTCAACCCCGAACGCCACAAACTTTTGACCGGACACCCCAATACCCAAACCCTCCGCACGGCGGCATGGCTCGAAGCAAACGACCACCCGTTCTGGATGCGTTATGTGTTGGTACCCGGTTACAGCGATTTCGAGGAGGATATGCGTGCCATGGGCGAGCATTTCGGAGGATATAAAATGATCCAGCGTCTGGAACTTCTGCCCTACCACCGCCTCGGCGTTCACAAGTACGAAGCCATGGGTCTGGAATACCGACTCAAGGACGTACGCGAGAACACCCGCGAACAACTCGAACGTGCCGAATCCATTCTGAAGGAATATTTCCCGTTTGTCGTCACGAACTGATCCTATACCATCTACGCCATAAAAAGAGCCGTTCTCCCTTTCAGGAAGAACGGCTCTTTTGTTTTTTTTATCAGGCAATCTTTCAGACCTCGTGTGCCGTGCGCTCCTTGTCGCCATTGGCTTGAGCGACACGATAGAAATCGGCACCCACCACAATACGGATGGCCTTCGAGAGGACGGTGAACTCCAACGGCGTTTCGCCCAACGGCTCGCCATCGACCTCGACCGACACCTCAGGTGACGACTCGATGCGGATTTTCTGTCCCCGCTGCTGCAAGATGTGCCCGATACGGTAAATACCACCGTTGAACAGATAGTGGAAACGGAAGAGGATATGCCAGAAATGCACGGGTTTGATGAGCGACAAATCGAGCATGCCGTCATCGGCAATCGCGTGGGGCAACTGCTGCATACCGCCGCCGTTGTACTTGCAGATACCGATTGCGATCGACATCAAGAGATTGTTATATACCAACTTGTCGTCAATCCACACCTTCATACCCGTATTTTTGTATTTGAAGAACGAACGGATCGTGGACCACAGGTAACGCCAACGACTCGTCCGACATTTTTTCTTGAGGTGCGCGATACGTTTCACGACAAAGGCATCGAAACCCACTCCGCCCACATTCGCAAAATAACGGCTCTGCCGATAGTGTGCCTCGTTATAGGTCACCACGCCGACATCCTGCAAGAACGAATACTCCTCCGCAATGGCCTTGACGGCATCCTGATAGCGTCCCGAAATACCGAACGTACGCAGCCAGTCGTTGCCCGTACCGACACCGATCACCGCCAGCAACACTTCGCTCGGTGCAACCTCCTGCTGAATAAAAAGGCCGTTTACGACCTCGTGCAGCGTGCCGTCCCCGCCCACCACGATGATGCGGCGATAGCCCTCCTTGACGGCCGACACGGCCAATTCCGTGGCGTGGAACTTATGCTCCGTAAAGACAGGTTCGCACAGAATATGCCGATCGCGCAGATATTTCGAGATCTGCGGCAGATCATCCAATCCGCGACCACCGCCGGCCGTGGGATTGACGATGACAAACCATTTGTGTTGTTCGTTCTGCATTTGCTTAAAATATTGAATCACAAAGGTAACAAGATTTTTCCAATCCCACGAAAGAATCCGTCGTCCATTCTCCCGAATTTGTCGGAAACACGCCCTAAAATAAAAACCTGTCGGCAGATTGGAATCCGCCGACAGGTTTTCCATAAAAAATACTCCTCAAAAAATTACTTCTTCGGGCAGTTTTTCAACGTATCAATCAGGAAGTTGTAGAACTTCTCGACCGATTTGATCTCGACCTTCTCGTCGGGCGAGTGGGGGTAGCAGATCGTCGGGCCGAACGAAATCATATCCATATTGGGATAACTTGTGCCGATGATACCGCACTCCAGACCTGCGTGGATGGCCGTAACTTTGGGTTTGATGCCGAACAACTCCTCATACGAGAGGGTCATGGCCTTCAGGATGGGCGACTCCATATTGGGGTTCCAACCGTTGTAGCAACCTGTGTAAACGACCTTCGCACCGGCCAATTCGAATACGGCAGCGATCGACTCCGAAAGAGCCATCTTCTCGGAATTGACCGAACTGCGCAACAGACACTGCAATTTGACACTCTTGCCGTCGGAAACGACACGGGCGACATTGACCGAAGTCTGTACCAGCCCCGGCATGGCCATCGACATACGCCATACGCCGTTGGTCGTACCGACAACGGCCTTGATCAGATTCCAAGCCACCTTCTTCTCGATGATGCAGCAGGGCTGCTCGACAGCCTCCATGCGGATCGAAATCGAATCCTCGATGCCGGCATATTCGCGGATGACGGTCTGCTCGTACTCCTTGAGTTCCTGCTCGACAGCGGCATACTCCTCTTCCTTCACGAGGATCGTAGCCCAAGCCTCTCTCGGAATGGCATTGCGAAGGCCGCCGCCATCAACCTCCGAGAGCAGCAGATCGCGCTTCATGAGGCACTCGTTCAGGAAACGGAACAACTCACGGTTGGCGTTGGCACGCTGGCAGATGATCTGAATACCGGAGTGACCGCCCTTCATACCTTTTGCGGTGATGCGTGCAGCCTTGTAACCTGCGGGGACTGCCTCGGTCTTATAGTCGAACGTGATGTTGCCGTCCAAACCGCCGGCGCACCCCACATACAACTCACCCTCGGTCTCCGAGTCGAGGTTCAACAGGATGTCGCCCTTCAGAAGGTCTCCCTTCAAGGCAAATGCACCGTCCATACCCGTCTCTTCGGTTGCGGTGAACAGACCCTCGATTGGGCCGTGAACGAGCGTCTCGTCCTCCATAACGGCGAGAATGGCTGCCACGCCGATACCGTCGTCGGCACCCAGTGTCGTACCGTTTGCCGTAACCCATTCGCCGTCGATGTAGGCTTCGATGGGATCCTTCTCGAAGTCGAATACCTTGTCGGCATTCTTCTGAGGAACCATATCGCAGTGTGCCTGAAGGATGATGCCCTTACGATCCTCCATGCCGGGAGTTGCGGGCTTGCGCATATAGACGTTGTGTCCTTCATCCTCCTTGCACTCCAAATTATGCTCCTTGGCAAATTTCTTGATGTACTCGCGGATAATCTCCTCGTGGTGCGAGGGACGCGGGCATTGGGTAATCTCTTGGAAATGTTTCCAAACCAGTTTGGGATTGAGTTTCGTTAAATCTCTGTCCATTTTCTCAGTTATTTATGGTTGTTAATGTTTTGCTATTCTTCTCCGTCGTCGATCGGCATTTTCAGATCGATCAACGGGGCTTTATATTTCTTTTCCTGTTTCGGGTCGTGCTTCTCGGCATCATGCTCGAAGGCATCGACGATAAATTTCACCAGATCGTGACGGATGATGTCGCGTTTGTCGAACTCGACCATGCTGATGCCCTTCACATCCCTCAGGATCTGCATCGTGCGCATCAATCCGCTGTCCGACTTCTTCGGCAAGTCGATCTGCGTCACATCGCCCGTGACGATGAACCGCGAATTGCGTCCCATACGCGTCAGGAACATCTTGATCTGCGCAAGGGTCGTGTTCTGCGCCTCATCCAGAATCACAAAGGCATTGCCCAGCGTACGTCCGCGCATATAGGCCAGCGGCGCAATCTGCACCGTCCCGTCCTCCAGAAATTTCTCCAACTTGGCGGGCGGAATCATGTCGTTGAGCGCATCGTAAAGCGGTTGCAGATAGGGGTCGAGTTTCTCCTTCATGTCACCGGGCAGGAATCCGAGTTTCTCGCCCGCCTCCACCGCAGGACGTGTCAGGATGATGCGCTTCACTTCGCGCTCCTTCAAGGCACGCACCGCCAACGCAATGGCGGTATAGGTCTTACCCGAACCCGCAGGCCCCACGGCAAACAGCAGGTCGTTCTTTTCGTACATCTTCACCAACCGCTCCTGATTGACGGTTTTGGCGCGAATGATGTTGCCGTTGTTGCCATAGACGATCACATCCTTGTCGAGCAACTCCTCGCGATCGGTCGCCACACCCGAAAAGCACTGCTCTACCACCACGGGCGAGATGTGTCCGTATTTCTTGTAGTATTCGACCAGTCCGTTGAGCCGCTCCTCGAAGCGTTTCGTCTCGCGTTCCGAACCGAGAACCTTGAGTTTCGACCCGCGCGCCACGATCTTCAGCGAAGGGTTCATCTCCTTGATCTGATCCAGACAGACGTTCTGCGCCCCGTACAATTCGCGCGGATCGACTCCGTTAAGCGTTATTTCCCGTTCTACGTATTCCGACTCCATCGACTAAAAAGAATAAATGAAGTTAAACGCGAAACTGTGCATGCGCATCTTGTCGAGCACCCCACCATCGGGCAACACGACATTGTGCTTGCTGCGAAGTTGTCCGTTGTAGCGCAGATCGACCACCATGCGCGGCATGATCGCCACACCGATACCGATCGCTCCCGACACGGTCGGACGCAGACGGCTGAAATCGACCAGATCGCCCCCCGTCTTCTGCTTGCAGTCGTTCATCACCGTGAATACGGAACCCGCATAGATGCGCAACGGGCGCAACATACGCAGCGAGAACAACACGGGCACATCAATCGAATTGGTTTTCACGCGGTAACTCAGTCCGTCGGCATGAAGGTTCATACCCTGACGCACATAGATGATTTGCGGTTCGATGGCAAACGCACCGAAATTGACGGCAGTCGCCAGACCGACCTGCCATCCGAGTTTGTCCTTCACGTCGACCCACTCGTCCGAGGTCGAGTAATCGGGAACGTTCAAGCCCACCAGAACGCCCCACTCCACACGGGCACGCGGGCCGCGGCGTTGCGCCGAACGTTCACGATAGGGTTCATTGTAATTTTGTGCCACGGCGGCACCGAGGCACAATACCAATACGAGCGACAAAATTATTTTACGCATCATACGTTTCAAAATTTTTTATTCGACATTCAGTTTCCACGATGCCCAGAACATGTATCCGACAGCAGCCAGCGGCAGCAGAAGCCCCATCGACGTATCGCCCAGCGCACCGATCAGCCACCCGCACACGGGGCAGGCCACGGCACCCGCCGAGATCGAGAGGATCATAAGACCCGCCACGCCGTTTCCGTCACGCTCCGCGACCGCCTTGGTGGCGGCGGCAAAGAACGTGGCGAAGACGCACGAGATGAGGAATCCCATCAATCCCATCGCCGGATAGAGCAACGACTGCTGTTGCATGAAGAGCATCGCAAAGCAAAGGACGAATGCTGCGGCCATGTTCCAGCGCAGATATTTCACGTCGGAAATTCTCCTCAGGAGGAAATATCCGATCACCGTTCCGATAATTCTCGAAATATAGAATCCCGTCGAACCGAGGATCGACGAGGACGTTCCGATAAGCTGACCGCTCACGAAGTTGATTCCCACATCGGCCATGATAAACGAACCGATGCCGAGTGCCGAAATCAGCACCGTGCGATTGCCCAACAGACGCACGCAGTCGGCCGCTCCCGCCGTTTTTCCATGCCGTTCCACTTCGGGGAACGTAATGCGCAACAGCCACACCCACCCCACGACGGTCACCAGCGCGTATGCAACGAGTGCCCATTGCCACTCGCCCAGCCATACGGCACATCCGAGTGCCAGAGGGCCGACCAACAAAAGCGACACATTTCGCCAGATCTGCCCCACGGTCAGATAACTTGTCATGCGGTTTTGCGGAACGATCGTCGCGAGCAACGGATTCACGGCCATCTGTACAAAGGTATTGCCCAAGCCCAGAAGACCGAATCCCGCAAAATAGCCCGTCAAAGAGTTTTCGCCCGCCGCCCGGAAAGCGATCATAAGACCTGAAAACGAAGCCGCGAATCCGATTTGGGCGGCAATCTTGCGACCGCGACGATTCATGAACGCCGCAATGGGGACGGCAAGGAACAGAAACCACAGGAAAGCCATCGACGGCAGGAAACTGATACGCTCCAACGCATCGGCATTGCCGGCAAACGCCTTGACGATGATATTGCCTGTGAGCGGAGCCACAATGTCCGAATAGCCCGACACGAAAAACCCCAGCAACACGGGGATCAGCAACCGTTTATCTGTATAATTCTCTCGCATCTGGTTCTCCATCCTGCTTTTCGATTTTTCAAAGTTACTATTTTTTCGCGGAAATCGTATAAGATTCCGTCACTTTTTTCACGCCGTCCGTCCTCTTTTCCCCGCCCCCGAAATGCCCCGAAAAACGCACTTCTCCTTAAAAAACGACAGCAAAGGCTTGGTTTTCGCACGCCGATATACTATCTTTGCACCCGTAAATCGCCTTATATCAACACATGAGGGCGACCCGAAGTTTAACACTTACGCAAAGAATCCTCCCGCGAGGGGAGCAAGTTTGCGGGATATTATTAATTCTGAAAAACACAACACTATGAGTCTCGTAGCAATTGTAGGACGCCCCAACGTGGGCAAATCGACGCTCTTCAATCGTCTGGTCGGCGAACGCAAGGCCATTGTCGATTCCACGGCAGGCACCACGCGCGACCGCCACTACGGCAAAACCGACTGGAACGGCCGCGAATTTTCGGTGATCGACACCGGCGGTTACACCGTCAATTCCGATGATATTTTCGAAGATGAAATCCGCCGTCAGGTGATGCTGGCCATCGACGAGGCCGATCTGATCCTGTTTTTAGTGGAGGTCTCGACCGGAATCACCGACCTCGATGCCCTGATGGCCGACATCCTGCGCCGCTCGTCGAAAAAAGTCATTTTGGTCTGCAACAAGGTGGACAACAACGATCAGGTGCTTCTGGCTTCCGAATTTTATTCGTTCGGTCTGGGCGACCCCTTCTGCATCTCGTCGATGACGGGTACGGGTACGGGTGATCTGATGGATGCCATCTTAAAGGAACTCCCCGAAGACACCACGGCCGAAGAGGAGGAGGATCTTCCGCGCATCACCGTCGTAGGACGACCCAACGTCGGCAAATCATCGCTGACCAATGCCCTTTTGGGTACCGACCGCAACATCGTCACCTCGATGGCAGGCACCACACGCGACTCGATCCACACGCGATACAACAAATTCGGCATGGATTTCTATCTGGTCGATACGGCAGGTCTTCGCAAGAAGAACCGCACGATGGAAGATCTCGAATTTTACTCCGTGATGCGTTCGATCCGCGCCATCGAAGGATCCGACGTTTGCATTCTGATGCTCGATGCCCAGCAGGGTCTTGAACAGCAGGATCTGAACATCCACAACCTGATCGTCCGCAACCGTAAGGGCTGCGTCATCGTGGTAAACAAGTGGGATCTGATCGAGAAGGGCAACAACACGATGAAGGAGTGGACGGAGTTCCTCAAAAAACGCCTTTCGCCGTTCAACGACATTCCGATCATCTTCACCTCGGTCTTGAACAAGCAGCGCATCCTCGATGTGCTTCAGACGGCCATCCGCGTTTATCAGTCGCGCAAACGCCGCATCTCGACCTCCGAGTTGAACGAATATCTGTTACCCCTGATCGAGAACTACCCGCCCCCCGCAACCAAGGGCAAGTACATCCGCATCAAATACTGCACGCAGTTGCCGACCCCGACGCCCCAGTTCGCGTTCTTCGTCAATCTGCCCCAGTACATCAAAGAACCCTATCGTCGTTTTCTGGAAAACAACATCCGCAACCAGTGGGATTTCTCCGGCGTACCCATCCAGATCTATTTCCGTCAGAAATAAATCAAACATACGATACGAAAAAAGACCTCCGAACAAGTCGGGGGTCTTTTTTTATACACCTATAAAAGAAAAGGAGGCCGGATCCGAAGATTCGACCTCCTTTGAAAGAGAAACTTATTTCTTCTGCTGGTGGGCAGCACCCTCGGCCAGCATCTCCTTCACGGCACGTGCCAACTGGGCATCCTCACCCTCCAACTGCGATTCGGGCGCATTGTAGATCTCAATGTCGGGGATCAGTTCCTTGTTCTCAAGGTAATTGCCCTGCATATCCTTCATACCGACCTGCGGAATACCGAATACGATTCTCGGATCAATCTGCGTCTCCCACCAAACGGCCGTCATGGTACCGGGAACGGGAGCACCGATCAACTTACCGATCTTGAGCGTCTGGTAAGCCCACGGGAAACCGTGTGCATTCGAGTAGTTGTCCTCGCAAACCAATACGCACGAAGGCTTCGTCCAACGGTTGAACGGATCGGGCGAGATATACTGACCGCGCGGCTCATACGTACCGAACAACTCGCCGCTGAGCAGGATGCAGAGGTCCTCGTGCAACCAACCGCCGCCGTTGTGACGCGTATCGACAATCACAGCCACCTTGTCGCGGTTACGGCCGAGCAGGTCGGAATAAACCTCGCGGAAACTGTCGCTGTCCATACCCTTAACGTGTACGTAACCGACCTTGCCGTTCGACAGTTTCTCGACCATCTCACGTTTCTGCTCTACCCAACGGTGATACAGCAGGTTGATCAGACCGCCTCTCGAAATGGGTTTCACTTCTTCCTCGAAGCGTTTCTTGGTGTCGGGATCGTAAACCGTCAGTACGACACGCTCACCGGCCTTGTTGCCGAGCAGCGGATAGTAATCCTTGCCCTTCTCGATGAGTTTGCCGTCGATCTTCTCGATCACCGAACCCTCCTTGATCTTGGTCTTGGCGTTGGTCAGCGGACCGCGGTCGATGATCTCAACGATCTTCAGACCGTCACCCTTGTACTCCTGATCGTAGAACGCACCCAGTTCGGCCGTCTGAACACCGCGACCGCCCATGCGTGCCGAAGCACCCGTGTGCGAAGCGTTCAACTCACCGAGCATCTCCGACAACATCTCTGCGAAATCGACATTGTTGTTGATGTGTTTCAGGAACTTCGAGTACTCCTTCTTGTAGCCTTCCCAGTCGATGCCGTGGATTTTCGGATCATAGAACTTGTCGAGTACCTGACGCCATGCGTGGTTGAAAATGTATTCGCGCTCCTCGGCGGGACGATACATGAAATCGGCCGAGAACGAAATGGGTTTCACCTGATTGTTCGCCAGCGAGATCTTCTTGATCTGACCACCGGCTACCATATACAGGTCGTTGCCCTTCTTGTCGGTCTTGAGGCTTCCGCCACCGATACCCTTGATCAAAAGGCGCGTGTTGAACTCCTTCAAATCGGCCATCCACAGATCGAACCCGGATTCGAATGCGGCGCAATAGTAAATCTTGTCTCCGGCCTTGTTCAGGTAAGCATCGCCCAAGAACGACGAGTTGGGCGTCAGACGCAGGATGCGGTGACGACGGTTCTCCAAGTCGAATTTCAATTCGGGCTCCTCGGCCTTCTTCTTGTCGGCCTTCTTATCTTTCTTGTCGTCTTTCTTCGACTTCTTCTCCTTCTCGGCCTTCTCTTTTTCAGCCTTCTCCTTCTGCTCCTTGACGTAACGCTCATGCTCCTCCAAGAGGTTCAATTCCTCCTTCGACATGCAGAACTTGTCGTAAGCCTCACCGTCGAAGAACATGATATAGTAATCGCGCTGCGCTCCCCAACTGCCGTGGCTGCGGTAACCCGCACGATCCGACGACCAGAGCATGGCCTTACCGTCGAGCACCCACTTGGCGTTGGCATCCACATAACCGCTCTCCGTGAGGTTGGTCATCTCACCGCTGCCGTCGGCCTTAACCAGTACGATGTCGGTGTTCTGCCATCCGCCTACGCCGATGTACTGCGAAAGGAACCACTTGCTGTCGGGCGACCACTGGTAATCCTGATCACCGTCGGCATACGAGTAGTTGAACTTGCCGTCGAGTACCGTGCGCACTTTCTTCGATTTGAGGTTGATGACACGCAGCGTCGTACGGTTCTCCAAGAAGGCGACCTCCTTACCGTCGGGCGATACGGCAGGCTGGAACGAAGGTTTGTCGCTCAGGACAAGCACCTCCTCCTTGAGTTCGTGTGCATAGGAGAACATCTTGTCCTCGTCACGAACCAGATCGGTCTTGTAGATACCCCATACCCCGTCGCGCTCCGACGAGTAAACGATCGAACGACCGTCGGGTGCAAAACTCAGATCGCGCTCCTGCTGAGGCGTGTCGGTGATGCGCTTGGTGGTCGAATAATCGGTGGCGGTCACATACACATCGCCACGCAGGATGAAGGCAACCTCCTTACCGTCGGGCGACACGGCGATTTCGCTGGCCGCACGCATCATGGTCATGGGAACCTGATCGGGTTCGATCACATCCGACACGATGCGAATATCCACCTTCCGGGGTTTTGCGCCCTGTTTCATCGTATAGATCTCACCGTTGTAACCGAAGCAGAGGTTTCCGCTCTTGTCCGACGAGAGGAAACGCACGGGGTTCTTCGTAAACGAGGTGAGTTGTTTCTTGTTTTTGCCGTCGAGGCTCGAACGATAGACGTTGAACGAACCGTTCTCCTCGCTCAGGTAGAAGAATCCGTCCTCTTCGGGAGTCCACACGGGGTTGCGATCCTCACCGCGGAACGAGGTGATCTTCGTAAATTTGTCGTTGGAACGCATCCAGATATCGCGGGCAATCGACGAGGTGTGGTGCTTACGCCACGGATCCTCATAACCCTTGATGTCCTGATACAGCAACTCGCCCTTCTTGTTCATCGAGAGGCTCTCCATGGCCAGTGCCGAGAACATTTCGGGACGGCCGCCCTTCAGATCGACCTTGTAGATCTGGGCAAACAGACCAGAGGGGAACTGGCTGTCCTTCACATCGGGCATGATCCACGCCTTGAACAGCACGTGGTCGTTATCCACGAACAATTCGGGCATTTCCGAACCCGAATGGGTCGTCAAACGCGTCGGAGCACCGCCTTCACGCCCCACCACATAAATATCAAAACTGCCTTCGCGGTTCGAAGCGAACGCAATCTTCTTTCCGTCGGGCGACCAGATCGGACGGGTATCCAAACCCGGATGCGAGGTCAGTTGCTCGGCACGACCGCCGGTCGCGGGAACGGTAAAAATATCACCTTTGTAGGTGAATGCAATAGTCTCACCGTCGGGTGAGATCTGCGGATAACGCATCCACAGGGGATCTTCGTTGGCCGCAAAAACACTGGACGACAACATGAGTGTCGAAGCCAGAACTGTCAATAATTTCATAGGCTCATGGTTAAAATAACATACAAAGTTAAGATTTATTCGTGAAGAATCGAATTTTCCCCCTTATTTCTTTATCATGTGGCGAATTTATTGCATTTATCAAATATTCGCTTTCGTCCGCTCCGCACCCCTGCTCCGAAAAAAAATCGTTCCGGCGGCAGATCGCAGATTTGGAAAAAAGCGTTATCTTTACGACAAAATTATAAAAACACGTCATCATGGATTTTCTTCAATTGGCCAAAGAGCGGTATGCCTGCCGCACCTACACCGATCGCAAGATCGAACCCGAAAAACTCGCCCGCATTCTGGAAGCGGGACGTGTTGCCCCGACGGCGGTAAACTTCCAGCCGCAGCGCGTACTGGTGATCGACACACCCGAAGGATTGGAACGACTGACCCGTTGCACACGCGACTTCAAGGCTCCCGTGGCACTGTTGGTGTGCGTCAATGAACGCGAAGCATGGGTACGCAAATACGACGGCATGAATTCGGGCGTGATCGACGCCACGATCGTCACCGACCACATGATGATGGAGGCTCAGTCGCTGGGCATCAACTCATTGTGGGTATGCTGTTTCAAACCGGAGATCGTGCGTCAGGAGTTCGACCTGCCCGAAGGCATCGTTCCCGTGAACCTGTTGCTTCTGGGTTACACCTCCGAAGAGCCCCTGTCGGCCGACCGTCACGACACGACCCGTAAACCGCTCGCCGAAACCGTTTTCTACGACAAGTTCTGATCGGGCGTTTTCCCCATAAAAAAAGAGCATAACCTTTCTATGGGTTATGCTCTTTTTATTTGATCGGACGGGAGGTTACTCCAACTCCAGAATCGACATGATCTTCTTGGCAAGATCCGTATTGTCCATCACGCCGCGGATCTGCTCGAATCCTGTTCCGTAGAGATAGACGGGCACCATCGTTCCCGTATGCCCCTTGGTCGAAAATTGATAGTTGATGCCGTTGGCGGGGCAGATGAAATCCGAATCGAACGCGGGGATCGTCAGTCCGCCCGTTTCGTGATCGGCAGTGACGACAACCAGTGTACCGGGTGTACGGTCGGCAAAATCCATCGCCTCCCCGACCGCCTTGTCAAAATCGCGCATCTCGTCGATGAGCCACTCCAAATTGTTCTTATGTCCCGCCTTATCGACCTGCGACCCTTCGACCATCAGAAGGAATCCGTCCTTTCCGGCACGTTTCTGAAGGATGTCGAGCGACTTTGCCACGGCACGCGGCAGGTAATCGCCTCGCTCGGCAGCCTTAGGCAGATGCCGATCGGCCATGACCGCCAACACGCGGTCCGAATCAATCTGTTCCAACGCCTCCAGATCACCCACCACGCGATACCCCCTGCGGGCAAAGGCATCGAGGTAACTGTCCCCCTCCCCGCAGGTGTCGATCAGCCAACGGCGACCGCCGCCCACCAGCAAATCGACATTGCTGCGCAACATGTCGGCTGTGATTTCCTTGGGCATACGCCGATATTTCACATGAGCATAAAAGGCTCCGGGCGTGGCGTGTTGCAGCGAAGAAGTAACCACGATACCCGTCTGCATTCCCTTTTTCGAGGCTTTGACGATCATGGATTCGCAGGGCGTTCCGTCGGGTTTCCGACCGAAGCAAGAGCCGTACCGGCAGCCGCCGAATCGGTCACACGGTTATTCAGCGAACGGGTTGTGGTGAGCGCAATGCCCTGAGCACGATCGAACGATGTGGGACGGAACTCGTTCTCCACCTGCAACATCGACACAGAACTCAATCCCATGCCGTCACCGATCATAAAGATCACGTTGCGAATTTTCTGCGACTCGTCCTCGCGCGAACAGCCCCACATGAGGGGCAAGAGCAAAATCAAGAAAAGGAGTCTTTTTTTCATGAAACAGATCTGTTACTCTTTTTTATTTCACACAAAGATACGCGAATAATCGCGATTTTTGCGTACTTTTGGAAAATAAATCCTTTGCAAAAGGCGATCAAAACGACCTTCCGAAGGAATAAAGATGAACAAAACGTGGGAGCAGCCGCCCCCTCCCCGCCTCCCCGCTTCATAAAGGGAGGTTCGGAGGGATTGTCAAAATCAGTGACAATCGGGGTTAGAAAATGATTATGCTCCCCACAACCGAACAACATACAAGGAAACGATGGAAGTAAAAATGGCCCCCGATTGGAAAGCGTTGCTTTCCGAAGAGTTAGACAAACCCTATTTCGAAGAACTGGTTCGTTTTGTCAAGGCGGAATACGCCACGCACCGCATCTACCCGCGGGGCAGCAACATTTTCCGCGCGTTTGACAAATGCCCCTTCGACCGCCTGAAGGTGGTCATCATCGGTCAGGACCCCTACCACGGCCCGGGACAGGCAAACGGACTGTGCTTCTCGGTGGGTGACGGCGTGCCGTTCCCCCCTTCTTTGAAAAATATCTTCAAGGAAGTACACGATGATACGGGCGCACCGATCCCCGCATCGGGAAACCTCGACCGCTGGGCAGCACAGGGCGTGCTGCTCCTGAACTCCGTCCTTACCGTCCGCGAACACGAGGCCGCCTCCCATGCGGGTCACGGTTGGGAACGCTTTACGGATGCCGTCGTAAAGGCCGTATCGGAACATAAACAGGGCATCGTCTATATGCTCTGGGGCAGTTACGCCCAGCGTAAAGGTGCGATCGCCGACCCGAAGAACAACTGCATCCTCAAGGCCGTACACCCGTCGCCCCTGTCGGTTTATCGCGGATTTTTCGGTTGTCACCACTTCACGCAGGCCAACGCCTACCTCCAAAGCATCGGCAAAGACCCCATCGTGTGGTAATACACCCGACAACCCATAAAAAAGGGGAGCGGCCAAGTCCGTTCCCCTTTTTATTTATAGGTAATCCCCCGCTGCCGCACTTTTTTTCAAAAAAAATTTGGAAGGGAAGAATTTTTGCTTACATTTGCAGTGTGTTAATACATTGATACACCAATACAGCAAAAACAAACCTCTAAAAATAAAAAGTCCATGATCCAAATTACTAATCTTACCTACGGTTATTCCTCCCGTCAGGAGGTATTCCGCGACCTCGGCCTCACGATTACCGAGGGACATACGCACGGCTTGTTCGGATGTAACGGTGTGGGTAAAACGACCCTTCTGAAATTGATTTGCGGTCTTTTGAACCCCACCTCGGGCAACATTTCGGTGGACGGCTACAAGCCCCACGACCGTAAAGTCGGCTTCCTTTCCAACATCATGTTCCTTTCCGAGGAGATCTGGTTGCCGACGGTTTCGCTCGAATGTTACGCCCGAACGACCGCACCCTACTACCCGAATTTCTCCGCGGAGGACTTCAAACGCTTCTGCCAAATCATGGAGATCGATCCCCGCCAATCGTTCCGCAAAATGTCGATGGGTCTTCGCAAACGCGCCTACATGGCCTTCGCCCTGGCCTGCAACACGCCCTACCTCATTATGGACGAGCCGACCAACGGACTCGACATTCCCTCGAAAGCCGCTTTCCGTCGTTTGGTGGCCGAGGTGCAGACCGAGGAGCGTACGATCATCATCTCCACCCATCAGGTCAAGGAGATCGAATCGCTGATCGACAACGTGATCATGCTCGACGAGAAAGGTCTCATCCTCAACTCCCCGATCGAGGAACTCGGACAGCGTTTCACGTTCGGCCGTCCCGTGGCCGGCGAGGCGCCCATCTTCACCCAACAGACCCCGACGGGCACCTTTGCCCTGATGGAAAACCGGGGCGAAGAGTCGCAACCCGACATCGAACTTTTGTTCAACGCCACGATCGACCACCGCGATCAAATCATCAACCTGCTTAAAAAATAACATACTATGAATACCCTTAGTTATAAACGTCTCGCGGGAATGTTTCAGAAACACTTCCTCGAAAACCAAAAAGTCTTTCTGACCGCACTCGGGGTCATGTTTGCCTCCCTGTTTTTCGGGCTTTACATCCTCAATTCGAGCCCCGAAGTATGGAGTGCCGAAATCTACTTTTGGGGGGCAGCCTCTGTCTGGATCTTTTGGTTGGGCTTTACCGCCTACCTCGCGATCCGCGGTATCGCCTCCCCGAAACGCCGCATCTTAGGCTTCACGCTTCCCGTAAGCCGTACCGAACGTATGACTTTTCTGGCGTTGCGTTCCCCGATTCTGGCGACCCTCGAATTTTTGGTGGCACTGTGGATTGTCACTACGCTCAATAACCTTACCCCCCAAAGTGTGCATCTCGATTACAGTTTCTTTTTGAGCAATATCCTCTACAACTCGCTTCTTATGGCATTGATCACCCCGGCCGTAATATTCGGCTCCTCCCTGAAGACCAATCAATTGATTTTGGTCATCGTTGTGATCAACTTCTTTGTCATGTCGTGGGAGTTCGGCGGCGTGACCTTCAACTCCCTGCTGCCCGTATCCCACAACAGCGTAACGCTCCATGACGACCCGAATGTCACCCTCACCATCAGTAACTGGGGTTTCTCGTGGGTGATCTACCATCTTTGGATGTGGGGTGTGGTCGTTTACCTGTGGTGCTACACCGGATTCCGATTAAAAGAATATGAAACAAGATAGTTATGGATTTCAACGATAACCAACCCATCTGGCTGCAAATCTACAATCTGATTTGCCGACGCATTGCCGACGGAACGTACCCCTCTGGGGAACGTATTCCCTCGCTGAGGGATCTGGCCGTCGAGTTGCAGGTCAATCCCAACACCTGCGTACGCGCCTACAACCGCCTCGAAGCGGAAGGCATGATCTTCAACCGCCGCGGTATCGGCTACTTTGTTTCGGATCATGCCGGGGAGCAGGGACAAAAACTCCTGAGGGAGGAGTTCACCGAAAAGGAGATTCCGCTGTTCTTCGCCCGCATGACGCAGGCGGGAGTTACCCTCGACGAACTGTGCGCCCTTTATGAAAAATACCAAAATCAAAAAAGCCATGAAAACAAGTAACATAATCTCAATCATTTTTATCGTCTTCACGCTGACGCTGATCGGTGTGTCGGTCTATAATTCGCTCTCGCTCTACACCGAGAAAGAGGCGCAGCTCAAAGAGTTATACGCGCAACTCTCCTCGCGCGAAATTCACGTTGCCATTATCGAAGCCGACGGCAAAGGCATGTCCTTCGCCCGTTCGGGGGATCACGTCGAACTCCGATTTGCCAATCCGCCCGAAAAGGGGGACGTCCGTCTTTCGGGGGACACGCTTTATCTGAAAAAGAATATCAATACGCTCCGCCTGCCGCACCTTAAAAAGATGTGGTGTGGCGGTAAGGAGCAAATCCTTCCCGATCTGCCCTACACCACATTGAGGTGATAAGGGCACAAAAAAAGGGATGAACTTTTCAGTTCATCCCTTTTTGTTTTCCCTTTAAGGGAAGGTGCCTCTCTCATCAGCCCAGATATGTCTTCAGCAATTTCGAACGCGACGAATGACGCAGACGACGAATTGCCTTCTCCTTGATCTGACGGACACGCTCACGGGTAAGATCGAATTTCTCGCCGATCTCCTCCAGCGTCATCTCCGAGCAACCGATACCGAAGAAATAGCGGATAATATCACGCTCACGGTCGGTCAGCGTCTCCAAAGCACGTTCCACCTCGGTGGCCAGCGACTCGTTGATCAGTCCGCGGTCGGCATTGGGCGAATCGGGATTGACCAGTACGTCGAGCAGCGAATTATCCTCACCGTCGGCAAACGGGGCATCGACCGAAACGTGACGGCCTGCCACACGCAACGTATCGGTGACTTTTTCTTTCGGAAGTTCCAACTCCGAAGCCAACTCATCGGGCGACGGAGTACGTTCGTGTTCCTGCTCGAAACGGGCAAATGCCTTGTTGATCTTGTTCAGCGAACCGACCTGATTCAACGGCAGACGCACGATACGCGACTGCTCGGCCAGAGCCTGAAGAATCGACTGACGAATCCACCATACGGCGTAGGAGATGAATTTGAAACCACGGGTTTCATCGAATTTCTCTGCGGCCTTGATCAGACCCAAGTTACCTTCGTTGATCAAATCGGGAAGGCTCAAACCCTGATTCTGATACTGTTTTGCCACGGAAACGACGAAACGCAGGTTGGCTTTCGTCAGTTTCTCCAGAGCTTCCTGATCACCCTTTTTAATTCGCTGGGCGAGTTCCACCTCCTCCTCGACCGTGATCAGTTCTTCCTTGCCGATTTCCTGCAAGTACTTGTCCAATGAAGCACTTTCACGGTTGGTGATGGATTTCGTAATTTTTAATTGACGCATCTCTTAATATATATCCTGTAATATGATTGTATTCTCCAATCATCCGCCCTCACACCCCACAGCCCGCCACGCAGGGGCGGGGGCTGACACCTACTCCACGAGGATGTAGGTTGCGGATCTTCCGTCGGGATAAACACCGTCGATCGAACGGATCGGTTCGAGCAGACGCTGCATTTCGCCGAGCGACATGACGGGTTTGTCATTGATGTAGGTGATGACGAAACCACGCTTCACGCGGGCACGAGCCAATACGCCGTCGCCCTTGATGCCGACCACTTCGACACCGCCGCGGATACCGAGTTTCTGACACAGACGGGTGCCCGCATCTGCGAACTGACCGCCCAATGCCTCGACGACATCGACATCCTTTTTCGAAAGCAATTCTGTTTTCCCTGCTTTATTACGCAAAGTACACTCGATTTGTTTCACCTGACCGTCTCTTTTTATTGTAAGCGTCACTCTGTCGTTGGGACGGTGCTTTGCGATGAACTCCTGAAGGTTGGAACCGCTCTCCACCTTACGGCCGTCGATTGCGGTGATGATGTCGCCCTTGCGGATGCCGGCTTCCGAAGCCGAACCGCCCTCGACGATCTGGAGGACATAGGCACCGCCCAGTTCCTTCACACCGAGTTCCTTACCCATCTGATCAATGAAATCCTGATCGACCATACGGAAACTGATGCCGAGGATGGCACGCTGTACGACACCGAACTCCTTCAGATCACATACGACCTTCTTGACGATGGATTCGGGTACGGCAAACGAATAACCGATGTAGTTTCCCGTCTGGGTTTTGATCAGTGTATTGATACCGACCAACTCGCCGCGCGTATTGACCAGTGCACCGCCCGAATTGCCCGGATTGACGGCAGCATCGGTCTGAATGAACGACTCGATCGAAAAATCCGAAGGGATGGCACCCAACTGACGAGCCTTTGCGCTGACGATACCGGCCGTGATGGTCGATTGCAGGTCAAACGGCGAACCGATGGCCAGCACCCATTCGCCCAGACGCAACTCGTCGGACGATCCGAAGGGGATGGCGGGCAGTTTTTTGGCGTCGATCTTCAAAAGTGCGATATCGGTCGTGGCATCGGTTCCCACCAGACGTGCCTCAAACTTACGGCCGTCGTTAAAACGGACACGCAGGCTCGATGCACCCTCGACCACATGGTTGTTCGTGACGATGTAGCCGTCCGAGGAGATGATCACACCCGAACCTCCGGCGTGACGCTCTCTGTATTGCGCATCACTGCTGTCTCCGTGAGGGATACCGAAAAAGTCGAAGAAGGGATCATATCCGTGCCGTGCGGGTACGCGCAACACCGATTCGACGTTTACTACACCCTTCACGGCACTTTCGGCGGCATAGGTCAGATCGGGATAACGTTCCGACTGACCGGCCGTAAAACGGGATTCGGCCTTTGAACTTTCATCCATTTCAAATGTCTCGACGGGAGTTGCAGTCTCCGAGAAATTTCCCGCTTTGTTTTCGTGAGCGGTCACCATCAATGCCGAACCTGCTCCACAGAGCATGGCAACGGCAACAAATCCTAAAAATACAAATGCCTTGTTCATGTTGAATATTTTGATGTTTTCTAAATTATTCGTAGGCAATTTATTTCATAGGCGCGTAAGTAGTTTTTTTAAGAATTTCAATAACCAAACGCAATTCTTCGCAGGTTATTATATTTCCGTCTGGTGAAATAATTTCATAAAGATACATTTTTTTTAAATCCCGCGAAAATTCCTCCGACTAAATATCCACAAATCATACGATTATACTATTTTTTCCGACTTTAACAGAACCGTATTCAAAAACAGGTCATACTTCTTCAGTACTTTTTATGGAAACACAAGAAAAAGGCGGCTTGAAATTCAAGCCGCCTTTTGGGGTGTCAAATTGTCTTCCGTTCGCCGTTGATTTCCAACTCGACGGGATCACCTTCACGGAGCACCTCAACTTTTTGATGCGTGATGTCCACCGACAATACCCGCCCGCGGTAATTGATCTTGAAGGCGAGCCGTGTCCACTCTTTCGGGAGTTTGGGCGTAAACGACAACACACCGTCGTGCATCCGCATACCGCCGAATCCCTCCACAACCGACAGCCACGATCCCGCCATCGAGGTGACGTGGCACCCCTCCTCGGCTTCGTGGTTGTAGTCGTCCAGATCCAGACGCGCCGTTCTCAGATACATCTCGTAGGCCTTCTCTTCCATGCCCAAGCGCGCAGCCAGAATGCCGTGCACACAGGGCGAAAGGCTCGATTCGTGCAACGTGCGCGGTTCGTAGAAAAGGTAGTTCCGGCGAATGGTCTCCAAATCGAAATCATCCTCAAAGAAATACAGACCCTGCAACACATCGGCCTGCTTGATGAAGCACGAACGCAGGATGCGATCCCACGACCAATGTTGATTGACGGGTCGTTCCGCGGGATCGAGGTCTTTCGCCAAGATCTGTTCCTTGTCCAGATAGCCGTCCTGCTGGAGAAAAATCCCCGACTTCTCGTCCTCGGCAAAATACATATTGCGGTTGATCTCCTCCCAACGGGCGCACTCCGCGTCACAATCGAAATTACGCTTTTTCACGATGCGCTCGAAATCTGCGGGACGATTCTCCCGTACCCAACGCGCCACCTCGGCGGCATAACGCATCGACCAGCAGGCGATATAGGAGGTGTACCAGTTGTTGTTCACGTTGTTTTCGTACTCGTTGGGACCCGTCACGCCCAACAGGACATACTTTCCGCGAGCCTCCGACCAAGTGATGCGCTGCGCCCAGAACCGAGCGATCGACAACAGCACCTCCAAACCGTATTCGGCCAGATAGTCGCAATCCTGAGTATAACGCACATAATTATAAACGGCATAGGCAATCGCACCATTGCGGTGAATCTCCTCGAAGGTGATCTCCCACTCGTTGTGACACTCCTCGCCGTTGATGGTCACCATCGGATACAATGCCGCCCCCGCTCCGAAACCGATCTTCGCGGCATTCTCGATGGCGCGATCCAACTGATTGTAGCGATAGATCAGCAACTGACGCGCCACATCGCGCCCGACCGTCGCCAAGTAAAACATCAGACAATAGGCCTCCGTGTCCCAATAGGTCACGCCGCCATACTTCTCGCCCGTAAATCCCTTCGGGCCGATATTCAGGCGGGAATCCACACCTGTGTAGGTTTGCAGCAACATGAAGATGCAGAAACGAATGCCCTGTTGCGCCCGCTCGTCACCTTCGATGACCACATCGCCCGAATGCCAGCGTTCGCCCCATGCCTCGGTCTGCTCGCGAAGCAACTCCCCGAATCCGACCCGACGTGCATCGAGTGCCGCCCTGCGTGCCGCTCCGACCAACTCCCCGGCGGGATGGTTCAGCGATGAACAGATGCCCACATATTTATATAAGGTCTTCCACTCGCCCTGCTCGCAATGTACGCGGGCAGTCTGACGCACCCGCCACGGCTCGGTGTGATCCTCCATCGCACCGCCTTCCAACTCCACTTGCTGGAACCACGCCACTTCAAAGCCGCTTTTCTTCGTGCGACATTGCACACCGTCCTTTTCGGTCACAACCTCCTCCCAAAACAATTCGTCGTAATTGGCATCCTCGTTACGCACATCGGCTTCGATATAGGCGGCAAAAGTCAGATCACACGCGCGGTTCAACGGACGTACCGCATAACGCACCACGCCCGTTTCACGGCGACGCATCGACACGAAACGCTCCGACTCCAACTCCAACTCGACGCCCGACGGGGTTTTCAAAACCACCCGACGGCGAAGTACCGAGCAACGGAAATCCAACTCACGGCGGAACTCCCTTACCTCGCATTTTGCCAGATCGACCGCCTCCGGCTCGTCATCGACCGTCACCTCCGCACCGATCCAGAATGCCGAATTGAGTACCTTGGCGAAATATTCGGGATAGCCGTTTTTCCACCAGCCGACCCGCGTCTTGTCGGGATAATACACCCCGCCGATATAGTTTCCCTGCATCGAGTCGCCCGAATAATGCTCCTCGAAGTTTCCGCGACCGCCCATAATGCCGTTACCGATCGAGAACAGCGACTCCGACGCCTTCATGCGTGCGGGGTCAAACCCTTCCTCGACCAACATCCACGGATCGGTCTTCAAACAATGCTTCATATCCTAAAAATTAATCCAATTTCCGCCGTAATTCGCCGAACGTGAACCCCTCGAACGACTCTATGCGCATCGAGGCTGCCTCCAGCAACGGACTTTTACCCACACCCACCGAGCGCATACCGCCACGCCGTGCGGCTTCGATACCCGCTGCGGCATCTTCAAAAACGACACACTCCGCGGGATCTTTCTTGACCATTTGCGCTCCTTTCAGAAACACCTCCGGGTCGGGTTTCCCGTGTCGGATCATCGTCCCGTCCGCCACCGCATCGAACCATAGACCGATCCGACACTGCTCCAGAATCGCCCGCGTATTTTTCGAGGCCGATCCCAAGACGATTCCGATATTGTTTGCGCGAAGGTCTCGCAGAAAATCCTCCACGCCGGGCAACACCTCCGAGGGGGTCATCTTCGAGATAAATTCGCGGTAGCGTTCATTTTTACGCATGGCAAATGCCATCTTCACCTCGTCCGAAAAACGGCCTTCCATGCCGCCCGCACGAAGTACAATATCGAGCGACGCCATACGGCTCACGCCCTTGACGGCCTCGGCCTGATCCTCCCGCAACTCGAATCCGAGTTCCGCGGCCAGTTCACGCCATGCCAAATAATGGTATCGGGCGGTATCGACAATCACACCGTCCAAATCAAATATACAGCAAGAAATCATGGTTTCCATCAAATTTTCACGAATCACAAAATTCGCAAAAAATCGGAAAAAAAGCAATACTTTCCGAGCAATCCGCCTCCGAAAAACAAATGCGTTTAATTTGGCAGATCACGCCCGTTTACGTATCTTTGTTGAATAAGCCGATAAAACGATGGAAATAATCAAAACCGAATTGGATGGCGTTATAATCCTCCGCCCGCACATTTTCAACGATGCCCGCGGCTATTTTTTCGAATCGTATTCCCAACGCGAATTTGACGAACAGGTCATGCCCGTGCGTTTTGTGCAGGATAACGAGAGTCGTTCGTCGCGGGGCGTGATCCGCGGTCTGCACTTCCAGCGACCGCCCCACACCCAGTCCAAACTCGTGCGGTGCACTTCGGGACGGGTACTCGATGTAGTGGTCGATCTGAGGCTCGATTCCCCCACCTATGGTAAGTGGACTTCGGTGGAACTCTCTGCGGAAAACCACCTTCAACTCTTTGTTCCGCGCGGATTTGCCCACGGATTCTCGGTGTTGAGCCCCACGGCGGTATTCCAGTACAAATGCGACAATTTCTACTGTCCCGAATCCGAGGGCGGCATCACGTTGGACGATCCTTTTCTGAACATTGATTGGCAGATTCCGCCATCGGAAGCAATTCTCAGCGAAAAAGACCTCCGTCATCCTCTTTTCAAGGATTTCACATCGCCTTTTATCGAAACCGACAAACTCTACAAAAAATGAATATTTTAGTGACGGGAGGCAACGGACAGTTGGGTAACTCCCTGCGCGTGGCATCGCGCAAAAGCAACGATCATTATATTTTTACGGACATCTGGGATCTGGACATCACCGACCCGGAGGCGGTCGAAACCTTCATCCGAAACGAAAAGATCGACCTTGTGATCAACTGCGCCGCCTACACCAATGTGGAACAGGCCGAGGAGGATCGGGAACGCGCCGAGGCTCTTAACGCCACCGCTGTCGGGACGCTTGCCCGCGCCATGGCATCGCGCCACGGATTTATGATCCACATCTCGACGGACTATGTTTTCGGCGGTGAGGTCACCAACAAACCGTTTACCGAGGATGCCGCGCCCGCACCCCTTAACGTATATGGACTTACGAAACTCCACGGCGAAGAGGCACTCACCGCATCGGGATGCCGTCACGTGATCCTCCGCACGGCATGGTTATACAGCGAATTTGGCGTGAATTTCGTCAAACGCATGTTGCACCTGACCGAAACCCGCCCCGAATTGAATGTGGTTTTTGACCAGATCGGCACGCCGACCTATGCCGCCGACCTGGCCTCGGTGATTTTCAAGATTTGCGAGGAACGCCTCTATGAGGGTCACGAGGGTCTGTATCACTACACAAACGAGGGCGTGATTTCGTGGTACGTCTTCGCCTGCGCCATTGCCCGCATCGCGGGACACACCGAGTGCAAGATCCGTCCGTGCCGATCGGAGGAGTACCCCACAAAGGCCGTCCGTCCGAATTTCTCGATCTTGGACAAATCGAAATTCAAAAAGACCTTCTCCATCGGGATTCCCCATTGGGAGACCTCACTGGAGCGGTGCATCAACAACCTAAAAGGGTAAGATGCGTTCGAAAGCGCGGCGTTCGCCCGACCCGTAACGACACAAACCGCAATATGTGAAGCCCAATTGATCGACAAGGCGGAGCATATAGCGGTTTTTTTCGTGGGTATCGACACGGAACACCTCCACTCCGCGATCCAAAGCAAGACAACCCACCCGAAGGAAAAATTCGCGGGCAATGCCCCGATGTTTCATTTCGTCCGCCACCGCAAGGCGATGCAGCACGACATAGGGTTTCCCTTCAGTGAGCCACTCCCCTTCCAGCGCATCATACGAGGGTTCACCGTCAAAAACGACTGCCCCGTATGCCACGACTACATCTTCTTGCGTAAGGACATATCCCACTTCTGAGGCAATATCCCCTAAGATACTCTCCCGATCGGGGTATCCGTCCTGCCATTGGTCGCTTCCCGTGAGGGCAATTTGTCGGCGTCCCTGTTCGATCAGTTGCAGGATGCGGTCGCACTCCGCGACGACTGCCCTGCGAAATAACATAGTTTCATTCATAGGGTCAAAGATACAAAAAAGAGTCGGTCATTGCACGTGACCGACTCTTGATTTTCGGGGCGAAACCGCCTTATTTATCCGTCAGATTCAACTTGCGCCGATAGTAGGATTCGGCCGTATAGAGCGCGGCGGCGGGGTTATGACCCGTCACGCGATCCTTCGTGATCAGCGTCGTGACGTAAGCATCCGAATATTTATAGAACAGGCTGTCGTGTCCCACACACAAGCCCACCGCCACATTCAGATCGGTCTTTGCCCGATTCAGCAGGCGAGCCTGAAGGATCGGGTTGCACATCGCCGCTCCGATCTGCTCGCACTCCTTGGGAATGCCGATGGCCGACTTGGCCTTACCGCCCACCTTGCAGATGATCGTGCAGGGTTCGAAGCCGTTGGCTTTCAGGATGCGGGCAAAGATCCGCGCCTCACGCACCAAGCCGATGCAGTGGGCAATGCCTATTTTGCGGGCATTGATCTTGCGGGCGAACTTCATGATCTCCTCCACGCGCGTCAGTTGGCAATAACCCTCGAACTCCACCTCGGCACTTGCCACCATGATTTCGTGGTTGCGCGCCTCCTCGTAGCGTTCCAAAGCCCACTGCCAATCCTCCTCGTCGAGGTGGGTGGTGGCACAAAACGGCGGATAGGTGCGGGTCTTGAACTTGCAGTTCTGCGTACCGCAATCCACACACCGAAGTGTCCCTTCGCGTGATTCTTCGTCGTTCATTAGTTGTAGATCTCGTTCAGCAGACGACCCAGACGAAGTCCCGCACGCAGGAATTGCAACTCGACAACGGGTGCGTACTTCGAAATGTACTCATACGACAGGCGCGAGCCTTCGGGCGTTGCATCGTAAATTTCCGTGCAGATGGCGTGTACCTCGTGTACCCAGTCGTTGGGCGTACCGGCGGCCAACTTGTCCGACTCCTCCTTCGAAAGGCGGTCGAGTTGCTGCTGCCACTCGGTGTAACTCCATTTGTGCGCCGATTCGGGCAGATTGCTGTCCCATACCTTATGTAATACGGTCGAACGGCCGAACCACGACACGGGACGGCGGTTACCACCCAGATCCGACTTGCGACCCAAATGCATCGGGCAGTGCATGTCACCCACAAGGTGGATCAGCATACGCAGGCAATCCTTCTCCTCGTCGTGGCTCAAACCGCCCTTCTTCAACTTCTCGGTCAGTTCCTCCACGGCACGCAACACGTCACCGCGCTGCTCCTTGGGCATGGTCTCGATGGTCTTGCCCTCATCGACATTCAGATAGTGCCACGTCTTGCTGTAAGCGTATGCGGGCGTATGGCTGGCATCGTCCATCCAGTTGGCGTAATATACGGGCGAATGGCCGTCCAACACGCGGTCAATCTTCTGCGCGGCCTTCTTCGTGAGGTGACACTCGGCGATGTAAGCGATCACATCGTGTCCCTTCTGTCCCCAGCCGAATACGTTACACGTCAAGAGTAACGAAAGCATCAAAACGACAATACGTTTCATAATCTCAGTTTTTTTGATAGTTATTGATTCATTGTAGCCAAAAATTCCTCGTTGGTTGCCGTCAGGTTCATCTGCTTTTGCAGGAACTCCATCGCCTCGACGGGGGTCATGTCCGAAAGGTATTTGCGCAATACCCACGTGCGGTTCATCACCTGCGGCGAGAGCAACAGATCCTCGCGGCGCGTACCCGATGCGATGACATCGACAGCCGGATAAACACGTTTGTTCGCCAGTTTGCGATCCAGCTGCAACTCCATGTTACCCGTACCCTTGAACTCCTCGAAAATCACCTCGTCCATCTTCGATCCCGTGTCGATCAGAGCCGTGGCGATGATCGTCAGCGACCCCTTCTCCTCGGTGTTGCGAGCCGCACCGAAGAAACGCTTGGGTTTGTGCAGGGCGTTGGCATCGACACCACCCGACAACACCTTGCCCGATGCAGGCTGTACGGAGTTGTAGGCACGAGCCAGTCGCGTGATCGAATCGAGGAAAATCACCACATCGTGACCGCACTCGACCATACGCTTGGCCTTCTCCAAGACCATCTCCGCCACCTTCACATGACGCGAAGCCTGCTCGTCGAAGGTCGAGGCCACAACCTCGGCCTTTACGTTGCGCGCCATCTCGGTTACCTCCTCAGGTCGCTCGTCGATCAGAAGCACGATCATATAAACCTCAGGATGATTGTCGGCAATGGCGTTGGCGATCGACTGCAAGAGCATCGTCTTACCGGTCTTGGGCTGTGCCACGATCAGCGCACGCTGGCCTTTGCCGATGGGCGAGAACAGATCGACCACACGGTTCGAGAGGTTGTTGTGTCCGTTACCCGTCAGACAGAATTTCTCCGAGGGAAACAACGGGGTCATATACTCGAACTGCACACGGTCGCGCACGAAGTTGGGCGCAAGGCCGTTGATCTCATTGACGCGTACCAGCGGGAAATATTTCTCGCCCTCCTTCGGCGGACGGATTGCGCCGTTCACCGTATCGCCGGGTTTCAGACCGAAGAGTTTGATCTGCGAGGGCGACACATAAATATCGTCGGGCGAATTGAGGTAGTTGTAATCTGCCGAACGCAGAAAACCGTAACCGTCGGGCATGACCTCCAGAACACCTTCACCCTCGATTTCGCCCATGAAATCGTCCTTGGTGATGACCTCTTCGTCGAGGGATTTCTCCTCCACGGGTGCAGTCTCCTCCGAGACGGATTCCGTGTGTTCTGCGGGAAGTTCCGTTTCGTGTGCGGGTTTCTGTTCCGCGTAATTCTTGGGTTTGCGCCCGCGGCGTTTCTGTATCTTCTCCTCGGCATCGTGCTGCGGGGCAGCAGTCTCTGAGCCTGATTCGGCAGAAACGGGTGCTGTGCCTGCGGAGGCGGGTTCTTCCTGCAAACGCGGTTCGGAGTGTTTTTCGCCCGAAACCTTAGTCGCCGTGAGGCGCGAACGCCTCGGACGCTTCGTCGTGCCTTCCGTTGCGGGTGCAGAAGCCTCCTCCGGAGATCCGGACTGTTCACGGATTGCTTCCGTCTTAACGGAAGCAGTCTCTTCCTTACTCCGGGGCTGATCTTGGGTCGCAGCCGTTACGATGCGCTCGATCAGTTCGCTTTTCTTCACCATTATCTTTTTGAGGTTCAGAGCCTTCGCGATCTCTCGCAACTCAACCAGACTCTTCTTCTCAAGTGCATTTAAATCCTGCATATTATGTATTTAAATCAAATGTGATTGTATGAAACCGGACGGACGCCCGATTGTGTGAAAAATATAACGCAAATATAACGCATTATTTTCTAAATCAAAACAATTAAATAACTCTTTTAGCAACTTTCGGAACACATTGCGTCATAATGGAATTTATTGCACAAGAATATTAACTTTACGTTAATTAATTGTTTTCTAATTGTTATCTCCTTCTTTAAATTTTACCTTTGTGCGATTTATCCCCTCCGGGGGATTTGAGATCCGCTACCAAATACCAATGTAATGGAACCAATTTATACATTTATGTTGGCCGTAATGGCAGTTCTTGCAATTACGGGTCTGTTTATCGGCGTCATGAACGATGCCGCAAATTTCCTCAACTCTGCAATCGGCTCGAAAGCCGCCCCCGTGAAAGTGATTATGGCCGTGGCCTCCATCGGTATCGTGGTGGGAGCCGTGACCTCAAGCGGTATGATGGAAGTGGCGCGAAGCGGTATGTTCACCCCCGCCTGCTTCTCGTTCCGCGATGTGATGATCCTCTATGCGTCGGTCATGCTCGCGAACATCATCCTCTTGGATGTCTATAACACGATGGGACTTCCCACCTCGACCACCGTCGCTCTGGTTTTCTGCCTGTTGGGAGCCGCCGTGGCGGTTTCGATTATGGTGATCACACAGAACGACAGCATCTCGCTCGTAGAAATCGGCAACTACATCAATACCACGCGCGCAATGGCCATTCTGGCGGGTATTCTGCTGTCGGTCATCCTGTCGTTTACGTGCGGTACGCTCGTGATGTACATCTCGCGCACCATCTTCTCGTTCCGTTACCACCGTATTTTCAATCGTCTGGGCGCGTTCTGGTGCGGTATCTCGTTCACCGCAATCGTCTATTTCGCCATATTCAAGGGATTGAAGGGCGTGATGGCCGACACGGAGTTGTTCCGATGGGTCGATGCCCATCTGAACCTCGCCCTTGTCAGCCTGTGGGTGCTGTGCAGCATATTTCTCTTCTTCCTGCAACGATTCAAGATCAATATTCTGAAACTCAATATTCTGGCAGGTACGTTCTCGCTGGCACTGGCTTTTGCGGGTAACGACCTCGTAAACTTCATCGGCGTACCCGTTGCGGGTTACGACTCCTATATGATGGCCTCCAAGGCGGGCGACACCTCGATTATGATGGGCGGTCTGGCAACCGATGTCTCGGCCAATGTACTGCTTCTGCTCGGTGCGGGTGTCATCATGATCATCACGCTGTGGACATCGAAACGCGCCCTGTCGGTATCGCAAACCGAACTCTCGCTGTCGAGTCAGAACGAGGGCGAAGAACAGTACGGATCGACCGCCATTTCGCGTGCGCTGGTACGTGCCGCCATGAACATCAATTCGTTCTACGAACACATCGTCCCGCAGAAAATACAGGACAAACTCGCCTGCCGGTTCGTCAATCTTCCCGAAGAAGAACGCGAAGGCGGCAGTTACGACCTGATCCGCGCCACAGTCAATCTGACGACCGCCTCGATCCTCATCTCCATCGCCACGATGATGAAACTCCCGCTCTCGACCACCTATGTTTGTTTCATGGTGTCGATGGGTTCGTCGCTTGCCGACCGCGCATGGGGTCGAGAGAGTGCCGTTTACCGCATCACGGGTGTGATGACCGTCGTATCGGGATGGTTCGTGACGGGTTTCGGAGCGTTCACCATCGCCTTCATGGTGGGGCTTACGCTGATGTACGGAGGCAACATCGCCATCTATGCCGTTTCGGCACTGTGCGCATGGCTTCTGATCCGCAGCAACCTCAAGAAGAACAAGGCCGCCCGCGAGCAGGCCGCACAACCCGTCAAGGCCGTCAAGGATACGAAAGGCACGATCGACGAATGTATCGCCGAGGTGTGCGACACGATGTCGAAGGTAACGCGAATTTATGACCGCACGCTGATCGCCGTATTCAAGGAAAACCGCAAAGTCCTGCGCGAAATGGTGCAGCAATCCAACGAATTGTTCTACCTCTCGCGCGAACGCAAATACAAGGAAGTGCCGACCCTGTTGCGGCTGAAGGACAACGAGATCAATTCGGGACACTACTATGTGCAGGTGGTCGATTACATGAACGAGATCACCAAATCGCTCCTCCACATCACACGTCCGTGCTTCGAACACATCGACAACAACCACGAGGGTATGTCGAAAGAGCAGATCGAAGATCTGATGAAGATCAGCGACGATGTGGAGTTGATTTTCTCGCGCATCAACCTCATGTTGCGTCACAACGACTTCTCGGACATCGAGGAGATCTTGGAGTTGCGCGACGAATTGTTCGATGCCATTGCCGAGGCAATTAAGCACCAGCTCAAACGTATCCAAGGCAAACAGACCTCCACCAAAGCGAGCATCCTCTACTTGACGATTCTCACCGAGACGAAGGCCATGGTACTCCAGAGCCGCAACCTCGTCAAGTCGCAGCACTATTTTCTGGAACACAAGGCCGAATAGCCCTGTCCTCTTCCCCATAAGACCGACCCTTCGAAGGCCGGTCTTTTTTATTTGCCCGATTTTCCGTAAATTTGTCGGCTGAAGAAAAAACAACGACCCATGATCAGTTACCTCCAAGTAGATTCGCTGACGAAAAGTTTCGGCGACCTCGTCCTTTTTGAGAACCTCACCTTCGGCGTGGCTCAGGGACAGAAAATCGGCCTTATCGCCAAAAACGGCACCGGCAAGACCACCCTGCTGAACATCATCGGCGGCAAGGAGGACTACGACTCCGGCGAGGTGGTCTTCCGCAACGATCTTCGGGTCGGCTATCTGGAGCAATCGCCCTCCTACCCTTCGGATCTGACGGTTTTGGAGGCCTGCTTCCAGTCGGACAACGACACGGTACGCCTTCTGGCCGACTACGAGAAGGCTGTGGCGGAGAACAATACGGATCTGCTTTCGGAACTTCTGCCCCGCATGGATGCCCTCAAGGCATGGGAATACGAGCAACGCGCCAAACAGATCTTAGGTCAGTTGAAGATCTACAACCTCAACCAGAAAATCGGTCATTTGTCGGGCGGGCAACTCAAACGTGTGGCACTGGCCAACGTGCTGATCACCGATCCCGAACTGATCATCCTCGACGAGCCGACCAACCACCTCGACCTCGAAATGACCGAATGGCTGGAGGAATACCTGAGTCGCGCAAATATCAGCATCCTGATGGTGACGCACGACCGTTATTTTCTGGATCGTGTCTGCGACCAGATTATCGAGATCGACCACAAGCAACTCTACTCCTACAAGGGAAATTACAGTTACTACCTCGAAAAACGTCAGGAACGCATTGATGCCGCCAATGCCGATGTCGAACGCGCCAACAACCTCCTGCGCAAGGAACTCGACTGGATGCGCCGCCAGCCTCAGGCACGCGGCACAAAGGCCAAGTCGCGTATCGACGCCTTCTACGAACTCGAAAAACGCGCCAAGCAGATCCATGGAGGGGCGCAGGTGAACATCGAGGTACAGGCCTCGTACATCGGCAAGAAAATTTTCGAAGCGGAACACGTCACGAAGAGTTTCGGCGATGTGAAGATCACCCGCGACTTCAACTACATCTTCTCGCGCTACGAAAAGATGGGCATTGTGGGTAACAACGGCACGGGCAAATCGACCTTCATCAAGATGCTGATGGGCGAGGTGCAACCCGATTCGGGACATTTCGATGTGGGCGAGACCGTTCGTTTCGGCTATTACAGTCAGGACGGGCTGCAATTCGACGAACAGATGAAAGTCATCGACGTGGTGACCGCCATCGCCGAATACATCGACTTGGGCAACGGACAGAAACTCAGCGCGTCGCAATTTCTGAGCCACTTCCTGTTCACGCCCGACAAACAGCACAACTTCATCTGCAAATTGAGCGGCGGCGAGCGTCGCCGTCTGTACCTCTGCACGGTGTTGATGCGCAACCCGAACTTCCTCGTACTGGACGAGCCGACCAACGATTTGGACATCGTCACACTGAACGTATTGGAAGAATACCTCCGTAACTTCAAGGGGTGTCTGATCGTCGTATCGCACGACCGCTACTTTATGGACAAGGTGGTCGATCACCTTTTGGTGTTCCGCGGGCAGGCCGACATCAAGGATTTTCCGGGAAATTACACGCTCTACCGCGCATGGAAAGAAGAACAGGAGACCGCCACGCGCGAAGAAGAGGCTGCCACGCGCGCCAAACAGCAGCCTGCCTCCGCCCCGCAACGCACGCGTTCCGACGAGCAGCGCAAAAAACTCTCGTTCAAGGAGCGAAAGGAGTTTGAGGAACTCAACGAGGCAATTCCCTCGCTCGAAGCCGAAAAAGCACGGTTGGAAACCGAACTGAGCAGCGGGACGCTTTCGCCCGATGCCCTTGTGGAGCATTCGCAACGCATTTCCACGCTCATGGAGGAGATCGACGAAAAAACGATGCGCTGGTTGGAATTAAGCGAATTGGCCTAACCCTCAGATGGAAAATTTTGTTGCCATAGATTTTGAGACCGCCAACTTCAAGCGGTCGAGCGTATGCAGTGTGGGCATCGTGCGGGTTGAAAACGGACAGGTCGTGGATCGCTGTTACGAACTGATCCGCCCCTACCCCAACTACTACAATGCGCTCAACATTTCGGTACACGGACTGAGGACTTCCGACACCGATTCGGCAGATGACTTCCCGTCGGTATGGGCACGCATCGCCCCCCACTTGGGCGATCACCTGCCGCTCGTCGCCCACAACAGCCCTTTCGACGAGAGTTGTCTGAAAGCCGTCTTCGAGGTCTATCACATGCCCTATCCCGGCTACGAATTTCACTGCACATGCCGTGCCGCACGCCGCTTTTTCGGGCGCACGCTTCCCGATCACAAACTCCACACCGTAGCGGCACAATGCGGTTACGATCTGCGCCGTCACCACCACGCACTGGCCGATGCCGAAGCGTGTGCCGCCATTGCGCTGAAGATTCTATAAAAATTACAGTCTTCCTCAAGACAGAGGTTTCGGGGTATCCCCCGCCATCGGAACAAACATCACCCGTTCCGAAAGGCGGATGCGATACTTGACCATCAGCGGACTTTGAAAAAAACGGCATTGTGTTTTAAGTCGTTTTTTCCTCGAAATCACATTTCTGACTCGTCTCCACATACGGCGGAAGAAATTTAAACAATCGCCATCCACAAACCGCTCCGACAAGAAGCCCCGCCTTGAAATCGGAATCCGTACCTTTCCCGACACTCCCGCTCTTTTGGACGAAAAAAATGCCGACCGGATTACTCCGATCGGCATTTATCCTATTTAGAAGGCGGGAATTATTTGCCGCTTGCCTCTTTCCACAAAGCGTTGTACTTCTGGAACTTCTGGGCGTACTCGTCGCTCTCGTCACGCAGACGGAAGCAGATCTCCTTCAGCAGCGAGAGGTTGTCCGTGTGCTGGGGATTGACCTCGTACCCCTTCTCCAAATAGGGAATGGCGGCCTTGAAGTTCTCAACAGCCTTGGCCATGGCAGCATCGCTGTCGGCAGCACTGATCTGGTGCATGTTGTTCAGTTCGTCGAGAATACCGTTGGCTTTCAGCGTATAAGAAAGAGCCGTATAGTACAAAGCGTCGATCATCTCAGGCTTCAACTCGGCAGCCTTGCTGAACGAAACGATACTCTGATCGAGGTCTCCCAGCGAATTGAACAGGATACCGCGACCCATCCACAACTCGTAGTTCTCAGGATCCGAAGCGATCGTCTTCTCCAGACGGTCAATCAGTTCCTTGGGATCACCGATGCCCTGCTCCTTGGTGTAGAGGTCGATCAGACCCTTCAGAATCTCCTGATTGGTCGGATACTTGTCGATACCCATCTCCAATGCCTCTTTGGCTTTCATCACATACGAAGCATCCTGATCCTTCTGGCAGAAGTAGCAATAGAACAGATAGTAGTAGCAGTCGCCGTTCTGACCCTCGTAACCCTCGTTCAGCAACTCGTTGAACGAAGCAACACCTTTCGATGCCGAATCGAGATTCGTGTTGGTGAATGCATCAACGGCAAACATACGGCCTGCGAGGTAGAGGACGAACTGAGCCTGAGGTTTCTCGGTTTCGGTCAGACCATAACCCGGTGAAAGCAGGATGCGGTGTGCAAGGCTGTAATATTCACCGGCCTTGCGCGAGTTGCCCAGATCCTTATAGACGTTACCCTGCTGGCTGACTGCATTCAACAACTCTTCCATGCCGGGACGCACTTTCTCCTGACATTTGGGGTCGATTTCGAGTGCCTTCTCGTATGCCTCCAAAGCCTTCTCGTAACCACCCTCCAGAACGCGGTCGGTCTGCTCCCAAGTGATGATCGTACCGTTCTGCGGATTTACATACAGTTTCAGATAGGGATACTGCAAGCAAGCCATCTGCATGCCGTTTACGACCTCAACCGTGGGCTGTTGCGCAGGCTCGCCCAAAGCCAACTGCCAGCGATCGGGAGTCAATGTCTGTGCAATATCCTTCACGGGTGCATGTGCCGCCTCGAAAAATGCCTTGCCTCGCTTGATCCAAGTGGCAGACTTGCCATTCTTCTTGGCATCGGCAATCTCGGCGTCGCTCTTCTCGATCTTCGAGAGCAAAGCGTCTTTATTTACCTTCTGTGCTTGTGCGACGGGCACTGCAAGCAACATTGCAGCGAAAACCGTCAAAATTGATTTCTTCATAATTGAACTCTTTATTAAGGTATTTTTTGTCAGTTATTCTTCGCTTTGTGCGGGAGTTTCCGTTGCCACGGTTTCGGTGGTCTCGGTTGCAGCCTCCTCCTCGTCATCTTTGGGCACGGCCATCACCGATGCGATGGCGTCGTCCTCGCGCAGGTTGATGATCTTCACACCCTGCGTTGCACGGCCTGCCAGACGGATCTGATCCACACCCGTGCGGATCGTCAGACCCGAACGGTTGATGATCATCAGATCGTTCTCGTCGGTCACGGCCTGAATCGAGATCAGATCGCCCGTCTTTTCGGTGATGTTGATCGTCTTAACACCCTTACCGCCACGGTTCGTGATACGGTACTCTTCCAGATCGGTACGCTTACCGAAACCGTTCTCGCTCAGTACCAGTACATCCTGTTTCGATTCGGGCTCGATGCAGATCATGCCTACAACCTCATCGTCTTCCTCGATCGAAATACCGCGGACACCCGCACCGACACGACCGATCGGACGTACGGTCTCCTCGTTGAAGCGGATGGCCTTGCCCTGCTTGGCGGCAATCATCACTTCGGCATGACCGCTCGTGAGTTTCGCCTCGATCAGCTGGTCGCCCTCACGGATCACGATGGCATTGACTCCGTTCTGACGGGGACGCGAGTAAGCCTCCAACTTGGTCTTCTTGATGGTACCGCGCTTGGTACACATGATGATGTAGTTGTTATTGACATACTCCTCGTCGTTGAGTTGTTTTACATTAATATAAGCGCGAACCTTGTCGTCGGGTTCGATCTGGATGACATTCTGAATGGCGCGTCCCTTTGAAGAACGGGTTCCCTCAGGAATTTCATACACTTTCAGCCAGAAGCAGCGACCCTTTTCCGTGAAGAAGAGCATCGTGTTGTGCATCGAGGCCATGTAGATGTGCTCGATGAAGTCCTCGTCGCGCGTTGCACTGCCCTTGGCTCCCACACCGCCGCGGTTTTGTGCGCGGTAGTCGGTCAGCGGCGTACGCTTGATGTAGCCCAGATGCGAAATGGTGATCACCATATCGTCATCGGCGTAGAAATCTTCGGGGTTGAACTCCTCCGAAGCATAAACGATCTCCGAACGACGCTCGTCACCGTATTTCTGCTTCATGTCGATCAATTCGTCCTTGATGATCTTGAACTGCAACGAAGGCGTTTCCAGAACCTCCGTCAGGTAAGCGATCAGTTTTTCCAACTCGTCACGCTCGGCAACCAGTTTGCCGTGCTCCAGACCGGTCAGAGCACGCAGACGCATCTCGATGATGGCCGATGCCTGAATCTCCGACAGGCCGAAACGGGCGATCATCGTCTGCTTGGCCTCGTCGGGGGTCTTCGACGAACGGATGATGTGTACGATCTCGTCGATGTTGTCCTGTGCGATCAACAGACCCAGCACGATGTGCAGACGCTCCTCGGCCTTGCGCTTGTCGAAACGCGTACGGCGGACGACCACCTCGTGACGGTGCTCGATGAAGTGATGAATCAGATCGCGCATCGAGAGCAACTGGGGACGACCCTTCACGAGGGCGATGTTGTTCACGGCGAACGAACTCTGAAGCGGTGTATTCTTAAACAAGGTGTTGAGCACCACGCTCGCCACGGCATCGTGTTTCAAGATGATGACGATACGCATACCGTTACGGTCCGACTCGTCGTTGATGTAGGAGATGCCTTCGATCTTCTTCTCGTTGATCATGTCGGCGATCTTCTTGATCGTGTCGGCCTTGTTCAGCATATAGGGGATCTCGGTGATCACGATGCACTCGCGACCCGATTCCGTATGTTCGATTTCGGTTTTGGCACGGATGATCACACGACCGCGACCCGTCAGCATCGCCTCCTTGACGCCTTCGTATCCGTAGATGATGCCGCCCGTCGGGAAATCGGGGCCCTTGATGTACTTGAGCAACTCCTCGCCCGTGATTTCGGGGTTATCGACATAAGCACAGCAGGCATCGACCACCTCGCCAAGGTTGTGGGGAGCCATGTTCGTCGCCATACCTACGGCAATACCGCTCGCACCGTTTACGATCAGCAACGGGATCTTCGTGGGCAGCACGGTAGGTTCGGGGATGGTATCGTCGAAGTTGAGCGTCCAATCGACCGTCTCCTTGTTGATGTCGGCCATCACCTCGTCGGTGATTTTCTTCATACGCGCCTCGGTATAACGCATGGCAGCCGGCGAGTCGCCGTCCATCGAACCGAAGTTACCCTGACCATCAACCAAAGGATAACGCACCGACCAATCCTGCGCCAGACGCACCATGGCATCATAGACCGACGAGTCGCCGTGGGGGTGGAACTTACCGAGCACATCACCGACGATACGTGCCGACTTACGCGTCGGCTTGTCCGAGTAGAGATTCAGTTCCTCGGACATATCGTAAAGGATTCTTCGATGTACGGGTTTCAGACCGTCACGGACATCAGGCAGCGCACGCGACACAATTACCGACATCGAATAGTCGATATAGGCCGACTTCATCTGCTCTTCGATATTGATGGGAATAATGCGTCCCACCAAACCGGCATTCTTTTCTTCTTCAGTCAACATATTATCGTAAAAATTACCTTTCTTTAGACATACAAAAATAGTAATTTCTGGCGATTTAAGCAACTTCGCCCTTTTTTTTCGCACCTTCGGGGAGGCATAATGCGTCAAACAGCCATTTTTTGGCCGATTTCAGCCGATTTCAGCCCGCGAAATAAAAATCCCGACAGGCTGTCGGGATTTTTCGGGGTTTCCGGGGCGGCTCATCAAACCGTATCCCCTATCGGAAATCAATCATTTCGTAGTCCGCAAACTCTTTTTTCTCGAAATGCGGGACAGCCCCGCCCAAAAGCGAGATGTTCTTCAGCGAGATCACGATCCGCTCCGAGTCGTAGTTATAGACCATCTCCAAAGGGCGGTTCTGTTTCAGATCCACGAGGATCGTCACCCGTTCGGTCTCCGCATCCACGGCATTACGTGGCGTAAGGGCAATCGAGGCCTGATCGTCCCGTTCCCATTCGACCTTCGAGAGGTATTGCTCCTGCCAGTAATCGAAGGCATGGGCAGGATTTTCCAAGATGTTGTGGCTTTGGGGATTCATCTTGTTAATCACCACTTCACGACGGCGGTGATCCGCCTCGTAACGCTGCTTTCCGTCACAGAACACCTCGGCCATGCCCATTTTCAAATAGTAGGTTTCGCCCGACACGGCATATTCGCCCTCGGCGGAATCCTCACCCGCACGGATCGTAAAATGCACTTCGTAACGCCCCATGGCACGGAACGAAGCCGCCACCCGATTCAAAAGTTGCTGTCCGCGGTCGTCGGTCTGCGCCGCAAGCGGTCGCATGCCCAGCAGCAGAAACGCCCCGATCAGCCATAAACACAACTGTCTTCTCATAATTTCTTTGTTTCTCCTTACAAATATAGGTATAATCCCGCCTTGGCGGGAAGATTCCCGAAAAAATTCATGTCTCCCGCAAAAAATGTGCTTAAAAAAACCAATTTTAGTTTATTTTTCTATATTTGTATTCCGAAAAGAGGAACAAGTCCGATACGAAAACCGCAACGATCCTTATGACGGCCGCATCCGACAGGCTCCTTCTCTTTTTTTTGTAATTAATGTTTTTCTCCACGGAGCCGGAGAACCCTAAACTACGAAAAAAATGAAAAAATTATTGTTGCTGGTTGCAGCCATCACGATGTTTGTGGGTGGCGCACAGGCACAGCGTTTCGAAAAGAACATTTTCGGTATCCGCGGTGGTTTGAACGTCTCGAATATCCGTTTCAACGGCGTTTCGCCCGATTCGAAAGTAGGTTTCCATCTGGGTGGTTCTTACGAACGCGCACTGACGCAGTCGTTCCCCCTCTACTTTGAAACGGGTCTGCAAATTACCTTGAAAGGTTGCCAGGAGGAAGACGACGGCTACACCGCCAAACTCAATGCCGCTTACCTTGAGATTCCCCTTATGCTGAACTACAAGTTCAACATCCACAACAAAGTCACCCTCTACCCGAGTGCCGGTTTTTACTACGCACTGGGTGTGGGCGGTAACATCAAAAGTTACGATGGCAAGATCGATACGTTCGATGACTACACGCTCAAGCGTTCGGACTTCGGTCTGCGTTTCGGAGGTTCGGTCGTATGGCGTCAGTTTGTATTCGGATTGGGTTATGAGTTCAGTTTGATCGACATCAGCCAGAACTACGCTACATTCCACGGCGATGTAAAACCCAACAACTTCTTCCTCTCGGTTGGTTACAACTTCTAACAGGGGAAACAAATAAAAAGGCGGTGTCCGATCGGGACACCGCCTTTTTTATGTTCATTTGCGGGATCAGAACACGCCCAGATCCTGCAACTTGGCTTCGAGTGTCGGCAGATCCAGAATCAGAATGTCGCGGGGTTTTGCGCCGTGCTGTTTGCCGACAATGCCCGAACGCTCCAACTGCAACATGATACGGCCTGCGCGGTTGAATCCGACCTCATAGTTACGCTGAATCATCGAGGTGGAGATCTGACCGCTCACGACCACATCGCGGGCGATCTGCGCAAACAGTGTATCGTATTTCACGGGGGCTTCGTCACTGCCCATCGCCGTACCCTCGCTGCTTTCGGGCGTGTAGTCGGGCAACGGATAAGCCTCGGTATAGCCCTGCTGCGTGGCAATGTAATCGACAATACGCTCGACCTCCTTCGTCTCAACCAATGCACACTGAATACGGGTCAGTTCCCCGTCCTTCGAGAAGAGCATGTCGCCGCGACCGATCAGCTGGTTTGCACCCGGCTGGTCGATGATCGTACGCGAGTCGATCATCTGCATCACGCGGAACGCCATACGTGCGGGGAAGTTGGCCTTGATACCGCCCGTGATGACCTTCACGTCGGGTCGCTGCGTGGCAATGATCAGGTGAATACCGATGGCACGCGCCTTCTGCGCCAGTCGCATCACGGGACCTTCAACCTCCTTGGCGGTCATGATCAGATCGGCAAATTCATCGACAATGACCACGATATAAGGCAGATAGCGATGTCCCTTCTGCGGGTTCAGACGGCGGGCAATGAATTTTTCGTTGTATTCGGCAATGTTTCGCGTGCCGGCTTTCTTACAGAGTTCCAATCGGTTATCCATCTCGACGCACAACGAATTGAGCGTATAGACGGCCTTCTGCGGATCGGTCACGACGGCTTCGTCCTCCGACTCCATCTTCGCCAGGAAGTGGCGTTCGATCTTCGAATAGAGCGAGAACTCGACCATCTTGGGGTCGATCAGCACAAATTTCAACTGCGCGGGATGCTTGCGGTAAAGCAACGAGGTAATAATTGCATTCAGACCCACCGATTTACCCTGTCCCGTAGCACCTGCCACCAGCAAGTGCGGCATCTTCGCCAGATCGAACACATAATTTTCGTTCTGAATCGTACGGCCGATCACCACGGGCAGTTGCGCCTTCGATTCCTGAAAACGCACCGAGCGCACGCACGAATACATCGACACCACCTCCTTGTCGCGGTTCGGCACCTCGATACCGATCGTCCCCTTACCGGGGATCGGCGCGATGATACGGATACCCAATGCCTTGAGGCTTTGGGCAATATCGTTCTCCAGACCCTGAATTTTCGAGATCTTCACGCCCTGTGCCTGCACGATCTCGTACAGCGTGACCGTCGGGCCCACCGTGGCCTTGATCTTCTGAATCGGAATACCGAAGTTCTTCAAGGTCTCTTCGATGTTCGATTTATTTTCGTAGATCTCCTCGTCGGACACCTGTGTCAAAGTCTGATAATCCTCCAAAAGATTGAACGAGGGTTTGCGGTAGTTGATCAGATCCTTCAACGGGTCGTAATTCTCTTCGGGGAGTTGCTCCTCCGTCGTAAGTTCTTCGTGATGCTCCTCGACATCGACCACCACCCCGCCGTCGGCTTCAGGTTTGTCGATTTCGATTCCCGCCTCCGTTTCATGAGGTACGGGGGTCGGCTCTTCGGGTTGAACCGTTTCGTGCTGCTCGGCGGAAACCTCCTCGACAATCGCCTTGAAATCTTCCGGATCGGCAAGCGGTTTCGGCTCGGCGGGATTTCCCGTGGGATCCCCCACAAAGGGCGTATTTCTCGGCTCGGTCGGAGCGGTCTGAGGGACAGTCTTACGCGGCATGACGGGTGCAAGTTCGATCAATCCGCCGCGACCCATCACCACACGGGTGCGGGGAGCGGGTTCGACATCCACCTCCGTGAAAAGTTCCTCTTCGTCCGTCGGCGTTGTACGGCGGGATGCTGTCACGGGTTGCGGGGCGGACGTTGTCTCCTCCCCGATCGTGAAATCCTCTCCGACGGATTGCGGTTCGGGTTGCTGTGCAGGTTGCGGCTCCTCTTCCGAAATAAATTCCTCTTCGGGTTCAAAGTGATTCCGTCCCTCCTCCGACACGGCACTTTCCCATGTTGGGGGTACGGGTTGCGGTGCGGGTTCTGCTCCTTGCGGTGCGGGTTCAACAGGACGGGATGTCGCAACGGGTTTCGATGCAGCCTCCTCCTCACGAACCTCCTCCTTGGCCTGTGCCACACGGCTCTTGACCGCCTCCACGATGCGCTCGCTGCGATCGACCATCAGATTGCCTGCCGAATTGACCGTATTGATGAAATTGCGGTTGATCAGCACACACAACAAAATCCATCCCGACAACAGCAGGAAAATCATACCCACCGTGCCGATATATCCCGAAAGAATCGAGGCCACCAGTACCCCGAAAGCACCACCGGGTCCCTCCTCCGAACAGATATCCATGTGCGGGAAGAGAAATCCGAAAGTCAGCGAACCGAACAGCATGACCAGTATAAACGGAAGGATCGTGCGGTTGAAATTGAGTTCTTTCTGAGTGATCATCCTAAGGCCGATCCATGCGATCAGCAGCGGAATGATGATTCCGAACAATCCGAACGAACAATCCACCAGCCACCAGCCCAGTCGCGCACCCAGTCGTCCGCAGGGATTTGCGGCATCGTCGCTGAGCGACTCTCTTGCGGTTCGGATTTCGGTCTGGAGGGTTGTGGGGTCGAACAGGCTCTGATCCTCCTGCCAGCAGAAGAACGAGAAAAATGTCGAAGCCGCGGCAAAAAGGCCGAAGAACAGAATGACAAATCCCACAATCCAGCGCATGTTGTTGCGATCGGGATTTTGAGGGGATTTACCTGCAATATTTTGTTTTTTGTTTTGGGAAGTCATGGAAGTCAAACGCTTGATTCGTCAAGCGAAGTTACAATTTTTTTCGGAAAATCGAAAATCGCGGATTTTTCAGAGCCTACTCAAGAGCCTTTTCGGCCTTTTTCCGAAGCCGCTGCCGATAGGCTTCATCGGCAAATGTATCGAACTCATAGAAAGGCTTTTGCGCCTTGTCGGCAAAGGCATCGGCACTCTTCAGAAGCGACACCACGCGACGCGCCACGGCAGGCGACGGGTCGATGATACGCGCCCCGCTGCCCGCCGACACTTTGCGGAGTGCCTCCATCAGAAACGGGTAATGCGTACACCCCAACACGATCTGATCCGCCCCGCGATCGAGCATCTCGCGCATCGCACGGCGTACACACTCCTCGGCTTCGGGTGTCTGTTCGCGGTCGCTCTCGACCAACTCGACAAACCCGCGTCCGGGCACTGCGATCACCTCGATGCCTTTTCCGTAGCGGGCAGCCGTACGGCAGAACAGATCCCCGTCCAGACTGCGTTCCGTCGCCAGCACTCCCACCACTCCGGTACGGGTATTCAGACAGGCGGGTTTCACGGCGGGTTCCATGCCCACAATGGGAATTTCGTGATATTTGTCGCGTAAGAAATCAATGGCGGCGGCCGTCGCGGTATTGCACGCCACAACCACCATCTTGCACCCTTTCTCCACAAGACGACCCACGGCTGCATCGGCCAAAAGGCGGATCTCTTCCTTCGTGCGCGATCCGTAGGGACAGTTTTTGCCGTCCCCCAGATAGAGCAGCGACTCACGGGGCAGGGCACGCCGCACCTCGCGCCAGACGGTCAGTCCGCCCAGCCCCGAATCGTAAATACCTATGGGTCGGTTATCGGTCATGCTTTTTGAGAATCGTTTTCTGCGGTTTGCAAATAAGGCACCAACAAATCGACGATATGGTTGATCAGATCAAAATCCGAATAGGAATCGCACGTCACGGTGAGTTGTGCCATACGGTAGAAATTCTCGCGATCGGCCATATCCCTACACATGAACGTCACAAGTTCGTCATCCGAAAGACCTCGCAGGCGCGGCCGTTTCTGTCGTCCGTAAGGCGACATGCGGCGGGCAATCTGTTCGGGCGAGCGTTTCAGATAGAGAGTTACGCCCGTGCGGTTCATCTCGGCCATATTATCGCGCCATGTGGGAAGTCCGCCCCCCGTCGAGATGACCATCGGCCGTTCCTCCCGCGACAAGCGATCCAGCACGCCACGTTCCATTTCGCGGAAATGTTCCTCTCCCTCGTAATGGAAAATATCGGCGGTCGATGCTCCCTCACGCTCCTCAACCTCATGGTCCGTATCCACGAAATCCCAATGCAGACGGCGGGCAATCTTACGCCCCAGCGTACTCTTGCCGCAGCCCATATATCCGATCAAAAAAAGAGGTTTCATTCCTTATCTTGGTTAAAACAAATCGAGTTGCTCCGACGGGATCGGCTTGTCATCGTCCCCCTTCGGGCGTTCGATCTCAAACTCCGTCTCGCCGTCTTTCGGCACGGAACGGTTTGCATCCGCCGAAGTCTGTTTGCGGGCAGCCTCCGCCGAGGTGAACTCTTCGCCGAGGGTTGCCTCCTCCTCGGCGGATTCCTCCGTTGTACACGCCTCGTCGGCGATCGGCTCGTCTTCCCCTGCCACTTCGGGTTCGATAAAACGCAACGTATCCACCTCGTAGGTCGTCAGCCGCTTACCTTTGGCACGATGGCTCTTCACGCCGACAAACTCATCGACCTCCACCAGATCGGCCGGACGCGACCGGTTCGCCCCCTTGAACGTGATTTCGAGTTGCGCACCACTCACGGCGGTCATCGTCACGAAGTCGGTCGTCTCCATATCCAGAAAATCCTGCATCCGCTCCGAGCGTTCGGCCGTGAAGCGTTTCATATAATAGTAGTGCTGCTCTCGGTCGTAGTAGCAGATGCTGTAAACCGTCTGCGGGCGATAGCGTTCGATGCGGATCGTGTCGTCGGGGAAGTGCTGCGAAAGATCGAAGTTGGTGATGTAGTACTGGCAACGCTTCGTCCATACGATCAGACGGTCGTCGCCCTTGAATTTACCCAGCAGACGACCGCAACCGTCCGTATTGAGTTGGCGGACATCCTCGTCGTACCATATATCCTGTGCCGAGAGGGTCGAAGATCCGCGCTCCTTGAAGACGATCTTATGGATGCCGTAACGCGAGAACAGATTTCCCTGACACTGACGTCCCTTGATCGCAAGATCCGAGAAATCCAGATCGACAATCACCTTCTTCAGACGCGGACGCGGTTTGAAATAGACCTTCAGCACCTCCGCCTCGCCGTTGGGGTTCACCGACATATAGAGGATCTCGCTCTTGGGCGTACCCTTCGTGATGTTGTACTCCTTGTCGCGTGTGATGCCCTTGATGGCACAGCGTTTCATGTAGATCGGGCCGTTCTTGCCGTCGCGGTACAATACGTTGTAAATCGTGCGTTCGTCGTTACGCATGAACACACCGATATAATAGATATTCTTCTCGAAGAAGGCCTTGTCACTCACCTTCGTGATCACGTAACGGCCGTCCTTCGTAAAGAGGATCACATCGTCAATGTCCGAACAATCCGCCACATACTCGGCATCCTTCATCGACTTGCCGATGCCGAAGAAACCCTCTGCACGATCGACATACAACTTGGCGTTGTTCACCGCCACCTTCGTCGCCTCGATGGCATCAAATTCGCGCAACTCCGTGCGGCGTTCGCGCCCCTTGCCGTATTTCTCCCTGATGCGGCGGTAGTAAGCCACGGCATACTCGGTCAGATGCCCCAAGTCATATTCCGTCTGACGGATGTCGTCCTCGATCTGACGGAGTTCGTTGTCGGCCTTGTCCGTGTCGTAGCGCGAAATGCGGATGAACTTCAACTCCGTAAGGCGTTGCACATCCTCCATCGTAACTTCGCGGCGCAGCAGTTTCTTGAAAGGTTCCAAGCCCTCGTCCACCGCCTTGTAAGCCTCCTCGCGGGTCTTTTTCCCCTCGATCAACTGATAGAGTTTATTTTCTATAAAGATTCGTTCGAGCGATGCGGCATGCCATGCCCCGTTCAACTCGTCCAGACGGATCTGCAATTCGCGTTCGAGCAACGACTTGGTATGGTCGGCCGAAGCACGCAGCAGGTCTTTCACCCCCACGAAGTGCGGTTTATTGTCCCTGATGACACACGAGTTGGGCGCGATCGACACCTCACAATCCGTAAAGGCGTAGAGTGCGTCGATCGTCTTGTCGGACGACTCGTCGAGCGACACCTGAATGACGATTTCGACCTTGTCGGCCGTATTGTCATCGACCTTGCGGATCTTGATCTTGCCCTTGTCGTTGGCCTTGATGATCGAATCCTTGATCGACTCGGTGGTTGTCGTATAGGGGATCTCGGTAATGGCCAGCGTGCGTTTGTCGATCTTCGAGATGCGGGCGCGCACCTTCACCGTACCGCCGCGCAGACCGTCGTTGTAACGGCTCACATCGGCCATACCGCCCGTCGGGAAGTCGGGATAAAGTTCAAAATCGCGCCCCTCCAGATGGGCAATCGACGCATCAATCAACTCGTTGAAGTTGTGCGGGAGGATCTTCGACGCAAGTCCCACGGCAATACCGTCCGAACCCTGTGCCAACAGAAGCGGGAACTTGATCGGCAGGGTCACGGGTTCGTCGTTACGGCCGTCGTAGGATTTCATCCACTCGGTCGTTTTGGGGTTGAACACCACGTCGAGGGCGAATTTCGACAGTCGTGCCTCGATGTAACGACCCGCAGCCGCTTCGTCTCCCGTCAGTACGTTACCCCAGTTACCCTGACAATCGATCAGAAGGTCTTTTTGTCCCAACTGCACCAGCGCATCCTTGATCGACATGTCGCCGTGGGGGTGGTACTGCATGGTCTGACCCACGATGTTCGCCACTTTGTTGTAGCGACCGTCATCGACCGTGCGCATGGCGTGGAGAATACGACGCTGCACGGGTTTCAGGCCGTCGCTGATATGGGGTACGGCACGTTCCAGAATCACATACGAGGCGTAATCCAAGAACCAGTTCTTATACATGCCCGACAGTTTCGTCACGCCGCTCTCGTCCTGCATCAGACGATCAAACCGGTCGCGTTTGCCCATCGGTTTTGCCTCGTTCGCATTTCCCGGAGTCGGGTCGGTATTTTGTTCGATATTTGTTTCTTTGTCCGTCATAACACTTTTAGGCTAACTAAGGGCTACATCGCGCTCGATATCCTCCTCGACGCGCAGATTGTCGATGATAAATTCCTGACGATCAAACGAGTTCTTGCCCATATAGAACTCCAGTAGGTCGTGGATCGGGGCATCCTTCGTGATGCGTACCTTGTCCAGACGCATCCCCTCGCCGATAAATTCGCGGAACTCGTCGGGCGAAATTTCACCCAAACCTTTGAATCGCGTGATCTCGGCCGACCTGCCGCACTCTTTAAGAGCATTCAGGCGTTCCTCCTCCGAGTAGCAGTAGCGCGTGATCTTCTTGTTGCGCACACGGAACAGGGGTGTTTGCAGGATGAACAGATGTCCCTGACGAATCACATCGGGGAAGAATTGCAGGAAGAAGGTGGTGATCAGAAGGCGGATGTGCATGCCGTCCACATCGGCATCGGTTGCGATGACAACCTTCTCGTAACGCAGATTCTCGATGTCCTCCTCGATGTTGAGTGCCGCCTGCAACAGGTTGAACTCCTCGTTCTCATAGACGACCTTTTTCGTCAGTCCGTAGCAGTTCAGCGGTTTGCCGCGCAACGAGAAAACCGCCTGTGTCTTCACATCGCGGCTCTTGGTGATCGAACCCGATGCCGAATTACCCTCCGTGATGAAAATCATCGACTGATCGGCCGATTCGTTGCGATCCGTGCGGTGGATCTTGCAGTCTCTCAGTTTTTTGTTATTGAGCGAAACCTTCTTGGCGGTTTCGCGGGCTTTCTTCTGAACTCCCGAAATGGCCTTGCGCTCCTTCTCGTTCTCGACGATCTTCTTTTGGAGGATCTGCGCCGTTTCGGGATGTTTGTGGAGGTAATCGTCCAGTTGTTTGGTAAGGAAATCGCCGACAAACGTACGCATCGAGATGCCCGGCTCGACCTCCTTCGAACCCAACTTGATCTTGGTCTGCGACTCGAAGATCGGGTCGGCAACCTTCACCGAAATGGCGGCGATGATCGACGTACGCACATCCGACGGGTCGTAGTCCTTATGGTAAAACTCCTTGATGGTCTTGGCCAGAAATTCGCGGAAGGCCGCCTGATGCGTACCGCCCTGCGAAGTGTATTGACCGTTCACGAACGAGAAATAATCCTCGCCGTAGCCCGATCCGTGGGTGATCGCCACCTCGATGTCCTCGCCCGAAAGGTGGATGGGCGGATAGAGCGGCTCCTCGGAGATATTTTCGTTGAGCAGATCCAGCAATCCGTTTTTCGACACATACTCCTGTCCGTTGAAATTGAACACGAGGCCGAGGTTCAGATAGGTATAGTTGCGCACCATCTGTTCGACATATTCCGGATTGTAACTGTACTTGCCGAAAATCTCCTCATCAACGCGGAACGAGATGAAGGTACCGTCCTTTTCATTGACGTGTTCCTCCCACACGTCATCTGCCTCCAAACCCTGTCGGAAAGTGACCGTGTGTGCCTCGCCGCCACGTACCGAACGTGCCGTAAATTCACTGGAAAGCATATTGACCGCCTTTACACCCACACCGTTCAGTCCGACCGTCTTGCGGAATGCCGTACCCTCATACTTGGCACCCGTATTCATGCGGCTGACGGCTGCCGACAACGACTGAAGCGGAATACCGCGGCCATAGTCACGCACCGAAACCACATTGTCTTCGATCGTGATGTCGATGCGGTGACCGAAACCCATGATGTACTCATCGACCGAGTTATCGACCACCTCCTTGATCAGGACATAAACGCCGTCATCACTCTGCGTTCCGTCGCCCAACTTGCCAATGTACATACCCGGTCTGAGGCGGATATGCTCTCTGGGAGAGAGGGTCACGATGGCGTCGTCGCCGTAATTGCTCTTGTTCGTATTTTGTAAATCTGCCATATCCTATTTGTTCTCACGAATTTGCTTTAATGCCTCACACATGCGCTCCCGTGTCTGATCCATCAGTTCGTGTACCTCCATGCGGCGCACATCCTCGCGGCTGACCGACGGAAGCACGCGCACGGTGATCGTATTGCGCCAGTTAAGCAGTCGGTTCTTGTCGATCAGGGTCGATGTCCCGTCCAACACCACGGGAAGGATCTCCACATCACACTCCTTGGCCAGCACGAACGCACCGGTCTTGAAGCGGTGGATTTCACCGTCTTTCGAACGCGTTCCCTCCGGAAACACGGCAACCGACACGCCCAGATTCGTCCAGTAACGCCCCCGTGTGATCATCTGCTCCAAGGCTTCCGATCCGTGGCCACGGTCAATCGGAATATCGCCGTGCAACAGAAGGAACTGACCGAAGAACGGGATCTTGAAAACCTCGCGTTTTGAGACCCAGCGGAAATTGAGGGGAATCAGATAAAGCGACGGGATGTCGATCATTGCGCTGTGGTTCAGGACTATGATATATTTCTTTCCCGGATCGACATTTTCACGGCCGACGACGCGATGTCGCCACATGGGCGGCAGGAAGAAAAAGATGCGGGTCATCACGCGCGAAAGTTCATGTACGGCACGTCGTCCCGGATCAAACGGGTAACAGACGACGAGGGCTACGGCCGAGAGAATCATGATCGTCAGACACAGCACCACGCAGAAAGGATAATAAATCGCGCTAAACATAAACAGGGTGATTTTAGGGTGAATGTATTTCAATTTGCAAATATAGCACTATTTTTTCGGCTTTCCTATCCGAACCCGCCACCTTTTATGAACATTTTTACAACTTGCCCTTTCCCGCTCACCGCCAACGACAAAGGGAGGCCGCAAGCGACCTCCCCCGAAAAAAAACAAAACACGCCGGTCAGAGTTTGTGACGCCGCCACAGACGCGGAAGCGACGCAATTCGGCCGTGGTGTGCAAAACGCATGATCTGAAAGGAGAGCGAATCGCCCGAAATGATGCAGGTGACCGCCACGAGGATCATCACCACGCCGATGAAAATGCGCAGCGTGAACTCCTCGCCAAAGACCGTCACCCCGAAAAACAGAGCCGTAACGGGTTCCAACGCACCGAGGATGGCGGTCTGTGTCGAACCGATCCTGCGGATCGCACCCGCCATGGCAATCAGCGAGACAACCGTCGGGAACAGTCCCAACGCCAGAGCGCACGCCCACGCCAAAAGATTCTGCGGCACCATTTGCCACGTGCCGTTCACGGCAAGGCGCACCACAAAGAGCAACAATCCCATACACAGCACATAGAAGGTCAGCGTTTCGGTATCCATCCGCCCCAACGACGAGCGGTTCACCCCGACAATATAAACGGCATAACTTGCCGACGAAAGGAAAACCAGCGTCACGCCCCACCAGTCGAGCGGCACGCCGTTTTCGCCCTTACACAGCAGAGCAACTCCCGAAAACGCCGTGACGATCGAAAAGATCGTGATCCACGAGATCCGTTCGCGGAACACCACGCCCATAATCAGCGCCACCAGCACGGGATAAACAAACAGGATGGTCGAGGCGACACCCGCATCCATATAGCGGTAACTCTCAAACAGAAACAGCGACGAGAGTGCCATCAGCAACCCCAGCGTACCGACCAATTGGGCATTCTTGAGACTGATCCGAAGGCTGCGTTTGCGGATCAACACATAACCGCCCAAAAGCACCAGTCCCGACAGGTAGCGGAACAGCAACACCGCATCGGTCCCCACCCCCATTTTATAGAGCGGAAGCGTGAACAGCGGATTAAGGCCGTAACTCATGGCGGCAACGGCACCCAACAAATAACCCTGCGATTTTTCCGAGGACATAAAAAACTTATTTTTTCAGATTCGTATTGCGACACGAAAAAAGAGAAGCCTTCCAAAAACTTCTCTTCATTCGATATGTCGTGGGGAAAACTCCGCTTAATTTAGAACTCCACTTTCGGGGCTGCTTTGCTCTCCTCGTCGGCCTCGAAGTAGGGTTTCTGCTCAAAACCGAACATGCCGGCAATCAGGTTTGCGGGGAAACGGCGGACAGCCACATTATAACCCTTGGCAGCCTCGTTGAAATCTTTACGCGCCTTACCGATTCGGTTTTCCGTTCCCTCCAACTGCACCTGCAAATCGCGGAAGTTGTCGGCAGCCTTCAGATCGGGATAATTCTCCGAGATGGCAATCAGGCGACCCAGTGCCGAACCGACCGCGGCCTGTGCCTTCTGGAACTCGGCCATTTTTTCGGGAGTCAGTTCATCGAGCGACAGGTTCACCGACGTAGCCTTCGAACGAGCCTCGACCACCTCGTTGAGCGTCTTGCTCTCGTGAGCGGCATAACCCTTGACCGTATTGACCAGATTGGGAATCAGATCCGCACGACGCTGATATTGCGTCTCGACATTCGCCCATGACGATTTGACGACCTCCTCCTGATTGACAAACTTGTTGTATGCCGAGAAACAATAGACGGCCGCAACGACCACCACTCCCAACACAATTAAAATCGACTTTCTCATTTTTTCTATGCTTTTAATTTATAATTTTTTCCGTTTTACCATTTCGAGCCGGCACCCCCGCCGCCGAACGATCCGCCGCCGAAGCCTCCGCCGAACGAACCGCCTCCGCCACCGAGGCCGCCCCAGCCGCCTAATCCGCCGATGAAGGGGCCACCCCATCCGCCGTGGAAGTCATCATCATCACGTGCCGAATTGATGCGTTTCACAACCCGTTGTCCGCAATGCCGGCAGACATAGGTATATTCCGTAACACGTTGATTATTTACGATATACTCGTCCGTACCGTTCAATTTCAAACCTACACGATGACACTTGGGGCAGGTTTTCTTTTTGCGTTCACCGAACCAGCCGACCAGATAGAATCCGCCCAGAAAAATAAAAATCGTCCACCAAGGTACCGCATCACGCTCCCGACGGCTTCGATCCGGATCGATCTCCCCGCCCTCAAGCAATTTGGCGACCGCCTGCAAGCCCCGGAGCATACCCGTATCGTAGTCTCCCTGTCGGAACGAGGGCACCATATAATTCATCTGAATGCGTTTGCAGACAATGTCGGGCAGCACGCCTTCGATGCCCTGTCCCGTCACAAAACGGATCTCCCTGCGACCGCGTACAAGCAAGATACCCAGACCGTTATCCGACTTTTTTCCACCAACGCCCCACTTCTCGAACAATTCGATGGCAAACGAATACAGATCCTCGCCTTCGATCTCTTCGACGGCAACCACAGCCACCTGAGCATAGCCCCGATCCCGAAGCGACGCACACACGGCATCCATCCGACGCACCGTCTCCGCAGAAAGCACCCCGTCGGGATTCGACACAAAACGACGGCTGTCCCGCAACTGCACGTCGGGGATCTGCTCAACCGTATAACCCTCTGCGCGGGCAAGGCTCACACAGCACAATGCCGCGAAAACCAGTATTATTTTTCTCCAATCCATCGGTCACAAACATACGAAAATAATTTCAAATTTCACGTCTTCCCCTGCCAATTTTTTGCAGTCCGCCCCGTCCCGAAACCCGTTTCCGGGAATCGTTTTCCGCAAAAAACGAACTTTGTCGGAATCAGTAAAACCGGCATACTCCGAGTTGTTTTCCGCACAATCCTTGCAACTTCCGATCTTTGCGACCCCGCTTCGGGGCTTTTCTGACGCATTTCGTTGATTAACCAGAGAAAAACTCGACAAAAAAACCCGCCTCCCGAAAAAAAGTATTACCTTTGTCCATTATTTATTTTAGAATTGCAAGAGCTCATGAGAAAATTAATTTACTCTTTATCGTTGATCCTTCTGATCACACTCTTCTCGTCGTGCAATCCGGAAAAAAGAATTTGGTACCTGCAAGATGCCCGTCCCTTCACTCCGGAGCAGATCGTCGAGAACGGTCAGATCCGCATCAAGCCTTTGGATCGAATCACCATTGTTGTCAGCAGCATGCACCCCGAATTGGCTGCACCTTTCAACTCATACTCTTCGTACAATTCTTTAAGTTCCAAATCAGGCGATTATTCTGCCGGTACGAACACCCAGTCTTCGCTTCAGATCCGCACCATCGACGAAAAGGGTATTCTTCAGATGCCCGTGATCGGTGCCGTTGAAGCCAAGGGCAAGACCCGTAGCGAACTGGCTCAGGAGATCGCCGACAAAATCAAAGCCGGCGGCTACATCAACGACCCCGAAGTAAACATCTCGTTTGCCGACATCAAGATCGCCGTCTTAGGCGAAGTCGCCCGTCCGGGTTATTACGACCTGACCCGTGACAAAATCACGATCTTCGATGCGCTTGCCATGGCAGGCGATCTGACGATCTACGGCGTCCGCTCGGAAGTGGCCGTTGCCCGCGAAGTCAATGGCAAGCGCACGATCGAATATCTGGATCTTACATCGAAAGATATTTTCCAGTCGCCCGTGTATTACCTCCAGCAGAACGATATTGTTTACGTAAAGCCCAACAAATACAAGGCTCAGGCCGGTGAGATCAGCCAGAACCGTTCGTTCTACGTCTCGTTGTTCAGCGTCGGCATTTCGCTCGCCACCTTAATTGTCACCATCACCCGATAGTTTTATATTATGTCAGAACAGAACATCAATCAAGTTCAGGTCAATGATGCCGCCGAAGAGGAATTTATCTCTTTGAACGACATCATTGCCATCATTCTCGGTCAATGGTACTGGTTTGCCATCTCGATTGCACTCTGCCTCGGATTGGCCGTTTTTCACCTTGCCAAAACCCCGAAAGTGTATAGCCGCACGGCCACCATTCTGGTAAAGGACACCCGTAAGGGCGGTGATATCGATCTTTCCACGTTCAGCGATCTGGCAGGATTCCAGAGTCGTCGTAATGTGGACAACGAGGTCTATATCCTCCAGTCGAAACGCCTTATGGCACAGGTGGTGAAAAACCTCAATCTGACGGTACGCTATACCCAAAACGGACTTCTAAAAAATACCGATCTTTACAAGCATGCTCCTTTTGAGATCGAGTTCATCAACGACAATGCCAATCAGGCACTGGCCATTGATGCAACGATTCTTAATGAGGATCAGATTCTCTTGACCAATTTTGCCGACAGTTTTCTCGAAGACGATGACAGTGCCGAGGAAATCGCTCTCGCGGAGATCACTGCCAAATTCGAAGAACCGATCAACACCCCGATCGGTCAGATGATCATTCACAAGACCAATTTCTTCAAACCCGAAACATTCATCGGAAAGAAGATCTTTGTACGTAAGGCCACCGAACGAAGCACCATCACCTCCTACCGCCGCAGCGTCAAGAGTCAGGTCGCCAACGAGCATGCCTCGATCGTGACAATCACTTACAGCGACATTGTACCCCAACGTGCCGAAGATATTATCAACGCCCTGATCGAAGCCTACAACAACGACGCCATCGAAGACAAACGCCGTATTTCGGTCCTGACCGCAGACTTTATCAAAAAACGTCTGAAGGTCATCGGCCGCGAGTTGGGCGATGTGGATCAGAACATCGAAAGCCTCAAGAAAAAGCACCAGATGGTGGACATCTCCTCCGAGGCTCAGCGCACGCTCCAAGAGAGCAGCAAATACAAAAGCGAAGCACTTTCGATCGAAAACCAGATCAACGTGGCCAAATTCATCACCACCTATCTGACCACTCCCGAAAATGCCGGAGAGCTGATCCCGATGATGGCTTCGGTCGATAACAGTTCGATCTCCAATCAGATCAGCGACTACAACAAGGTGATCCTGCGTCGCGACAAACTTTTAGAGAACAGCACGGAGAGCAACCCCGCCATCCAAGAGATGGGCAATGCACTGGCTGCCATCCGCCGTTCGATCATCGCTTCGCTAAATTCGCATATCGAAACGCTGAATATCCAGTTGCAAAACATCCACCACGAGGAAGATCAGGCCAACTCTCGAATTTCCTCGATGCCTTCTCAGGAGAAGATCATTCTCGGCATTTCGCGTCAGCAGAAAATCAAGGAGGAATTGTTCCTGTACCTTTTGAACAAACAGGAGGAAAACCAATTGACCTATGCCGTGGCCGAAAGTAACGCGCGCACCATCGACTGGGCTTACGGCAGCAACATTCCGGTTTCACCCAAACCCATGATAATTCTGTTGGCGGCATTCGTCATCGGTTTTGCCATTCCGTTCGGAATTTTCTTCATGAAGAACATTTTGAACACGTCGGTACGAGGCCGGAAAGACATCGAAGACCGAATCACCGCTCCTTTCCTTGGTGAAATTCCCTTCACCGAAGGCGAGAAAGGCAAAGAGGTTCAGGTACGCGAAACAGGTCGTGATGCGCTCTCCGAGGCGTTCCGTATTCTGCGTTCGAACATCTCGTTCATGAATGTGTCTTCGGAAGAGGACAAGAACATCCAGACGATCCTCTGCACCTCGTCAAACCCCCATTCGGGAAAGACCTTTATCGCTTTGAACTTGGGTCTGACCCTTGCGATGGCCGGCAAGAAAGTGGTGATCATTGACCTCGACCTTCGTCGTCAGGCCTTCTCCAAGGCTCGCGGCCACAAAAACAGCAAATATGGTATTTCAGCCTATCTGACACAAAGTTTCGATGATTTCAAGGAGTTGATCCACCCCACATCGCTTCACGAAAACCTGCATGCGATCTACGCCGGCAAGCAACCGCCCAACCCCACCGAGATGTTGCTTTCGAAGCGTTTGAACCAGTTGTTTATCAACCTGCGTAAAGAGTACGATTACATTCTGATCGACTCAACTCCGGCTTTGTCGGTTGCCGATGCCATGATCACCGACCGCTTTGCCGACCTGTGTATCTATGTCATCCGCGAGGGAATGCTCGACCGCCGTCAGTTGCCCGACGTGGAGCGTCTCTACACCGAACGAAAATTCCAGAACATGTGTGTCGTTCTGAACGGCTCGCACATCCAGAGCCACGGTTACGGATACGGCTATGGTTACGGATACGGATACGGATACGGATACGGGTATGATTACGACAGCCACGATGACGACACCAACCGTTCGCTCATCCAGCGAATCCTTAATCTGTTCCACAAGTACAGCAACAAACATTAAATAAATGGCAGGAAAATCTATTAAGATTGCAATTGATTTCGACGGTACGGTCGTCACCCACAATTATCCCGAAATCGGCGAGGATCTGGGTGCCGTTCCCGTACTGAAGGAATTGACGGCAAAAGGATATAAACTGATCCTCTATACGATGCGTCACGGCGATCTGCTCAAGCAGGCCGAAACTTGGTTTGCCAAACGCGGTGTCCCGCTGTGGGCGGTCAATGAAAATCCCGACCAGAAACGCTGGACGGGATCGGTCAAGGTACACGCCGATCTTTATATCGACGATTCGGCACTGGGCTGCCCCATCAAGTTTGTCGATGGAGAAAGCCGTCCGGCAGCCGACTGGAAACGCATCCGCGAGCAACTCGTCAAAGAGGGTTTCCTCGACTGACAAAAATCCCCAATCCCGATAAAAATACTTATTCGTCCCCAAAAAAGACGGATAAGTATTTTTTTGCCCCTGCCTCAACGAAAGACAAGGGCAAACAGAAAACGGGGCATAAGATCAGCCGATCTGAAACAGAACAACTGACAGACAGCAACCGAATCACTCCGCCGAACCTCGCTAAAAAAAGAGCGACTCCCGAAGGAATCGCTCCATAAAACAATCCGCAGGAATATTACTTCCAGAGGTTGCGGGGATATTTGCCCTCTTCGATCATCTTCTCGATCGAAGCCACCAGCGCAGGTTTGTCCTCCTTGTAGGTGACACCGAACCACTGAGCCGACGAGCGCAATACACGCAACGAGGCAGTCCCCTCCTTGATGAGTTTATTAACCATCAACGGCAGGAAAAACTCGGCTTTGGGCGTCGTGCTGTTCTCCCTGAACCACTCCTTGAAGTACTCGGTCGAGTAACCGAAATAGTCGGGCGTAAAGCCGAAAAGGTTCATTGATACGGGTACCGTCTCCTCCAACTCCTCGTCGGCACCACCGTCGTGATAGAGGACACGACCGTCGGGCATACGCTCGATCTGCGTGCGCTCGACCATTGCCGTCAGATCGCCGTTCTCGTCCACGCCGCAAATGCCGCGCGATACGGTGCCGTTCTCCGACAGGGTCTTGTTCAGATCGTAAGCCACCATGCAGTATTTGTTCTTCACACCGTCGAGTTGCGAGAGATAGTCGCCGATGGTTTTGTAAGCCTCCGCACCATAGAAGTCGTCGGCGTTGATCACGGCAAACGGCTCGCGGATGACATTGGCAGCCATCATCAGGGCGTGGTTCGTACCCCACGGCTTCTGACGGCCTTCGGGTACCGAGCAACCTTCGGGCAGATACTCCAACTCTTGGAATACGAACTCCACCTCGATGCGGTGACCGAAACGCTCGGCATTGAATACCTCGCGGAACTCCTTCTCGAACGAGTGACGGATGACGAACACCACCTTACCGAAACCGGCGCGAATGGCGTCATAAATCGAATAATCAATGATCGCTTCGTTGTTGGGGCCGACTCCGTCCATCTGTTTGAGCGAGCCGTAACGGGAACCCATGCCTGCGGCCAATACGAGTAAAGTAGGTTTTACCATAATTTTCAAAATTAAATCGCGTTATTATAATTAGTACAAAGGTAAAAAAAATCATTCTGAACAACAAAGGATTTACCCGATTTTGCGTATCTTTGTAAGTTGGAACGAGGAGTGTCGGATTGAGGCGCAAGGAGCAAAAAAACCGATCCCGAATATCGGTTTCATGTCATCCGGCGACGATTTTCCGCACTCTACTGAAAAAAGAAACACAAGCGATGAAATTTCTGGAAAAAATCACCTGTTGGCAGCGCAACTTCTTCCGCAAACGCCGTTTTTCGATGCACAACGCCACCGACAACAGCGAAGAGTGGTACATCCACATCTCGCCGTCGCGCATCATGTCGGGTCTTGTGGCCTTTGTCCTCTTGCTTTTCATTCTGATTCTTGCCCTTATGGCCTATACGCCCGTATTGGAATTTCTGCCCGGTTATCGTACCGAGGCCGACCGTACCCGTGAGAGCCTCATGCGCAACATCATCCGTCTGGACTCCATGGAACAGATGATGAAGGACATGATGACCTACAACGAGAACATCGCGCTGATCATGGACAACAAGACACCCGTCTCCGTCACCCCCGCCACATCGGATTCGACACGATTGGACAAGACGCTCGTCCTCCCTTCCAAAGGGGATTCGATACTCCGCCGCGAAATGGAGGGTAACGGTCCCTATTCGCTTGCCGCCAACGACCACGCCATCCGCCGCAAAATGCGCGAGACACTGGGCATGACGGTACCCGCCGAAGGCGTCATCTCCCGGAAATTCGACATCAAGGCCGGCCACTACGGCATCTCGATCACAGCCACACCGGGCGACCGCATCACGGCCATCGACAACGGCACGGTGATCCAGAGCCTCTGGACACCCGACCAAGGCTACATCATCATGCTGCAACACGGCGGCAATCTCATCTCGGTGTACAAAAACCTTTCGCGCTCGCTGGTCGAGAAGGGTCAGTCGGTACGCAACGGCGAACAGATCGGTTGCAACCTCGAACAACAACCCGAAGAACAGCAGCCAAAATACTTTGAATTTGAATTGTGGGTCAATGGCAAACCCGCCGACCCCGAAGAATATATCCTTTTCTGATGAAACAACGCTTAGCCATTTTGGGATCCACGGGATCCATCGGCGAACAGGCACTCGACATCGTGCGCGAACAAGGCGACCACTTTGAGGTACGCACGCTGACGGCCAACCGAAACTGGGAACGCCTTGCACGTCAGGCACGCGATTTCGATGCCGATACGGTCGTTATCGCCGACGAAAAATACTACACGCATCTCAAGGAAGCCCTCTCCGATACCGACACCAAGGTCTATGCCGGAGCGGATGCCGTGCGACAGGTCGCAGGCCGCGAGGATCACGACGTGGTGATCAACTCGCTGGTCGGCTACGCAGGTCTTGCCCCCACGGTCGAGGCACTGAGCCACGGTCGCAAACTGGCTTTGGCCAATAAGGAGTCGCTGGTCGTGGGCGGTGAATATGTCATGCACCTCGCTAAGGAGAAACACGCACCGATCCTTCCGATCGACTCGGAACATTCGGCCATTTTCCAATGTCTGGTGGGCGAACAATCGCCCGTACGCCGCCTGATCATCACATGCAGCGGCGGTTCGTTCCGCGACCTTCCGGCCGAAGCACTGAAAGACGTCACGGTCGAACAAGCCTTGCGCCATCCCCAGTGGACGATGGGTGCCAAAATCACGATCGACTCCTCAACCCTCGTCAATAAGGGTTTCGAGGTGATCGAGGCACACTGGCTGTTCGGTCTTCCCGCCGATCAGATTTCGGTCATTCTCCACCCGCAGTCGATCGTCCACTCGATGGTCGAATTTCAGGACGGTGTCATCAAAGCACAATTAGGTACGGCCGACATGCGTATTCCGATCAGTTACTCGCTGACCTTCCCCCACCGTGCCCTGCGCCGAGGCGAACAGTTCAGTTTTCTGGATCACCCCGAACTCACGTTCCGCGAAGTGGACCGCGTGAAATACCCCGCCCTCGACATCGCTTACGACTGTTTGCGTCGGGGCGGAACGGCAGCCTGCACGATGAACGGCTCGAACGAAGCGGCCGTCGGTGCTTTCCTTCAGAAGCGTTGTGCATGGATCGACATCGTGCGTGCCATCGAATACGCTCTCAATCACGCCTCCTTCAAACTCAACCCCTCACTCGACGACTACGCCGCGGCCGACGAAGAATCGCGCCGTCTGGCTCGTGAATTTCTCAAATTGTAACCCATGGACATTCTCATTAAAATAATCCAATTTTTCCTCTGCTTCACCATTTTGGTGGGTATCCACGAATTTGGTCACTTCATCGTGGCGCGTATGTTCAAGATCCGCGTCGAGAAGTTCTACATCTTCTTCGATCCGTGGTTCTCGCTCTTCAAATTCAAACGCGGCGAGACGGAATACGGACTCGGCTGGCTGCCGCTGGGCGGTTACTGCAAGATCGGCGGCATGATCGACGAGTCGATGGACAAGGAGCAGATGCAACAGCCTGTCGTCGAAAGTGATTTCAGAGCCAAACCGGCATGGCAACGCCTTCTGGTGATGCTGGCAGGTGTCTTTATGAACATCATGATGGCGATTGCCATCTATTCGGGCATCTGTTATACATGGGGCGAGAGTTATTTCTCGAACGAAGACGCCCGCTGGGGGTACAACTTCAACCGGGCGGGACATGCCCTCGGTTTTGAGGACGGCGACCGCATCGTGTCTATCGACCACAAACCCATCGACAACTTCATGTCGATCGTAAACGATCTGCTGATCACCGAACACGACCGCGAAGTGGAGATACTCCGCCACGGTGAAAATAAAACGCTCCATATTTCGCTCGACCAACTCATCGAGATGCGCCGTGAGAAGGGTTACGAGAATATGCTCTCGCCGCGCCTGCCGTTTATGGTGGACAGCGTTGCAATGGCATCGGCCGCCCCGCTCCGGCGCGGAGACGAAATCATCCGCATCAACGATCTGGATCACCCCGATCTTCCGACCGCAATCGCCTACCTCAAGGGTCAGCCCTCGAAAGAGGCCGATTTGAGCGTACTTCGCGGTACGGACACCCTCCAGATGCAACTTCCCGTATCGGCCGACGGTCGCATCGGTGTATTCTGCACAAGTCCCGAACACCTCTTCAAGTTCCGCACCCGAAACTTCACCTTCTGGGAGTCGATTCCCGCAGGTTTCCGCAAAACGGCTCAGGTGACGAAGAGTTATTGGGAACAACTCAAACTGATCGTCAAACCCGAAACAAAACTCTACGAAGAGTTGGGCGGTTTCATCGCCATCGGAAACATCTTCTCGACCGAATGGAACTGGTTGGATTTCTGGATGAAGACGGCTTTTCTGTCGATCATCCTTGCGGTGATGAACCTGCTGCCGATCCCCGGTCTGGACGGCGGACACGCCATTTTCACCTTCTGGGAACTGATCACGGGACACAAGGTCAATGACCGCGTACTGGAAATCGCCCAATACATCGGTATGTTCATCCTTCTGATGTTGCTTTTCTACGCCAACGGAAACGACATCTACAAATTCTTCATCAAATAGTGCCATGAAAAAATTGTATAATATCCTTTTCTGCATTGTTTCGGGTTTTGTATCGTGCAGTGACGGCGACGATGTGTTCTACACGGCCGACTACCCCGTCACCGACATACGCACGACGGTCGAGGTGACGGGAGCCGATCCCGGCAGCCCGATTCTCAAGGAGATCGACGAACACGTCATCGCCTCCGCTCCCGTACAGCCGGGCGGTATGTACAGCCTCGATTTTTCGGTCTATAACGGAGGCATCCTCCGCGTGAAACCCAATGCCGAAGCGGGAATCGTCTCCGGATCGTTCCTCAAGGAGCCGGGCGAGAAGATCATCAATTTCATGTTCGGCGAGGAAAACTACACCGCCAAGGTGAGCCACTACCAGTCGTCCGACGAAAAAGACCCCGTAACGGGACTCGCCGTGCGCAAGACGGTCTTTCTCATCGACCTTACAAAGAAATATCAGGAAATGCACCCCGAACGTGAAGTGACGCGCGTTACACGTTACGAATACACCTCGACCCCGATCCTGTCACGCTAAAAGACCTTCCGCTCATGGCAAAAGTAAAGAAAGCCTATTTTTGTAAGGAGTGCGGTTTTGAAGCCCCGAAATGGTTGGGACGCTGTCCCGCATGCGGTGCGTGGAACACCTTCACCGAGGAGATCATCTCGCGTGAAAGCAACCCCATCACGGCATCTTTGGCGTCACCCCTTCCCAAGGCCCGTCCGCAACGCGTCTCCGAGATCATGGAGAATTCTTTCCGCCGCATCGACCTCGGTAATGCCGAGATGAACCGCGTGCTGGGCGGCGGCATGGTTCCCGGATCGCTTATTCTGATCGGTGGCGAGCCGGGTATCGGCAAATCGACCCTCTCGCTCCAGATCGCCCTCAGTCCCAACCGCCTCAAGACGCTTTATGTGTCGGGAGAGGAGTCGGCCGAACAGATCCGCATGCGTGCCAACCGCATCGGCGTGCGCAACGAGGATTGTCTGATCTACCCCGAAACACTCTTGGAAAACATCATCAACCAGATCTCGGCCGAGCAGCCCGATCTGGTGATCATCGACTCGATCCAGACGATCTATACCGAAGTGTTGGAGTCCTCGGCGGGCAGTGTTTCGCAGATCCGCGAATGCGCCGCCACCCTCTTGAAATATGCCAAATCGACCGGCACGTCGATCATCATCATCGGTCACATCACCAAGGACGGCACGATCGCGGGACCCAAGATTTTAGAACATATTGTCGATGTCGTGCTTCAGTTCGAGGGCGACAACAACAACATTTACCGCATCCTGCGTGGCATCAAGAACCGTTTCGGTGCCACGTTCGAGATCGGCGTGTTCGAGATGCTGGAAGAGGGTCTGCGTTCGGTGGACAACCCCTCGGAAATCCTGCTCCAACACTACGAAGAACCCTTGAGCGGTATTTCCGTCGGCGCATCGGTCGATGGCGTGCGCCCCTATCTGATCGAGGTGCAGGCTCTGGTCAGCGGTGCGGCTTACGGTACGCCCCAACGCTCCGCCACGGGATTCGACACGCGGCGTATGAACATGCTTTTGGCAGTCATCGAAAAACGCATCGGCATGAAGATGTTCCAAAAGGACCTCTTTCTGAACTTCACCGGCGGATTCAAAGTCGCCGACACGGGATTGGATCTTGCGGTGGTTGCCGCCGTCATCTCGTCGTACTATGACCGACCGATCAACGAAGGCATCTGCTGCGCAGGCGAGATCGGTCTGTCGGGAGAGGTACGTCCTGCCCCCCGCTCCGAGCAGCGCATCAGCGAAGCGGCGCGTCTGGGTTTCAAACGCATCATCGTATCGGGTTATCTCAAGGAGATCAAAATCCCCAAGGGTATCGAGATCATCAAGATCAACAATGTGGGACAACTGCCCCGCGCCCTCTTTATGGACGAATAACCCCGCCCCAAGAAACAAAAAGGAGAAACCCCCGCCTTTGGGATTTCTCCTTTTTTATTGAATTTCAGGTCGGCTGTTAAAACTCCAGACGCCACTCCATCTCTTCCTGTACGTAACGCTCCTCTTCCGTTGTACCCAACTTTCCGACAAGTGCCTTCATCCCGGCCTTATCCTCCTCACCGCGCAGTGCCAATGCCGCCAACATGGCGACGACGCCCCGCGCAAGCAGGTGCTTTTCGTGGTGCGTGAAATCACCTTCCAAGGCTTTCACCGCATCCTCGCCCCACCGACAATCTGCCTTCGGATAACGTGCCGCAGCCTGCAACACGGCGTAACGCAACAGGGGTTTTTCGGCCTTGATCCACTCGCCGAACAACTCGTCGAAATCGGGCATAAACCGCAACAGGGCAAAAGCAGCCTCTTCGGCCAACTCCTCGTCGCGGATGCCGTCCCCCCAAAAAGCGAACCGATCCCCGGTCACGAGTTCGGGTTGGGCGATATGCAACGCCGCAAGGCGCAACTCGCGGACATCCTGATGCCACAACATGGCGGCAAAATCGTAATCTTTCTGCTCGGCACGGGCAATCTGACGCACCGTGGGAAGGCTCACGCCGTAGTTCAATCCCGAAGCACTCGTACACATGGCATCGGCCACGGCTCCGTTTCGTTCGCGGCGCATACTCTTCAAGAGTGCGACCATCTTCGATGTATAATCCATAAATTCTGCTTTTTCAGTCAAAAAAAGGAGGAGAACGCCTTGCATCTCCTCCGTATATTTTCTTTTTCGGCGGATTTAGCGCACCTGACGCAACGGAAGCAGCATCTTTTCGCCAAACTCCAGAATGGGCAGTACCGAGCGGCAGCACTCACGCGCACCGACCGAGACCACGCAATTCGAATAAGAGGCTACGCGACATTCCACGACATTTTTGGATTTTTCGCCCGCTTCCATCGAACGATCAACCTTTCCCGGTTCGATCTGCAACAACACCATATCGCCCGACAGGTCGTTCTCGGCGAGGATACCGTTCTGCTCGTTGAAACGGCAAACGACATACTGCTTTTTATCCGAACGGGGATAAACCAACATGCGATGCGTGGCGGTACGGATTATTTTCTTTCCGAGGAACAACTCCAAATAACCTTGTTCCTGACGGGCGATCTCATCGAGGGCGGCTTTCAACCCCTCGCCGAACACATGCTCTCCGGCCTCACCCGTGATGAGTTCGATACGGCGGTTGCGCAACAAACAGATCATGCGTGCGGCGGCACCTGCCGACTCCTCCAGCGTGGCAACACTCATCGACGACTTGTCGATCGGCATCGTGGGAAAGCCCTCCTCCGAAGAGGCGTAACGCACATTATTTACCGACGGCTGCGCAAGATCACCCACCACTCCCACACGAGCGGGATCCATTACGCCGACCGTTGCCGACTTGACGCTCCACAAATTACGATCGGCCAGAGGAGCCAACACACCCAGAAATTTCTGGGCATAACGCGCATAAGGGCCTGCAATGATCTGCTCCTGTTCGACCACAAGATCCACCGCCAGCACCGTCTGCGAGCGGGGAAGCGTCAGTCCTGCACCATTTTCCATGGCGGCAACGGGTTCGATATAGGGATTTTGAGCCGAAAGCGTGGCAGAAGTAAAGGCCAATGCAAGAAACAGAAGTATTTTTTTCATCTTCCAACAGGTTTAAAGAACAACAAAATGTTTTTCACAGATCAAAACGAAAAATCTTGATCTTTACAAAGGTAATCTATTCCGTCAAAATTTCAAATAAAAATCGCGGGTCAGCCTTTTATATTCTTCGGTATATTGTTCGTGTTCGCCCGTACCCATATAAAGATCCTCATGCAGGATCTGCGGTACGGGTTGCTCTTCGTCATAGCGGACAAACTCCATCAAACGCCGTTTCGCCGCACGGCGCGGTGTGGTATGAACATCAACACTGCGGACAAGCGACAATTTCAGCAATGCTTCCCGACGGAATTTTTCGGACTCCCCGACCGGAAGAATCACCGCAAAATGGCCGTCATGCGCCATCAGCCGCAAGACCGAACGGCACAAATCGCCGAACGGCAACGAGACCGTGTGTCGTGCTTCGGTGCGCCCCGCATCGGGACACTTTAGCGAATCGACAAAAAACGGCGGGTTCGAGACGATCAAATCGAATTTTCGGTCGCTCTCGAACTCCTGCACCGTGGTCTGGAAGAATCGGATACGGTCGCCCCATGGCGAGTGGTCGGCATTTTCGCGTGCCTCCTCCACCCCGAACGGATCGACCCCCACGATTTCGGACTTCGGCGCACGTTGCGCCATCATCAGCGCAATGACGCCCGTACCCGTACCGATGTCGAGGATCGAGCGGTCGCTTTCGCGCAAGGGAGCCCACGCACCAAGCAACACACCGTCCGTTCCGACCTTCATCGGGGTCTTGTCCTGTTCTATGACAAATTGTTTGAATTGAAACATGCTATAATTCACAATGAGGATCCATGCCCGCGCCGAACAACGAGAAATCATAGCGCACGGGATCTTCGGGATCAAATTCGCGCAGTACGCGGGTCAATTCTTCCACCGCCTTCCAATCGTTCTGACGACGTGTCAGAAGTCCCAATTCGCGTGCTACCTCGCCCACATGCAGATCGAGCGGAATGTACAGAGCCGACATCGGGATGCGTGTCCACAATCCGAAATCCACCCCGCGATCGTCCCGGCGCACCATCCATTTCAGGTACATGCACAACCGCTTGCAGGCAGCACCGCGCCGAATCGACGAAAGGTGTTTTTCGCAATGCGGATCGTGTTCCGACGAGAGGAACTCCTCTCTGAAATCCGCCAGACACTCGGCCACGGAGTGTGTTTTTTCGTAGCGATCCTCAAAAAATGCGCCAACCCCGCCGAAGCGTTCTTCCATACGGCGCAGGGCAAGAATAAAATCGCGGAAATCGCCCCCGTTGAAGGTGCGATGTACGAAAGAAGTGACAAATTCGAGTTCCCGATCCGAGGCCTCGCGCACAAAATCGGCGGGTCGGTCATCCATCAGAAGCATCATGCGACGGGCACTTCTGACAATCGAACGCCGATTCCCCCAAGCAATCGCAGCCGCCAGAAATCCCGCCACCTCCCGATCCTTGCGGTCGGTATAGCGGTGCGGCACCGAAATCGGATCTTCTTCGATAAATTCCGTCCGATCGTAGCGATCCCACAACCGATCGAGCAACGCTTTCAGTTCGTGGTCCATCCTTCCAAAATCAATCCGTCCGACATTTCGATTTTGCGGTCGGCCATCTCGGCCAGATGCTCGTCGTGGGTCACGATGACGATCGTCTGCCCCAACCGATCGCGCAGATCGAAGAACAGGCGGTGAATCTCATCGCGGTTTTTCGAATCGAGATTACCCGACGGCTCGTCCGCCAGCAATACGGCAGGCGCATTGATCAGCGCACGGGCAATCGCCACACGCTGCTGCTCGCCACCCGACAACTGGGCTGGTTTATGGTTGCGGCGGTGCTCGATATTGACCATGCGGAGTAACTCCCCGGCACGTGCCTCGACCTCCTTCTGCGGTCGGTTGCCAATCAGACCGGGAATGCAGACATTCTCGAAGGCCGTAAATTCGGGCAGCAGGTGATGAAACTGAAAGACGAATCCGATCTTCTGGTTGCGCACCCGCGAAAGAGCCTTGTCACCCAAGCGGAAAATCTCCTCGCCGTCGATCGTAACCGATCCGCTGTCGGGGCGCGACAATCCGCCCATGATTTGCAGGAGCGTGGTTTTACCCGCACCGCTCGCACCGACAATCGACACCACTTCGCCCGTCTTAATCTCCAAATTCACCCCCTTCAGCACCTCCAAATTGCCGAAGCGTTTGTGTATATCCGTAACCCGTATCACTTATTTCGTTTGTTTTTGGAACATTTCAAAAAGACGCACCGAATCGACCGCCTCGCGCACATCGTGTACGCGAAGGATCGTCGCCCCCTGTCTCAAGCATTCCCAATCCAGAGCCACAGTACCCGCCAGAGCCTCCTTCGGGGTCGTACCCAGCAATTTATAGATCATCGACTTGCGCGAAAGTCCCGCCAAAACGGGATAACCCGTCTCGCACAGACGGTGCAGACCGCCCAAAAGTTCGTAATTCTGCTCCAGCGTCTTGGCAAATCCGAATCCGGGATCGAGAATGAGGTTCTCGCGACGAATGCCCGCCGTAAGCAACGAGGCACACTTGTCGCGGAAATATTCAAGCACTTCGGACGTGATGTCCGATTCGTAATCCGTCTGCGACTGCATCGTCTTGGGATTGCCCTTCATGTGCATGGCGATATACGGAACACCCATGCGGGCAACTTCGGGAATCATCTCCGGATCGAGTTCTCCGGCCGAGATGTCGTTGATGACCAACTCGCCGAACTCTTCGACAGCACGGCGCGCCACCTCCGCACGGAACGTATCGACCGATACGGTGATGCGGGGTGCGACCTCGCGCACAATGCCCACACCCAGACGCACTCTTCGCCACTCCTCTTCAGGCGACACCTCGTCTGCCCCCGGACGCGACGAATAACCGCCCACGTCGATCATGGATGCTCCTTGGGCGACCGTCTCGCGCACACGCTCACGAATCGTCTCGGAGTCCTGTTTGCGACTGCCCTCATAAAACGAATCGGGCGTCACGTTCAAAATGGCCATAACCTGCGGCCGCATAAAATCCCGTTTCATGATTTACTGTTTGTTTAAAGAGGCCTTTCCCGCCTCCATTTCATAGAGATGGTGCAGGTAATTGACCGCACCCTCCAAATCTTCTTCCTTGATGTTTACGATCACCTGCCCGGCACGTTTGGCCAACTCCTCCTCCGGCATCTGCGCGGCAATACGGCGGCGGATCGTCTCCTCGGAGCATCCGTCTCGCTTGGCGGCACGCTTTATACGCAACGATTCGGGAGCCATCACCACAATCGTGTGATCGACCCTGTCCTGCAATCCCGCCTCGAAGAGAATGGCACTCTCCAAAAGGACATAATTTCCCTCCTGACGCTCCGCCCATTCTTCAAAATCGTGCATTACAACAGGATGCACCAGAGCATTCAGATCTTTAAGTGCCTCGCTGTCGGCAAACACCTTTTCGGCCAATGTCTTACGGTCGAGTTCGCCCGAACGATAGATCGCTTCGCCAAATCGTTTGGCAATCGCATCGCGCAATGCAGGGTCGGTATTCATCAGGCGTCTGGCCTCGCGGTCGGAATCATAGACCCCGACTCCCTTTTGTGCAAAAAGGCGGCATACGGTGCTTTTGCCACAACCGATACCGCCTGTAATTCCTATTTTTATCATTTTTTTGAAAATTCCGCTTCGCAGATCGTTTTTCGGATTCTACTTTTTCTTCTCCTCCCCGGCAACTTCCTTCGGTGTGGGCTTTTCGATGATCGGTGCCACGACCGAAAGGATCTTGATGTCACTGCACTGCACCGAAATCGCCTCCTTGATCGCCTGAGGATCCAACTCGACCCATTCGCGGTCGGTCGAAAGTCGTGCCACACGCGGATCTTCCTTACGCGCTTCGAGATCGACCTTCTGATAACCAATCTTACCCGAAGGCAGCGTGAGGTGCTTGTCCATATAGACCTGATACTTGAAAAGATTCGTACCCAGTCCCTCAACCACACACTGTACCTCAAACTCACGGTCATCCAACTGCACTTTCATAACCTGTTCGGTCGTATAGGTGTAGTTCAGTTTGGCAATGTACCACAACACGAACGACGCGACAAGCAGTGCCAGAAAAATCGGCGATACGGAATGTCGCAACCATTTGAGCATCTTTTCCATAATCTTTTTAAACATATCTTTCCGACAAAGATAAAAAATAAAATGGATTGCCGCAATACGGCAATCCATTTTATTCGGAGTGTATGTCTTTGAACGAATTACTTCTTCAGACTCTTTTCCATACGTTTCTTCATCAGGTCGTAAGCGATGGGAGTTGCGATGAAGATGGTGGCAGCCGTACCGACTACGACACCGATCGTCAGGGCGAACACGAAACCACGGATGGTTTCACCGCCGAAGAAGAAGATGGCAAGCAAGGTAACCAACGTCGTACCCGAAGTGTTGATGGTACGCGACAGGGTCGAGTTGATTGCGTTGTTTACGTTCTCCTTGAAGTCACGCTTGGGATACAGACCCATGTACTCACGGATACGGTCGAATACAACCACCGTATCATTGATCGCATAACCGATGATGGTCAGGATGGCGGCAATGAATGCCTGATTAACCTCAAGGTTGAAAGGCACGATACCGTAGAGCAACGAGAACAGACCGATTACCAACAGGGCGTTGAATGCCAGTGCAAGCGTTGCACCCGAAGCCCACTGCCAGTACTTGAATCGGAAGGTGATGTACAAACCGATTGCCAACAGCGAGAAGAGGATCGAGTAGATGGCGTTCATCGTCATATCGTGAGCGATCGAAGGACCGATCTTATCCGAAGTGGTGATACCGTTGATGTTGTTCTGCGTATTTACGAAGTCCGAGAAAGAGAGCGGCTCCTGATAAAGATCCTTTAACGACTCGTAGAGAATCGACTGAATCTCCTTGGTTGCCTCCTCCGAGGTATCATCGAACTTGTACTGGGTTACAACACGCATCTGGTTGGCGTTACCGAACTGCGTTACCGAAGTACTGATCGAAGCGGCATCGGCATCGGCTTTCTCGGTGAAGCCCTTCTCAACGCGCGAACGTACATCCTCGGCCAGAACCTCCTTGTCGAAACGGATGACATAAGCACGACCGCCGGTGAACTCGGTACCCTTGTTCAAACCACGGATGGCGAACGAAAGGCACGAAACAGCGATGATGGCAACAGCAACGATGTAAGAGATCTTACGCAGGCTCAGGAAATCGACATTGGTGTTCGACAGGAATCGCTCCGACCACGATCTTGAGAACGTGATGTGACCGAACTTGGAGACAGCCCACTCGATCATCAGACGGGTGATGAAGATTGCACTGAACAGCGAAGTGATGATACCGATGATCAGCGTAGTGGCAAAGCCCTGAACCGGACCCGTACCGAATACAAACAGAACGATACCGGTGATGATGGTCGTAAGGTTACCGTCGATGATGGCCGAATAAGCCTTCGAGAAACCTTCGGTGATGGCGAGCGACAAGCCCTTACCGCCACGCAACTCCTCCTTGATACGTTCGTAGATGATGACGTTGGCATCCACAGCCATACCCATCGTCAGTACGATACCCGCGATACCCGGCAGGGTCAGCACGGCACCGAACGACACGAGTACACCCATCAGCAGGAATACGTTCAACAACAGTGCGATATCGGACATCCAGCCTGCGGTCTTATAGAACAGACCCATGTAGAGCAAGACGAGGATGAAGGCCACGATGAACGAGAACAGACCTGCATTGATCGACTCCTGTCCCAGCGAAGGACCGACAACCGTATCGTGAACGATGGTTGCGGGAGCGGGGATCTTACCCGAAACGAGGATGTTTGCCAAGTCCTTGGCCTCCTGAATGGTGAAGTTACCGGTGATCTGCGAAACGCCCTTGTCGATCTTGCCGTTTACAACGGGAGCCGAGCAAACGCGACCGTCCAGAACGATGGCGATGTGCTTGCCGACATTCTCACCCGTCAGACGGGCCCAACGCTGTGCACCCTCCGAGTTCATCGTCATCGAGACCTCGGCCTGTGCACCGTGCTGCTGATACTGCTCCGAAGCATCGGTTACGAACGAACCGTCGAGAGGAGCCTTCTTATCGGGTGTGGTGATGCGGATTGCATACAACTGGAAACGGCCGTCCAACTGATCCTCGGCCTTGTTGCCCCACTTAAACTCCACATCGGCGGGGAACAGCGCGCGAACAGCGGGCATTGCCAGATATTTGTCCACGGTAGCCATGTCAGCCTTGTAGGCGGCACCTACGGCAGCACCGCCGCCGTAACGGGGATCCAACACCGAGAACAAGGGGTGCTCCTCCGAGTTGTACGAGTCGCCCTCGGCGATCTCTTCGGGCTGCTCGGTCCGGGCAACCTTGTCGGCCAGAGTCTGTGCTTCGGCTTTCTCTTCGGTGGGAGTCTCCTCAGTAGCCTCTTTAGTCTCGTGCTTCTGCTGGGCGAGCAACTCGCGGCGAACCACGGCGTCGGCCTGAGTCAGCGAGTTCATCAGTTCGTTGATGGTATAGGTCGTCCAGAACTCCAGCGATGCGGTACCCTTCAACAGGTCACGAACACGATCCGGCTCCTTGACACCCGGCAACTCGACCAGAATACGGTTCGAGTTCGGCAGGCGGAGAATGTTGGGCTGCGTCACACCGAAGTTGTCGATACGGCTGCGCAATACGTTAAACGAAGCGGCGATTGCCTTCTCGACATCCTCCTTGAGGATCTTGACAACATCATCGTCCGGCGTATCGAGCGTGATGTCGCGGCGATCGGGATTTACGAACAGCGACGACAACGAACGGCCGTTGCTCTTCTCCGCCCATACCTTGGCGAAGTCGTCCACGAAATGGTTGGATTTCATCTTCTCCACCTCGGCAACGGTTTCCCGGAACACGGGATCTTTGACATTGTCACCGGCCAGAGCCTTGATGACGTCCTCGACCTGAACTTCCAGCATGACGTTCATACCGCCCTTCAGGTCAAGACCGAGGTTCAATTCCTTCTCCTTACACATCTTGTAGGTGAAGGAAGTGAATCCCAAATTGTAAACCGTCTCCTTCATCATCGAGTCGAGGTAGTGTCGCTCGGCTGTCGTGTCTTGGGGGAACTGCGCGGCATACTCGGCCGCCTTCTTCTCTACGCTGCGTGTTTTGAACGTGAACGAGAGTTGATAAACACATGCGAGAATCAACAAACCCGCGATGAGTTTAATAAAGCCTTTACTTTGCATTTGAGTTAAAAAAAATTTATTATTGTTTATTTGATTTTTGTTCTTGCTCAATAGCACGCAAAGATAATCAAAAAGAATGAAAAAACGTCGAAACTCCGATTAAAATTAACCGCTTATTCCGAAAAAAGAGTCGATATTTGTCCTCAAATCCCTTTTTCAGCCGATCGGGGACAAAATGGGATGTGCGTGGCTCGTTTTCAAAAACTTAAGGGAAAAGCGGGTGCAAAGAACGGTTGTTCAATTTTTTAATATCACTCGGCACAATGCCCCGTTTTCCACGGTATTTGCTTTCCTGCTCTCCCGAAAACAAAAACGTAGCGGCAGACCTGCTCTGCCACTACGCCTTATCCGTGATTCGTTCCCCTCATCTGCAAGGGGATGTGTCCTGAACGACAATCACATTTTTTTCAAATGCTCCGTTTTTTGTGATTTATTCCTGTTCACTCAGAATACGCATTGCAACATCAAGAATCCTCGTGTCATCCAACGTAACCATACCGCCGTCGGGTCCCGGTTCGAAATGGACACCGACACACTCTTTAGCATCGTCATGCTGACCGCCGAAATAGTTGCGAACGGTATCGGCATCGATTCCTAACTCATCTGCAATGCGTTGCGAGCTTCCGCTCGGTAATTTGTCTTTAATTCGACGCAATTCGTTAAATGTAATAATCATATCGACTTGTGTTTTAAGTTGGAATTTCTGAGAACTAAATTAAGCATATAATTTGACATATCAAAATTAAACCCGAAATAATTCGCTCTTCGGAATAACAATTTTTCTGCCAAATGGTAAAAAACACCCACCGAAATCCTTCCTTTTTTCCCCTCCAACCGCCTCCAAGACAGACTTTAACGAAGCATTTCCGTTCTGCAACAAATTCTCACGCCCGAAATCCGCCAAAAGATTCCTCACCCGAAAGAACGTCCGTTTTCGGAACTTCGTCCGTCCCCGTTTTATTTACCAACCGCGCCTCATCAGTCTCAAAAAAAACAAGGCGATCCTTTTCCAAGGATCGCCTTTTGCCGATTTGCGGAAAACCCGCCTATTTCTTCTGTTTGGGTTCAATGTAGAACTGGAAAATCAACGGTTCGAACGACGGAATTTCGGTCGTCACGGTCTTCACCGTGGTTGCGGGATTACCTGCACCCATACCGTAATAATCACCGTAGTAATCGCCATAATAGCCGCCGCCGTAGCCATAACCGTAACCGCCTCCAAAGCCGCCGAAACCGCCGTAATAACCATCCATGTAGCCGCCCATGTAGCCGCCGCCGTAGTAGTTATTGATATAGTTCAGGTAGTTGAAATAGTCGTAACTGGTCATGCCGCCCGACGATGAAGTCGAGGTCATACCCTGCTTGCCGGCTACACCGTAGGCAAACGTCGAAACCGTGATGAACGATGCCCACTGGCCGTATTTCAACTGCGGCACGGCATAGTAGAAGCCTTTGATCAGACCGCCCGATTTCGGCGTATAATCCAACACCTTCCCCTTCTGAAAATCTTTGCCGTAGATGAGTTCCTTCACCTCGTCGATATTCGTATCGAAGATGAATCCGTCGGTGAAACGACCGATATACCAAATCTTGGCGTTGCCGTCCAACTTTACCGTGTCGGCCTTGAGTTTGTCCGCACCTATATATACGCTGTCCTTATGGAAACGCTTCATCAGCACATCGGCGATCTTCTGATCCAGATCCTCGCCGTTGTAGGGTTCCAACCCCACATTATAGCGGTTCGGATAGTTGAAACGGTCGGTTCGGGGATCGTAGCGGTGGTTCACATAGACCTGCGCGATCGTGTCGGATGCCGACACCCAACGCTTCGACCGGGGATTGTAGGGGTGGTGCATGTCGTCGGGATCGGTCGGGATGTCCACGCCGTTCTCCTCCTTGGTGTAGATCTGCAAACCGCCGTTGTCCTCGCAGAACTTGTCCACGATGTTACCCTCCACCTTCAACGGGTTGGTCGTCGTATCGCACACCTCGATCTCGACACGCACGGGACGCTGAGCCGACAACGAAGTCTGACCTTCGTAACCGCCCGATCCGTTTACGCTGTTGCCGATCAAGATCGACGGGCAGTAAAGTACCACCTTCGATCCGATGCGCAGGCGGTAGGTTTCCGAGTCGAACCCGCGCTCTTCGCGGTACTTCTCGAAATACTCCCCGCTCATCGTAAGCGTATCGCGCATGGCAAGGTAAGCACCTTCCATCATCCCGACGTTCTCGTCGCCCACGAAGCGGAAATAAGGCACATAGTGCGTATATTTGGTGAAAGTGTTCAAAAGACGGGCGTTGTGGGCATCACGCGTCAGCACGATGTTGCCGTTCAGGTCGCGTGCCGTGTATTTGAAATGCACCCACACATCCTTCTTGCCGATCGGAATCGACTCTGCGGAGACATCTCCCGGATCGAGGATGTCGAAATAATACCCCGACCCCTTCGAATCGACCTTGCGGAAATTGCCGATCACATCGGGATTATTCTGATTGATCCACGCTTTGAGCGACATCGACTCGTAGTGGTTGATATTCTCCTCGACGTCCTTGGCGCAGGAGGTCATCAGCACTCCCGCCATGAACAGTCCGAAGAGGGTTCGTTTGATCATTTTCATATTTTTCCGTTGTATTTTACTCCACACTGTTTATTTTAAAAAAGACCGCCACGGGGCTTTCCTTGGGAATCGCGGCGAAATTGTCGTCGTTGCCGTAGGCCATGTTGTAACACATATAGACCTCGCCGACATCACCCTCACGACACCCCACCAACGCATGATACAGACCCTTTAGTATGTGGGGATGTGCCATATCGACCTCGACGGGTTCGAAACTCACGACACCCGGTGTCAGCCCCTCCTTTTCCATCTGATCCTTCCACCGGGGATCGTTCGTCGCAAGCGGCATGTCGCGATCCGAAATATTGCGGAACTCGAAGAGGTAAATGCTGTATGTGAGTCGGATTTTGGAGGTCGTGGTGACTTCCTTCCAATTCACGCGGTCGGGGTTATAATATTGGTCGATGTAGCGGAATGCCGATCCGAAAAACGGTGTATAGAAGGGTTGTTCGGAATCCTCCGCCACCTCTTTCTCGTCCACCAGTCGCGGATTGTGGTTCGAGGTGAGGTACGAGACGATTTTGTCCTGCTGGTTGGGCAGGATATCCTCCTCGTCGTCACCGCATGCCCACACGAAAGGCAGCAGCAAAAGAAGCATGCAAAATTTTTTCATAGACAGCATATTATCGTGCAAATTTACAAAAACAATCCAAATTTCACGCTCATTCGCCCGATTTTTTACCCCGACCCCTGCTCCACGGCACGAAAAAGCCCGAATCGGTTCTCAAAGCGATGAACCGATTCGGGCAAATTGCTCGTTTTCTGAGGGCAGAATTACATGGCCTCCATAATCATCTGCTGCAACTCCATGCCGAACTTATGGCCGACCTGCATGGCATCCTGCATCAGCGGCTGCTGCGATTTCTGGATGCGCTGGCCTGCGGGGGTGGCATAAAAAGCCATGGCGGCCTTCAGGTCATCGACCGACAGGTAACGCTTGTAGGCGGGCATCAGCTGGTCGATCAGACGAGCCGCAGCCTTTTTGCGGATCTCCTGCTGCTTGGCCTCGGTGAGTTGGGGCATACTCTGGAAGAGCATATCCAACATCGCATCGTACGATGCCATGCTGCCGCTTGCCACCATGTACTGCTCCAATACGCTGCGATACGCATCATCACCCTTCTGTGCCTGTGCCGATGCCTCCAGCGTAAAGAGACATCCGAAAAGCAGCATTGCTGCCAAAACGATTTTTTTCATCACTTATTTAAAGTTTAGTATGAGTTAAATCTTCTTCAACGCCACACGGATCACCTCTTCGACCGAGAGTTGCGGTTCGTCCTTCACGACCTTATAGACGACCTTCTCGGCAGTTGTTTTCGGGAAGCCCAGCATGACGAGTGCTTCGACCGCCTCGTCCGCCACGCCGTTCGTCACGGCACTCTCCTCCTTGGGTGAGGCCTCCGTGAGTGTAGCGCATTTACCGCTCAACTCGACGATGATCTTCTGTGCCGTTTTCAGACCCAGACCCTTGACGTTTTTCAACAGGGGGGCATTTCCCGTCGAGATGATCGTCTGCAAATCGCGCGGCGAATAGGTCGAAAGCACCATACGTGCCGTATTTCCACCCACACCCGACACCCCGATCAAAAGTCGGAACAATTCGCGTTCGATTTTCTCGGCAAATCCGTACAACAGTTGCGCATCTTCACGCACGATGTAATGCGTATATAACTTCACGCGGGTCTCGTGTTCGATCTTCGAAAAGGTCTCCAGCGAGATGTGGATGTGGTATCCCACGCCGCCCGCATCGACCACGGCATACGTCGGTGCAACTTCCGCCAACGTGCCGCTAATGTATTCATACATGTGTCCTTAAAATTTGTCAGTATTGAGACAAATGTAAAGATTTTTTTCTACCTTTGTATCTCCGAACGAAAATAATTAACTAAAACGTATATAGAGATGAAAAAAATTCTTTTCCCGGCCATTGCCGCCGCGCTTCTCATGACCGCATGCCAGTCGCAGTCGAAGGCAGGCGCAGCAGCACCTCAACAGGCTCAGACGACCACCGTCAAGACCGAGGTGTCGGATTTGGCCTACATTCAGGTTGAAGCCGTCCTGGCTCAGAGCGACCTTTACCTCAAGGAAGGCGCACCTCTCCAGGAAAAGACGCAGAAGACGCAGCAGAGTTGGGCTCAGCGCGAACAGAACCTGCAAGCCGAGGCTGCCCAGTTGCAGGAGAAATATCAGAAGGGTCTGATGACGACACTCGATGCCCAGAACAAGCAGAAGAGTCTCGAACAGCGTATGGCCGCACTTCAGAACCGCATCCAGTCCGAAGGCAAGACGCTTGAGGAGGAGAATATGGTCTTCACGAACCGCGCACAGGATCTTTTGTCCCGTGCCGTCCGCGAGATCAACGCCGACAAACGCTACAAGATGATCTTCAACGCATCGGTACTCATCGACGCCGATTCGCTGCTCGACCTGACGAACGTTGTGCTTCAGAAGGTGAACGAACTCTACGCCAAAGACAAGGCCGCCGAGAAATAATCCTTCTTCGGAACAATCTTCACCACAACCGGAGCGTCCCCACGGACTCTCCGGTTTTATTTTTCCTTTTTTAAGGATCAATCGCCAATCCGTCTCCGCCCGATCTCCTAAAGATCACCCCATCCGATCGAGTCGGATTTTTCCCGAAGAGTCTTATTTACCCCGAAACGACCTGCTCCTTTCCGCCCCACTCACACAAAAAAAATCCGAAACGGATTGCTCCGCTTCGGATCATTATAATATACGCGATACCCGCGTAAGCGACCTGATCAATAGCCCAAAATACGCAACATCGAACGATAGGACTGCTCCTTGGCAAACAGACGGGTATAATACTCGTTGTCGGACTTGTCGCGGTCGATGATGATGTGCTTCGGTGCGGGGATCAGACAGTGCTGGATACCGCCGAAACCGCCGAGCGACTCCTGATAGGCACCCGTGTGGAAGAATCCGATATACTGTGTATTCCCCGGCTCCAACTTCGGCAGGAAGATGGCGTTGGTGTGACACTCCGAGTTGTAGAAATCCTCCGAGTCGCACGTCAGACCGCCCAACAGCACACGCTGATAAGCCTTGTCCCAGTTGTTGATCGCCAGCATGATGTATCGCTGGTTGATGCCCCACGTATCGGGCAGGGTCGTGATGAACGACGAGTCGATCATGTACCAGTTCTCACGGTCGTTCTGCTGTTTCTGATTGACGATCGAGTAAAGCGTCGCACCGCTCTCGCCCACCGTAAACGAACCGAACTCGGTGAAGATGTTGGGTTCCTCGACGCCGTTACGCTGACAGATACCCTGAATCTGTGCCACGATCTCCTCGGTCATGTATTCGTAGTCGTACTCGAAGTTCAGCGAGTTCTTGATCGGGAAACCGCCGCCGATGTCCAGACTGTCCAGATCGGGGCAGATCTTCTTCAACTCGCAATATACGTTCATACACTTCGACAACTCGTTCCAATAGTAGGCCGTATCCTTGATACCCGTATTGATGAAGAAGTGCAGCATCTTGAGCTGGAATTTCTTGTTGTTCTTGATGCGGCTCTTGTAGAACTCGACAATGTCGTTGTAACGGATACCCAGTCGCGAGGTATAGAACTCGAACTTGGGTTCCTCCTCACTGGCGATACGGATACCGATCTTGCACTTCTTGTTCACGGCATTCTCCAGAAGATCCAGCTCCTCCTTGTTGTCCAAGATCGGAATCGTGTTTTCGAAGCCGTCATGCACCAGTTGGGCGATGTTCTCCACATACTGCGGACGCTTGAAACCGTTGCAGATGATGAAGCGGTCCTTGTCGATCACTCCGCTGTCGTAGAGCGCGTTGATGATGTGGATGTCATAGGCCGACGACGTTTCGAGGTGAATGTCGTTCTTCATGGCCTCCTCCAGCACAAACGAAAAATGGCTCGACTTGGTACAGTAACAATAGTTGTAAGAGCCCTTGTAATCGACTTTTGCCATCGCCACGTTGAACATACGTTTGGCGCGGTTGATCTGCTGGGAGATCTTCGGCAGATAAGTGATTTTGAGCGGAGTTCCGTACTGTTTGATCAACTCCATGAGCGGAATGTCGTGAAAATTCAGTTCGTTGTCTTCAACGGAGAACTCGTCTTGCGGGAAATCGAACGACTGTTCGATCAGATCAATGTACTTGTCTTTCATCTTGGGTCAACTACGTGTAATTAAATCCGCCCGAACTACATCGTCTCGGAAAAGACAAAGTAACCCGGCCGGATTTTGTAAAAATTCGGGATGCAAAGTAGGCAATTATTTTTCGGATAGCCAACTCTTTGTCCGATTATTTTGGAAAAGAGGTATATATTTTGGTTTTTTGCCCAAAAAAAAGTAATTTTGAAGCGATTTAATCCGCAAAGTTTTTTCTCAAAGTGATAGATGCTGTAATTTCAAAATATCTGGAGTCGCACAGACGATTGGTCGTCCCGAAACTGGGTGCTTTTCTGGTAAAACAGACCGACGGCGTGATCGTTTTTTCCGAATTTATGAAGCAGGACGACGGCGTGCTGCACGCATTGTTGTGTCAGGAGGAAGGACTCAACGATCTGGAGGCCGCCGCCAAGATCGACCGCTTCGTGTTCTCGGTGCGCCACAACATCAAGCACGGCACCAATTTCCCCGTGGGCGGCGTGGGCATCCTCTCTCTGGGTCCCAACAACACGATCGCCTTCCACTATGATCCCGCGACGCAGCCCCTCCCCGACGAGCGACACGAGCCGATGTCCCGCCCCCTTCCCCAAACGGGGCTTCATGCGGCCGACCTTGCCAACAACGCCCCCGCAAAGGACGAAGAACCGACTCCCGTATCGGAACCCGCTCCCGAACCTCAAACTGCCATCCCCGAACCCGTGGAGGAGACAGCCGTGAAGGAGACCGAAACAGAGCGCGAAGAGGAAGAACCCGCCATATCGAAATCTCCGAAGATGAATCCCGCTGCCTACGTGCGCGGTCTGCAATACCGCCGTCCCCGCAAGACGACCGACGCCTACGAATACAACCAGCCGTCGCAGGGTCGTCACATGGACAAATTCCTGTTCGTGGCAATCATTGCCATCCTTTTGGCCGTGGGAGCCATCCTTTTCGGATACTACGTCTCGACGATGAACGAAGAAGAAGACACCCTCTCGATGAATTACAAGACCTCTTCCGAGCAGGCGGAATAGGATTTCTTTTTTAGCAAACATACAAATGGATCAGATACTCAGTGTAAAACAACGCTTCGGCATCATCGGCACGTCGGATCTTCTGGATCGGGCATTGGAGGTTGCCCTGCGCGTTGCTCCGACCGACCTGACGGTACTTGTCACGGGCGAAAGCGGCGTGGGCAAGGAATTTTTCCCGCAGGTCATCCACGCCTATTCGGCACGCAAGCACAACAAATACATCGCCGTGAACTGCGCGGCAATTCCTGAGGGCACGATCGACTCGGAACTCTTCGGTCACGAGAAAGGCGCGTTCACGGGAGCCGTGGACAGCCGTAAGGGTTACTTCGAAGAAGCGGACAAAGGCACGATCTTTCTGGATGAGGTTGCCGAACTGCCCCTTCCGACTCAGGCACGCCTGTTGCGCGTCCTGCAAACGGGCGAATTTATCCGTGTCGGCTCATCGAAGGTACAAAAGACCGATGTGCGTGTCGTAGCCGCCACCAACACCAATCTTCAGCAGGCGATTGCCGAGGGCAAGTTCCGCGAAGATCTGTTCTACCGACTGGCGACCGTACCCATCTCCGTACCGGCACTCCGCGAACGCCCCGACGACATTCCGCTCCTGTTCCGCAAATTCGCATCGGACGTAGCCACCCGCTACCGCATGCCGTCGATTTCGCTCGACAACGATGCCCGCATCCTGTTGAAGAACTACTACTGGAAGGGAAACATCCGCCAGTTGAAAAACGTCGCCGAACAGATCTCGGCGATCGAACAATCGCGCGTCATCACTCCCGAAATTCTCTCTCGTTATCTGCCTGCGGCGGGTAATTCGGCAACCCCGATGACTTCACATCCCCGCACCGACAGCAACGACATGTCCACCGAACGCGAACTGCTCTACAAGGTGCTTTTCGACATGCGCTCCGACATCAACGACTTAAAACGCATGATGACCGAACTGATGCAGAATGCAGGAATCCGCCATCAGGAAGCCCCGCACGACATCAAAGCATTATTACCCTCCTCGCCCCACAAAAGTGCCTATATGCCCGTTCCGTCCGATTACGCGACCGGCACTGCCTATACGAACGATCCGGTTTATGCCGAAAGCGAGGATGTGACCGACGAGCCGCCCCACGAAAAGACGAAGGCCGACGTGCAGCGAGAGCAGATCATCCGTGCCCTGCAACACAACAACGGCCGCCGCAAGGAGACCGCCGCCGAACTTTTCATGTCCGAACGCACGCTCTACCGAAAAATCAAGGAGTTGGGCATCGAGGAATATTAACACACCGTTTAACCAAAAAAAATTCATCAACATTGAAGATCCGCATCATCATGGTCACACTCTGTGCCCTGTTTCTGACGGGGTGCGGCGTTGCCATCAAATATTCGTTGTCGGGAGCGTCGATTCCTCCCGCCGCCAAGACCTTTTCGGTGGCCTACTTTCCGAACAACGCCACGATGGTCTCCCCGATTCTGAGTACCACGCTCACCGAGGCTCTTGTCGATATGTTCACGCGTCGCACGCGTCTGACGCAGGTCGAAGAGGGCGGCGATTTCGCCTTCGAGGGAGAGATCGTCAATTACACCTCGACCACCGCTTCGGTTTCTTCGGACGACTTCGCCCTGTTGAACCGTCTGACGATCACCGTGCGCGTGCGTTTCACAAATGCCGTCGATGAAAAAGCCTCGTGGCAGAACAAGACCTTCACCGCTTACGAAGATTACGAATCGACCAAACTTTTGACCGAGGTCGAGGGTACGCTCATCCCTCAAATCGTCGATAAACTGGTCACCGATATTTTTCAGGCTTCGGCCTCCAACTGGTAATCACCATGAACGTCCAAAGCAAAACATCAGCCCGCACCGCCGCGCTCTTTCCCGACACGGTCGATCTCTCGTCGCCCGATGCCTTGAAATCGCTCATCGCACAATACGAATGGTTTCTGCCGTTGCGCACCATGTTGCACACCCGCACGGGTGCGGACGACAGCCGTCTGAAGCTGCTTGCGCCATGGCGTAACGAAAGCACCCTTTCGGCCGCGGACATCGACATTGATCAGTTGAGTTACATCAGCAACGAGGAACTCATAGATCGTTTTCTGAAGGAGGAAGACCTGCGCATCGTCGCCGATGAAGACGACGGCACGACCCCCAACGAGGTGCAACTCGACCCCGACTTGGAGGAGGAGGAAGAACTGGTTTCCGAGCAATTAGCCGAAATCTATCTCTGTCAGGGGCTTTCCGACAAAGCAACTGCGATTTATCGCAAATTAAGTTTGCTAAATCCCGAAAAAAGTGTTTACTTTGCCGAACTTATTGACAAAGCAGAAAAAAAATAATAATTAAAATTTTTACGATATGTTATATACCATTTGTGTCGCCTTGGTTGTCATTGCCAGCGTATTGATCATCCTTGCAGTTCTGGTTCAGAACCCCAAAAGCGGTATGGCCGCTAACTTCGGTGCCTCGAACCAAGTAATGGGTGTACGTGAAACCACGAACTTTCTGGAGAAGTTCACTTGGACCATGGCCATCGCCATCGCCGTATTGTGCGTTGTAGCCACCGTTTCGATGAAGGGCACCTCGACTATGGGTGACACCTCGAACATTCAGGAGGCTGCCAAAATGCTCGAAGAGCAGACCATCGAGAACACCACCGCAATGCCTCAGGCCGAAGTTCCCGCAACTCCCGCCGCAGAAGAGTCTCCCGCCGCCCAGAACTAATCCCTTTTAGTCCGAGGGGCTAAAGACGGGCGCAAGCAGAAGAGGGGCAGTAAGGCAGAAGAAGCACAGCAGAAGAGAGGCAGAAAAAGCACGGAAGTGCATGAGAAATGCCGGAGAGTACGAAAGATGCCGGGAAAAGCGCAACGAAAAGGTACACCCAGATCCGAAAACAAGGAACGGAATATAAAATTCCAAATTTGCATGTGTTCCTTTTAAAAGCCCCTGCCTTCCGTAAAGCCCATTGCAAAGATTGTTCCGACATATAAATTCGGAGATTCTGTTCCGAATAATCTAAAAAAAGACCTGTGGATTTTGTCACAGGTCTTTTTTTATCCCCATACCTATATTTATATACACCACGAGCCTCAATCTCTCGAAAACGATTCTGCTTACAACCAGCCCCTCCATTACGCCTCACACCCTCCGCTCCGAAAGTCTTCACATGCCTTCCCCTCCTCTCTTACAACTCGCCCAAAGGCACAAAAAAAAAGCCGCTCGGAGAATCCCCGAACGGCTTTGCCTGATATACGGATAAAATCCTATTTTTCCACTTCTTTCTTGCGTCCCTTGTTGTTTGAAGACATCGAAAGATGCTTCTGAAGAATATCGCGCAACTGCTGCGGCGTGATGTTGCGACGCAACATACCGTTCTGCGCCGTCGAGATGTAACCCGTTTCCTCCGAGACGACAATGATGATGGCATCGGAAATCTCGCTCATGCCCAATGCGGCACGGTGACGTGTTCCGTACTCCTTCGGAACATCGGTCTGTGTCACGGGCAGAATACATTTGGCTGCCACAATGCGGTTTCCCTCGATGATCGCCGCACCATCGTGCAACGGAGCATTCTTGAAGAAAATATTCTTGATCAGCGGGGTCGAGACCTTGGCATCGAGCAGAATGCCGCCCTCGGCAATCAACCTCAGATCGCTCTGCAATCCCATGACAATCAGTGCGCCGGTTTTCGTTTCGGACATCTCTTTACACGCCAAAACAATGGGCGCGATGTTGGTCTCAACCAGACGATCGTGACCCGACGAGAAGATGCGCATGATGAAATTGAACCGTTCCTGACGCATACCGATCACCTGCAAAAAACGCCTTAATTCGGGTTGGAAAACAATGATCAGCGCAATGGCACCCACCGAAATCAACTGTCCGAGGATGGACGACAACAACTCCATGTTCAGTGCACGCACCACCACCCACAACAGATAGATGGCAATGATGCCCGAAAGGATGTAGGGAGCATTGGTGCCCTTGGTCATGCGATAGATCCAGAACATGATCAACGCCACAAGGATCATGTCGATAAAGTCGATGAATGTAAATGGTACGAAACCCATAGCAACAACATTTAAAATTAATCTTCGCGACGGTGTGTCCGCCTCCGCAAAAACGAAAACACAGGCACACAATCTCGTAATTTCACACAAAGGTAAGAAAAAATAGCAACCGAACGAAAAAAATCGAATAATGATTTGATCCGCCCCGCTTTCCCTCCGCCCGTTCGCCCTCCAAATGCCTCTGCTCCACCTCCGAAGCACCTGAGAAGCCTTCCTGAAGGGACAGGAAAATTATCTCGGATAAAAACGGATCTTTTCCCGAAAAAAATTATATATTTGTGTGTAAATTATTTATTTAAAACTAAAAAACAGACAGAAAAAACAATTACTTTTTCCCCTAATCCCTAATGCAATCTGATTTTTAATTAACACTTGAAACCATGAAAAAATCTTTCCTTAAGAAATGGTTCGTTTCGGCAGCATCATTTGCCGCAGCCGCCAATTTCACTCCTGCAACAGCACAGGAAACCTTGAAAAAAGAGGTACAGGACACCAAGTACCTGCGCAATTCCGTCTGCCTGATCATGATGGAGGACGCTTCGGTTCCACAGAAAAATATTTTGCGCGATGCCTTCATCAATGCAAAATGGAACAACAAATACAACAACCACAACATCTCGATCGACAAGCGTATCATTGACCCCGCCAAGATGACGCTCACCCAAACCGACATTGCCCGCTTCAATACGGCGTGCACCCCGACCGACCAGTTTCTCGCAAACCTCGAATCGGGTGTTGCCGCCCCCACGCAGACCCTCTTGCGCGAGGGGGCTTTCTCGGATATTATGCGCCACCTGATGGCCGAAGCCACCACGACCATTGACACCGTGCTTCAAATCAACGCCGCACGTATGGCCAACAAATATCTGGTCGAGAATCACGTTGCCAAAGCCTGCTTCGACAAATGGTTTCTGAACGACAAGGGCGAATACACCGACGAGGTGATACTCGACCGAGGCATGCTCAATACCACTGCCAAAGATCGAGAAATTGCCGCCGCGTCGATGGCCGCCCGTCAGAAACTGATCCGCGAAAACTGCGACGAGGACGAACTTTTGGGCAATACGTTCGTAGTCGTCAGTCGTTTCAGTTACAAGGAGAAGGATGCTCTGGTCGATGACCGCATGTTACCGCTTTACGCTGCCGCACAAGCCGATGATTCGGGGACGAGTACCTTGGCACTGAATCTCGCCAAGATGGGTATCAAAGCATCGCTCGGCGCAGGTTACTATGTAGTTGTCGATTCCTATCTGTTCCGCCTGCGTTGGAACGATCGGATCAAAAACGACTTCTACAACATGTGGGACGAGAAGGGACTGGACATGGAGCGTTACAACAACGCCCGATTCCCCGCACTCCAATTCATCGGTAACGAGCGTGCATGGGCAAAGACCCGTGCCGGAGTATTCACCGACAAGGACGAGAATGAGTTGATCCGAATGGCCGCCGTCGATGCCGTTGATGCCGTCCTCGCCAAGTTCGAGCGCAAATACGACCAGTTCAAGACCAAAACCCCGCTGCACGTCATCGAATCGAAGGATAAGAAGGGTCGCTCTCGACAGGCTTATGCCGTCGAACTCGGCAGCCGTGACGGACTGAACGGCGGCGAGATCTTCGAGGTGCTTGAGGTCGTGAACAAGAAACAGGACGACGGCACCATGAAAACCATCTACAACAAGAAAGGAGAGTTGAAGGTCGATAAGAAGAACGTATGGGACAACACCTTCAGCACGACCGAAAACACCGCCGCCGCACAACATCCCTACACGCTGCTCTCCGGAAAAGACAAACAGACCTACTATGAGGGCATGCTGCTCAGACTGAAGACCACAAAAAAATAGCATAAAATGAAAAAAATCATTGCACTTGCGCTTTTGCTGCTCCTGCCTCTGTGCATGAACTATGCGCAGAAACGCAAACAGCGAATCGCAAATGAACAAACAGCCGCATGGCGTTATGAGTTGCAAAACGAAGCAGTCGGCAACGAACAGACCGTTTTGGTAAAAGTATGGAGTTATTCGAAGAATGTGGCCGTGGCACGCAACCAATCCTTGAAAAATGCCGTCCACGGTTTGATCTTCAAGGGTGCGGCCGGCAATTCCGACACCGAAAAACGCACCAAACCGCTGCCTCCTCTGGTATCGCAACCCGATGCCGAAACCATCTATGCCCGGTTCTTCGATCCGTTCTTTGCCGACGGCGGCGACTATCAGCGTTACGCCACTCTTGCCAGTTCGGGAGAGGCAGGCAGTGTCCAGAAAATCGGCAAGGAGTATCGCGTGGCCACCTATGTCACCGTACAATATGCCGCCTTGCGCCGTATGCTCGAAGCAAAAGGTCTGATCGACTCCATGCAGGAAGTCGTCACGGGCAAACAACCCACCATCATGGTGGTGCCGAGCGACAACTGGTGCATTCAGCAGGGATTCTTCACCGAGGTGGATAATCAGGGTACGATCGAGCGCATCCCCGACTACGGACGCGCCCTTCAGGAGGATCCCAACCTGTTGCTCGTCATCAGCAAGATCGGTGAACTGATGTCCGACCGCGGTTTCCCGCTCGTGGATCTCGAAGCCTCTCTGAAACGCATCAGGGAAGAGGATGCCGAACAGATGCTCACCACATCGAAGGGTACGGGTGCCGAATTGGCAGAAACACCACTCGAACGTCTCTCGCGCACGGCAAAAGCCGACATCTGGATGCAGGTCACATGGTCGATGAACCACATGGGACCCAAAACCTCCATCACGTTCAACCTTCAGGGCAAGGACGCCTACTCCGACAAACAGATCGCCGCAAGTTCGGGAACGTGTCCTCCGACCTTCGATTCGGCCATCGAACTTCCGGTCTTTCTGGCCGAGCATGTAGCCGCCAACATCAACCCGTTCAACCAGCAACTCATGGCGTTCTTCAACGACATTATGGAGAACGGACGCGAGATCCGTATCTCATGCCGCCGCTGGGACGACTGGGAATATGATTTCGAGAGCGAGTTCGACGGCGAAGAATTGGCAGACATCATCGAGGAGATCGTGGCCGAAAATTGTCACAACGGCAAATACGGAAGTCCCGCAATTTCGGAAAATCGCATGGATTTCACGCAGGTACGCATTCCGATCACCGACCAGAAGGGTCGTGATCTCGATGCCCGCAACTTCGTGAAGGTCATCCGCAAAACCCTCAAGGAAAAATACATGATCGAGTCGAAACTCATCGGCAAAGGTCTGGGACAAGCCATCCTGATTCTCGGAGGCAAATAACATCGGAAACTCCGCGACAAGAAACGTGTCGCGGAGTTCTCCCCCCCCAAAAAAAAGCAGATTATGATCAGAAAAATAATTGCAGCAATCTTTTTGCTCACGATTCCGTTCGCGGCGATGGCTCAGATGCCCGAAAACGACATCGCCATCACCCCATACATACCCGAAGGAACACTCCTTCCGCCGGATGCTTCGTCGCGCCTTCAGAACAAGATGATGCAGATGGTCACCCAGAACCACACGGGGTCGATCTCAGGCGATTTCATTCTGACGGCCAACTACGCCGTTATCGACAAGCAGATCACCGCTTCGGTTCCCGCCCAATACATCATCGACGTCGAATTTTCATTCTACGTGGTTGCCCTTGAAGAACGGATCATCGTCAAGGAGTTCTCGCAGGAGGTTCGCGGCATGGGTCGCACCGAGCAGAAGGCCGTCATCAACGCCATCAACCACCTCACCTCACGTTCGCCTCAGGTACGCAGGCAGATGACCAGTGCCCGCGAGAAGATCGTCGATTACTACGCACAGCGCATCCCGAAACTCATCGCCAAGGCACAATCGCTGTCCGATCGCGGCGAGTACGAAGATGCTCTTGCCGTGCTGACATCCATTCCCGAATGTACGGACGAATACCCGATGGTTGCCGAAAAGATGACCTCGTTCTATGTAGCCATGGTCGATAAATATGCCGTCACGGCACTGCGCGAAGCCCGTTCGAAGATCGCCATGCGCAAATACTCGGAGGCTCTGGACTGCCTGATCGCCGTCGATCCGATGAGTACCCACTTCGGGGAATCGCTGACCGTCGTGGAAGAAGTCAAGCAGACGATCGACCGCCACGAAGAGGAGAAACTCCGCCTCAAACTGGCCGCCCTCGAAAAACAGCGAAAGGAAGAGATCTCCGACCCCGGAGAACATATCCGCAAAAACGAAAAAATCGTCAGTCGCCGGGAAACACTGCGTAAGGAACACACCGAATCGGCCGATTCGTGGTTGAGCCGTTTATCCCGTTAAGTGGTTCATTTTTAGATCGAAAAATTTGTTTTATCGCTTTTTTTGAATACTTTTGAAACTGCATAAGTATTCAAAAGTTCTCTCCGAAAGAGAACTCCCCAAACAAATTCATCATGAAAACCAAGAATTTACTGCTTCTTTTCGGATTGCTGCTGCTGACCGCATCACCCGTTCTTTCACAGGAGAAGATCGTGGAACGCAGTGCATCGCATGCTCCCCAATGGACGGGCATCGCGCAATCCGACTATGTCATCGCCTCGGCTCAGGCCGAGACCTTGGACGAAGCGCAGAACAAATGTTTGAACGACATTCGCCAGTCGATCATCAACGGCGTAAGTTTCAACATCTGCTCCGAGGAGACCTCCATCGACCGTCAGACGAGTCGCAACAACTCGACCGATGTGTTCCGCGGATACTCCTCCGAGGTAAAGACCGTTGCCGCCAAGTTGCCGTTCATCGCCAACATCTCCCCCTCCGATACGGAGATCTATTGGGAACGCCGTCTGATCAAAAAGGAGAAGAAATATTATTATATCGTACACATGCGCTACCCTTTCTCGCAGGCACAGCGTGACGACCTCGTTGCCCAGTTCCTCAAGCAAGATCGCGAACAGTACGACAAATACCTCGCCCTGAAAGATCAGTTCGACAAATTCACCTCGATCGAGGAGATCGGCCGTGCGCTGAACGACCTGCGCCCGCTGGTCAATTACTTCTTCGATTCGCGCCGCCATGACGAAATGATCGCCCTGCAACGCAACTACGAACGCCTCTACCCTTCCATTTCGATCGTACCCTACTCGAACGAACCGGGTTGCAACATCTTCTGCTTCCAACTCGACGGTCGTCTGATGCAGACCTCGGTCGAGCCGGTCATCAGGAAACAATACGCCACGAATGTGGCCGTACAGCCGATTGACGGAGGGTACTACATGGTCACTTACGATTATGACCAATGTTTGGACGATGACGAAAATACGATCGAACTGCTCTACCGCATCGGCGGAGGTCGCACCTTGAAACACCACTTCTCGTTCGATGTTCGCAAAGGAAAGTCCGTCGTGATTCCCTTCGGACAGATCGAGATCGTCCCCCTGAAGGAGGGTGACGACGAACTGCCCGTGATCAACGGCTCGATGAACCTCCGTTCGAAATACGACGAGGAGTTCACGGTCGAAGAACTTCGATTTTCGATCAGCGGCATCCCGCAACCCGTCGCATGCGCTCCCCGATCGACAATTTCGGGCAAAGGGAATCACCGCCTCAACTTTACCGCCACAGTCGAAGACATGAAACGGACTCCCGGCAAATCCTCAATGGCACACGGCAATATTGTGATACGCAACAAACGAAGCGGAAAGACCTCGGAAGTGAAGTTCTCGCTCCCCTGCCTTATCCGATAAACGAAAACATCAACCCTAATACTTAATATCATGAAAAAAAGTTTACTTTTACTGATCACCATCTTATTGGTGGCAAGCGGCGTCAATGACGCATTTGGCAAACGCAAAAAGAAAAAATCCATCACCAACAAGGAAGTCGCCCTCGACATTCCGCTGAGCGGAGCCGAATTTCAGACCGACGAAAATTTTTGGCGTGCCGTACAGAGCGGTAGCAGCAACGATTTCTCGATGGCACAGAAAATCGCCGAACAGAACTGTCGTCAGCAGTTGGCAACTTCGATTCAGGCCGACATCAAATCGGTCGTCGAGACCTACTGCCGCGATCTGAAGAACGTCGGCCGTAACGAAGTCGCACAGATGTACGAAGAATTGACCCGCACGGTGATCAAACAGCAACTTACGGGTATTACCCAAGCCGGACAGGAGGCTTTCCGCCAGCAGGATGGTCAGATCCGTTTCCACATCTGTCTCCAACTCAGCAAAAAACACATGGAGGAGAAAATCATGAACAAACTTGAGGAGGAACAGGATCTCCGTCTGGAGTTTGACCGCGAACGCTTCAAAAAAGTCTTCGATGAAGAACTTGCCAAATTCGGCGACGAGCAGAAATAAGCAGCGGTAATCATCGCAAAAAAAATCCACGACAACCTCTGCTCAAGCGGAGGTTGTTTTTTTAACGACAATTCCATGAACATGAAAAAGTTCATTCTTCTGATTTCGGTTCTGTTCGTTACACTGACCGCCACGGCACAGCACAACTATGGAGAAGAATATCAGAAATTCAAACAGCAGCGCAGACGCGAATACACGGATTACAGGGAACAGGCCGACAAACAGTTTGTCGAATTTCTGAAAAAACAATGGAAAGACTACTCGGTCAATCAGGCGAAGGAAGCCCCCCTGCCCGTTATTCGCCCGAACCCCGACATCGCACCCCAAACCCGACCGATTCCGCTGCCGAAGGTCACGCCCGATTTTGACCGTCTGCGCGACCTTGCGGATCTGCGTGCGACCCCCCGATACGGGTTCAAACCGCATCCCCAGCACGAATCGGGTATCCGCCCCACGCCGCACCGCCATTCCGAATCGGATGCCGGCGTGCGTCCGAGACCCACGCCGCGCCCCGACTCGAAAATTGCACCGCGTCCCACACCGCGTCCACGACCCGAAATCGCTCCGCGTCCCGTCCCCGCTCCACGTCCTGTAACGCCGTCAAAACATCCCGATGCGCCCGCACCGAAACCCGACCGTCCCGGAATTTCCGACCGTCCCGAACCTGCACGCCCCTCCGAGGAGCATCCCGCGCCGGGCAAAAACTCCGCCTCACAATACCTCGATATCAGTTTCTTCGGCGACGAGGTACGAATGCCGTGGCGAAAAGATCTCTCCCTGCGAATGAACCGAGTCTGCGAGCAGAGTTTCAGCAAGTTATGGAGTCAATGGAGTACGATGGATGAAGAGTCGATCGCCTATCTGAATGACTTCACCCGAAGCCACCGTCTGAACGGATGGGGATGCTATCAGTTGATCAAACGTCTGAGCGAAGCGGCCTATACGGACGAACAATGTCCAAGTGAGCGTATCGCCTTACAAGCGTTCCTTTTGGCACAGTTGAAATACCGCGCACAGGTCGGTCTGTGCAAGGATCAGCTGGTTCTGCTCCTGCCGTTCCGTCAGAAGGTGTATGGCATTCCCTACCTCGATCTGAACGGCACGAAGCACTACATCTTCGGCTACAATTTCGAGCGGAGTGCAGGATTCCAGACCTACGACAACAACGTACCCTACGCCACCGAATTGCTCGATCTGTCGCTGGACAAGCACATGAACATCGGCATGACACAGACCATGAAATTTACCCGCATGAGCAAACTTCTCGGCGAAGAACTCCAAGCCGAGATCAATGTCGGCGAAGTGGCACTCATGCTCAGCCTGCCGATGCTCGACGGTGAGGTCTATTACGCCCAAAAAGTCGATGACCGACTTGCCGAGAAGGTGCTTTCCGTTCTTCACCGCAAGATCGCGGGCAGGAGCGAAACGGATGCCGTAAGTTATCTGCTCAACTTCGTGCAGAACGGTTTCGACTACGCCACCGATCAGGAAATGTTCGCCCGACAGAAACAACTCTTCATCGAGGAGTCGTTCTACTACGGCAAGAACAACTGCAAGGATCGCGTGGGCGTATTCTCGTGGCTCGTGCGCGAACTGCTCGGACTGGACATGATCTCGATCACCTACAAGGGCAACGCCCGGAGCAACGGAGTGGGACACATCACCTGCGCCGTATGTTTCTCGCAGCCTGTCACGGGCGACACATTCACCCACAAAGGCCGGAAATACGTGATGTGCGACCCGACCTACATCAATGCCAAGATCGGCATGACGATGCCCTGCTTCAAGAACTCCGAGGGGGAGATACACGCACTCTGACCGCCTATCCGAAACATGTTTACGGTCGGAACCCGAACACGGATTCCGACCGTTTTTTTTTGCCGAAGGGGCGTATTCCGAAAAAATCTTGTACCTTTGTCCCAAACTGAACACACCATGCAAATCCGAAAAGCCGAATTTAAGTGCTCCTCCGAGCGAATCAATCAGGTGCCGAAAGACGATCTGAAGGACATCGCCTTCATCGGACGCAGTAATGTGGGCAAATCGTCGCTGATCAACATGCTGACCAACCGTGAGGGATTGGCCAAGGTGTCGGGTACGCCCGGCAAAACACGTCTGATCAACCACTTTCTGATCGACAAGGCATGGTATCTGGTCGATCTTCCGGGTTACGGCTACGCCCGCACCTCGAAAACCGTCCGTGACGATTTCTCGAAGATCATCACCGACTATGTGTTGAAATGCCGCAAGATGCACTTTCTGTTCGTATTGGTCGATATCAGGCTCGAACCGCAGAAAATCGACTTGAGATTCATCCGTATGCTCGGTGAGAGCGGCGTACCGTTCGGCATCATCTTCACCAAGGCCGACAAGTTGTCGCAAAACCAGCGGAACAAAAACGTCACCTATTATAAAAAAGCACTGGCCGAGGAATGGGAGGAACTTCCCCCGATGTTCGTCACCTCGTCGGAGAAGGCTCTGGGACGCGACGAAGTACTCGATTTTATAGGCAAATGTCTCGAAGTTTAACAAATTGTTGATAATTCGTCACAAAAAAAACGAATTTTCTCGGAGGTTTGTCCTATATTTGTGTTGTCTTAAATCCTCGTTACTATGGCTATCCATAAAATTAAAATTTTTGCAGGCAGCGGATCGGAGTACATCGCTACGAAAATCGCAGCAAGTTTCGGAACGGCTCTCGGCCATTCGGAAGTGGTGCGTTTCAGCGACGGCGAGTTCCAGCCCTGCTTTACCGAATCTATTCGTGGTTGCACGGTATTTATCATCCAATCGACGTTCCCGCCTTCGGACAACCTCATGGAGTTGCTCATGATGATCGATGCCGCCCGTCGTGCTTCGGCCTATAAGGTCGTTGCCGTGATGCCTTACTTCGGTTGGGCCCGTCAGGACCGCAAAGACCGTCCGAGAGTGCCGATCGGCGCAAAACTCGTCGCCAATCTGCTCATGGCCGCCGGTGTGGACCGTATCATGACCATGGATCTTCACGCAGACCAGATACAGGGATTCTTCGATGTTCCCGTCGATGCTCTCTATGCAAGCGGCATCTTTGTTCCCTACATCAAGAGCCTCAACATCGAGGATCTTTCGATCGCCTCTCCCGACATGGGTGGTGCGAAACGTGCCAACACCTACGCCAAACTGCTCGGTACGCCGATCATCATCTCGCACAAGGAGCGTGCGAAACCCAATGTCGTAGGCACGATGACCGCCATCGGTGATGTCGAGGGACGTAACGTGCTGATCGTCGATGATATGATCGACACGGCAGGTACCATCTGCATGGCAGCCGATATGTTGATGGCCCGTGGCGCAAAGAGCGTACGTGCCGCCATCACCCACCCCGTGCTTTCGGGTCCGGCTTACGACCGCATCAACGCCAGCGCACTGGAGGAGGTCATCTGTACCGATACCATTCCGTTGAACCCCGATCGCGATCTGCACAAGTTTACGGTTCTTTCGATCGCCGACCTGTTTGCCGATGTCATCGAGCGCGTACACAACTACAAAGAGATTTCGTCGATCTTCTTCAAATAAGATCCGCCGAAAATATCCAAAACCCCGCTTATCCGTTGGAATAAGCGGGGTTTTCTTTTGCCCCTGCGCATAAAAAATCCCGTCAAGAGAGGTCTTGGCGGGATTTTTGTGTAAGAAGGGGTTATTTAAACGGCGAATCGGGTTCGCGCGACATGACCAGATAGAACATCTTGTCGAGGAACGCCGGTGCAAATTTCTTCACGAAATGCGTGGCACGACCTTCGATCTCCATCAGACACAGACGTTTGCGACGACGAATACCCTTCTCGACGATGTGCGCCACCTGTTCGGGGGTCATCATCTTGGATTCGTTGCGCGGGGTTGCGCCCTGCTGCGATCCGTCGGCCGTAAGTGCCGAGAAACGGACATTCGACGCGGTAAATCCCGGGCAGGCGATCATCACATGAATGCCTTTCTTGAGGTTCTCGATACGAAGCGTTTCGAGGAATCCCGTCATGGCATATTTCGAAGCCGAGTAACCCGTACGTCCGGGCAGTCCGTGCAGACCTGCCACCGATGAGATGCCGACAATCGAACCGCGGCTCTTCTGAATATAGGGCAGGGCATATTTGCAGCAATTGACCGTACCCCAGAAATTGACATCCATCAGTCGGTGCAGTACCTCCAGATCGACATCATCGAAGATGGCACGCATCGAGATGCCCGCATTGCAGATCAAGACGTCAATCCCGCCAAATTCGCGTACGGCGGTGTCGATCAACGCCTTGCACTCTTCGGGTTTGGTCACGTCCACCGCACAGCAGGCGGCGCGACCGCCTTTGGATCGGATCTCATCGACCTCCTTCTGAAGTTTGTCGGCACTGCGCGCACCCAACACCACGCAAGCACCCTCGGCGGCATATTCGTGACCCATGGCACGGCCGATGCCCGACGAGGCACCCGTGATGACCACGACTTTGTCTTTCAATGTTTTTCCCATATTGCAGTTCTTTTGATTTTAATCGTCAATTTCGACCGTAAGCCGATCGTAGGCCAGCGAAACCCCTTCGGGAAGGGTCGGATTCGTCACGGTGTAAAGTCCGATGTCGTGCGACATGTGCGTCAGAAAGGCGCGTTTGGGTGACACCCGACGAATCAGTTCCAAAGCCTCCGCCACATTGAAATGCGAATCGTGCCTCTCGAAGCGGAGTGCATTAACCACCAGCACCTCAACCCCCTCCAACTTGCGGATCTCCTCCTCGGAGATCTGTTTGAAGTCGGTCAGATAGGCCAACTTGCCGATGCGGTAGCCCGTCACGCGGAATCGCGGCGAGTGCTGTCCCTCGACGGGGATGATCTCGATGCCCTTCACGCGGAACGGATGGGCAGTGTCAATCTCGTGCAGTTCGATTTCGGGCACACCGCGGTATTTGTCCCGTGCAAAGGCGTAGTCGAAATCCTTGCGCACACCCGTAGCCGTTTCGGGCGAAGCGTAGATGTCCACACGGTGAATCTCGCGCGGGTAGTCCACGAAATTGAACGCCCGCACATCGTCCAAACCTCCGATGTGGTCCTTGTGTTCGTGCGTGAGCAGAATGGCGTCGATGTGACTGACCCCTTCCCGCAGCATCTGATAACGGAAATCGGGCCCTGCGTCGATCACAAACCTCAGGTGGTTGATCTCGACCATGGCCGACGTGCGCAGACGGTGGTCTCGTGCATCGTCCGACATACAAACCGCGCAACGGCACCCGATGACGGGCACGCCCTGCGAAGTTCCTGTTCCCAAAAATGTGAGTTTCATATTTGCAAAAATACAAAATTTCCGACAACATCGTCCGCTGAAAATCCGTTTTCCCTGCGACCGGAGGCAAAAACCACACAAAAACCGACCTTTCGTCCCCAAGATAATCCCCCTTCAACCCCGCAATTTCCGCGCAAAAAGGGTACCTTTGTCAAAAATATTCTGCCCATGAAAACACAAGCACTCGTCGTCCGTTTTCTGCAAAGTCGTTTTGCCAACTATTTCGTGCTGTTCTTCATCGCCATCGCCATCTCCATCGCCATCTCCATCGCCTCGATCATCCTCGGATCGTTCTCCGAGTTGAGCCCCTACCAGGGATGGTTGTTCAGCATCACGCATCTTTCGTCGTTCGTTTTCCTTTTGGAATACATCGCGCGCATCTACATCGCGCCCGCCATCCGCCCCACGATGAATCTCCACCGTGCACGCCTCAAATACCTCTTCTCGTTCTACGGCTTTGTGGATTTTGTCGCCATCCTGCCGTGTGTCCTCTCCTATATCTATTGGGACACGCCCGTCATGCACATCATCATCCTGCCGTACATCTTCATCATCTTCAAACTCATCCGTCACTCACGCTCGTTCCGACTGATCGGTGAGGCGTTGCTGTTGGTGCGCGAAGAACTCTACACGGCCTACACGGCATGTTTTATCATCATCTGCTTTTCCGCCATTCTGATGTATTTCATCGAGCGCAACGCCCAACCCGAAGCCTTCAACAACATCGGCGACGGATTGTGGTGGGCCGTGGTGACATTCACGACCACGGGATATGGCGACATTTACCCGATCACCCCCTTGGGAAAACTCTTGGGCAGCATCATCAGTCTCATAGGCATTGCCATGATCGCCATCCCCACCGCCCTGATCGGCTCGTCGTTTATCAACATCATGCAGAAGCGTCAGAAGCGGTTGGACAATGCCCGCGAAAATAAATAATCGGGACACTTATCCTCAACAAGAAAATGAATTAAAAATTTGTTTTTAACAATTTCATCATCTATATTTGTAAGAACCCTACGAAAAACACACAAAAAAGTTATGATACAATCATTTTCTGTAAAAAACTTCTTATCTATTGGAGCACAACAGACCATTTCATTTGAAGCAACATCAGACAAAACCCACCTTGATGAAGTTTCAGTTGAAGTAAAACCTGGTCTGCGTCTTTTACGTTTAGTTTTTTTCTTTGGAGCAAATGCCTCAGGAAAAAGTAATTTACTATATGCTATTGATGTCTTATGGAGGATGATGTTTTCCCCTAAATATGAAGAACATAAAAAAATCAAATTATACACACCTTTTGAGACACATAAAGGAGAACCCACTGAATTTTCTATTGAATTTTGGGCTGTCGGACGAAAATTCAAATATTTCTTATCCTATAATGAAGATGAAATTCTTGAAGAAAATCTAATGTACACAACCGATAGAGGTATCTTATCCAAACTTTATGATCGAACAAAACAAATTGAGATTACATTTGGATCAACCATATCTGTTAAAGCTCAAGAAAAAAACAATATAAAAACAAATACTCTAAAGAATCATACTGTATTATCGACACTCAACAAAACTAATATTGATATACCAATACTCAATGAATTATATCAATGGATAAAAAAGAATGTCCATGAAGAAAATTCTCATAATAACGAAATAGAAATTGCAACAAAAGCACTTGAAAATCCCAATCTAAAATCTATGCTTTTGGGAATGCTAAAAAAAGCAGATTTTAACATTACCAATTTTGAACTTATCCCCAATTCCGCAAAACTCCCCGACAAACTGAAGCAAATTTTTGCAGGAACAGATTTTTTAAAAAATTTTCAAGAAATTAGCTACGACCTTATCTTTACTCATTCAACAGCACAACAAACCTTCAAAATTAATTCTCAATTAGAATCCAGAGGAACTTTAATGTACTTCCGATTAGCTTATATGCTCTATGATTTAAAAGATCAGGAAAGTGTTTGTATAAAAGATGAAATCGAAGATTCTCTACATTACGATTTATTAATACACTATTTAAAAATATTCTTGGAGAATCATTCAAAAAATCAATTAATCTGCTCAACACATACACTACCTATTTTATCGGAAGATTGGATGATTCGCAGAGATATGATCTGGTTTGTAGATAAAAATAAGTTAAATGGAGAAACAGAAACCTACAATGCGTCTTCGTTAGGATTGCACAAAAACATTTCATTAGAAAATGCCTATCGTATCGGTAAATTAGGAGCTTTACCTAAATTAGGTTCAACCTTAATCTGGGAGGACTAATATATGGAAAGAGTTAATAAAACTATTGCAATAATTGGAGAAGGTATAACTGAAAAATACTATATCGAATCTTTAAAAGATATTGCGTCCCAGAATATATCCATTCTTCCTAAATCCTTGGGAACAAAAGCATCTAATTTAAAACAATTAGAGAAGACAATTATAGCCGCAAAAAATAAAGGATATGATGAAGTATATTGTATCATAGATATGGATTCTAAAGAAAAAGATAGAACCAAATATGAGAAATTAAAAAATAATTACAATGAAAAACATTTTATCAACAAAAGACAAGGAATAGATTGCTATGTAAAATTTATTGAATCGTACAGATGTACCGAAATATGGTTTCTGTATTATTTTGAATATACGACTCGTCACTTCAATTCTTATGATGAGGTTCAAAATGCACTTAGAAAATATACTCCATCTTACGAAAAAACAGAGAAATTTTTCAAAAACAAAAATTTGGACACTTTCTTTATAAAATCCAAAGGAAATCGTACTTGTGCTATAAATAATGCAAGAAAGTCATTAAAATCATTAAAAAGGACAGGAATGACTGGATGCGCATTTAGCGAAATGCATATTTTGCTAAATGCTCTTGGAATAAAATAACAATTTATAGCGTCTGTTCGGGCAATCCTCGATGAAAATAAAAAGGACAACCAAGCCTAAAAAGCGTTACCTTTGCACCACATATACA
>JAHHQL010000019.1 GCA_020026415.1 Alistipes sp. | reverse complement strand
GAAAATAAAAAGGACAACCAAGCCTAAAAAGCGTTACCTTTGCACCACATATACAAATCCTTCGTAATGGAACTCAATCACAAGATCAACAAAGTCGAGGTCCGAAATCTCCAAATCGAAGATTACGCCCAACTCTCCCAGTCCTTCAAACGTGTCTATGCCGACAAAGACGTTTTCTGGACACACAAACAAATCGAAACGCTTATCCGCATCTTCCCCGAAGGTCAGGTGGTCACGGTGGTCGATGACAAGATCGTGGGCTGTGCCCTTTCGATCATCGTAAACTACAACATGGTCAAGGATGACCACACCTACGCCAAGGTTACCGGCAACGAAACCTTCTCGACCCACAATCCCGACGGAAACATCCTCTACGGTATCGAGGTATTCATCCATCCCGATTACCGCGGTCTGCGCCTTGCCCGCCGTATGTACGAATACCGCAAGGAGTTGTGCGAAAAACTCAACCTGAAAGCCATCATGTTCGGAGGCCGTATTCCGAACTACCACAAATATGCCGACACGATGCGCCCGAAAGAGTACATCGAGAAGGTACGTTCGCGCGAGATCTACGATCCGGTGCTGACCTTCCAACTCTCGAACGACTTCCACGTACGCCGTGTGATGAAAAACTACCTCCCGAACGACGAGGAGTCGAAGCACTGCGCCACCCTGCTCCAGTGGGACAACATCTACTACCAGCCCAAAACCGACGAATTTATCGACAAGAAATCGACCGTCCGCGTGGGACTGGTGCAGTGGCAGATGCGTCCCTACAAGACGTTGGACGATGTGTTCGAGCAGGTCGAATTTTTCGTCGATGCCGTTTCCGACTACAAGAGCGACTTCATCCTCTTTCCCGAATACTTCAACGCACCGCTCATGGCCAAATACAACCATCTGGGCGAGGCACAGAGCATTCGCGGTCTGGCCGAATACACCGAGGAGGTGCGCGACCGCTTCACCGAACTGGCCATCAGTTACAACATCAACATCATCACGGGCAGTATGCCCTACCGCAAGAACGACGGCAAACTCTATAATGTCGGATTTCTGATCCGTCGTGACGGATCATACGAGATGTACGAGAAGATCCACGTCACGCCCGACGAGATCAAGAGTTGGGGTTTGTCGGGCGGCAGCATGGTGCAGACCTTCGAGACGGACTGCGCCAAGATCGGTATCTTGATCTGCTACGATGTCGAGTTCCCCGAACTCTCGCGCATCATGGCCGATCAGGGCATGCAGATCCTTTTCGTGCCGTTCCTGACGGACACGCAGAACGGCTACTCGCGCGTGAGGGTCTGCGCACAGGCGCGCGCCATCGAGAACGAATGTTTCGTGGCCATTGCGGGCAGTGTGGGCAACCTGCCGAGGGTACACAACATGGACATCCAGTATGCCCAGTCGGGTGTGTTCACACCCTGCGACTTCGCCTTCCCGACCGACGGCAAGCGTGCCGAGGCAACGCCCAACACCGAAATGATCCTCGTCTCGGATGTCGATCTCGACCTTCTGAACGAACTCCACACCTACGGCAGCGTCCGCAACCTGCGCGACCGTCGAAACGATCTCTACGAACTCAAACTCAAAAAATAAACCGCTCGATTGAGGCTTTTTAATGCACGAGGGGACATCTTTTTCTGAAGATGTCCCCTTATTTTATGGTCGATTGGTTGGGGAAAGTTGGACTTTGCACTTAAAACCGCTACTTTTGCAACTCTTTTCCAAAATCATATTCTATGTTTATCGTATTGGGACTTTTATTGGCCGGTGCCGCCACGGGCTATCTTTTTCGCGGCCGCACCTTCTTTAAAGCCATAGATCAATCCACGGCTTACACCATTTATGCCATGCTCTTCATCTTCGGCATTACGATCGGTGCCAACGAGGAACTGATCAACGACATCGCAAAATTCGGCATGCAGGCCACGCTGCTCGCCCTGAGTGCAATCCTCGGAAGCATCGTTGCTTCGTATTTCGCCTATAAAATCTTTTTGAAGAAAGGAGGCCGCCTTGAAAAGTAATCTGATCGTCATCCTCTGTTTCGGATCAGGCATCTGTCTCGGCATGACGTACGGTCATCAGATCGCCGACATGATTCAGTCGTTGCCGACCTACCTTCTATATGCACTGATCCTTCAGGTGGGACTCAATATCGGAGCCAACGGCGAGTTGGGCATCCTGATCCGCAACATCAGCCCCACGACCATTCTCCTGCCGCTGTTCACCATCGCCGGCACGCTGATTGCCACCACGCTCGCCAGTTTCCTGTTGGCGGACTGGTCGGCACCCGACTGCATGGCCGTCGGATGCGGATTCGGCTACTACTCGCTCTCGTCGCTGCTCATCACACAACTCAAAGAGCCCGCGGTCGGCATCGAAATCGCCGCGCAACTCGGTGCCATCACCCTCTTGGCGAACATCATCCGCGAAGTCACCGCACTGATCGGTGCGCCGTGGTTCATGAAATTCTTCGGCAAATTCGCCCCCGTGGCGGCTGCGGGAAGTCCCTCGATGGATGTCTGTCTGCCGACCATCACGCGCTATTCGGGCAAGGGCATCGTTCCGATTGCGCTGATCCACGGCGTGGTGCTCGATCTGAGCGTTCCCGTGTTGATCTCGTTCCTGTGTCAATAAAAAAACCTCCGCGAAGTTGTTTCGCGGAGGTTTTTCGTAAAAGGGCAAAAAAATTCCGTCTTGAAAAAGACGGAATCGAGTGGAGAATACGAGAGTCGAACTCGTGACCTCTTGCATGCCATGCAAGCGCTCTAGCCAACTGAGCTAATCCCCCATTAATCGGTTTTTCGTTGCAAATATAGGACGTTTTTGGGATTCTGCAAAAAAAATCCGACAATTTTTTGAAAATTTCTACTCTTTGCGGGGGTTTTCGGTCGGGGGACAGAACTTCGATCGCGCCACAAACCACGGATTACGCAGATCCTCCTCGTTATAGCGGAGTTTGCCCGCCGTACCCTCCCGTGTGAGGACATCGGTACGGCCGCCGCTCTCGTCCAAGATGAGTTCTCCGGCCGCCGTATCCCAATCATACGTCGGACTTGTTCGCGGGTAGTAGTCGATGCGCCCCTCCGCCAAAAGGCAGAATTTATAGGAACTGCCCTGCTCGACAAGTTCCAGATCGGGAAATCCGCCTTTCAGAAAATCAATCACACGGAACGTGTCGGCATTTTTATACGAACGCGACACCGCCACCTTCAGATGGTCGTGGGGACGAGACGCGAAGAACGGCAGACGCACCAACCCGGCGACGATCTCCTCGTAGGAAGCCTTACTGTCCTCGCGTGCCACGACATGCTCCTTCAAGAAGGCTCCCCGCCCGCGTTCGGCCAGATAGATCTTCTCGAAATAGGGGACATAAACCGCCGAGAAGGCACATTTCTTATGCGCCATCAGCGCGATATTGACCGTAAATTCGTGATTTCCGCGGATAAATTCCGCCGTGCCGTCCAGCGGATCGACCAGCCAGTAGAGTTCCCAGTTGCGGCGTTCGTCGTAGCGCATTTCTCGCCCCTCCTCCGAAAGGATCGGGATGCGCGTAAAGCCCAACGCATCGCGTATGGTCTTGTGTGCCAGATGGTCGGCTTCGGTCAGCGGTGTGGAATCGCTCTTGAGTTCAAACTCGGAGTTGCCCTCCGCCCTATATACATTCATAATTGATGCACCGGCCTGCACTGCGGCATTGAACATCGCCGGGATCAGCAATTGTCTCACCTCTTCTCGGATCATCTCATCGGAATTTTGGAATGACTCTTTTTCTTCGGATAAAGATAACAAATATTATGCGAATCCGAAAGCCGAGTTTACATTTACAACCAAAATGGCGTAAAACAGACCTGCGCGAGAAAGAAAAATCGCCGGAAGTATTGTTTATAAGATAAATATGCGTATATTTGCACTCCGAAATTATGTTCAACTACATATTTATCGACTAAATGTACGTTATAGTAGAGATCGCAGGTCAGCAGTTTAAGGCTGAGAAAGGTCGGAAACTTTATGTTCACCGTCTTCAGGGCGAAGAAAATTCGTCCGTAAGTTTCGACAAAGTCCTGCTCACAGACAACGACGGTCAGGTTAAAGTCGGCGCACCTGTAGTAGAAGGCGCCGCAGTTAAGTGCAAGATCCTCAAGCATCTGAAAGACGACAAAGTCTTGGTGTTCAAGAAGAAGCGTCGTACCGGCTACCAGAAGTGTAACGGTCACCGTCAATACTTGACTCAGATCCTTGTAGAAGACATTGTTGCATAACCTTTAAAAACGAAGAAACATGGCACACAAGAAAGGTGTAGGTAGTTCGAAGAACGGCCGTGAGTCGGAAAGCAAGCGACTCGGCATCAAATTGTTCGGCGGTCAATTCGCAAAGGCGGGCAACATTATCGTTCGTCAGCGCGGTACGGTACACAACGCCGGTGAGAACGTAGGTATGGGTAAAGACCACACTCTTTTCGCTTTGGTAAACGGAACGGTTTCGTTCTGCAAGAAGGCTGAGGGTAAATCCTACGTGAGCGTTACTCCCATCAACGAGTAATAACTCCACAATCGCAATTGTTTAAAAGAACCTTTTCCCCTGTGGGGAGGAGGTTCTTTTTTTTGTACGCAGAAGCGAAGGAGTGCGGAACGAGGACGAAGCGGGGCAAGATAAAGGATGCGAAGAATACACCGAGTCCGGCGGGACAAAGCACGACACGGCAGAACAAAGAGTGCACGATGCACAGTGGCGAAAATCCGTGGATTTCCCCGAAAATTTCCCCGACAGGCAGGATTTTTCTAAAAGATGTAAAGCCGACGGATCGCGCAATGCAACAACCCGCACGGCAAAAAACGGACGGAGTGAAGAGAGATGCGGCAAGTTATAAGTACAGCACGCTATAATGAGACAAGATACACCGTTCCCGCAACAAAATTTTCCCCAAGACCACTTCTCCAGCCCCACAAGACACAAAAAACCTTTCCCTGCACACGTAGGAAAGGTTTTTGGTTTTAAAGAAAACCTTCTCGAAGGGTTTTCTATTTGATCAGATTCTCGTTGATGATCTTGCGCATGGCCTCAATGCCCATGGCACCCGTCAGAATCTGAGGTTTGCCGCTCTTGGGGATCAGCACAAAGGTCGGAATCGAGCGTACACCGAAGATGGCAGCCAGTCCCTGCTCCTTATCCACATCCACCTTATAGACATTGAGTTTGCCGGCGTACTCCTCCGAGAGTTGGTCCATGACGGGAGCCATCATCTTACAGGGGCCGCACCATGTAGCGAAAAAGTCCACAATGGCAGGCAACTCACCCTCAAATACAAATTCGTTGGGGTTCTTCTCGTAATCATAGATCTGCGCCTTGAATTGCGCATCGTTCAATTCGATTGCTTTCATGGTCTTTTTGTTTTTTGCATCCGGGCTGCAGGCCGCCGAGATTGACGAAAGTCCCAAAACGACAACCGCCGCAACCGCGAAAATGTGTTTAAAATAAGTTTTCATGTTGTTGTTTGTTTGTGTTGCAAAAATAGGGGTTTGTACTGCACGGGGAAATGACCAAACATCCGCTTGTGTCTGCAATTTTTCCCCCGCGTTGTGATTTTCACGCCCTACAAACGGAAAAGGCCGAAAAATCGTACCAAACTGCAAATAAAAAAGACAAAAAAAGCAGGATCTGTCGATCCTGCCATACATATATTTTATATATGTGATTCCGGAGCGGTTCGAACGCTCGACCCACAGCTTAGAAGGCTGTTGCTCTATCCAACTGAGCTACGGAACCGACACAATCGTTCGGAACGATTTGCGGGGCAAAGGTAATGAAAAAGGATGAAAAAGAGAAATTTTTTCAAAAATAATCATTCCCTCTCCCCCAAAACCGAGTTAAGCATCTCCGTATCCCACCCCCGACAACTTTTCCCTCACACCGCGCATCCGCTTGTTTTCCCAATATCCTGTCGTTATTCCGTGATCTTTCCTGCAAAACTCCGATCCCCATCCCCCTCGCAACAAACTTCCGCCCCGCTTTTCCGCAACACCGCCTGCCGTCCGAAAAACACCGTCCGAAAGACTCCGCCCTCTGAAGTTTACGCTTTCCCCTCCCGATCTTCGTCCACTCCCCTCCATCGTCTTTTCCCTCCCCAAATATCCTGCCTGCCTTCAAACCGCGGTAAACCGCAAAAATTCAGACCGTTTTATTTTGCAGTTCGGAATATTATGCGTAAATTTGCACGATTTTTAAGCCCAATCGGGTTAGCGTTTATTAATAACTAAAAAAATTTTAAAGCAATGGCTGTTAAAATTCGTTTGGCACGTCACGGTAAGAAAGGTTATCCTTTCTATCACATCGTTGCCGCAGATAGCAGAGCGCCACGTGATGGTAAATACATCGAGAAGTTGGGTACCTACAACCCCAACACGAATCCTGCTACGATTAACCTGAACTTCGAGCAAGTTCTTGGTTGGTTACTCAAAGGCGCACAACCCACGGATACCTGCCGTGCCATCCTGTCGTACAAGGGTGTTATGTACAAGAAGCACCTGATGGGTGGTGTAGCTAAGGGCGCATTCAACGAAACCGAGGCTGAAGCACGCTTCAACAAGTGGATGGAAGCCAAGAACGGTAAGATCGAGGCTAAGAACAACAAGGTGGCTTCTGACGCACGTGATGCACAGAAGGCTCGTCTTGCTGCCGAGTCGAAGGTCAATGAGGATCGCGCAAAGGCAATCGCCGAGAAGAAGGCCGAGGAAGCCGCCGCTGCTGCTAAGGCAGCCGAAGAGGCTGCTGCTGCTGCCGCTGCTGAAGAGGCTCCCGCTGCTGATGCCGAGACTCCCGCCGCTGAATAAGGCTGAGATCCGTATCATCCAAAGACCGGCCATTTTGGTCGGTCTTTTTTTGTTTCCTATCCCCACAAGGACGGGAAAAACTCACACAAAATTTGTACCTTTGTCGCAAAAGGTCTGAAAACAAATGATTGCAGGAAGAATCAACAAACTATTCGGAACGGAGGGCAGTCTGATGGTCTCGCTCTACGACTCCTTCCCAAGGGATTTCGACCCCGAAACCACCCCGCTGTTCGTCAAGATCGACGCGCTGGACGTACCGCTCTGGTGCGAGCGTTTCGAGCGCAGGGGCGTTGCGTCGGCACAGGTTTCGTTTGCCGACTTCGACACAGAACGCCGCGCCGAGGAGTTGCTCGGACGCGAATTTTTCATCGAAGAGGACAACGACGACGAGGAGAACGACGACGAATTTTATTTGGAGGATCTGATCGGATTCACGATTCAGGGTTCGGAACTCACCGAAGAGGGTACAATGGAACATTTCGAGGCGGAACTTACGGATTACATTGATTCGGAAGTCAATCCGCTGTTTGAAATCGAATACCGCGGTCGCCGCGTGTTGGTTCCCGCACAGGAGGAGTTCATCGCAGGCATCGACTTTGAGAAGCAGCACATCAAGATGGTGCTGCCCGCGGGACTTTTAAATTTGGAATAACATGGCACGTGTAGTTATAGGTCTTTCGGGCGGTGTCGATTCGTCGGTTGCCGCCTACATACTCAAGCAGCAGGGACATGAGGTCATCGGTCTGTTCATGATCAACTGGCATGACACCACGGGTACGCTCGAAGGCGATTGTCCGTGGCACGACGATCGCGTCTTTGCCGAACTGGTCGCCCGTAAGTTGGATATTCCCTTGCACGTCACCGACCTTTCGGAGGAGTATCGCAAACGTGTGGTCGATTATATGTTTGCCGAATACGAACGCGGACATACGCCCAACCCCGATGTGCTGTGCAACCGCGAAATCAAGTTCGACGTATTCATGCGCGAGGCGATGAAACTCGGAGCGGACTATGTCGCCACGGGTCACTACTGCCGCCGCGAGGTTACGACCGACAAGGACGGACACCCCGTTTATAAACTCTTGGCAGGCTCGGATCCCAACAAGGATCAGAGTTATTTCCTGTGCCAACTCTCTCAAGAGCAGTTGGGCAAGGCTCTTTTCCCCGTGGGGGATCTTCTGAAACCGGAGGTGCGCCGCATCGCCACCGAACAGGGACTGGCCACCGCCAAACGTAAAGATTCTCAGGGAATTTGCTTTGTGGGCAAGGTCGATCTGCCGGTATTCCTGCAACAGAAACTCGCCGCCAAGCAGGGCAACATCCACGAAATTCTCCCTTCATGGCCGAAATTTGCCCGCCGCGATGCCTTCAAGGTCGCAGAGGGTGCAACGCCGACCGACGAACAGTTGGCAGGTCTTGCCGAACCGTGGCACTTCACGGTACGCGACGGCAAGAAGATCGGCACGCACAACGGAGCGCATTTCTACACGATCGGTCAGCGTAAGGGACTCGGTATCGGCGGTCGCAAGGAGTCGCTGTTCATCTTGGCAACCGATGTTCACGAAAACGTGATCTATGTGGGTGAGGGTGACGCACATCCCGGCCTGTGGCGTCCCGCGTTGTTCATTCCCCGCGAAGAGATCCACTGGGTGAACCCCACGCGCAAGATGGAGGCAGGCGAAAGCCGTCGCTTCGAGGTACGCATCCGCTACCGCCAGCCGTTGCAGGGTGCAACGCTCTACATCCGCGAAAAGGGTGCCTACATCCTCTTCGACGAGCCGCAGCGCGGCATCACGGCAGGTCAGTTTGCCGCATGGTACGACCACGACGAATTGATCGGATCGGGTACGATCGCCGAATAATCACCGCCGAAATGGATTTTCAGAAAACCATACACATTCTTTTACCGACTCTGCTCCTCTGGGTTGCAGGGTCGGTTTTTTCTCCCCTTGCGGCCGCCACACGCCGTCCGCCCGTTACGATCGGCTACTACGACACCGACCGTCTTTACGATACGATTCCCGCCGAGTTTTACAACGACACGGACTATACGCCCGAAGGTCGCTACCGCTGGAATACGGCACGTTACGACCGTAAAATTAGAAATACGGCAGCCGTTGCCGACTCGATGGCACTCGACATCGTGGCGTTGTGGGGCGTGGAAAACGAAACTGTGGTACGCGATCTTTCCCAAAAGTGCTTTTCGGAATACACCTATCTCCACCGCACGCTCAATACCTTCGACGGACGCGACTTCGCCCTCCTGTACCATGCCGACAAATTCTCCCCGCACAACGTCCGCACCCATCGGCGGACGCTCGTTGTCATCGGAACACTCTACCCCGATGCACACCCCGATCACGGCATCGAGGTCTGTCTTTTGTTGTGCAACGACCGCCGTCAGACCATCGGCCTAATCTCTGCCTTACAAGAGGAATTTCCCGAACATCTTTTGATCGTCATGGGCGAACTTCCCGCCACAGATCCTTCCTGTTTGGGACTTCAGGACGTACTCCTTCCAGACGAACAGAAAGGACGCGGGAACCTGTGGCGGAAAGGCGGCTGGCGACTTCGAGATCGGATCTGGGTCGATCGCAGGATCGAAGCCGTACGACCGGGCATTTATGCAAGACGTTATCTGTTTGATCCCAAACGGAATAGGCCTCTTCCGACTTTGTTGGGGAACACCTACCTCGGAGGCTACTCCCAAGCCCTTCCCGTTTTCATCTCCTTTTAGTAAATTATTTTGGAATTTTCGTAAAATAATTTTATTTTTGCGCCCGTCAAAAGAGCGGATAATCGAAACTCTTACAACGGATTCCCCCACTTCGGCGGGAAGTCCGTTTTGCGGCACGGCTTCCCGAAGTCCCGCACCGATGACGATAATTCCCCGTTCGCGGAAAAGTAAGGTGTCTATCGAGGGTCGAAAGTGACCGACAGGCGTTTTTTTAAACTCGTGTCGGCATTTGCGACAAGGAATCATCGCCTCTTTTCCCGTTTTCGCCCGAAAGGCGACACTGACCAAGATATACAACTATTAATTTTTTAAATAAAGTTACAATTATGGCAGACGTAAAAAGAGTCTATACGTTCGGTAATAAAGAAGCCGAAGGTAACGGCAAAATGCGCGAACTGCTCGGCGGTAAAGGTGCAAACCTTGCCGAGATGAACCTGATCGGTATTCCCGTACCTCCGGGCTTCACCATCACCACCGAGGTGTGCGCGGAGTATTATGCACACGGCAAAGAGACCATCATCAAGATGTTGCGTCCCGAAGTCGAGAAAGCCATGCAGAAGATCGAAGCCCTCACGGGCATGAATTTCGGCGATGCCAAGAAGCCGCTGCTCGTATCGGTACGTTCGGGTGCCCGCGCTTCGATGCCCGGCATGATGGACACCATCCTCAACCTTGGCATGAACGACCATGCCGTCGAGGCCGTTGCCAAACGTACGGGCAATCCCCGTTTCGCTTGGGACTCGTACCGCCGTTTCGTACAGATGTACGGTGACGTGGTACTCGGCATGAAGCCCGTATCGAAAGAGGATCACGATCCGTTCGAGGTCATCATCGAGGCACAGAAAGCAAAACGCAACGTCGTAAACGATACCGACCTGACGACCGAAGATCTGAAGGAGTTGGTGGTTAAGTTCAAGGAAGCCATCAAAAAACAGACCGGCGAGGACTTCCCGACCAATCCGTGGGATCAGTTGTGGGGAGCCATCTGCGCCGTATTCGGATCGTGGATGAACGAACGCGCCATCCTCTACCGCAAACTCAACAACATTCCTTCGGAGTGGGGTACGGCAGTTTCGGTTATGGCCATGGTATTCGGTAACATGGGCAACAACTCGGCAACGGGTGTAGCCTTCTCGCGTGACGCCGCAACCGGCGAAAACATCTTCAACGGCGAGTATCTGATCAATGCTCAGGGAGAGGACGTCGTTGCAGGTATCCGCACACCTCAGCAGATCACCATCGAGGGTTCGAAGCGTTGGGCAAAGGCGCAGAACATCTCGGAAGAGGATCGTAAAAACAAATATCCTTCCTTGGAGGAGGTTATGCCCAACGTATATGCCGAATTGAACGAGATTCAGCACCACTTGGAGCAGTACTTCACCGATATGCAGGATATCGAGTTCACCATTCAGGACGGTAAGTTGTGGATGTTGCAATGCCGCAACGGCAAGCGCACGGGTGCCGCCATGGTCAAAATCGCCATGGATATGCTGCGCGAAGGTCTGATCGACGAGAAGACCGCCGTACTGCGTTGCGAACCCGCAAAACTCGACGAGTTGCTCCACCCCGTATTCGACAAGGAAGCCATCAAGAATGCACAGGTCATCACCAAGGGTCTGCCCGCATCGCCGGGTGCTGCCACGGGTCCCGTCGTATTCTTCGCCGAAGAGGCCGAGAAGGTCTTCACCGAAACGGGTCAGCGCGCCATCTTGGTTCGTATCGAGACCTCGCCCGAAGACTTGAAGGGCATGTTGGATGCCGCAGGTATCCTGACCGCACGCGGCGGTATGACCTCACACGCAGCCGTTGTTGCACGTGGTATGGGTAAATGCTGCGTATCGGGTGCAGGCGAACTGGACATCGACTACAAAGCACGCACAATCACCGTCGGCGATATTACCGTCAAGGAGGGCGACTGGATTTCGTTGAACGGTTCGACGGGTGAAGTTTATCTGGGGCAGGTTGCCACGAAGGCTGCCGATCTGAGCGGTGACTTCGGTCACCTGATGGAACTGGCCGGCAAGTACTCGGTACTGAAAGTTCGCGCCAATGCCGACACCCCGAAAGATGCCAACCAGGCATTCGAGTTCGGTGCCGAGGGTATCGGTCTGTGCCGTACGGAACACATGTTCTTCGAGGGCGACCGCATCAAGGTCATCCGCGAAATGATCCTTTCGGACGATGAGGACGGCCGTCGTGTCGCTCTGTCGAAACTCCTTCCGATCCAGCGCGGTGACTTCGAGGGTCTGTTCAAGGTCATGAACGGTTACCCCGTAGTCGTACGTCTGCTCGACCCCCCCTTGCACGAGTTCGCTCCCCACGATGAGAAGGGTCAGATGGAGATGGCCAAGGAGATGAACGTACCCTTGAAGCAGATTGTTGCCAAGATCGAGGCTCTGTCCGAGTTCAACCCGATGCTGGGTCACCGTGGTTGCCGTCTGGGTAACACCTATCCCGAAATCACCGAAATGCAGACCCGTGCCATCATCGAGGCAGCCATGAACGTGAAAGCCTCCGGCAAACCCGTTCATGTGGAGATCATGGTTCCTCTGGTCGGAAACCACAAGGAGTTGCGTTACCAGAAGGAAATCATCGACCGTACGGCCAACCAAGTATTCATCGAGCGCAACGACAAGATCGACTATATGGTAGGTACCATGATCGAGGTTCCGCGTGCAGCCGTTACGGCGAACCAAATCGCCGAGGTTGCCGAGTTCTTCTCGTTCGGAACGAACGACCTGACACAGATGACCCTCGGTTTCTCGCGCGACGATATCAGCAAGTTCCTTCCCATCTACCTTGAGAAGGGCATCTTGAAACATGATCCGTTCCAGATCCTCGATCAGAACGGTGTGGGTCAGCTGATCCGTGAAGCCGTATTCAAAGGTCGCAGCACGCGTCCGAAACTGAAGTGCGGTATCTGTGGCGAGCACGGTGGTGAACCTTCGTCGGTAGAGTTCTGCCATGACGCAGGCCTGAACTACGTAAGTTGTTCTCCGTTCCGTGTGCCCATCGCCCGTCTGGCCGCCGCACACGCCGCCCTGACCCAGAAATAAATTCTGAACACAAGCCATTTTCATATTCGATGATCGGGACATTTCTTATGAATGTCCCGATTGTCTTTTTTATCCAATAAATTACTTCGTTTTTCTACTTTCCGAACGAAAATATGCGTTCCGTTGCTCAATAAATCGAGTTTTCATGGTAAAAAAAGACAGTTTCGTTGAAAATATTTTGAAAAACAGCAGAACCGCATTATATTTGTTTTGGTTATTAATAAAAAACAAAACATTTATGAAAAAGATCATTCTTTTGGTGATTGCCTCGATCTTCGCAATCACGACTGTTTCGGCTCAGGAGGCAGGACGCTGGGGAATCGCACCCAGAATCGGATTCTATACCAACACCAACGACGACACCATCTTCGGACTCGGCGTTGCCGCACGTTACAGTTTTACGGACAACTGGCGTATCGAACCGGGTATCAACTTCCTGTTTGAGGACAACTGCTCGGTAGATATCAGCGGTGATGTTCACTACGTATTCCACGTGGCTCGAAACTGGGAAGTTTACCCGATGGCCGGTATCGGTGTTAATGAGATGTATGACGACTGGTCGTGCAGTTTCAACCTCGGTGGTGGTGCAAGTTACTCGGTTGCCAACAACTGGGACATCAATGCAAGCCTGAAGTGGATGATTCAGACCGCAAAATACCACTCGAACCCCATTCTGATTTCGCTCGGTGCAACCTACAAGTTCTAAACAAGAAATCAGCATTACAAAACGACCTCTTCCCGATCGGGAGGAGGTCGTTTTCTTTTCGGGGGTGGGCATAAAAAAAAGACCGATCCAAAAATCGGTCTTTAAAGTTGCAGTCCCTGTAAGCCGGGTTCTGTTCCCCGAACGGATTCGGAGCCCTCGTCATTTATCTACTACGGCAGTCACCTGCCGTCTCCAGCAACCTACCCCCCGGCATCGGGCGAGCAACCCTTAATTGCCGGTATACACGGTCTTGCAACCCACGGGACGTACTGACCAAGAAACATTGCTGCTCTCGCGGTGGGCTCTTACCCCGCCTTTTCACCCTTACCCCAAAGGAAGTGCGCACTTGCCTTCGAGGCGGTTCTTTTCTGTTACGCTTGCCATACCCTCACGGATATCAAGTTATTAGCTTACGTGGCGCTCTATGTTGCCCGGACTTTCCTCTCCCCGTCCGAAGACAGGCAGCGACAAGGCGGGTCTGCGATGCAAAGATACAAAAAAAACTCCATTGCCAAACGGGCAACGGAGTTTTTATGTTTTTAAGTCTTCCCCCATCCGCCTACTCGCGGCGTTCTTCATGGAAGATATTGAGGTTCTTGAACAACGGGTTACGGCGATCGAGCAACAGCATCTCAAAGATCAGCAGGAGCAATGCCGCACCGATCAGATACTGGAACAATTCGTTGTACTCCTCGAAACGCACGGTCGAAAATTCGCTTTTCTCCATCTCGTTGATCGTACGTACGATCTCGTCCAGACCCAAATCCTGTTTGGTGGCACGCACATAGGCGGCATCGGTACGTTCGGCAATCTGGCGCAACATCTCCTCGTTGAGTTTCGAGACGACCATATCGCCGTTCTCGTCCTTGATGAACTCGCCGCCGATCTCGATCGGAGCACCCTCAGGCGTACCGATACCGATCGTGAAGATGCGGATGCCCATCTCCTTGGCACGGTCGGCCACGGCGAGGGCGTTATCCTCGTGGTTCTCGCCGTCGGTGATCAGGATGATGACGCGGTTGCGCTCGTTGTCCTGACGCTCCGAGAACGAATAGAGGGTCTGTTCCAGAGCCTGCCCCACAGCCGTTCCCTGAACATCGACCAGATCGGTCGAGATCTTGCGGGCAAACGCCTTTGCCATGCGGTAATCGGTCGTGATGGGGAGTTGCACCTTGGCTTCACCCGCAAAAACAACCAGTCCGACACGATCCTGCTTCAGACCGTCGAACAACTTGTTGATGGCGTATTTCGTGCGATCCAGGCGGTTCGGCTCGAAGTCCTCCGCCAGCATCGAGTTCGACACATCGACCACCAGCATCATCTCCACACCGCGCGATTTCTGTTCGCGGAGTTTCGATCCCAACTGCGGACGTGCCGCGGCAAAAGCCAGCAGGACATAAGCCACGGCGAAGAGCATGAACTTGAACCACACGCGGGCGGTCGAATTTTCGGGCATCAACTCGCGGATCACCTCAGGATTACCGAAGCGTGCCAGACGGCGGCGACGCTGATGGCGCACAAACATAAAAAGAAGGAGGAAGCACGGCACAAGTGCCAGCAACCACAAATATTGAGGATGAGCAAATCGAAACATCTTTCTTGAAGTTTTACGGGATACGTTTTAACACCAGACGATTGACCACAAATTCCAGCGCAAGCAATCCGCAGGCGGCCAGCAACCACACAAGGAACAATTCGTGGTACGACACACGTTCGAAGATCTCCACCTTGGTTTTCTCCATGCGGTTGATCTCGTCGTAGATGGCCTTGAGTTTCTGCTTGTCGGTGGCACGGAAATAATGACCGCCCGTCATGTCGGCGATCTGCTGCAAGGTCTTTTCGTCGATCTCGACCTTCTGATTTACAAAGGTCATGTTGCCGAACATATCCATGGCGGGATAAGGTGCCATGCCGCGCGAACCCACGCCGATCGTATAGACGCGGATCTTCTGCGCCTTGGCGATCTCGGCGGCCGTCAGCGGGGCAATCTCGCCGCAGTTGTTCACACCATCGGTCAAAAGGATGATCACTTTGGATTTCGAGTCGCTTTCGCGCAGGCGGTTGATTGCCGTGGCAATACCGTTACCGATACCCGTACCGTCGGTGATGCCGTTGCGCATGCGGGCAAGCAGGGTTTGCAGGGTGCTTTTATCGGTCGTCAGCGGGCACTGCGTATAACTCTCGCCCGCGAATGCAACGAGTCCGATACGATCCCCCACACGGTCGTTGATGAACGAGGCGGCAACCTCCTTGGCGGCCGTCAGCCGGTCGGGTTTGAAGTCGCGTGCGAGCATCGAACCCGACACGTCGAGTGCCATCATGATGTCGATACCCTCGGCGTTGGTCTCGGTATTCTGCTCCACGCCCTGCGGACGTGCCAAAGCCACGATCAGAAGGCTCAGTGCACCGAGCCTCAACACCGCCGGCACATGGCGCAACCAATAACGCAGCGTCTTCGGCGCACGGCTTACGGCCGCCACCGAAGAGATCTGAATCGAACTCCCGCCCTGTCGCGCACGCCAGATGTAGTACGCCGTCAAAAGCGGAATCAAAAGTAAGAACCACAATAAATATGGGGTTGCAAAATGCATCATTGTTTCGTTTAAAAGGTTTACCAGTTTTTCTTCAGACGGATCACGCCCTTACCCTTCTTCTTCTCCTTGAGTTTCTCCTGCGTGCGATCCTCGCAAGCCTGAATGGCATCGAGCATCTGCTCCTGCTCCTTCTCGGAGAGTTTCGACGGCGAGGAAGCACCCTCACCCTGATTATCGGGATTCTGCTTACCATTCTCGGGTTGTCCCTGCTGCTGGTCGGGCTGACCCTGCTGTTTGTCGGGTTGTCCTTGTTGTTTTTGGGGATCGCCCTCGCCGTTTTGGGGATTATCCTTACCCTGCTGGTTCTGATCCTGCTGATTTTGATCCTTGTTTTGATCCTTATTCTGCTGGTTTTGCTGATTCTGTTGGTTCTGTTGCTGATTGAGGAGGCGTTTCGTGTAAGCGTAGTTATACTTCGTCTCGCGGTCGTCGGGATTCAGACGCAGTGACTGCTTATAACTGTCGAGTGCCTCCTGAAGTTTCTGCTGTTTGAACTGCGCATTACCCAGATTGTAGAAAGCCTCGGCACGCTCCACGGCGGTACGGGTCGAATCGGCCGCCGCAAGTTTCATCGTCTTCTCGGCATGGTCGTAGCGTTCGGCCTTATAGAGGGCGTTACCCAGATTATAGGTCGGCTCGAACATGCCCGGTGCAAGTTCCAGTGCCTGTTTGTAGCGGGCAATGCTCTCGTCGTACTCGCCCTTCTGATACAGACGGTTTCCCTTACGCACCTTACTGCGTTCGGGCATCTGTTGCGCGAGGACAACCATCGGCACACACACCAAAAGCAACAATATATAAATTGATTTACGCATCTTAATCCTTATTTTGCAACACTTCGTCGGGATCGACCGGAGGCTGAACCTCCTGCTCCTTGGTCTGCTCGACAAAGTAATACACCTTCAAATAATCGGCCTCGTTGGATTCGGCATCGGGCGCAAATTTGGCAAATTTCACCAGATCGGCATCCTTGAGCACCGCATTAAGATCCATCGCCGCCTTGTCCGAAAGTTCCACCGAGCGCATCGCCGCGAGGATCTCGTCCGAAGTCATCTCCATGGCGGAGATGCCCCAACGACCCACGATGTAGGTACGCAGGATGTCGGTCAGCGACGAATAGTAGAGTTTGTGTTTGTTGTTCTGCCACAGTTTCTGGTTGTGGAGTTTCTCCAGATCGCGGATGGCAACCACATGGGGCGGCTGCGGCGGAGCAGGCTTGAAAAGACCGCCCAACGTGCGACCACGACGGGCAAGGTAGCGGACAAATGCCCAAACCGCCAGACCCAACAGAATCAAAGCGAAAGCCCCCCACCCCACATAAGCGCGGATCTCGGCAAAGCGGAACGGCAGGTCTTTCTGCTGTTTGAGGTCGTAGATCGACTGCGAGGTGGAGTCGATTTGGAAGGTACCCACCTGAAGGCGCAGCGAATCGCCCTCGGACAGGAGCGTATCGACAATGTTTTTGTCGATATACAACACGCGGGCACGTCCCAAATTGTAGCGTCCTTCCTGAAAGGCGATCAGCTGGTAGCGTTTGCGCAATTTGACACGGCGTCCCTCCTGCTCCAACGTATCGACGGGGAGGTCGGCCGTAAGTTCGAGTTGTTCGTTCCCCTCGAAATCGGGAAAAGCAACGACCTGCATCCGATCGCGTTCGACCTCGATCATAAGTTCGAACCGATCGCCGATGCCGATGCTGTCGGGCACGACACGCGCCTTCACATGCGGTTGGGGCGTGGCATAAGAGGTCGCCGTTGCAAAGGACAACAAAAGTATGATTAAAAATCGGGTCATCGTTGTTTGAATAATTTGATCAGTTCCGTCACATAATCCGCATCGGTCGAGACTTGAGCCGTGTCGATGCGGTTGTATTTCAAGAGTTCGTCGATCCGGTCGGAGAGTTGTTGCCACATCCGCGCGTAGTGTTCGCGCACGGCACGCGACGAGGTATCGACCCACATCTTGCGGTCGGTCTCGGCATCCTTCAGTTCGACGATACCCACATCGGGAAGTTCCCTCTCGCGGGGATCAAAGACGCGGATGCCCACCAAATCGTGTTTGCGCCCTGCTATTTTCAGCGCATCTTCCAGAGCCTCGCAATCGGCCACGGGGTTCATGAAGTCCGACAGGAGAAATGCCGTGCAGTGCTTCTTGGAGACATTCGTCAGAAAGCGCACCGCCTCCGACAGGCGCGTATGTTTCGATTCGGGTTGAAATTCGATCAATTCGCGGATGATCATCAGCACATGGCTGCGCCCCTTCTTCGGGGGAATGAATTTCTCGACATGATCCGAAAAGAACACGCAACCCACCTTGTCGTTGTTCTGTGCAGCCGAAAAAGCCAGCACCGCCGCAACTTCGGTCAGCACGTTCTTCTTCATGCGGTCGGTCGTACCGAACAGACGCGATCCCGACACATCGACCAGAAGCATCATCGTCAGTTCGCGTTCCTCCTCGTAAATCTTGATGTGGGGTTTCGACGAACGTGCCGTCACATTCCAATCAATGTCACGCACATCGTCACCCGCACGGTATTCGCGAACCTCGGAAAACGACATACCACGACCGCGGAAAGCCGTATGGTACTTTCCGGCGAAGATCTCGTTCGACAGACCGCGGGTTTTGATCTCGATCTTGCGGACCTTGCGTAAAATATCGTTCTCGGTTTCGACCATGGATTAAGGCACGATTACATTGTTCAGGATATCGGTGATGATCTCTTCCGAAGAGATATTCTCGGCCTCGGCCTCATAAGTAAGACCGATACGGTGACGCAGTACATCGTGGCACACGGCACGCACATCTTCGGGGATGACGTATCCGCGGCGACGGATGAAGGCATAGGCACGTGCGGCCTTCGCCAGCGAAATCGACGCACGCGGCGAACCGCCATACGAAATCAGGTTCTGCAATTTGTCGAGGTTGTATTCCTTGGGTTCGCGGGTGGCGAAAATAATATCGACGATGTATTTCTCGATCTTTTCGTCCATATAGACATCCTCGACCACACGGCGTGCCTTGACGATGTCCTCCGGCGAAATGACCTTATTCACTTCGGGCATGCCGCATCCTGCGATGTTCATGCGCACGATGTCGCGCTCCTCCTGTTTCGAGGGGTATGAGATTTTGGCCTTCAACATGAAACGATCGACCTGCGCCTCGGGCAGCGGATAGGTACCCTCCTGCTCCAAGGGGTTTTGCGTGGCCAGCACCAGAAAGGGCTGGGGCAGCGGATAGGTCTGATCGCCGATCGTCACCTGACGCTCCTGCATCGCCTCCAGAAGTGCCGACTGCACCTTCGCCGGAGAACGGTTGATCTCATCGGCCAAAACGAAGTTGGCAAACACGGGGCCTTTCTTGACGATGAAGTCTTCCGACTTCTGCGAATAGATCAGCGTACCGATCAAGTCGGCAGGCAGCAGGTCGGGGGTGAACTGAATACGCGCAAAATCGGCATCCACGGCCTTGGCAAGGGTCGTGATGGCAAGCGTCTTGGCAAGTCCCGGAACACCCTCCAGAAGGATGTGTCCGTTCGACAAAAGTCCGATCAGAAGCGTATCGACCAGATGATTCTGACCGATGATCACCTTGCCCATTTCCTGTCGAAGCGTATCGACAAACACGGATTCGCGTTCGATGCGTTCGTTGAGTTCCTTAATATTGATTACTTCGCTCATTGTATATTAAAAGTGATATTAATTTTCGGGATTTCATGTACCAAACGTATAATATACAAAGATATTATTTTTTTGCGAGTTTTTTAAACATTCCGCCGACAAGGAATCTTCCTGACACAAAAAAGACGGATCTTCCGCTGGGGAAGACCCGTCTTGAGGGGAAAAGTTTTCCGAAAAACCCCGCCCGTTAGCGGAAGATTCCGGTATAGGTTGCGGGCGAGAGGGCACGCAGTTCTTTCTTGACGGATTCGCTGACGTTCAGCGTCTCGATAAACTCGGCGATCGACTCGCGCGTGATGTGCTGGTTGGTGCGCGTCAGAGCCTTGAGTGCCTCGTAGGGTTTGGGATAACCCTCGCGGCGCAGGATCGTCTGGATACCCTCGGCAACGACTGCCCAGTTGTTCTCCAGATCGCGTTCCAGAGCCTCGTGATTGAGGATCAGTTTGCCCATACCCTTCAACAGCGACTGGAAACCGATCAGCGAGTGTGCCATCGGCACGCCTACGTTACGCAGGACGGTCGAGTCGGTCAGGTCGCGTTGCAAACGCGACACGGGAAGTTTCTGTGCCAAGTGGGCGTAGATTGCACCTGCAATACCGAAGTTACCCTCGGCATTCTCGAAGTCGATCGGGTTCACCTTGTGGGGCATGGCACTCGAACCGACCTCCCCGGCTTTGATACGCTGTTTGAAATACTCCATCGAGATATACGTCCACGTGTCGCGGGCATAGTCCGTCAGAATGGTGTCGATACGGCGCAGGTTGTCGAACAGGGCGGCCAGAAGGTCGTAATGCTCGATCTGCGTGGTATATTGCGAACGGTTCAGACCGAGCGTTTCGTCCACGAAGTGGTTGGCAAATGCCGCCCAGTCGTAATCGGGATAAGCCACATGGTGGGCGTTGAAGTTACCCGTCGCACCGCCGAACTTGGCGGGGATGGGGGCATCCTGCAACATGGAGAGTTGTTTGTCCAGACGCTCGACAAACACGCGGAACTCCTTGCCGAGCATCGTGGGCGATGCGGGCTGTCCGTGGGTACGGGCAAGCATCGGCACATCGTGCCACTCCTTGGCGAAAGCCTCCAGTTGGTCGCGGACATCCTCGACCATCGGCATATAGACCTCCTCCAAGGCTTCCTTTATCGAAAGCGGAATTGCCGTATTGTTGATATCCTGCGATGTCAGACCGAAATGCACAAACTCCTTATATTCAGATAGGTTCAACTGATCCATCTTCTCCTTGATGATGTACTCGACGGCCTTCACATCGTGGTTGGTCACCTTTTCGATCTCCTTGACGCGCTCGGCATCCTCCGTGTGGAAATCCACATAGAGCGAACGCAGATCGTCGAACTTCGTGTGGTCGATCCCCTTCAACTGCGGCAGAGGCAGTTCGCAAAGGGCGATGAAATACTCGACTTCCACACGGATACGATAACGAATAAGTGCCTGTTCCGAAAAATAATCGGCTAATTTCTCCGTTTTGTTACGGTAGCGGCCATCCACAGGTGAGATGGCGGTAAGCGTATTGAGCATGAGGCTGAAGATTTGGTTTTTCGCCGTCAAATTTACGACAATAAATTGAAATCTGCATATTTTTTCATACCTTTGTCGTGTATTATTTTAATTCGGATATGAATTTTTTCAAAGCAATGATAGACGCCGTGGGCGGGTTCGTACAGCGGAATCCGCTCTTTGTACTGTTCTTTATTCTGGCTTGCATCGTCTTCACGCCGATGGGTGTTTTCTCCATGTTTTTCGCGGTGTTGGGAGCGATCCTTTTGCTGTTTGTGATCCTGATGCTCTTCCTCGGATATAAGGTGCGCAAGATGCAGAAGCAGATGAAAGACCGGTTCAACCGTCAGCAGGGATATTCCGAATCGCATACGTGGGAGAGTTATACCCGCACTGAAGAAACGCATTCGAAAGAACCCGAAATGAAGATCTACAAAACGGCCGACACCCCCCAAAAGAAAGTGTCGGAAAACGTCGGCGACTACATCGACTTCGAGGAAACCAAAGACTGATCCAAAACCGTATAGAGATGCTGCGAATTTTTGAACAGATCGGACGCTACTTCATCCTGATGGGCAAGGTGTTTTCCCGTCCGGAGAAGATGAGCATTTACCGCAGACGCATCCTCTGCGAAATGGAGTCGCTGGGCTTGAACTCCATCGGACTTACGGCCATCATCTCGATCTTCATCGGTGCGGTCATCACCCTCCAGATGTCGATCAACCTCAGTTCGCCGTTCATCCCGCGCAGCCTCATCGGCTACGCCACCCGCGAGACGATGATCCTCGAATTTTCTTCGACGGTCGTCGCGCTGATCCTTTCGGGTAAGGTCGGATCAAGCATCGCCTCCGAAATCGGCACGATGCGCATCACCGAGCAGATCGACGCCCTCGAAATCATGGGTGTCAATTCGGCGTCGTATCTGATCCTGCCGAAAATCATCGCCGCGGTCTTTTTCTTCCCGTTTCTGACCATCCTGTCGATCTGCATCGGCATCTTCGGAGGCTGGATGATCGCCTCTCTGACGGGCATCATGATTCCCGCCGATTACATCGACGGTCTTCTGATCGACTTCAAACCCTATTCGATCACCTACTCGCTGATCAAAACTTCGGTATTCGCCTATCTGATCACCTCCATCTCGGCCTTCTACGGCTACTATGCCAAGGGCAATTCGCTGGAGGTCGGAACGGCATCGACACGTGCCGTCGTGGTCAGTTCGGTGGTGATCATGATCTTTAACCTTATTCTGACCCAGATCCTGCTGATATGATTCGTGTGGAAAACATCATCAAATCGTTCGACGGGCGTACCGTGCTGAACGACATCTCGGTACAATTCGAAACCGGGAAGACCAATCTGATCATCGGACGAAGCGGATCGGGCAAAACCGTCCTGCTCAAGACGCTGGTCGGGTTGCATACGCCCGATTCGGGCAGTGTGTGGTACGACGACACGAATTTCACGCAGTTGAGTTTCATGGAACGCAAAGCCATCCGCAAGGACATCGGCATGATCTTTCAAGGAGGTGCCCTGCTGGACTCTTCAACCGTCGAGGAGAACATCAAACTGCCGCTCGACCTGTTCACCTCCCAATCCGAGGAGGAAAAACTGGAGCGTGTGAATTTCTGCCTGAAGCGCGTGCGTCTGGACAATGCCAACAAACTCTACCCCGCCGAATTGTCGGGCGGTATGATCAAGCGTGTGGCCATTGCCCGCGCCATCGTACTCAACCCGCGTTACCTGTTCTGCGATGAGCCGAACTCGGGTCTTGATCCGCAGACCTCGATCGTGATCGACAACCTGATCCACGAAATCACCGAGGAATATAACATCACGACAATCATCAACACCCACGACATGAACTCCGTGATGGAGATCGGCGAAAAGATCGTATATATCCACCGGGGACACAAATGGTGGGAAGGATCGAATCAGGATATTCTCGAAGCAGACAACCGCGAATTGAACGATTTTGTCTTCGCCTCCGCCATGGCCAAACGTGCCAAAGCCTCCGCCACAAAATAATTTCTTGAACCCGTTTCCGTCACTATTTATACGACAGGCAACGCACGGAAATTTTTAATAATATACGAACCCGCCCCACAAAGCATTACAGACCGTTTTTCGATCATTTCCGGGGTGTTATTCCCGGATCATTTCCGCCCCCGGAAGACAAATGAGCAAAAAAAATAGAGAAATTTAATAAAATTTTTTACTTTTTTATTTGCTTAAAAAATAGAAAGTCACTACTTTTGTAGCGAACATTGAAAAGAAAATTCAACAGATAAGTTTTTTAACTAACTAATTAATCAAAATTATGGCAAAGATTAAGATTGGTATCAACGGTTTCGGTCGTATCGGCCGCCTGGTATTCCGCGCAGCTTGCAAACACGACAACATTGAGGTTGTAGGTATTAACGACCTCGTTCCCGTAGATTATATGGCCTACATGTTGAAGTATGATACGATGCACGGCAAATTCGAAGGCACCGTTGATTGCAATGTAGAGAAGAGCCAGTTGATCGTTGATGGTCACGTGATCCGCGTAACCGCCGAGAAAGATCCCGCCAACTTGAAGTGGAATGAAGTTGGTGCAGAGTATGTTGTTGAGTCAACCGGTTTGTTCCTCACGAAGGAGAAGTCGCAGGCTCACTTGGCTGCTGGTGCCAAATATGTTGTCATGTCGGCTCCTTCGAAAGACGACACCCCCATGTTCGTTTGCGGTGTAAACTCGGACACCTATGCCGGTCAGGCCATCGTTTCGAACGCATCGTGCACCACGAACTGTCTGGCTCCCGTAGCTAAAGTTTTGAATGATAAATTCGGTATCGTCGATGGTTTGATGACCACCGTTCACTCGGCTACCGCTACTCAGAAGACCGTTGATGGTCCCTCGATGAAGGACTGGAGAGGTGGTCGTGCCGCTTGCGGTAACATCATCCCCTCTTCGACCGGTGCCGCCAAAGCCGTAGGTAAGGTTATTCCTTCGTTGAACGGCAAACTGACCGGTATGTCGTTCCGCGTTCCCACCCTCGACGTTTCGGTTGTTGATCTGACCGTAAACTTGGCCAAGTCGGCTACCTACGAGGAGGTTTGCAACGCCATGAAAGAGGCTTCGGAAGGCGAGTTGAAGGGTATCCTCGGCTACACCGATGAGGCTGTCGTTTCGTCGGACTTCCTGAACGACGCCCGCACTTCGATCTTCGACGCTACTGCCGGTATCGCTTTGACCGACAAGTTCATGAAGGTTGTTTCGTGGTACGACAACGAGTGGGGTTACTCGAACAAGGTGATCATGCTGATCGAGAAGATGGCTGCTTTCAACAACAAATAGTCATCAACCCAATATTCAAAAGAAGGATTCGGATTTCAATTCGAATCCTTCTTTTTTATGTTTTATACGCAGGGCAGGCATCCTTCGGGACGCTGCCCTGCTTTTGTTTCAAGGATCAGGAAAAAGCGGAGGAATATGAAGGGCGGAATGTGTGAAAAACAGAGAATCATACGCCTCGTCCCACGCCATAAAAAAAACGCACAGAGAACATAGTCTCTGCACGCCTTTCCCTTAATGCTTTGTCCGCGACACTCCCCTAAACAAACGAGGATTTCTCCGTCACATCTTGTGACTGCCCTATTCTTTCCGTTCCGCCTCAGTCACAAAAAAGAAGGGTTCAAGCCCTCGGCTTGAACCCCATCCCCCTAATGCTGTTTCTGAAAAAAGTTGAGTACAGCTCCTCAACTTGGGTTTGTTATGCGATCTGTTTGATCAAAGCACCATCCAGACCAAATTCGTAGAGGTGTTCCTCCTCAAGGTCGGAAGCCTCATCCTCGATCTCGACAACCAGATAGTAACCGAGTTCTACACCCTTCACGTCGTAGGCAACGATCACCTCGTCCCAATCGGTCTCCGGAGCGACCTGACGCATATTGTCCAACAGAGCGGCGGGAAGTTTGGCAATATCTTCCTCCTCAACCTCACGAATCATGCGCAAGAAGTCGAATTTGTCGCTGAAAAGCAACTCCGACTCTACCTCGCGGCCTTCGATCATCTCCTCGATCTCGACAACAAAGAGGTTGAAACCAAATTCCTGTTCAAACGAACTCTCGTCAATGCGTGCTTCGGGGAAGTGCACGTTGATAAAGTCGAGAATCTGTACGGGGCAGGGATCGTCTTCCGACTCCTCGTCCGCATCATCATCGTCCAGAATTTCCGAAACCAACTCGCCTTTCTGTGTATAGATCAGATTATATTCAACCTCACCGCGTTCGGCCTCCAATTTGTACAAAGGATCCTGACCGGCATAGGTCTTCACGTCAATTTCGTCATCGAGTTCATAGCCATCGTTCTTGTACGTCGAAGCCAACCATGCCTCGGCTACCAGAGGAGCCTCGGTCTGCAAACGCTCCCACGAGATCTCCATCTTCGTGTAAGCATTCTTGTCGGTGCCTTCGGGATACCATGCCGTATGCTCGAAAGAACCCGTCACACGCGTTGCGGGCAGCGTAAATGTAGCCACATCATAGCCTTTCTTCTTGCTCCACGTCACATGTTCTGCTGTGGGGAAATCGCGTTGAAAAGCCTGTTCGGTAGTAGCAGACGGTTTACCCGTGTATTCCAAATCATCGTCATCATTGCATGCGCCCATAAAAAACGCACATGCCAAGAGCATAAATGCCCATTTAAAATTAAACTTCATAACAGATAATTTTTATTAGTGCTTTACAAAAGAACAAAAAAAATCTGAATTTATTCTAAATTCGACAATAAAATACACCTTTTTGAAAAAAAATAACCGGAGCGGGGGCTGTCCCGCGTTTTTTTGGTAACTTTGTGAAAAGAACTAACCCGCGCTATGAATATTCTGGTCATCGAAGACGAGCGATTTCTCCGTGAAGAAATGACGAATCTGCTCCACGCACAACACTACTCCGTGGAACAGGCCGCCACCTATAAGGAAGGTTACGAAAAACTGGATCTGTACGAATACGACTGTATGATCGTGGACATCATGTTGCCCGACGGAAACGGTCTCGACCTGATCCATTTTGCCCGCAAACACGAAAAGGCCGTGGGCATCATCGTCGTGTCGGCACGCGGGACGGTCGAGGAGAAAATCCTCGGTCTGGAATGCGGTGCCGACGACTACCTCGCCAAACCCTTCTCGCTGGCCGAACTCAACGCTCGCATTCACGCCGTCATCCGTCGTCGTTGTTTCAACGGTTCGACCGAATTTCGGTTTAACGAAATCAGCATCCGCCACTCGGCACACCAAGTCTTTGTCCATGACCGCGAAGTCGTACTCACGCGCAAAGAGTATGACCTGTTGGTCTATCTCATTTCCAACCGCGACCGCATCCTCTCGAAAGAAACCATCATCGAACACCTCTGGGGCGACATGATGAGCGTATCGTTCAATTCGTTCGATTTCATCTACGCCCACATCCGCAACCTGCGCAACAAACTCCTCGAAGCCGGCGCCCGGGACTACATCCGCACGGTCTATGCCGTCGGGTACAAATTCTGCGACGACAGGGATTCGGAAAAAGCCTGAGCCATGACCATCGGTCAAAAATACCGCAATTTCTCGCTCATGCTGATTGTCATCGCGCTGACGCTCGGCTTCATCACCGAGTACTTCATATACAGCAACATGATGCGCCACACGACCGACGATGTGCTGATGGAGTATCGCCACGGGATCGAGAAATCCGTTGCTCACAACGATTCCGTCCGGGTACTCGACCACCTGACCAACCGCCACCGCATCCTGACAAAAATGACCGATCGCAATTCGATCCGGAATTTCAAGGAACACATCTACGACACGATCATCTACAATCCTTATGCCGAATCGCAGATCCTGTTCCGTGCCATTCAGTTTCCGTTGCAGGCGCGTGACGAACACTACATCGTGCGTTTCGCCCTCCCTGCCATGGAACAGCAGGGACTGAGCCTGTCGATCATCCTTTCGTCCGTTTGCTTTTTCTTCATCTTCATCATCACCTCGTTTGTCGGCATGCGTTACATGGAGCGCGTCACCCACCCCTTCTACGAACTTCTTGCCCAGATACGCAACTACGACATCCGCAGTTCCGAACCCCGACCCGAAGTAAAAACCAAGGTCGAGGAGTTGCAGGAATTGGATCGGGGACTGCACGGCATGATGACCCGCATGCACCACGACTACGGCGCACTGAAGGAGTTGATGGAGTATTCGTCCCACGAATTGCAAACCCCTCTGGCGGTCATCGCCATGAAGGTCGAACAACTCTCGCAATTGTGCGAAAATAATGAGGAGCAGTTGAAATACCTGCTTGAAATCCGCAACACGCTGCACCGTCTGAGCCACATGAACCGCTCGGTACTGCTCATCTCACGCATCAGCAGCGACCATTTCTACCGCCAGAAGGAGATCAATCTGGAACAGGTCGTCGGTAATATGCTCTCGGAACACGAAGAATTTTTGGAAACGATGCAGATTGCCGTCGAATGGGAGGATCGTGCGCCGTTCGAGGCGAAGATCCATCCCGTCCTGTCGGAAATGCTCATCGGCAACCTACTCTCTAACGCCATCAAATACAACAAATCAAAGGGTCGGATCGTTCTGTGCTCGACATCTCGCTTTCTCTCGATCCGCAACACCTATTCGAATACCATTCCCGAAGGCAACCTCTTCGATCGTTACGTCTGCACCGAGGATCACAAGGAGGCCACGGGACTCGGACTTACGATCGTGCGCGAAATCTGCCTGCACAACGAAATGGAAGTTACGATCGACGTATCCGGAAAATATTTCACCGTCTCGATCCGTCACAAACCCTCGGACGAGCATAAACAAGCATAAACCATGACACAGAAGCAAGGATTTACCATCGAGATCATCTGCCACGACCGGGAGTGGTGGCGATACAACGTGGCCGTGACGTGCGGCTGTTTCGACCGGGAGGGACACCGCATCGGATTCGCCTCGACCGAATCGAAAATCGCGGATATGGGCGGCGAAGTCCGCGAGGGTGACAAGCACCGGAACCGCAAAATCGAACTTCAGACCGAGGCGTGCGACAATCTGCTCATGTACCTATATATAATACCGCACACCCTGCCCGAAGACAACGAGATCAAGGACGATCCGTTCCCCGTAAAGATCCGCGCCTCGTATGCAGGCCAAGAGTTGAAGACCACGACCAAAAGCATCAACCGCTGGTCGGGAGCCTCGCTCGAATTGCGATTTTCGCAGGAATAAAACCTCAAATGCCTTTGCATCAGACGGGAAAAGTTTAAAACTCACGGAAATCTTTGCAATTATTCTAATTTTTAGTAACTTTGCGACCTAAGTATGTTCAGATGGATGTAAATCAACGATATTCAATTGCCTACAAAGAATTGAAATCAGGGCTGCACGAATTTCAGTTCGTACTGGACGGTTCTCTGTTTCAAGCCTTTGAGAGTACGGACATCAAAGACGGGAATCTCACCGCCCAAGTGTCCCTGCTGAAAATGGAGTACGAGATGAATCTCGACATCACCATTGACGGAACCGTTCGCGTCACCTGCGACCGGTGTCTGGAAGATTTCGACCTGCCGATTCACTTCGACGGCAAACTCATCGTCCGCATCACCAACGAAGTGGGCGAATACGACGGCGAAGTGATGTGGGTACTGCCCGCCGAGGACGAAATCAATATGGCACAATACCTCTATGAAAGCGTTGTATTGTCGTTGCCTTACAGCCGTGTGCACCCGGAAGGCAAGTGCAACCCCGACATGCTGAAGCGATTCAACATCGTCACGGAGCAGGAGTTTGCCGCCATCGAAGAGAAAGCACAGGAAAACGACGTACAATCACCCTTCAAAGATCTGGAAGCCCTGCGCAACCAAATGGAGAAGGACGAACAACAGGAAAAATAACGAAACATCAGCCCGAAGCGGGAGACCCTAAGCTCACAATTCGGCAACAAAGTAAACAAATACGTTAAACTTATAACTATAAAGTAAAAAAATGGCACATCCCAAACACAAAGTCTCGTCCACCCGACGCGATAAGAGAAGAACAAACTACAAGGCTACCGTTCCCACGGTCGTTACTTGTTCGAACTGCGGTGCATCTGTTCTCTACCACCGTGTATGTCCCGAATGCGGCTTCTATCGCGGCAAGCTCGCTATCGAGAAAAAGGCAGCTGAATAAAGCCCAGCACTACGAAGAGCGCATCTGCCATGATGCTCTCTTCTTTTGTTTTGTGAACGTGCTCCCGTTCTCCGCAAAGATGGGGGCTTAATTGCTTTCCTGAAAAGGAGAGTCAAAGTCACCCCTTGGATTGTTTATTATCCGACGGTTCCCTACAAACCGACGGGCTGTTAGAAAACTTAAAAGCACGAGTATGTTAAAGATAGGTATAGATGCCATGGGCGGCGATTTCGCTCCCGAAGCAACTGTCAAAGGTGCCATTCTGGCTCTGGAAAAAATTGATCGGAACAGCCGCATCGTTCTGTTCGGTGATGAAGCGAAAATACGCGAAATCCTCGACCGCGAACACTGCCCTGCCGACCGATTCGACATTGTTGCCACCACGGAGGTCATCGAGATGGGAGACCATCCCGCCAAAGCATTTCAGTCGAAGGGCAATTCGAGCATCACGGTCGGATTCGGCTACCTTGCCAAAGGTCTCATCGACGGTTTTGCAAGTGCAGGTTCGACCGGTGCCATGATGGTCGGTTCGATGTATGCCGTAAAACCCATCGAGGGTGTAATCCGCCCGACGATTTCCTCACTCATCCCCACCATCGCAGGTCGCCCCGCGCTCTTGTTGGATGTGGGTCTGAACGTGGACTGCAAGCCCGAAGTTCTGGCGCAATACGGTCTGATCGGTTCGGTGTATGCCGAAGCCGTACTCGGTATCGAGAAGCCCCGCATCGCAATCCTCAATATCGGCGAGGAAGAGACCAAAGGCAATGCCCAGACCAAGGCTTTGTTCGAATTGATGAAAGGAGATACTCGAATTAATTTTGTCGGGAACATCGAGGGTACGCACCTCTTCTCCGGAAAAATTGCCGACGTGATCGTCTGTGACGGTTTCGTGGGTAACTCCGTGCTCAAAATGGCCGAAGGTCTCTATCGGATCAACAAGGCCATGGGCATGACCAACGAGTTCTGGGAGGCCATGAACTACGAACATGTAGGCGGCACTCCCGTATTGGGTGTCAATGCACCGGTGATCATCGGTCACGGCTGCTCGTCGGACGAAGCCATAAAAAGCATGATTCTTTCGACCGAAAAGTGCATCCGGGCCAACCTTACCGCCAAATTGCAGGAAGCATTCAAAAACTAATTTTAAAGAAGAAGACCAATGAGCAGAATAACAGCAGCTATCACGGGCGTGGGTCAGTACCTGCCCGACTATATTCTCACAAACGAAGAATTGAGCCGCATGGTTGATACCAACGACGAGTGGATCATCTCGCATGTAGGTATCAAAACGCGTCACATCCTCAAGGGCGAGGGTGTCGGTTCATCCTATATGGGTGCCCGCGCCGTAATCTCCCTGTTGGACAAAACGGGTGTCGATCCCATGGACATCGACGCGGTTATTTGCGCCACGATAACCCCCGACATGTTCTTCCCCTCGACGGGTAACCTCATCGCCGATCAGGCCGGCTGCAAAAACGCTTTTGCATACGACATATCGGCTGCATGCAGCGGTTTCCTGTTTGCCCTCACGACGGGTGCCAAGTTCATCGAGGCCGGTACACACAAGAAAATCATCGTTGTCGGTGCCGACAAGATGTCGTCGATCGTCGATTATACCGACCGCTCGACCTGCCCGATCTTCGGTGACGGTGCGGCAGCCGTTCTGTTGGAGCCTTCGACCGAAGGTTACGGCGTGATCGACTCGATCCTCCACTCAGACGGATCGGGCGAGCGTCAGCTCTACATGAAGGCCGGCGGTTCGCGTTACCCCGCATCCGAAGAAACCGTAGCCAACAACTGGCACACGATCAGTTGGGACGGCCGCGCCGTATTCAAGGCTGCCGTTTCGAAGATGGCTGACGTATCGTGTGAGATGATGAAGAAGCACAACCTCTCGGCAGACGATATCCGTTATCTGGTTCCCCATCAGGCCAACCTGCGTATCATCGACTCGACCGCACAGCGTATGGGGCTGACTCCGGAAAAGTGCATGATCAACATCGAGCGCAACGGTAACACCACCGCCGCGACCATTCCTTCGTGTCTGTGCGACTACGAGAAGGAGTTGCGTCCGGGAGACAACCTGATTCTGACCTCGTTCGGAGGCGGTTACACTTGGGGCGCAATCTATGTGAAATGGGCCTACAACGGTTCGAAAGCCTAAGGATAAGTCAATAATATGATGAGCGGAACAAGTCGGATTGTTCCGCTCATCTGTTTTCCATGCCCGGAAGGATCGGACAAAATTGTCGGGAGCATCTTGGGAACAAACATGCAAAGATCCGATTCAAAACCCTCCCGGATTTATTCTCCGATTGCCCGATGCGGCTCTCCGATTCCTGAACATACGCTTCTCCTTTACGAAGATCACATCGCCGACACACTCTTATGACCGCGACGACAAAAAGATCTTGAACAACGGCACAGAAATCCAATTCGACACCTGTCAGATATGTCGCAAAGTTATTCAAGGACAAATGCTTCAATCGCCCCAAAAACCCTCCCCTCGGTTCGACAAAGTGTGGATTTTTTGCCAAAATCTGATCTTTTATCAAAAAGGATAAATATTTCAACCACAAAGAACCATCTGTTTATAAAATGTGTATCTTTGTATCTATCGAATACAGAGCATTTATCCCAAATTAAATAAATCTAAGATCATGTTAAGTCAAAAGTTACACGACGCTATCAACGCACAGATCAATGCCGAATTTTGGTCGGCTTATCTCTATCTTTCGATGTCGGCCGAAGCCGAAGCCAAAGGTTTCAAAGGTATGGCCAACTGGTTCCGAATCCAGTTTATGGAGGAGCAGGATCACGCCCGCATTCTGATGAACTATCTTTATTCGTGCGATGCCAAAGTCGAACTGAAGCCCATTGACGCAGTTCAGACCTCGTGGGAGTCGGTTCATGCCATGTTCGTAAACACGCTGGAGCATGAGAAGAAAGTCACCGCCATGATCAACAACTTGGCCGCCATCGCAGCCGAGGACAAAGACTATGCTTCGTCGAACATGCTCGTATGGTTCATCAACGAGCAGGTCGAAGAGGAAGAAGCCATTCGCGACATTCTGACGGCTTGCGATGCCGTTGAAGGCAACAAATACGGACTCTATATGTTCGACAAAGAGTTGGCTTCGAGAGTTTACAACACCCCCTCTCCGCTGCTCGGCAAATAATTCGGGCAAGCCCGAAATAAAAAAGTCTGATCAAAAGATCAGACTTTTTTTGTACCTAAATTTCTTTCTTCATCCGACAAGAAAATCAAGTTCCCGGCAACACCGGAATCGCATCTTCCCCAATGGCGGATATAATAAAAAAGGAGCGACTCTGAAAAGTCACTCCTCTTTCGTATTGTAACGCAACTTGTCCGACTATTCCTCGGCCTCGTCGTCCTCTTCCTTCATGGTGTGATATACGTTGGTCACATCATCATCCTCTTCCAGACGCTCGACCATTTTCTCGATCGACTCACGACCCTCGGCATCCAACTCCTTGGTATCGGTCGGGATGCGTACCGCCTCACCCGAAATGATTTCGTATTTGTTGTCATCCAACCACTTCTGGACGTTACCGAATGCCTCATAGGGAGCATATACCGTGAACGAACCCTCTTCCTCGGCATAGAACTCATCCACCTCCAAGTCGATCATCTCCAACTCCAATTCCTCAGGATCGGGAGCAGTCATGCCCTCGCCGGGTTTGAACTTGAACACGCACTTGTGCTCGAACAAGAAAGCAACCGAGCCGCTGTTGCCCAACTGTCCTCCGCACTTGTTGAAGTGCATACGCATATTGGCAACCGTACGGTTGGTATTGTCGGTAGCGGTCTCCACCAGAAAAGCGATACCGTGAGGGCCGTAGCCTTCGTAAACAAATTCCTTATAATCGGCAGAGTCCTTTTCAGTTGCACGTTTGATCGCACGCTCAACATTCTCCTTGGGCATGTTCTCAGCCTTTGCATTCTGAATCAAAAGGCGAAGACGGGTATTGGCTGAAGGATCGGGGCCGGCGGCTTTAACGGAAATTTCGATCTCCTTACCAATTTTCGTAAAGACACGAGCCATGTGTCCCCAACGCTTAAACTTACGCGCTTTGCGATATTCAAATGCTCTTCCCATGATATATTGATTAAATTAATTTTCAATTAGAACGCAAAGTTATAAAATAAGAATTAGAAAAGAAAAAATATAGGGTTTAATCTTAACCCATACGGCGTGAAATATACTTTGCGGAAGGAAGAACCGTCGAAATGCCCGAAATATTTCAAAAACAGCCGCCTCCGAAAAACTTTCGATCTTTCCCCCTCTTGGATTGGTAATGTATATCGAATACACCGACCTCTTTACATTTCCGATCCGCTTTTGCAAAACAAAAAAGGTCAGACCCTAAAGTCTGACCTTGAAGAGGCGGCTACCTACTCTCCCA
>JAHHQL010000018.1 GCA_020026415.1 Alistipes sp. | reverse complement strand
CTCTTCCTCTTCCTCTTCCTCTTCCTCTTCCTCTTCCTCTTCCTCTTCCTCTTCCTCTTCGGCACAAAAAAAATCCCCGACCGCCAACCGATCGGGGATTTTCTATAAAACAAATGCGCATTCAGAATCCGAAGATCTCCTGATCATCCAGCGTCCGAATATCGCCGAGCGTCTTCAAATAGTTCAGATCCAAATCCCGAATATCGCCTAAGATGCAATAGACATAATTACGGTTCTTGACCCACTTTTGCTGCGTGCGCTTCACATCGTCGAGGGTCATGCCGCCGACCTTTTCAAATACGGCCTTGTTGCGATCCTCCGCAAGTCCCAGACGGCGGTGTGCGCGATACGTCCACAACACATCCTCCTTGACCGTGCGCTGTGTGCACAACTGCGTGAGCAGCGATTCCTTCGCCACACGGAATGCAGCCTCCGATTCGGGCATTTGGTTGATGATCTTGTCAAACTCCGTGATGGCGGTCTTCATCTTGTCGTTTTGCGTGGCGATGTATGCCCCGTAGCCGTAGGAATCCGCCTTCGATTCGGGCGTAGAGAGGTAGGCGACAGCCGTGTAGGCCAGACCGCGCGATTCGCGCATCTCCTGAAAAACGATCGAATTCATGCCCCCGCCGAAATACTGGTTGTAGAGCATGATCGAGGGATCGTTCTCTACCGAAAACGGCGTGCGGTAATCGCTCCACTGCATCATCTGCAACTGCTTGGCTTCGTACTGCGCCAAATAGACCGTACTCTTGTCCGTCGGCTGCTGTTCGGCATGACGCTCCTCCAAGGGACGCAATTCCGCCTCGGTCTTGTAATGCTCGTTCAACGCCGCCTTCAACTCCTCCTCCGTCATCGGCCCATAGTAAACGATTTCGTGCTGATAACCGCCCAACGAACGCACCGCATCGAGCATCTGCTCCGAAGTCAAGGCCAGAATCTGCTCATCGGAAAGCGTCTGACGATGAATGTACTCCCCGCCGAACGCCATATAGTTGCGCAGGGCGGCAAACTTGGCCTCCTGCTGTGATTTCAGATCCTCACGGCTCTTAATCTTCAACGCCTTGACGCCCTCCGACACCTCTTCACTGCCCACGGCATGCTGTCTGAGATCCTCGAAGACATCGAGCGTCTCTGCCATATTCTCGCTCAAACCCGACAGCGCGATCCGCGTCGTGTAATCCCCTGCCGACAACGAGAAATTGCAGGCCAGTCCGTACATCTTCGCCGCACGCTCCTCGGCCGACAACGTCTCGGTATCGAGATAATCCAGATAGTCGAATGCAAGGCCGTATTCGGGACGATCCATCAGACCCGTGTTGAAGACCATCGTAAGCGAGAACAGATCGTTGGTCTTGTTCTGCTTGTAAAGCACATTGATGCCGTCACGCAACGCGAACTGCTTCATATCCTGCCCGAAATCGACAAAGACGGGGTCGATCGGACGCACGGGCGTTGCGCGGATCTCTTTCAGGAACTCGCTCTCCCGATCGCGGTTCATCACGATCGGGGTGATCTTCGGGGCGGCGATTTTCTGCTCGTTGCGATCCACACCGCAACGCTTATAGACAACGGCGTAACTTTCGGGAGCAAGGTATTTCTTCGCCCACGCCACGACATCCTGCTTGGTGAGGGTCGTCATGCGCTCGATCTGGTTGATGTCATCCGACGGCTCGGCACCCCTTACGAACATATTCACATAAAATTCGGCGCGGTCGGTGTAACTGTCGAGCATCATCATGCGCTCCAACTTCAACTGATTGACCGTTGCCTTGATCAACTCTTCGTCGAAATCGCCCCGACGCAACTTCTCGACCTCTCCGAGCAACAGATCGCGCACCTCTTCCAGCGACTGCCCCTCCACGGGAGCACCGCCCATCAGAAAACGGCTGTAATCCGTCTGCATGTCGGTTTCGGCATAGGAGAACAGCACCTTCTGCTGCTGGTTCAGATCCAGATCGACCAATCCCGCCTGCCCGTTGTACAGCAAAGCCGCCGCAATCCGCGCCACATCGTTCGATCGGTCGGTGTATTTGGGCAGTCGCCAAGCCATCATACACATCTCCGATTCGGGACCGAACACCTCGCGCTCGACGGGCTTCAGGATGGGGTTCTCCCTCTGCAAATGCAATTCGGGCAGATCCTTGGGCTCCATGTCGCCGAAATAGCGGTCGATCACACGGATCATCTCCGCGGGATCGAAATCTCCCGCAAGACAAATCGCCATGTTGTTCGGCACATAGTACGTCTCGTGATATTTCTTCACGTTCGTGATCGAGGGGTTTTTCAGATGCTCCTGCGTACCCAACACGGTCTGCATGCCGTAGGGGTGATGCGGGAACAGAGCCTCGTCCATCGCCGCGAAGAGTTTTCTTACGTCCTGCGTCAGCGACATGTTCTTCTCCTCATAGATTGTCTCCAACTCGGTGTGGAAACCGCGGATCACGGGGTGTTTGAACCGATCCGACTGGATCTTCGCCCAGTTCTCGATCTGATTCGAGGGAATATCCTCGCAATAGACCGTTTCGTCCTGCGAGGTGTAGGCGTTCGATCCCGACGCACCGATCATCGCCATCAGTTTGTCGTACTCGTTAGGCACGGCATATTTCGATGCCTCGTAACTTACCGAGTCGATCCGATGATAAATTTCGGCACGCTCCCCCTCATCGGTCGTCTTGCGATAGACCTCAAACAGACGCTCGATCTCGTCCAACAGCGGTTTTTCGGCTTCGTAATCGACCGTACCGTAGGAAGGCGTACCCTTGAACATCAGATGCTCGAAGTAATGCGCCAGACCCGTTGTTTCCGCGGGATCATTCTTTCCGCCGACCCGCACGGCGACATAGGTCTGGATGCGCGGCTGCTCCTTCATGACGCTCATATAGACCTTCAGGCCGTTGTCCAACGTGTAAAGGCGCGTATGCAACGGATCATTCGGAAAGGTTTCGTACACATACTCGTCGCAGGAGGCTCCCGCCAGCGCAATGATCAGCGCAACGAACAGAAATAATTTTTTCATGGATTTTATAGGTTTTTAAGTTGATTGATTTCAGGCGAAGAGCGACGAGAAGAACCCGCGCACCACAGGCCACAGATCGCCCAGCAGGATGGCGAACATCCAGATCGAGGTAACGAGTTTGAGTCCCGTACCGACGATAAACGCCATAAACGAACCGAAGCCCACCCTCAAGGCGCGTTGCGTGTCGGTTTTGTCGTGCAGCAATTCACCGACCACCGCTCCAAAAAACGGGCCGAGAATAACGCCCGCAGGCCCTGCCAACAGTCCGACAAAGATGCCGACCGTAGCACCGATCGAACCGTAGCGCGAACCGCCGAACCGCTTGGTCATCATCGCGGGGAACACAAAGTCGGCGGCGATGACCGCAATCGACACCACCAGCCAGATCCAGAGCGATGCCCGCGAAATGGTCGAATAGGAGGTCAGAGCCGCAGCCAGAAGACCAAGGTAACTGAACGCCGTACCGGGCAGTACGGGTACGATACACCCCGCAAGTCCTACGAGCGAGAGCACCAATGCCAGAATCAGAAGAAGAATATCCATCGTTTCAAATCCTTATCAATGTGTGTACAAAGATAGGTATAAAACAAAAAAATCTCCCCGATCGGGGAGATTTTTATCCTTTCTTCTGTGCGGAAAGATTATTTCACAAGTTTGTTGGTCTCGGTGTCGGGGAAGATCACCCACGGACGGAATTTTTTGGCATCCTCGAAATCCATCATGGCATACGACACGATGATGACCACATCGCCCACGGCCACACGGCGTGCTGCGGCACCGTTCAGACAGATGCAACCCGAACCGCGCTCGCCCTTGATGATGTAGGTTTCGAAACGCTCGCCGTTGTTGTTGTCCAGAATCTGCACCTTCTCGCCCTCGATCATGTTGGCGGCATCCATCAGATCCTCGTCGATCGTGATGCTGCCCACGTAGTTCAGGTTGGACTGCGTGACGCTCACGCGATGGATTTTCGACTTCAGTACTTCTACTTGAAATTTCATCTTAACGGATCAATATGTTATCAATTAAACGCACATCGCCACACTGCACGGCAATACATCCCTGAATGCGCTTTGCCTCGTCCCACGATTTGACCTCCTGCATCGACAGGGCATCGACCGACTGATAATAGATCACCTTCAGCAGAGGATTCTTCTCCACCTCCGCGACAACCCATTTCTTGAGTTCTTCGGGCGACAGCGTCTTCGACATCCCGACACCCTTCTTCAGCGAAGCATAGATGTGGGGAGCGGCGGCACGGTGTTCCTTGTCCAGAAGCGTGTTGCGCGACGAAAGAGCCAGACCGTCCTCACCGCGGACGATGTCACACTCGACGATGTTGATCGGCAGATTGAGTTGGGCAACCATGGCCTTGATCACGGCGATCTGCTGGAAATCCTTCTCGCCGAAGTAGGCTCTTGTCGGGCGGACGATGTCAAACAGACGGCTTACGACCTGAGCCACACCGTTGAAGTGCCCCGGACGGGTGGCACCCTCCATCACTTTGTCGATCTGACCGAAATCGAACAGACGCTTGTCCTCCTGCGGATAGATCTCCTCGACGGAAGGCATCAGCACAAAATCGGCACCGGCCTCCTCCAGCACGCGGGCATCGGCCTCAGGGGTGCGGGGATAGTTTTTCAGATCGTTTTTGTCATTAAACTGGGTGGGATTGACAAAAACGCTCACGACAACAGTTTGATTTTCGCGGCGGGCGCGTTCCACCAGCGAACGGTGTCCTGCATGGAGGGCACCCATAGTCGGTACGAAACCGATTCCTTTCTGCTCCAATTTATCCAATTCTGCGCGGAGCGATTTTACACTTGTCAGTACTTTCATGTTCGCAACGAATTGCGGTGCAAAGGTAAATATTCCGAAAGACAAAAGGAAGCAAAAAGCAAAAAAAGCACAAAAGATCGCTTCAATAATACTCGGAATCACCTCAAAAATGCTTATTTTTAAGAGAATAAGATCTTTTTTTCTTGTAAAATTCACTTCCGGAGAGAACAAAATCCCGAAAAAATGTGTATCTTCGTTCCACCACTGAAAAACCACCAATCTGCTCTTCCTTATGAAAAATCTATTGTTTATGGCATTATCAACCGTTGCTCTCACAGCGTGCAACGCTCCTCTTGAGGAGGAGCATCCATGGATCGTCGATCGGTTCGACGACATCAAAGTCATCCGCTACGAAGTGCCTCATTTCGAGGATCTGACGCTTCGCGAGAAGGAACTTGTTTATTATTTGGCGGAAGCGGCCAAATGCGGACGCGACATCCTTTACGATCAGAACTGCCCGCTGAACCTTCCGATCCGCCGCACTCTGGAAACCCTTTACGAACACTACCGGGGCGACCGCACCCCGACGGAGTGGAAAGCACTCGAAAAATATCTTAAAAAAGTATGGTTCGCCAACGGCATCCACCATCACTACTCCAACGACAAGTTCCGCCCCGAATTTTCCAAGGAATATTTCGACAAGGTGTACCAAGCAGTCGAAGACAAATTCGACGAAGACCTTCTGAAATACCGCGAAGAGGTCACGCACGCAATTTTCGATTCCGCAGTCTATCCCACACGCCTGAACCAGACCGACGGAGAGGATATGCTCGAAACCTCATCGAGCAACTATTATCAGGGCGTCACGCAGGCCGAGGGCGAACGCTTCTATGCCGAGATGGCGGCAGCCGACAAGGGCAACCCCCATCCCGTATCGTACGGTCTGAACTCACAACTGACCAAGATCGACGGCCTCCTCACCGAACGCCGCTGGATGATCGGCGGCATGTACTCCGCGGCCATCGAAAAAATCGTCTATTGGCTTAACCACGCCGAGAAAGTCGCCACGGGCATGCAGCAGGAGAACATCCGCGCCCTGATCGACTACTACACGACGGGCGATCTGAAGGATTTCGACCGCTACAACATCGGTTGGGTACGCGACACCCTGTCGCGTGTCGATTTCACCAACGGCTTCATCGAGACCTACGGCGACCCGCTCGGCTACAAGGCTTCGTGGGAGGCACAGGTCAATTTCATCGACTCGGCAGCCTGCCACCGCACCGATGTGATTTCGGAGAATGCCCAGTGGTTCGAGGATCACTCGCCCGTCGATCCCCGCTACCGCAAGGAGCATGTCAGGGGTGTATCGGCCAAGGTGATCACCGCCGCCATGCTGGGTGGCGACTGCTACCCCTCGACCCCCATCGGCATCAACCTGCCGAATGCCGACTGGATCCGCAAGGAGTTCGGCTCGAAGTCGGTGACCATCGACAACATCACCTACGCCTACGACAAGGCCGCCAAGGGTAACGGCTTCAACGAGGAGTTCATGCTCCGCCTTGAGGATCGCAACCGCATCGAGAAATACGGCAAACTGGCCGACGATCTCCATACCGACCTGCACGAATGCCTCGGCCACGGTTCGGGACAATTGGCACCCGGTGTCAAGGGCGACGAACTGCGCAGTTACGGCTCGACCCTTGAGGAGGCGCGTGCCGACCTGTTCGGTCTGTACTATTTAGGCGATCCCCACATGCTCGAACTGGGTCTCGTGCCTTCGTTCGATGTGGCAAAGGCTGGATACGCCCATTACATCATGAACGGTCTGATGACCCAACTGGCACGTGTCGAACCGGGCAAGAACATCGAGGAGGCGCACATGCGTAACCGCCAACTGATCTCGGCGTGGTGCTACGAACACGGCAAGGCGGGCAAGATCATCGAATGGGTCAGAGAGAACGGCAAAACGTATGTGGTGATCAACAACTTCAAACGCCTGCGCGAATTGTTCGGCGAACTGCTGCACGAGATCCAGCGCATCAAATCCGAAGGCGACTACGCGGCAGGACGCGCTCTGGTGGAGAAATATGCCGTGAAGGTCGATCCCGAACTGCATAAGGAGGTTCTGGAACGCTACGCCTCTCTCCACATCGAGCCTTACGGCGGATTTGTCAATCCTGAATACGAACTTGTGAAGGAAGGCGACAAAGTGGTCGATGTACGCATCTCCTACCCCGCCGACTACACCCGCCAGATGATGGATTACTCGAAGAATTACTCCTTCCTTCCCAACAAGAACTGATGCCTCAGGCAACAACCCCATTCAAACCGATCCGACCTTTCCGTCGGGTCGGTTTTTCCGTATCCTTCCGACACATCCTTTGCGGATCGGACAAGTACAGTGCAGCGGGATTTCCTCCTCCATTTAAGTTCGGATCAACAGTCAAGGAGTTCCGATTCCTGCGACAACGGAGTGTCGCCTTTTTTTTGTACACACCTCAAAATTTCGGGAAAACAGCCGACCGCTTGCCGAAAAATTCGTATCTTTGCGATCTATGGAATCAAGTGCTTCACCCATCCTTGCAGGACTCAATCCCGCCCAGCGCGACGCCGTCATCAACTACGACTCGCCCTCACTCATCATTGCCGGAGCCGGATCGGGCAAGACCCGTGTGCTGACCTCGCGCATCGCCTACATGATCGAAAGCGGCATCAAGCCGTGGAACATCCTCGCGCTGACCTTCACGAACAAGGCCGCCGAGCAGATGCGCGAACGTATCGCGCAGATGCTTCCCGACGGTTCGTGCCGTTACATCCGCATGGGTACGTTCCACTCCGTGTTTTCGCGCATCCTGCACGAAAACGCCGAGGCGATCGGCTACCCGAAAACCTTCACGATCTACGAACCCAACGACGTGAAGCACCTGCTGAAAACCATCGTCGGCGAACTGCATCTCAACCCCGACCAATATAAGCCCAACACGCTGGCATCGCGTATTTCCTATGCGAAAAACTGCCTCGTGACCCCCGCGGCTTACATGGCCAATACGATTTGCGCCACCGAAGACCGACAGGCCAAGATCCCCGAATTTGGCAACATCTACAACATCTACTGCCAACGCTGCAAACACAACGGGTCGATGGACTTCGACGACCTGTTGCTGCAAACCAACATCCTTTTGCGCGACTGCCCCGATGTACTTGCCCGCTATCAGGAGCAATTCAAATACATCCTCGTGGATGAGTATCAGGATACGAACTACGCACAGTATGTCATCATCCGCCGTCTCTCGCAACTCCACTCCAAGGTGTGTGTCGTGGGCGATGACGCCCAGTCGATCTACTCGTTCCGCGGTGCCAAGATCGAGAATATCCTCTCCTTTCGGAAAGACTACCCCTCGGCGATGGTCTTCAAACTCGAACAGAACTACCGCTCGACCCGCACCATTGTCGATGCCGCCAACTCGGTCATCACCCACAATGCCAAGCGCATGGACAAGCAGTGCTTCTCGAAGGGCGATCAGGGCGAGAAGATCCGCATCCTGAGGGCTTACACCGACCGCGAGGAGGCCGATCTGGTCGTGGGCGACCTGCGCGACCGCGTACGCGGAGATGCCGCCCTGTGGTCGGATGTGGCGATTCTCTACCGCACCAACAACCAGTCGGCCGTGCTGGAGGACAACCTGCGCCGTCGCGGTGTGCCGTACCGCATCTATAAGGGTTCGTCGTTCTACGACCATAAGGAGATCCGCGACATGCTGGGTTACATCCGCCTCGTAATCAACCCGCGCGATGACGAAGCATTCCAGCGCATCATCAACTACCCCGCCCGCGGTATCGGCAATACGACGGTCGATCGCATCACTCAACTCGCCGCCGAACGACAGGTTTCGATGTGGGAAGCAATCGACACGCTGGTAGAGCAACCCGCCGTGGATGCCATGCAGAAGGCCATCATCCGCAAGGTGAAGGACTTCGTCAAACTGATCCGTTCGCTGTCGCTGGAGCGCACCCGGATGGGACTTTACGATTTCGGTATGGCGGTTGCCTCCCGTTCGGGCATTCTGAACCTCTACCGCGCCGAGCAGACTACGGAAGCCACCTCGGCGATCTCCAACATCGAGGAGTTGCTCAACTCGATGCAACTCTTCAAGGAGCAGCGCGATGCCGAGATCCGCAACGGCGAACGCAGCGAGGAAGAGACCGCCACCATCGAGGAGTGGTTGCAGAACGTGATGCTGACCACCGACATGGACAAAGATAATCCCGAAGACAACAACAAGGTGACCCTCATGACCGTCCATTCGGCCAAGGGTCTGGAGTATAAATATGTCTATATCGTGGGTATGGAGCAGAACCTGTTCCCCTCGCAACGCGCCTCGGAAACCGCCGACGGCATGGAGGAGGAACGCCGGCTGTTCTATGTGGCACTGACACGTGCCAAGGTCGCCGCGACGATCTCCTACGCCGAGATGCGCTACAAGTGGGGCAATATGGAATTTTCGCGCCCGAGTTGCTTCCTGAAGGAGATCGACCCGCAGTATGTCGAGATGCCGGACACCGACAACGACCTTCCCGAAATCGACAACGACGGCGAACCCGAAACCGCCATCAACCGCCTGCGCCGCCAGTATGATTTCCGCTTCCAACAAAAACGCAGCGAGGAGAACGGCTACGGCCGCCACAGCGGCTCCTATGGCAGCGGCTCGCACTTCGGCATGCCGTCGGACGGCGAATCGGGACGCGCACAGCGTTTCCCCTCCGCACAGCGATTCCCTTCGCGCGGGAATGCTCCCCAACCGACACCCCAACCGACGCCGCGCCCCCAACCCGTCAATCTTTCGGGCATGCGCCGTGTCGCGGTACGCACCTTGGAATCCGCACCCGCCACGACACCCGCTTCAGGCGAATTTCAAGTGGGACAACAGGTCATGCACACCAAATTCGGACGGGGCGAGATCCGCTCCGTATCGACCGCTTCGACCGACACCCTCCTCGATATTGATTTCGGGGCGAACGGCCGCAAGAAACTTCTGACGGCTTATGCGCGTAAATCCTTAACGATTCTGAAATGACACTCCGTGAACGATACGACGGCATCATCGCGTGGTTTTCGCGCGAGATGCCCGCAGCCGAAAGCGAACTCCACTACGAAACCCCCTACCAGTTGCTCGTAGCGGTCGCCCTGTCGGCACAATGCACCGACAAACGGGTCAATATGACCACTCCGCGCTTGTTTGAGGCGTATCCGACCCCCTACGACATGGCACGCGCCACGCAGGAGGAGATCTACTCCTACATCCGCAGTATCTCCTACCCGAACAACAAGGCCAAAAACCTGCTGGGCATGGCGAAGATGCTGTGCGAGGAGTTCGGCGGGGAGGTGCCGAGCGATCTGAAGGAGTTGCAACGCCTTCCGGGCGTGGGTCGCAAGACCGCCAATGTGCTGGGTGCGGTGCTTTGGCAGAAGGAGGTGATGCCCGTTGATACCCACGTGTTCCGCGTATCGAACCGCATCGGCCTTACGACCAACTCGAAAACCCCGTTGCAGACGGAACTTACGCTGGAGAAGAACATCCCCTCACACCTGCTTCCGATCGCCCACCACTGGCTGATCCTGCACGGCCGTTACACCTGCACGGCACGCGCCCCCAAATGCGACGCATGCGGCATCTCGGCCTATTGCCGCAAATATGCCGCGGACAACCGCCGCAAGGCTCGTGAAACAGGAAAGAAGGGAAACTAACCGCGATTCAGACGCTCGCGGGCAAACGTCATGACTTCCGACGGGGCTCGCCCCTTAAGAAGCAACTCCCGCATCCGATCCATGCAGGGTTCGGCATGCGAAAACCAGTGATACAATCCCTCGCACAGCGAATTTTTCAGAAATCCGTCCCCGCTCCGCTCGAACCGGTGCTTGGGACATTCGCCCGAACAGGCAAACCGATAACGGCACGCGATGCACTCTTCGGGCAGGGCATTACGCTTTGCAAGAGCAAAATCACGCTGTGCTTTCGATCGGAACAGATCGGCCAACCGATCCTGCATGATATTGCCCAGACGGTATTGCGGATAGACAAAATGGTCGCAGGGATAGACATCGCCGTTATGCTCCACCACAAGGTTCTGCCCGCAGGTTTCGCACATCGAACAGACGCCCGGCTCCATCGAGCACCAACGCGCCAGCGTGGCATCGAACATCTGCACGAACACCTCACCCACATCCCTTACAATCCATTCGTCAAACACATCGCACAGAAACTGCCCGTACCCCGCACCCGACACCGACCACGGCGCAAGATGCGCCCCCTCATATTCGGGCGGCACAATCCGCGGACGGTCGCCCGCTTTTCCGACGACATGCTCCACCACGGGCAGGAACTGCATGTAACGACACGCCAATTCATCGCGCAAGTAACGATACACCTCTGCACCGCGCCCTTCCGAGAGTCGGTTTACGGTGCTTAACGTATTGAAATCCACACCGAACTGCTGCAACATACGAACCCCGCGCACAACCCGATCCCAAGTAGCCTCACCGTTCTTCGTCCGACGGAATCCGTCGTGAATCTCCTTTAAGCCGTCAATCGAAATGCCGATCAGAAAATCGTGCTCCCGAAAAAACGCACACCACCTCTCATCGAGCAACGTGCCATTCGTCTGCAACGTGTTTTCGATCCGCCGTCCGCAGGCATAGATCCGCTGCAACTCCACCGCCCGCCGAAAGAAATCCAAACCCATCACGAGCGGTTCTCCGCCGTGCCAGCAGAACTGCACCACATCGCCCCGATTGTCCTCGATATACTGACGGATGTAACACGCCAACACCTCGTCCGACATTTTCGGTTCGCGCCCGCCATACTGCAACGCCTTGTCCAAGTAGTAACAATACGCGCAGTCGAGGTTGCAGAGCGATCCCGCGGGTTTGACGAGCGTCTGAAACCGAACGGGAGCAGTTGCCTTGAGGGCATCTTCAAAGGTAAATAATTCGCGGGCTTTCATCTTCAAAACAAAAGGTCGGAGGACAAAGATACGAAAATGGGAAGATTTTGATCGAAATTTCGTAAATTTGCCCGGTAAACCCGCAACGACAAAATTATGGCAGACAATTATCTGGGACGCAAAATGGAGGAGTACTTCGCCCGTCCCGCCGAGAAACCGCACCACAAGATCGGTTCGTTGAGCCGTCTTTTACTCAAGACACGCAGTTACCGCGGCTACGATCCGTCGTTTCGCGTACGCGAAGATCAGTTGCGCCGCATCATCGAGGTGAATACCCGCACCCCGTCGGCCTGCAACGGTCAGGTGTTGCGTTTCCGCATGGTGCTGGACGATGAGGCGGATCTGGTCCTGCCCCACATCCGTCTGGGTGCACGCCTCAAAGAACTGCATCTGCCTCTGAAGGGTACCGAGCCGCGTGCCTTCATCGTCATCTGCTCCACAGGTGCCGAGACCCGCTACACGGACATCGACCTCGGCATCTCGGCACAGAGCATGCTCCTGCAAGCCACCGAGATCGGTCTGAACGGCATCTGCATTGCCGCTTTCGACGAAGAACCTGTCCGCGAGGCACTCCATCTACATTTGAAACCGCTTCTGATCCTTGCCGTCGGCAAAGGCGCGGAGCATATCGAACTGAAACCCATCCGCGCGGGCGAAAACCAAGACTATTACCGCCAAAACGGCATTCACTATGTTCCGAAAATCGTGACGGAGGATCTGATCCTCAAGCGCGACGAACAATAAACACCACACCATGACCCGAAAAATCCTTTTGCGCATTTTTGCCGCCCTCCTTATCGTGGGAGCAGCCGCTGCCGCCTTTCTCCTCAGGGAGTTCAAAGGCAGTGCCGTCAAGGAAGAGCAGATTTTCCTGTTGAGCAAACGCACCTCCTACGACCAGTTCGTCCGAGAGTTGATGCCCCATATCCGCCATCACCGCGCATTTGAGTTCTATGCCGATCACCTCAACCTCCGACGCTCGTTCAAGCCGGGACGCTATACGCTCCGCCAAGGGATGAACGTGATCGAGATTGCCCGTATGTTCTCGCTCGGCATGCAGACACCCGTCCGCATCTCGTTCCAGAATGCCCGCATCCCGTCGCACCTCGCCGCAAAACTCGCCCCGCAACTCGATGCCGACTCTGCGGAGTTGATGACGGCCTTCACCTCGCGTCCGCTTGCCGAGGAACTCGGTTTGGACAGCCTCACGCTCTTTTCGATCTTTATTCCCAACACCTACGAACTCTACTGGACGACCACGCCCGAACAATTCGTGCACCGCATGAAAAAGGAGTATGACCGTTTCTGGAACGAACAGCGCGAAGGAAAACGCAAGGCCACGGGACTAAGCCGATTGGAGGTTGTGACCCTCGCCTCGATCGTTACCGAAGAGACCCGCGCCCGCGAGGAGATGCCCCGTATTGCGGGCGTTTACATGAACCGCCTCCGCCGTGGAATCCCCCTTCAGGCCGACCCCACGGTGAAATATGCCATGCAGGATTTCGGACTGCGCCGTATCCTCCGCCGCCACTTGAAATACCCGTCGCCCTACAACACCTACCTCAACCGCGGACTTCCACCCTCGCCGATCTGCCTGCCGAGCATTACGGCCGTGGATGCGGTGTTGAACTACGAACACCACGACTACCTCTACTTCTGCGCCTGCCCCACATTCGACGGCCGACACAACTTCGCACGCACGCTTTCCGAACACAATATCAACGCGCGCGCCTATTCCGCCGCGCTGAATCGTCGCAAAATCAAATAAAAACACTATATTTGTCGCTATGCTCACGAAGATTTACAGGGACAGCCCCTCCGAAAAGGAACTCTACCGCGTGGTGGACATCCTCCGTCACGACGGAATCGTCATCTACCCCACCGACGGGGTTTATGCCGTAGGCTGTGCGCTCGATTCGGCCAAGGGACTCGAACGACTGCGCCGCATCAAGGGCGAGGGGGCGCACTCCGTATCGTTCGAGAGCATCTCCCAGATCGCCGAATACTGCCGTGTGGACAATGCAACGTTCCGCACGCTCAAGGCAAATCTTCCGGGGCCTTTCACCTTCATTCTGACCGCCTCGTCGCGGATGCCCTCCAAGACCCTCGGCAAACGCAAGACGATCGGTGTGCGTATGCCCGACAACCCCATTACGCAGGCCTTGATCCGCCATTTGGGAACGCCTCTTGCGTCGGTTTCCGTGCGCGAGGATGCCGAAACGGAATATATGACCGACCCGTCGCTTTTAGAGGAGCGTTACGCCAATGCGGTCGATTGCGTGGTGGACGGCGGAATCGGATCGCTGACCCCCTCGACCGTCGTGGATCTGACGGGCGACGAGGCCGAAATCGTCCGCGAAGGTGCGGGCGACTTGCAATAAGCAACAAAAAAAACAAGCACAATATGATGACAAAAGAAAATTTCTGGAGTGACGCGGCACGTTGCGGTGCCGTCCTCGGACTGGTCCTTTCGGGATCGTTCCTCTTGGAGACCGCCTTTTCGCTGTCGGGTAACGGAACGCTGCGCAATCTCGTGGCGGTGGAATCCGTGGCGGTGGCCGTACTCCACTACTACCTGCTGCACCGCTACACACGTCAGCGTTCAATGCTTTTCTCGAAAGAGGACGGATTCCAATTCATACACGGCTATGCCTTTATTCAAGTCATTTCGATCTTTTCGGGACTTCTGGTCGGCTGTACGAACTTCATCCTGACGCACCTTGTGATCGGGTATGACCGTTTCCTCGAACTCTCCTCGCAATCCCTTGCCGAAATCGCTTCGCAGGCGGGCAACCAGATGCTCCAGGGTTCCATCAACGAGATGATCATGGCACTCCAGCAGGCCGACGAACCCACCCTCTTCGATACCATCTTCAGCAACGTATTTACGGGATGGTTGTTCGGTGCCGTGTTCGGATTGATCATTGCGGGTGTCGTTTCGCGCCGTCCGCAGTTGTTCGGCGAACAAAACAAGGAAGAGGATGATGAATAAACTGGATATTTCGGTGGTCGTTCCCCTCTACAACGAGGAGGAATCGCTGCCCGAACTCATCGCATGGATCGACCGCGTCATGCAACGCGAAGGGCTCTCCTACGAGGTCATTTTCGTCGATGACGGATCGAGCGACAACTCGTGGGAGGTGATCGAAGGCCTCAAAACGAAATACCCCTCCATCCGAGCCATCCGATTCGGCCGCAACTACGGAAAATCGGCAGCCCTGTATTGCGGATTCGCCGCAGCCGAGGGCGAAGTGGTCATCACGATGGATGCCGACTTGCAGGATTCGCCCGACGAGATCCCCGAACTGCGCCGCATGATCCTTGACGAGGGGTACGATCTGGTGTCGGGTTGGAAACGCAAACGCTACGACCCGATCGGCAAACGCTGGCCGTCGAAATTCTTCAACTGGACGGCACGTACCGCCTCGCACATCAAACTGCACGACTTCAACTGCGGTCTGAAAGCCTACCGCCGCAAGGTGATCAAGGCCGTCGAGGTCTATGGCGAAATGCACCGCTTCATCCCCATTCTGGCGAAAAATGCAGGGTTCAAGAAGATCGGCGAAAAGGTCGTCGAACACCATGCCCGCAAATACGGCCATTCGAAATTCGGACTGGAACGCATGATCAAAGGCTACCTCGACCTGATTTCGGTGATGTTCATGTCCTACTTCGGACGCTCGCCGATGTATCTGTTCGGCAGTCTCGGCACGCTGATGTTCCTCTTCGGCGGCGGTACGACCGTATGGCTCATCGCCACGAAACTCTACAAGCAGTTCCACGCAATGGCGTTGCGTCCCGTCACCGAACAACCGCTCTTCTATCTGGCGATTCTGGCAATCATCCTCGGTGTGCAGTTGTTCCTTGCAGGTTTCTTAGGCGAGATGATCAACCGCAATTCGAGCGACCGGAACCGCTATCTGATCGACAAACGTATCGACAACAAATCTAAAGAACTATGATACAACGCATTCAATCCCTTTATCTGCTTGTTGCCGCCATTCTGTGCGGCATCACCGTATTCGCACCCCTCGCATGGTTCGGCTCGGAACAGCAGATGGCCGTACTGCACGCCTTCACGCTGGAGAGTGCCGACTCGGTCGTAAAGATGCCCGTATGGACGGGCATCCTGCTCATCATCACCACGCTGCTCCCCGCCGTGACGATCTTCCTGTTCAAGAACCGTATGTTGCAGGTGCGCCTGTGTGTGGTCGAGGTGATCCTCAACATCGGATCGCTTCTGATGATGGGTTACACCTACTTCACGCTGGGTGGCGCAGCCGCATCGCAGGGTGTAAAACCCGCCATCGCACTGCCGCTCATCGCGCTGGTATTCGTTCTGCTGGCTGCCAAAGCCGCCTTCCGCGACGAGATGCTCGTAAAATCGCTCAACCGCATCCGTTAATCATTCGGACGCAATAGAAATACGACAGGTCGGACTTCGTTGAAGTCCGACCTGTCGTATTTCTATTGCAGGACATCCGATCCCACTCCCTTGCGGGGCGAATCCGAATCCGCAATTGCCCGCCCTCAAATTCAGGATTTTTCCAAGTATTTACGGGCGGCTTTCTTATCTGTTTCAGTCTGTTCGGCGGCGAATTTCGCACTCTTTTTCTGCATCAGGCGTTTCTCCGTCGGACTCAACTCCCCGACGGGTTTGTCCTTGATCAGACGATACAGTTCGCGGGCGGGCATGTACTCGCGCACACGATGACCGATCTTTCCGATCGGCACAGCCATACCGAACGTCACATTCATGATGCTCTGACGGATCGGGACCCACTGCTTGGTCTTCTTGGTCAGCAGGACATCCGTGGCAACAAAGAAATTAATCGCACCCGGATTGAGGTTCAGACCCAGTCCGAAGGCGTTACCGCGATTCTCCAAGAACGAATAACTTCCCGACAGGGTAAACCATCGTTTGGGGTGAATATTGACCGAGGCGGTCAGATTGTGACGGGTGTCAAATTCGCGCACATGTGCCGAATACAACAGCCCGAACCCCAATTTGTGGTTGAAGAGTTCGTAATCCAGACCCGCATTGATCGACGCACACAGCATATTGGTGCAATCGGAGGGATCGGTTTCGTTGAACTGAAATACATTCAGATCGAAATCGGGCTGTTCGCCCACCTGTCCGTTGGCATCCACCTCGATGCTCTCGAACATAAGCGTCTTCTCGGAAAAGGCCTTCAAGTTGTGCTTTCTGCCCCATTTGATAAATCCCAGATCATTGACCGCCAACGACAACTGCAAATTCGGAAGTACCTGATACGTCGCACCCAGATCAATGGCGAACCCATAACCCGCGGGTTTGGTGGGTTTCATGTCCAGATCGCCGAACTCGAAACTCTCGCCCGGCATGTGATCGGCTTCGACACCTGCCGCCGTAATATCCAACACACCTTGGGCATCGACCTGCCAACGCTCCTCGCCGAGCATCACATCAAAACGATCAAAGGCCAGTCGTGCACGCGCCACACCGATCAGCATCTTGGGACGGACTCCGACATACCATTTTTTCTGTCGATCGACCGAAAACGAATAGTTGAATCCCGCCTCAAGATAGGAATCGACATTCACCCCGATTCCGCGGATCTTGTTATTGCGACCCAATTTCAGAAATTCAAAGAGCGAATACGGCAATCCCACATCGCCATTGACACGGGCATTGATGTCGAACGACCAGAAATTACGACGGTTCTTGGTGTAAGCACCAAAACCGAGGATATTAACTTTCGTATTGAGTTCCAAAGTGTTTTGCGACTTCAGCCCCGACAAGGCCTCCTTGGCGGAAACCGAATTGTCGAAAATCGTCACCAGTTTGCCGTTGCGCGGGAAAAGCACACGGTCGAGCGAGATGTTACCCGCCATGCCGACCTGAATACCGCTCAACGCAGGCAAATTGAGATAACCGCACGTGGGAGCCAGCGCAGGGTTCAGTTGCGAACGGAAAGTCGATCCCTCCATAAAATAGGTTGTGGGATTCTGTGCGGCGATCGGAACCGTCAGGCACAAGGCCGCCGAGATCAATATTAATTTAAGTTTTCTCATGGCATCCGTTTTTAGAAGTCGATCTGAAGACCGCCGCGTTTCATAAGACTCAGTTTGATGACGAGTTGGTCGCCCCCGACAAACGGACGTTTGAAATAGTAACGCTCCAGACTGACGGGGATCACGATCCGCACACCGCGAATCACGGCATCGAGGTTCTCGGCAAAGATTTGGGTCGAAGGCAGCGTCTGCGGGCCTTCGATCTCGGCATCGACAGGCATCATGAAACGGATGCCGGCAGGAATAAATTCGGGAGTCAGCCTGTAAGAAAGCGGCACGACACTCGTGATCGTCCCCTCCAGCGACAAGGTCGATTCGGGATCCGTATCGTCACGCGGATCGAGGTTTTGGGTCAGCATGTCGAACATGTCCGAACTGATGTTGATCCGGTCGAGTTGGAACTCCATGGGCTCGATCTCGATGCCCTCCAGAAAACGGCGGGCGACCTCGACCGTCTTTTCGCGCAGACGGTCGTCATCGCCGAATCGCGTGACATAAACCTCCACAAACCGACTACGGCCGATGCTCTGGGGAACGCCCATCATCGAAAGAAATTCGTCGCGATAACGGTCATAGACACGACCTGCAACGGCTTTGCGTTTCGTGGGATCGGCTGCCATCTCCTCAAGCAGTTCCCCTGCCAGTTCGTTGAAATAGGCTTCGTCATTCATCAGACGCTTCAGATCGAGAAATTCACGACCGGTATTCGTCGCCAACCAGTCGTCGGCTTCGGCACACACTTCGCGGATGTCCGTCCCGTTCTGACGGAGATCATCCAAGGCAACACGCACGGTTGCCAACGGACAACGCAGTTCTTCCGCTCCGAGCGTGATGTTGTCGGTATTCACATTCGAAAGATCGTAATCCGAATCCACGCAGGAGGTGAAAGAAACCGCGATTCCTGCAAAAAAAAGGAAAAGTTTCTTCATAAACATAATTATTAGGGGGTTAATACTATACTCAAAAGTATAAATTTTATTCCTGTTTTCGAAAATTCCGACCAATAAATTTCCCCAAATGACCTCTAAACACATCCAGACTCAAAATAAAATCGTATTTTTGTAAAACCATGGCAGAAGAAACTCATCTTTCCCTCAAGGAGCAGGTTGCCCTGCTTCCGTTTTTACCCGGTGTGTACCAGTTTGCGGACAAGACGGGTACGATCATCTATGTGGGTAAGGCAAAGAGCCTGCGCAAGCGTGTTTCGTCCTATTTCGTGAACAGCCACGAACACACGGCAAAGGTGCGGGTCTTGGTGCGTCAGATTGTCGAAATCCGCCATATTGTCGTCGATTCCGAGACGGACGCCCTCCTTCTGGAGAACTCGCTGATCAAAACCCTCCAACCGCGCTACAACATCCTACTGAAGGACGACAAAACCTACCCGTGGATCGTTGTGCGCCGCGAGAATTTCCCGCGCGTACAATCGACCCGCATCCTGCAACGCGACGGATCGCGTTATTTCGGCCCTTACAGTTCAATCATGATGCAGCGGAGCATTCTCGAATTTGTGCGCGAGGTCGTCCCGCTCCGTACCTGCAAACTCAACCTTTCGCCCTCCGCCATCGCCCGCGGACGTTACGGCGTATGCCTCCAGTACCATCTGGGCAACTGCAAAGGCCCGTGCGTGGGACATCAGAGCGAGGAGGAGTACGACCAGTTGGTCGAGATGGTCGTCTCGATCCTCAAGGGCGATCTGCGCCCCGTGCGTCAATACCTCGAACACGAAATGGAGGAGGCTGCCAAGGAACTCCGCTTCGAGGTTGCACAACGCTACAAACAACGCATCGACGCGCTGGACAACTATGCCGGCAAATCGGTCATCGTAAGTGCCCGAATTGTCGATACGGATGTCTTTTCGCTGTTGCATGACGATGCGGACGAGGTCGTTTGGTGCAACTTCGTGCGCATCCGCCACGGCTCGATCATCGGCGTATCGACCATCCGCCTTACACCCGGTGTCGAGGCTTCGGATGCCGACATCCTCACGCAGGCCATCCAGCACATCGTCGAGAAGATCGGCGGCGGGGAGTTGGCCAAGGAGGTGATCGTGCCGCTGTTGCCGTCGGCCACGATGCTCTTCGACGGGGTGGTGTTCAACGTGCCGAAACGGGGCGAGAAACTCGAACTTCTGGAATTTTCGCAACGCAACGCCCGCATCCACCGCGCCGAGCAACTCAAGAATATGGAGATCAAGAATCCCGAACGCCATACCGACCGTCTGATGGCCGCCATGCAGAAGGAACTCCATCTGAAACACCCTCCGCGCCACATCGAGTGCTTCGACAACTCGAACCTCCAAGGCACGAATCCCGTTGCGGCGTGCGTGGTGTTCCGCGACGGCAAACCTTCGCGCAAGGAGTACCGCCACTTCAACATCAAGACGGTGGTCGGTGCGAACGACTACGCCTCGATGCGCGAGATCGTTTCGCGCCGTTACACGCGCCTGTTGGCCGAGGGGTCGCCGCTGCCCGATCTGGTGATTGTCGATGGAGGCAAGGGGCAGTTGTCGAGCGCGATTTCGGTGTTCAAGGAACTGCGGATCTTCGACCGTGTGCCGTTGGTGGGACTTGCCGAACGTCTCGAAGAGATCTATTTCCCGTATGATCCCGAACCCTACTATCTGAGCCGCACGGGCGAACCGCTGAAGGTGGTGTGCCACATCCGCGACGAGGCGCACCGCTTCGGCATCACGTTCCACCGCGCCAAACGCAGCCGCAACTTCATCCGTTCCGAGTTGGAGGAGATCGAGGGCATCGGCACGAAGACGATCGACACGCTGATGCGTCATTTCCGCACGGTCGGGAAGATCAAAACGGCGAATCTTGAGGAATTAACACCCCTTGTGGGTCAGTCGAAAGCGAGAAAGATCAAAGAATTTTTCGAAAAAAAGGTCTGAAAATTTGCAGAACGGAAAAAACTCGCTATCTTTGCAACGCCTTTAAATCAAAAGGCGCGCCGCCCGGATGGCGGAATTGGTAGACGCGTTGGTCTCAAACACCAATGGTAGCAATACTGTGCCGGTTCGATCCCGGCTCCGGGTACCAAAAGGGAAGAATTTTCATTCTTCCCTTTTTTCATGTCTTTTTGCGAGGAATTTTCTCTTTAAAATAGTACAAGTTGTCTTCGTTCTGCCTCTTTTTTAGCTTGCTTACGTTTATACTCTGGCGTTTCTATCGGCTCTCCGTTTTCAAAATAATTATTTACAAAAACGACCTCATACCCAGAAATCTTAACAATCCCTTCTGTATTAATTTTCTTATGCATTATCAAATGACAATTCATTGAAGACCCATTTTTAAAGACAATACGTCCTGTCTGTACTAATGTTTTAAACTCATTAGATTTCATAGCAAACTGAATCACCTCTCCATTATAAATTCCAGACCATTTATATTTTCCTTTTTTCAATACAGGAGAAATGATTTCTATTATTGCGTTTTCATCTTCATCAGGTTCAAGATCATCAGATGTCATGATATAATTCTGGAAATCAATCCTTTTAACTTCTTTTCTAAAAAAAACATCATTCTTGAAACTATCAGTAACGCTAACAGATAATTTTGTAATCTTATCACAAGATTTTAAATACTCATAATAATTTGAACGCTTCTTTTCAACTTTATTTTCATCAATATTCGCACTTAACTTCTTTGTTTCAGCCTCAATTTTTGCGATATCAAATTTTAATTCAGCAATTTTCTTTTGCTCCAATAATTGCGTTATCTCCTCATTTTCGAAGTAGGAATCAATCGCCTTACGAGTAAGCACATCAATAGTTGTTGAAATAGGTCCGCAAACGATATTGGTAATAACATACAATACTATTCCAACTTTAAGTGCATCTTTACCTTTAGTTGTAAATCTAAACCAACTTCGCAAACCACCTTCACCCAAAGGCTCTGTCTCTATTTCAAGATCAACCTTTAATTTTTGAGCGATTTCTTTTGCGATCCCTAAAAATTCACTCTCACATTTATTAAAAACGACCGCATCCATTGTATGGCCACCATCATTAAACCAATAATGAAGTTGGATAGTATTCAAATCAAGAATAGAAATATTAGTCATATCAATCAAACTTACAATCTTTAACCTATCGCTTTAATCTTTTCCAATGATAAATTTTCTCTTACTTATCCCATGGATTATCCTCCTTATCGCTCTCCATATGATTAGTAAAATATTCTTGAGCCAATTTTTTATATAACGCAATTTTATTAGGATCCATCTCCAAATACTGATTAAAATAACCACACCAATTAAAATAGGATATAATACGCTTCAACAGTTTATTTTTTAATTCATTACCCTTATACGGCAACCAATTATAATATTTACCCTGAAGATCTTGTGGAGTTCTTGCAGATTCATGAATATACACACCAAACGGAGGAGCAACATGCTCTGCCGTAAACGCCTGAATCATAGGTAATCCACACATAATTGCACGTTTATAATCATCTTCAGACGCCAAATTTGGACAAATTTGCTCATTTATTTTTATTCCATGTGCAATATCTCCAAAAGCTAACGATCCCTTTATTATAAATCTATGTCCATGCTTCTGTTCCGACAAAAATATCTCGGCAACATTCGAAAAAATATTATCAATAATTCTTCGAATAACCTCATTATTAGACGCTGTAATAAATACGCCATCCATGAGAGGATAATATGATACATCCTTTTCATTCTTAACCGCATCTATCACACAACTATGAAACTTCAATATAAAATTTGCCGCTTTTTGGAAAGATTCAGACATAGTATTTTTTGTACCCATGATATCAATCCAACATACATACTCTTTAGAACTTTTAAAAAGAGAGGTGTTAACTTTAGTCATTAGATTAAAATATTATAAGAACTTATTTAATTTCAAAATTTTTCATACACAACATATCAAATATACTATTATTTATACACAATATCAAGCAAAAAAAGGATGTAGTACACCTTCCCTTTTATAAAAAGCCATACAAACCATTTGATAAGGCACAAAAAAAGAGGTTCGACCCAAAGGCCGAACCTCAATAAAGAACAATTCAACGATTATTCATAGGTAACCGTAATCTTATCAAAACGAAGTTGTGCAGTTGCTTTCAAATTCAACACATTCTTGCTAACAATCCATTCAAGAGAAGCCAGAGCCGAGGGAACATCAACATCCTCAAACATTCCCGATTTCTCCACTCTATTAAATACAACTTTCTTGATCGTCTTGGTACCATCAACACTCGAAATTGTCAATAGATCACCCGTATAAATACGGATATGATGACCTTTATTATTATAAACGGGCATACTATTTGCAGTGCCTCCTTCATTTTTAAATCTAAAGGTCAAATCACCAATCGTAACTGTTTTTTCAGTTTTCACCTCTTGATTCAAACCACCATCACCGAGCTGCTGAGCCGTAATCGTAACCGTGGTTTCGGCAGCAACACCCGCAGGCTCCTGCGTAATTTTCACCGTTTTGGTAATTGCGCCATAGGTCAGCGTGATCGTTCCCGTACGTACTACGCCCGTATCGTTCGCAGTAACCGTGAACGAAATTTCACCTGCAACCGAAGCATTAACCGCGCTAATCCAAGCATCGGTCGAAGCGGCCTGCATCGTTGATCCGTCGGGATTCTCCACCTGATAGCTGAACGTATAAGTACCTGCATCCGATTTGATGGTCTGATCGGCAACAATCAGCACGGGATCTTTCTTGAGATCCTGCTTTACCTCTACCGTCTTGGGTTCGGCTTCACCATAAGACAACTTAATATCACCCGTACGCACTTTGCCGGTTTCATTTGCAACAACCTCGAACGAAATTGTACCCTCAACCGATGTATTAATATTGGTAATCCAATTATCGGTCGTTGTTGCCGCAATCGTAACACCTTGTTTGGGGTTTTCGATCGTATAGTTGATCTCACCCATACCGCCAATCCAACCCATCGCAATAGGCGAAGTAGTCGTAACATTGATAATCGAAGGTACTACCACGTCACCGCCCTGACCATCGAGGACTTCAATACGCTGGATATATAAACGGCGATCACCGGCATCCTCCGTTGCGAATTTAATTTTCTCGTTCTCGGTAGCGGCAGGCATCGGAATTACAAACTCCTGAGCGGTCGCTGTCAGCGTCTCCGTTTTCGTAACATTGCCAACGGTAATAATCAAATTGGAATTATCCGATCCATAAGCTTTAGCCGTAACTTTAATCGTATAAGGCTTGCTCAAATTCAAGAATTTGGTTTCGATAGATCCACCATGTTTCGAAACACCTATTCGTAATTCTTTTAAGTTGTCACAGTAAAGGTTAGTACCGTTGGTGTATTTTCCCTTCGAGGAATCGATAGAAACCTTTCCCGTGTGCAACCACGAGAAATCATCTACAAAAGGCAGAACGGCACCCGATGTGCGAATAGAAATATGCTCGGCATTCAGCGTAACATTCAAATTGGTCAGTTTACCCGGCAGAATCTCGATCGGGTTCTTCAACGTGATCACCTTCTTGAAGTTATGACCTGCGGTCGTACCGCTTATGGTAAGGATTGTACCTGCGGCCAGCGTCTGCGGATATACGCACAAGTAAGCACCGTTCGTACCATTCAATGCAAACTGATTTTCGGAAGCATACTCGGCCGAAACCTTCAGCGATTTATTATAATAAAGCGAGGTCAAACCCATCGAGTTTCGCACATCAAGGGAAACGCGACCTGCGAAACCCGCAGCCTCGGATTTATCAACCGAAACCGACAGCGATTCCAACTTCTCACCGTTAATGGCACCCTTGACATTCACCTTCAGCACACCGATTACACGGGCAAACTGGGTTTTCAAAGTAGCGACATCCACACCGTCCGTAACAGCGATCGGTTTTCCGATCAGCATATCGGCAGCACCGTCAAAACTCGTTTCGGTAGGATACTGCAAGGCAGGAATGTCCATTTTAACATTATTTTCTGCATTCTTACCTTCGTTTTTACTCGGATAGAACGGATAGAGCGTCGTTGTACCCATCGGAACGGTACCCGTAAAGGTAGTCGTTTTAGATGCAGCAGTTGCGCTACTTGTCAAAGTTTTAAAAGAATTGTCCTGGGTCATGACAGCGATCTTATCACCGACCGACCACATGGGGATCGTACCGCTCAACTCGGTACGGGTTTCTGCTTCAACTTCGGGAGTTCCTGCCTCGATCGTGACCTGCATCACGGGTTCGGGAACATTACCCTCCATCGCGTCATCATTCGAACACGATGTAAACGCCATTGCCGCACAGGCAATGCTCGCCAAAGAATAGAGTATTCGTTTCATCATGCAACCCTTTTTAAAGTTCGTAATCATAACCGCCATCAAGATTGCCACCAGCACCATTGTCTTCGCCCCATTCCAATTTGGGAGTCGATCCAGCAAAGCCCTGCTCTACCGCGATCTCGACTACCTCGATGGCGGGAGCATTGTAACGTTCATTTTTTCTCATCTTTTTTTATATTAATAGTTCGTTTGATTCAAAAATATTTATGAGGGATTTCCCTTTAACTATTGATATGCAAAATTAACCTTTTCTCCAAACAAATCAAAATCAAAAATCTTAAATAAAAATGATTTTCCGTTTCAATTGTTTGAAGAATCTTATTTATTCATAAATTCGTCTTATTCGGGAATTTACCGATTCTTTTCGGAGCGGAAAACAGACCCGATCCGACAAGCGAAAAAACTTGACCGGAAAAAAAGTTTGCATTTTTCCACCCGACGGCGGGACGTTGCAAAAAAACGGGACAGGATACGCACTGATCTTTAGGAAAATCCGACTGCGGAGAACCCCACGTCGGACATGATTTTTAACAGAATCACCCGCTGTGCACGACAAAAAAAAGGGTTGCATCCCCTTCCCCGAAGGCGTTTCGCAAACCCTGAAACAAAAAAAAGACTGATGAAAATCATCAGTCTTCGTTGAGCTACCAGGATTCGAACCTGGAATAACAGGACCAGAATCTGTTGTGTTACCATTACACCATAGCTCAATGTCCTTTTGTTTTGACGATGCAAAAGTAGATAAAAAAATCTATTCTCCAAAGAAAATCACAAAAAAAATGTATCTTTGTTTTGTGGCTTTTAACACTGAAAATATTAAATTAATCTAAATCAATGTAATATGGGAATTAAATTTCGTTTGATCATCATGAACTTTTTGCAGTACGCTGTATGGGGTGCATGGCTGATCACCTTGGGAACCTATTGTTCGAGCACCCTCCACTTCGAAGGAGGTCAGATTGCGACCTTCTTTGCAACGATGGGTATCGCCTCGCTGTTCATGCCCGCAATCATGGGCGTACTGGCCGACCGCTTCATTCCGGCTCAAAAACTTCTGGGTATCTGCCATCTGCTGGCGGGCATTTTTTTGGCCTACGGTGCCACGCAGACCGGCTATAATACCCTATATATAGCCGTGCTGTTGAGCGTGATGTTCTACATGCCGACCATCGCCCTGTCGAACTCCGTGGCGTTCAACGCACTGACCAAAGCCAAACTCGACACCGTGAAGGCATTCCCGCCGATCCGTGTATGGGGTACGGTGGGTTTCATCGCCGCCATGTGGTTCGTGAGCCTTGTGGTGGTGGATCGTGATTTCGGCTTTGCTCCGCTCAAGGGCGAACCCGCCAAGACGGAACTCGCAACCGTCGTAAAGGATGCCACCCCGTCCGGTACCGAGGCGGTTTCCTCGACCGACAACGCCGAAAAAAAGACGCTCCGTCTGGAACTTGCCAAACCCGCAAAAAAACTCGAAAAGAACGCCAACATCCTGACGCTCTCGAAACTGAAAATTCCCGAAGTGAACAACAAGCCCGTACAGTTGAAATACACGCCGTGGCAGTTGCTCTTCTCGGCATTCCTGTCGCTCGTGCTGGCCGTTTATTCGTTCACGCTGCCCGCCTGCCCCGTCAATCGCAACGTCAGACAGCAGTCGTGGATCGACACCTTCGGTCTGAGAGCCTTCTCGCTGTTCAAACAGCGTAAGATGGCGATCTTCTTCATCTTCTCGATGATGCTCGGCATGTCGCTCCAGATCACCAACGCCTTTGCCGATCCTTACATATCGAGTTTCGGCAAACTGCCCGAATATGCCGATTCGCTGATCGTCCGCCAATCGACCATTCTGATCTCGCTGTCGCAGGTATCCGAAACCTTGTGCATCCTGCTCATCCCGTTCTTCCTGAAGCGTTTCGGCATCAAGAAGGTGATGCTGATCTCGATGATCGCATGGGTATTGCGTTTCGGACTGCTGGGCTTCGGTAATCCGGGCGCAGGTGCATGGATGCTCGTCCTCTCGATGATCGTTTACGGCGTGGCATTCGACTTCTTCAACATATCGGGTTCGCTGTTCGTCGATCAGGAGACTTCGTCCGACATCCGCTCGTCGGCACAGGGCGTATTCATGATCATGACCAACGGTTTCGGTGCGTTCATCGGCTCGTATATCGCCGGCGTGGTGGTCGATTGCTTCGCATTCCCCCACTCGTGGTTCATCTTTGCCGCCTACTCGTTGGCCGTGGCCATCGCGTTCGCATTCGCATTCCGCTACAAATACAACCCCGCAGAGGCCAAATAACAGCCTCCGAAGGACAAACCAACGGCGGCGGAGTAGGATCCGTCGCCGTTTTTTGTACCCTTGCTTGGCGTTCTGAAAAGGGTTTCTTATCTTTGAATCCGAAAAAACAATCCGCCCATGACCCCGAATCCCCACACCCGCCAATCCAACATGGAACTGCTGCGCATTCTCTCCATGTTGCTGGTCGTACTGGTTCATACGGGTTACTATTCGCTCGGTCGCCCGACCGCAGCCGAAGTGCAGGCCGACCCCCTGTCGCAATTCAGTCTGAACTTTTTTCAGGCACTCGCCACGGGATGCGTCGATCTGTTCATCCTGCTGACGGGTTATTTCGGCATCAAACGCCCCACCATCAAGGGAGCGGCAAACCTTCTGTTTCAGTGTGCGTTCTACTCGATCGGCATCTGCGCGGTGATGTTCCTTACGGGCGCAATCCCCTTTACGTGGGCGACGGCTTTCCGGTCATTGCTCATTACGCGGGGCTATTGGTTCATCAACTCCTACCTCTGTCTCTATCTGCTCTCGCCCCTGTTGAACCGCCTTATCGAACGCTCCCCGCGCAAGCGACTGCGTAATATTCTCATCGGATTTTTCGCCCTCCAGACCGCGATCGTGTGGGGACTCAATATTGGCAATTTCTTTATCGGCGGTTACTCGCTCACTTCGTTCATGAGCCTTTACCTGCTTGCCCGCTACATCCGAATCTACGGCGGCAGATGGTTCTCGCTGCCCCGCATGGCGGATCTTGCCGTTGTGCTGAGTCTTCCGTTGGTTATCGCCCTTTTGGCAACGGCCAACACCTACTTCGAATGGGATTTCTTCGGTGACGATGTGAAGTACAAGACGGATCTCTACTCCTACATCAACCCGCTGGTGCTTGTCGGGTCGGTCTGCCTGATGCTCTTCTGCTCGAAACTCTCGTTCCAGAGCAAGGGCGTGAATCTTGTGGCGGCTTCGTGCCTTGCGGTCTATCTGGTTCACCTCAACCCGCTGGTGTCGCCCTACTTCCGCGTATGCGTCCAAACGATCCACGAGGAGTTCCACGGCATGACACTTGCAGGAATGATCTTCGTGCTGATTGTCGGAATTTACGCCGCATCGGTTCTTATGGATCAACTCCGCATCCGATTGTGGCTCAAACTCTCCTCCCGTTTCCGAATCTTACGCTGAAACACCTATATAATATATATAAAAACCTTCCTCCGATCGGAGGAAGGTTTTTATTTTTGTCTGTCCTAAAACTCAGGCATTCACCTTGGCGTGGTCGGCGAGGAATTTCTCCAGACCGATGTCCGTCAGCGGGTGCTTCAACAGCCCCTTGATGGCGTTCAGCGGGCAGGTAGCCACATCGGCACCTGCATCCAGACACTTGACGATGTGGTTGGTGTGGCGGATCGAAGCGGCCAGCACCTGCGTCTTGTAGCCGTAGGTACGGTAAACACGCACGATGTGGGCAACCAGTTCGACACCGTCCTCCGAGATATCGTCCAGACGGCCGACAAACGGCGATACGAACGTAGCACCGGCCTTGGCAGCCAAAAGAGCCTGACCCACCGAGAAGACCAGCGTGCAGTTGGTGCGATAGCCCTTCTTCGAGAAATACTTCACGGCACGAATACCCTCGGCCGTACACGGCAACTTGATGACGATCTTTGCGGGATTGATGGCGTGGAGTTCCTCACCCTCGCGGATCATCCCCTCGTAGTCGGTGGCGATCACCTCGGCACTTACGTTGTCCTCGACAATGTCGCAGATTTGACGGTAGTGCTCCTTGCAGGCCTCGTCGCCGCGAATATTCTCCTTGGCCATCAGCGAAGGATTGGTCGTCACACCGTCCAGCACACCCATTTCATTGGCCTCACGAATCTGAGCCAGATTTGCAGTATCAATAAAGAATTTCATGTTGGTATAGAAGTTTGGTTTTTTTGAACAGATAAAGATACGATTTTTTCCGGATTTTCCACGCAAAAAAAGCAAAAAAGGCAAAAAACGGGAGGTAACATAAAAATTTCGGTACTTTGTTTTGCATAATACCAAAATATACACTATACTTGCAACATCAAAGTAGTATAATAATCTTTTTACCATGAAAGAGACCATAAATGTAAACATCGGTTCGCTGTCCTTCACGCTCGATCGTGACGCTTACGACGAACTCCGCACCTATCTGGACGAAATTCGCCGCCACCTTCCGGAAGAGGATCACGATACGCTGAACGACATCGAAGGCCGCATTGCCGAAATTTTGAGTGGCGAGGTGCGCAATCCGATGCAGGTCGTGACCTATAATATGGTAATGCGCCTCAAGGAGCGGATCGGAGCACCGTCGTGCTTCGGCGAAGAGTCGCACACCCCGCGACCGATCTCTCCCCAAAAGTCGCGCATCTACCGCTCGCGCAAGGAGCGCATTCTGGCAGGTATCTGCGGCGGACTGGGCAAACATTTCGATCTGGACCCAGCCCTGATCCGTCTTGTCGCCCTGATTTTGATTTTCTTCGGCGGTGTATCCGTCTGGCTGTACATCATCCTGTGGCTTCTGATCCCCGAAGAGCCTCTGGACAACCCTTTCTCAAACAAACAACATTAAAAATTTTTCAGATATGCACATTCAAACCAATAACACCAACCTGTATCGGTCTTCCGACAATGCCGTTATTGCCGGCATTTGCGCAGGTATTGCCGAACATTTCGGTTGGAACACGGGTACATTGCGACTCATTACGCTCATCCTGATTTTGGCAGGCGGAATTTCGCTCTGGGTATATATCATTTTATGGATTCTCATCCCCAAAAAATAACACCTGATCATGGAAATCGACGAAAACATCAAAATTCAAATGCGCAAGGGAATCCTCGAATATTGCATTCTCTCGATTCTTTCGCGGGGTGATTCCTATGCACCGGAAATCATCGCCGAAATGAAGGACAAGGAGATGATCGTGGTCGAGGGTACGCTCTACCCGCTGCTTACGCGTCTGAAAAATTCGGGACTGCTCGATTACCGTTGGGAAGAGTCGCCCCAAGGCCCGCCGCGCAAGTACTACACCCTTTCCGAAAAGGGACACGAACACCTTGCCATACTCGATGCCGCATGGCAGGAAATGATCTCCCAGATCGAAGCCATCCGTCACGGAATATCCGTCAGTAAATAACCTTTAAAATACCCATACCATGAAAAATCCGATTTTACGCGCCCTTACCCTGTTGTTTGCCCTTTCGCTCGGTGTACAGTCCGTCTCGGCACAAATCACCCAGAAACGCCTCCCCGTACCCGACTACCGTGCGGTTGTTGCCCGTCACGGCATCAACGTGACCCTCACCAAACGCCCCTCAAAGGAGATCCTGATCAAGGCCGACCAGTCGGTGATCGACTTCGTAAAGGTCGCCTGCGACAGGGGTACGCTCTCCATTCAGATGGAGACCGACAACCGCATCATGATGAAAAATCGTGAGGTCGAAGTGATCGTTCCGCTGAACGACCGACTCGATCTGATCAAAGCCAATTCATCGGCAGACATCCGTTCCGAACGCCCGATCAAAGGGGATGACATAACCTTCCGTGCATCGTCGTCGGCACGCATCGTGGCTGCCGCCCAATGCAAGACCTTCAACGGCTACGCATCGTCGTCGGCCGATCTGGTCATTGCCGTCGAAGCCGCCCATTGCGACCTCAAAGCCTCCTCGTCCGCCGACATAAAATGCTCGATCAAAGCCGACGACAGCCAGATTTCGGCTACCTCGTCCGCCGAAATCGAAGCCGAGAACCACACCCGCAACCGCTGCACGCTGCATGCCTCCTCTTCGGCCGAAATCGAACTGGAGGGTACGGCACAGGAACTCACGGTAAAAACCTCCTCTTCGGGCGAGATCAAGGCCGAGGATTTCTATGTGGGCAATGCCGAAGCCGATGCCTCATCGGGCGGTTACATCGAGTTGAATTTCACCCACAAACTTATCGCCCGTGCCTCATCGGGAGGACGCATCCGCTATACGGGTCCCGGCACCGATATTGATGCACGCACCTCGTCGGGCGGCAGTGTGAGATCCTTAAAATAAACGCAGTCATGAACGAAATCAAGAAATACAGTATTTCCGGCATCTCCTTCGCCTTCGACGAGGAAGCCTACAATGCCTTGAAACGCTACCTCGACAGCCTTGAAGATGCCTACCGCACCTCTTCGGACGGACGCGAGATCATCGCCGACATCGAAGCCCGCATCGCCGAACTGATTCTTTCGGCGCAGGATGCCCAGCGCGTCGTGCAACTACCGCTCGTTCAGAATATTATCCGTCAGTTGGGCTCGGCTCAGGATATCTCCGAGAGCGACTCCTCGTCGCAGACGGACTCTGACCTCGACCCCGACCCCGATTCGCGCATCTCGCGCCGTCTGTATCGGTCGATGGAGGGGGCGAAGTTGGGCGGTGTCTGCATCGGACTGGGCAAGTATTTCAACATCAACCCCCTGTGGATCCGACTCGGCATGTTCCTGCCGTTTCTGATTTTCATCATGGTAAACAGTCTGCAGGTGGTTGCCTTGTCCAATTTGCTGATGAACCTGCAGTTTATCCTCATCGTCTGCTATGTGATCCTGTGGTTCAGCCTTCCGACAGCACGCTCCGCACGCCAGAAACTCGAGATGGAGGGTCGCCCCATCACGGCACGATCCGTAGCCGAGGTAACCGCCACGGCCAACGATGCCGACAGCAAGGCCAAACCCATCATCGCCGAAGCCGTGTCGCTGTTCGGACGCATCATCATCATCTTTCTGAAGATCGTTGCAGGTCTGTTTGTCATCGGCATGGTGACCGTAGCCGTCGGATTGTTCCTTTCGCTGTTCACCTCGTCGCTGCTCATCCCCTTCACCCCGCTGGACAATTTCCCGCAAGGGTTTGTGATCCTCAGCATACTGATCCTGCTCACTCCGTTGGTTCTGCTGATCTACATTCTGTTCTGTCTGATCATCTCCCACAAGATCTCGCTCCGAGCCTCGCTGATTCTGTTCCTTTTGTGGATTCTGGAGATCATCACGCTGATGATCGTAACACTGACTTCACCGCAAAACCCCTTCCTTCAGGATCATTCCTTGCGCCGGTTCAAATTCGGCTCTGTCGAGATGAAACTCGAACCCGAAGACATTGACGAGGATGCCGCACTCAACGACCTGAAACACCAACTCAACGAGGGCAACCTCCAGATGAATCTTCAGATCGACGACAATTCGGTGAAGGCCACCGTGACAACCACGCCCCAAACGCCCGCACCGAAGCACTAAAACCGACATCATAAGCGGATGTAAAAAAATAAAAGTTTTTTCAAGAAATCGGGAACGCCACACCATCGGCTGTTCTCGATTTTTTTGTTTCCCACAGAGGAAACCCGTTGTTTCATTCCCCGCGCAGAGCCGCTCTCGACGCGGTTTTTCCAAAAACAAAGAGATCGGGGACGGATTCGCCCCCGATTTTTGATGTTTCCAAAGAAAATCACTACCTTTGAATGATTTTTGGAACTTGAAATCGAAGTGCGGTAAAGTATTTGTGATGACAGGATTTCCAAGTTCAGAAAACACAGAAAGAATATGGCAAACATCAAATGTATCGGCATCCTCACTTCAGGCGGCGATGCCCCCGGTATGAATGCGGCCATCCGTGCCGTGACCCGAACGGCAATCTACCACAATTTTGCGGTAAAGGGCATCATGCGCGGTTACAAGGGACTGGTATGCAACGAAATCGTCGATTTCCATTCGCAGAGCGTCAGCAACATCATCCAGCAGGGCGGAACCATCCTCAAAACGGCACGTTGCAAGGAATTTTCTTCTCCCGAAGTACGCCGGAAGGCCTACGACAACCTCCGTGCGGCGGGCATTGACGCACTGGTTGTGATCGGCGGTGACGGATCGCTCACCGGAGCGAGCATCTTCGCCGAAGAGTTCAACATCCCGATCGTGGGACTTCCCGGCACGATCGACAACGACTTAGGCGGTACCGATGCCACGATCGGTTTCGACACGGCACTCAACACCATCATGGACGCCGTCGATAAACTGCGCGATACGGCATCGAGCCACGAACGTCTGTTCTTTGTCGAAGTCATGGGACATACGGCGGGTTATCTGGCACTAAATTCGGCAATTGCATCGGGTTCCGAGGCGGCGATCATCCCCGAAATGGAAACCGAAGTCGATCAGTTGGCCGAACTCATCAATCAGGGTTTCCGCAAAAGCAAGAACTCGGCAATCGTCATCGTGGCGGAAAATCCCGAAACGGGTGGTGCAACGGGTCTTGCCGAGCGTATCAAGAAGGAGTTCCCCGAATACGATGCCCGCGTGACGATTCTCGGTCACATCCAGCGTGGCGGTTCACCGACGGCCATCGACCGCATCCTCGCCTCGCGTATGGGACAGGCCGCCATAGAGGCTCTGATGGAGGGTCAGCGCAACGTAATGATCGGCGTGGAGAACGGACGCATCGTTTATGTGCCTTTCACCAAAGCGGTCAAACACAACAAAGGCATCAACCGCGACGACCTCAATCTGGTGAAGATCCTTTCGATCTAAAAGCAAGCAACAAAATATCCAAACTTAACGCAACGAATGAAACGTGTAATCGGCATTGGAAATGCCTTGACCGACATGCTGGTCAATCTCAAGACAGACTCCGTACTCAGTCAATTCAATTTAGCCAAGGGCTCGATGAGTCTGGTGGACACTCCGCTTCAGACCGAGATTTCAAAATCGGTTGCCGGACTCCCCTACTCGCTTTCGCTGGGCGGATCGGCAGGCAATACGATCCGTGCCATGGCCAAATTGGGCTGCAATGTGGGATTTATCGGCAAGGTCGGCGAAGACAAAACCGGCGATTTCTTTCATCAGGCATTGGAGAATCTGGGCGTGAGTCCCGTGGTGTTCCGCGGTGCGGAGCGTTCGGGCAAGTGCGTGTCGCTGATCTCTCCCGACGGCGAACGCACGATGGTCACCCACTTAGGTGCCGCGCTGGAGTTGTCGGCCGAGGAGATCACACCCGATATTTTCAAGGGTTACGACTGCCTCTATGTCGAGGGTTATCTGGTGCAGAACCACGACTTGATCCGCAAGGCGGCCGCCATGGCCAAGGAGTGCGGTCTGGATGTGGCCATCGACCTTGCAAGTTTCAATGTCGTTGCCGAGAACCTCGAATTTCTGCGCGATCTGGTGCGCAACTATGTCGATATCGTCTTCGCCAACGAGAACGAGGCGAAGGCCTTTACCTCCGAATCCGAACCGCTGAACGCCCTTCAGGCCATCTCAGAGATGGCATCGCTGGCCGTCGTGAAGATCGGCATCAAGGGAGCACTGATCAAGCGCGGCAACGAAGTGGTGCATGTAGGCATCATGGCGGCAGCCAAACGTGTCGATACGACGGGAGCGGGTGATTTCTATGCCGCAGGCTTCATGAGCGGCCTTTGCGACGGACTGTCGCTGCGCCAGTGCGGCACGATCGGTGCCGTCACGGCCGGTAAGGTGATCGAAGTGGTCGGCACCACATTCGGCGAAGAGTCGTGGCAGGATATTTTCCGTCTGGTACAAAAGGTCAAGACCGAAAAATACCTCTTCTAAACAAGAAGAACATCTCTTACAAAAAAGGCAACCGTTTCGGACGGTTGCCTTTTTTATTTTCAAGGAGCAAAGGATCGGAAAAAGTTTTCCAAAGAACCGTCTCGGGCATTCGCGCCCGCCTACAACACGCCGTTACAATACGTCCCAAACAACGCCCCACGCCTCCGCACAACACCATCCAACCCCTGCGCCCCCGCAACGCCCCGCGCATCTTCTCCGACACTTTCCGCGCAACTCCCCCCCAACAACAAAAAAATTCCGAACACCCCACGCGAGGTATTCGGAATTTTTCCAACGTGCA
>JAHHQL010000017.1 GCA_020026415.1 Alistipes sp. | reverse complement strand
ACGAATGATCCTCGCGGCTTTCTCCTATTTATGAGTTGTTGTCGGGATTATTTCACCTCTTCAAATTCGACATCTTCGGGCTGCTGTTTGCCGTCCTGCTGTGCCGAACCCTGTGCGCCCTGCTGTTGCTGTGCGCCTTGTGCTCCACCCTGTGCCTGCTGAGCCTGCTGCTGTGCGTAGATGTCCTGCGAAGCGGCCTGCCATGCGGCATTCAGTTCGTTGATGGCGGTGTCGATGGCGGCAACGTCGGAGTTCTTGTGAGCCTCCTTCAGTTTGGCCAGTGCGCCCTCGATTGCCGATTTCTTCTCGGCAGGAATCTTGTCGCCGTACTCCTTGAGCTGTTTCTCGGTGGCGAAGATGTTCGAGTCGGCGGCGTTGATCTTGTCGATACGCTCCTTTTCGGCCTTATCCTTCTCCTCGTTGGCCTTCGCTTCGTCACGCATACGCTGGATCTCCTGATCCGTCAGACCCGACGATGCCTCGATACGGATCTTCTGCTCCTTGCCCGTACCCTTGTCCTTGGCCGACACGTTCAGAATACCGTTGGCATCAATATCGAACGTAACCTCGATCTGGGGTACACCGCGCGGAGCGGCGGGAATGCCGTCCAAGTGGAAACGACCGATCGACTTGTTGTCACGTGCCATGGGACGTTCGCCCTGACATACGTTGATCTCTACCGAAGGCTGGTTGTCGGCAGCCGTCGAGAAGACCTCCGACTTGCGGGTCGGGATGGTGGTGTTGGCGTCGATCAGTTTGGTCATCACGCCACCTAAGGTCTCGATACCGAGCGACAGCGGAGTGACATCCAGAAGAAGAATATCCTTAACTTCGGCCTCACCGGTCAGTACACCGCCCTGAATTGCGGCACCCAGAGCCACGACCTCATCGGGGTTCACGCTCTTCGAAGGAGCCTTGCCGAAGAACTCTTCGACGATCTTCTGAATGGCGGGGATACGGGTCGAACCACCGACCAGAATCACCTCGTTGATGTCCGATGCCTGAAGGCCTGCATCACGCAGTGCGATCTTACACGGCTCGATGGTCTTGCGAACCAGATGGTCGCACAACTGCTCGAACTTGGCACGCGTAAGAGTCATCACCAAGTGCTGCGGAATACCGTTTACGGGCATGATGTACGGCAGGTTGATCTCGGTCGAGGTCGAAGACGACAACTCGATCTTGGCTTTCTCGGCAGCCTCCTTCAGACGCTGGAGTGCCATGGGATCCTGACGCAGGTCAATGCCGTGTTCGGCCTTGAATGCCTCGGCCATGTAGTCGATCAGAACGTGGTCGAAGTCGTCACCACCCAGATGGGTGTCGCCGTTGGTCGATTTAACCTCGAATACGCCGTCACCCAATTCCAAGATCGAAATATCGAACGTACCTCCACCGAGGTCATATACGGCGATACGCATCTCGGAATCCTTCTTGTCCAGACCGTAGGCCAGAGCGGCTGCGGTAGGCTCGTTGATGATACGGCTGACCTTCAGACCTGCGATTTCGCCGGCCTCTTTGGTTGCCTGACGCTGCGAGTCGGAGAAATAAGCGGGAACCGTTACGACGGCTTCGTTTACTTCCTGACCCAGATAATCTTCGGCAGTCTTCTTCATTTTCTGAAGAATTATGGCCGAAATCTCCTGAGGAGTGTATTGGCGACCGTCGATATCGACACGTGGCGTGTTGTTGTCGCCACGAACGATGCTGTACGGTGCGCGGGCAATGTCGTTTGTTACTTTGTCGTAGTTCTCACCCATGAAACGCTTGATCGAGAAGACCGTACGTTTCGGGTTGGTGATAGCCTGACGCTTTGCGGGGTCGCCGACCTTACGCTCGCCGTCGTTGGTGAAAGCGACGACCGAAGGAGTCGTGCGGTGTCCCTCGCTGTTGGGAATGATCACCGGTTCGTTACCCTCGAACACGGCTACACACGAGTTCGTTGTACCCAAGTCAATACCAATAATTTTTGCCATAGTTGTATGCTTTTTTTAATTTGTTGTTTCTTGATTGTTCCGACCGCTCTTTTGCGATCACGACCTACGAATGAACAAAGGTCGTACCAATTTCCCGTTTCTGACAAAATGTCATACGAATGGCAGGAATCGCCCGGAAAAAGTCTGATTCGGTGCAGTTTTGGCAGAAATCGTATCGGCGGAGGCACGGGAAAAGGCACATCCCGCAGAAGGAATGTGCCTTGTATTGAGGTGTGCCAAACCTATTTTCGGCGCGGGGCGCATTTTTTCTTGCGTACCGACCAGCCGAAATGACCCAAAGATTTGCCCAGATCGAAATACTCGCCGTGGGCGTAGGCTATAAGGTGTGCCTTCTCCAGACGGAATTTGCCCGTGTCGGGATCGATCAGCGACGCATCGACATCGACATGAACCACTTCCGCCAAGAACATGTCGTGCGACCCCAAGGGGATGATCTGCCTGACGCGACATTCGATATTGACGGGCGATTCGCCGATGAGGGGCGCATCGACTTCGGTGGCGGGCAGGGGCGTAAGTCCCATCTCGCGGAATTTGTCGCAGTCGCGTCCCGATTTCACACCGCACCAGTCGGTGGCGCGTGCCAGATCGCGGGTCGTGAGGTTGATGACGAACGCTCCCGTGCGGCTGATGATGGCATGGGAGTGGCGTTCGGGGCGTACCGATATATAACACATGGCGGGATTTGTGCAGACGGTACCCGTCCATGCGACGGTCAGCATGTTATACTCATCGGGTGCGGCACCGCAACTCACCAGCACGGCGGGCAATGGATAGATCAGCGTGCCGGGTTTCCAATGCTCCTTGTCGAAAGGGGCGGGAATCTTCTTTTCGGGTTGTTCCATACGTTTGGTTTTTCGTTAGAAAACAAAGATACCGCTTTTCGGGAGGGGAAACAAATCGGCAGTGCGGAAAATAAACCCCGCGCGGAATCCGTTTTTCGGATAAAGGTGTTGTTTTGTGGAAACAGGGCTTTCGCTTTTTTTGTTACCTTTGTCCTATGTTCACGCGATTTATCCATTATATAGAGGCCGAAAGGCGTTACTCCCCGCTCACGGTGCGTAATTACCGCCGCGATCTGGAACGGCTGTTTGCGTGGTTGGGGACAAGTGCCGAAGAGTTTTCTCCCGACATGCTCTCGACCGACCGCATCCGGGAGTGGATCGTTTGCCGTACGGGCGGGGAGGGCATCTCGCCCCGCTCGATGAACCGCGAACTTTCGACCCTGCGTACCTTTTTCGGCTGGCTGATGCGCGAGGGCTTGGTCGAAAAGGATGTCATGCACCCGATCACGGCTCTGAAAACAGCCCGCCGACTGCCCGCCTTCGTACCCGAATCGCGGATGAGCGGGGTAGTGGAGGAGTGCGGGGAACGATCGGATGATTTCGTCGCGGAGCGTGATCACCTGATCGTGCTGATGTTCTACGCCTGCGGATTGCGTCTTCAGGAGTTGGTGGGCATCAACCGCGGGGACTTCTCGCCGGATTTCCGTTCGCTGCGCATTCGCGGTAAGGGCGACAAGGAACGCATCGTGCCGGTGGTCGAACCCCTGAGGCGACATATTTTGGCTCATCTGGGGACAATTGATCGGCAAAATATTTGCATTTCCGAAGAAAAACCCTTATTTTTAACACAGAAAGGACAACGGATCTCCCGCAGCGTGGTTTATCGCGTGGTGGAACGAATCCTTTCCGAGGCCGGTGTTCAAGGGAAGAAAAGCCCGCATGTGCTGCGCCACACGTTTGCCACCCATCTGCTCAACGAGGGTGCCGACATCCGCGAAATTCAGGAATTGTTGGGGCATGCGTCGCTGGAAGCCACCGAGGTTTACACTCACAACAGCATCGCGCGCCTGAAAGAAATTTACCGAAAAGCTCATCCCCGCCAAAGGGATGGGAAGTAATAACTCTTAAATCGTTAGGCTATGAACGTACGAATTCAATCTTTGAAATTCGATGCCGACAAGAAGTTGGTCGAATTTGTAGAAGCGAAAATGGAGAAATTGGATCGTTTTGCGGAGCACTCTGTCGGAGCAGACATCGTGTTGAAACTCGACAAGGACCACGAAAAGGGCAACAAAATAGCCACCATCACCCTGCACATGCCCGGTGAGGATCTTGTTGCGAGCCATCAGTCGAAAACCTTTGAGGAGTCGGTCGATGAGGTCATTGACGCGCTGAAACATCAGTTGGAAAAATTCAAGGGGAAGGACAAATAATCCGCTCCGTTTGATTCTTTACTTATATTGTTAATTTTGCCGACCTTCCGCTTTGGGAAGGTCGGTTTTTTTTCCCGTGCGAGCATCTTCGACGGGATTTTTCGTTACCCCTTAAAACATTTTACGTATGAACTACTTTACGCTGTCGGAACTTGTGCGTTCCGATACGGCCGACCGTCTCGGTCTGGAAAACACCCCGTCTGAAGAGCATTGCGCTCATTTGGAGGAACTTGTTGCATGTCTGCTCGATCCTTTGCGCGAAGCGTGGATGCTGCATTGCGCGGAAAACAACCTCGGAAATCCCGCAATCCGTGTCGGTTCGGGATACCGTTGCGTGGCGTTGAACCGTGCGGTCAGCGGGGCGGCACATTCGGCGCACACGGCGGGGTGGGCGGCCGACCTCGTTCCCGTGAACGGGCGCATGAAGGCTTTCGGGTTGTTTTGTCGGGAGTGGGTTGCGAACGTGGCATTCGACCAACTCATCTCGGAGAACGAATCCGACAGAGGCATCCCCCGATGGATTCACATCGGACTTAAGAGCCTCAAAGGAGAGCAGCGGCGCGAGAAACTCCGCATGAAACGGGGGCGGTATTTTCCGATGGAGTAATTCCGTTCCGAATCCCCGCTCCTCCAAAAAGAAAATACCCCCGTCCCGAAAAGGACGAGGGTATTTTTATAAGGTATAAAGGATTAGCATTTGTGGGTCATGATGTCCAGCACCATGGCATCGGTGTTGTTCATGCCGTCACGGCCGATCATCGTGAGGTTGCGGATGCACTTGTCCACATCGTCCTCGATGATACCCTCGACCGACGATACGCAGTGACCGTCGCAAGCCATCATGGCCGACAACATGGCCGTACCGACACCCGTGGTCAGTTTCATGGCGCAACTCGGTTTGGCACCGTCGCAGAGCATACCCGTCAGGTTGGCGATCATGTTCTTCACCGCCGAAACGATCTCGTTGTAACCGCCGCCCATCAGATAGGTGATGCCGCAACTCGAACCCGTGGCGGCAACAACGCATCCGCACAGGGCCGACAGACGGCCGAGGCTCTGTTTGATATAAATGGCGGTGAGGTGGCTCAGGATCAGTGCACGGGTGATCTGCTCCTCCGAGGCATTGATCTGCTCGCCGTAAACCACTACGGGGAGGGTGGTGGCGATGCCTTGGTTGCCGCTGCCCGAATTGCTCATGATGGGTACCATGGCACCTGCCATACGGGCATCGCAGGCCGCCGACGTGTAGGCCAATACACGCGAGAAAATGGTGTCGCCCATGATCTTCAATTCCTTGTCGTAGCGCAGCGTGCGACCGATGCAGTGGCCGTAGTTGTTTTTGAGCGACATTTCGGCGGCAGCCTTGTTCAGGCGGCGTGCTTCCTGAATGAAGGTCAGTTCCTCGACGGGCGAGGTGGTGGCGAAATCCCAAACCTTGTGCAGGTTCAGTTCCACGTGGTGTTCATCGTGGCTTTCGCCGGCATTTGTCGGGGTGCGGTTGTCGAGGATCGTCTTGTGATCCTGTTCTACATAGACGAAATTGGTGTGTCCGCCCGAAATGACGGCCGTCGCGTGGTGATTTTCGGACGACATTTCGATTTCGATATAGAGTTTCTCGGTGATGTGTTCCTTGAGTTTGATGTCGATGCGCTTTTCGGCAATGTAGGCTTTGCCCTGCTCGACCGATTCGGGGGTTACGTCACGCAACACTTCCAACTGGTATTCCGAACGGCCGATCAGTACGCCGAGTGCAATGGCGATCGGAAGACCCACCATGCCGGTTCCGGGGATGCCCACCCCCATGGCGTTCTTGAGGATGTTGGCACTTAATCGGGCTTCGATTTTCAGCGGTTTTTCGCCCAGTTCCTCGGCAGCACGGGCTGCACACAATGCCACGGCGATCGGTTCGGTACAGCCGATTGCCGGCACGACTTCACGGTTGATCAGAGCAATAATTTCTGCTCTTTCGTTTTGAGGTATCATAAAAAAGAATTTCGGTTGTTAAAGTCATAAGTCCCTATATACAAAGATAGATATTTTTCGTGATGATCGTTCCAAAAAAAATCCTTTTTCGCAAAAACACATTGTCTCAAGCGGCAGATCAAACGGGGTTCGTTGTTTTTTTGAGAGAAGATGCGTCTTTTTGTTAAAGATTTCTTATATTTCGGAGGGTCTTTCCGCATTTTGCCGCTTGCTTTTTGGGTGATGGAAGGCCGACACACATACCGACACACAATGACATTGAATAAAATTTATACCGTCTGTTTTTCGCCGACGGCGACTTCGCGCAAGGTATCCGATGCCGTGGCACAGGGTCTTTCGCTCGGTGCAATCCCCGTCGTGCGCAACAATCTGACCCGCCGCGCCGCGAACCTGCAACTCCGCTCACACGATTTGGCGGTGTTTGCCGTTCCCGTTTACGGAGGACATGTGCCTCCGATTGCTTTGGAGCGTATGAGCGGGGTGAAGGGCGACAATACCCCTGCCGTGGTCGTCGTGGTCTATGGCAACCGTGCTTTTGAACACGCCGCGGAGGATTTGGGCGCATTTGTGCGCCGTCAGGGATTCCGCCCCGTCGCCTGTGCGGCCTTTGTGGGCGAACACTCCTATTCGACCGAGGCACACCCCATCGGTGCGGGGCGTCCCGATCGTGCGGACTTGGAACGCGCCTCGTCGTTCGGACGGGAGGTCTATACGAAACTTGCGTCCGATAATTGGTCGGAGGTCGATCCCGCCCGCCTGAAGGATCTTCCGATCGGGGAGGAACAACGCGAGGCGTTCGTAAGAGCCATTACCGCCTCGAAACAGAATTTCACGGGACGCATGTTCCCCGTGACCGATCCCGCCCGCTGCGTGTTGTGCGGCACGTGTTCGGCGATGTGTCCCACGGGGGCGATTCCGCCGGGAAACGAACTGAAGACCGATCCCGAACGGTGCATCCGCTGCTGTGCCTGCGTGAAGGTTTGTCCTGAGGGCGCACGCACGCTGGACAACCCCTATGCACGCCCCCTGTCGGCGTTTTTCGGCGGGAGGAAGGAGCCTGTGGTGCTGTTGTAGCGGTGGCACATAAATTGCACTGGATTTTAGTGTGTAACCTAATTGATAAATTATGAGAACCAAGAAGTTTCGATGTATCGTTTGCGAATACATCTATGATCCTGAGATGGGCGATCCCGAAAACGGAATCGAACCCGGAACTCCCTTTGAAATGTTGCCCGACGATTGGACGTGTCCCCTGTGTGGCGAGACGAAAGATTCGTTTGTGCCGGTCGAGATGGAGTAGAGATTCCGTAGAACGGTACGGGCGGAGACCGACCTTGAGGGCGGTCTCCGCTTTTTTTGCGGGGTGTTTGAAAATATTTTTGGTTAAATAAGCATAAGTTTGAGAAATATTTGTATATTTGTTTAAAGCATAGGATGGTTGGCGGTGTGTGATCGGAATGTTTTTTTAAAAAGAAACCTGATAAACCAAATAAAATTCAAACTTCTATGTTAAAATTTGCCAAAATGTGGGTCATCCTCTTCGCCCTGTCGGGCGTGATGGCCGGTTGTTCTGATGACGACGACAACGTAACTCCTCCCGCGCCGCAGGAGAAACCCGTACTGAAACCTTCGTTTGAGAATCCGTTCAAGGTCGCTTCCGCAGGCGGAGACTTTACGCTGACCTTCACGGTCGAGAATCCTGTCGTGGGCGGCGTGCTGAGTGCTTCGACCGGGGCGGAATGGATCGAAACGCTGCGAACCGACGATCTGTCGGTGATGTCTGCGATCCTGACGAACAAGGCTTATGAGGAGCGTCGTGCAAAGATCGAGGTGGTTTATAGTTATGGTAAGGAGAAGACCGCGTACTCGGTTGAGGTGATTCAGGAGGGGCTTCGTGAACCCGAAGTTAAGCCCGAATTTGAGATGCCCGTGATGGTCGAGGCCGGGGGCGGTGACGTGGAACTGAAGTTTATGGTCAGGAATGATGCAGGCAAAGGTCGGTTGTCGGCTGCTTCCGGTGTGGATTGGCTCTCGTTCAAATCCCACGAAACCGATGATCGGATCCTTGTCGCTTCGGTGCTTCCCAACGAAACGGATGCCGAGCGTCGGGTCGAGGTGACGGTTTCCTATAAACATGAGGGCGGTCAGATTGATATTCCCGTGGAGATCATCCAGAAAAAGCAGATGCCGTTCTTCATGATCGAGATCCTCGAAACGACCTCCGACGGTGTGCGTGCCCGCGTAACTCCGCGCGATCCGGAGATGTTCTATGTGGCCAGTGCCGTGGAGAAGTGTATGATTGACGGTTATGAGAGCGAGGAACGTTTTCTTGAGGATGAGATCAAGTACCTGCACTCTATGTCCGATATGTTTGGTCAGTCGATGCTGGAGATCCTTGACTCGATCGGTGCACGCGGTACTCAGGAGATTTCAATTACGACAATTCCTTCACAAATGGAGTGTTACTTCTTCGTGTACGGAGCCACATACGAGGAAAATCCCAAGGTGCTGACCCCGCTTTTCAAGGAGGTATTTACCACCAAATAAAAGAGATTTGAAACTCTTTCAAATCCGAAGAGAGTCGTGACCCGCAGTCATGACTCTCTTTTCTTGGGAAAATTGGGACGATCGGGACGGGCGACTTGGAATTTTCCGAAAATTTTGCGATATTGCGACTGACGCAGCACATAAGTTGCATGGAGATTGCTGTGTTGCAACTGTTCCCTGTGAACGAAACTGTCTGAGGGCATGCCTGTCCCCGCAGGACGCGGACATGCCGATTGTAAAACCTTAAAAATCACAAAACTATGGCTGATTACACAAAATTCATTGCTAAGGATCTTCCTTACGCATACGATGCTCTGGCTCCCGTGATGTCGGAGGAGACGCTTCGGTTTCACCATGACAAACACTATGCGGGATATGTAAACAAACTCAACGAACTGATCGAAGGAACACCCTACGAGGGCAAGACCGTCGGGGAGATCATCCTTTCGTCGGAGGGTACGCTTTTCAATCAGGCCGCACAGGCTTGGAATCACGAATTTTTCTTCGACCAGTTCTCCCCGCAGCCTGCCTCGGCACCCACGGGGCGTCTGGCAGAGGCTCTGGTTCGAGATTTCGGATCGGTGGAGGAGTTCGTACAGACCATGAACCGTTCGGCGGCAGGTCTTTTCGGATCGGGCTGGACATGGCTTGTTGAGGACAAGGAGGGTAAGTTGGCATTGGTTAATGAATCGAATGCCGGTAATCCGTTGTGTCGCGGTCTGCGTCCTCTGATGTGTCTGGATGTATGGGAACACGCCTATTACATTGACTACCGCAACCGCCGTCCCGATGCCGTTGCCGCTTGGTGGAAATTCATCGACTGGAAGGTTGTCGAGAAGCGTTACGAAGCAAAATAAGCCGTCTTGAAGGATTGCAAAGCCGCTTTCCCCGCGTGGAAGGCGGCTTTTTTTGTTCCCCGTGGAACAGGGCGCAAAGAAACGCCCCGAAACCAAGGCGGTGTCGGGGCGTTGAAATTTCGGAAAAACCTCGATTAGAGGTGCTCCAACGTGTAGTCGATCATCTTCTGACGGATGTTGTGACGGTCGTCGGGCATCATCGAGTGGTTCTGATCGGGATAGATCATCATGTCGTACTGCTTGTTGTAGCGGTTCAGGGCGCGGGTCACCTCCATGGTGTTCTGAAGGTGGACGTTGTCGTCGGCCGTGCCGTGGATGATCAGAAGCGAGGTCTTCTCGTCGTCGAACAGGTTGGCGAACTGCACGGGCGAGTTATCGTCGTAACCTGCGGCGTTGTATTGGGGCAGGTCGTTGTAGATCTCGGTGTAGATCGTGTCGTAATAACGCCACGAGGTCACGGGAGCCACGGCAATCGCCATGCGGAACAGACCCATGCCCTTGAACGAGCAACTCAGAGCCATGAAACCGCCGAACGACCAGCCGTAGATACCGATGCGGTCGGCATCGACATAGGACTGTCGCTGCATGTATTTGGCGAACGAGATCTGATCTTCGGTTTCGAGGAATCCGAGGCGTCCGTAGGTCTGCTTCTTGAAGGCCTCACCACGGAATCCCGTGCCGCGACCGTCGGTGCAGACGACGATGTAACCGTGCCGGACGAGGGCATCCTCCCAATCCACCGACCAGCGATCCTGTACCTGCTGCGAACCGGGACCCGAATACTGCGTCAGAAGGACGGGGTATTTCTTCGAGGGGTCGAAGTCGGCGGGTTTCAACATCCATGCGTTCAACTGATCACCGCGCTCGGTGGTGAAGGTGAAGAACTCCTTGTGGGGGCGGTTGGTTCTTGCCAATTCCTCCTGCAAAGGCTTGTTTTCCTGCAACAGGCGTACGACCTTGCCCTTGCCGTCGCAGATCTCCACGCGGTTGGGGGTGGTGGCATTCGAGAAGGTCGAGATGTAATACTTCATGCCTTTGCTCGGTGCGATCGAGTAGAAGCCTTCGCCCTGCGTTAAGCGGCATTTGTCCTTCCCGTCGAAACGGATGCTGTACAAATTGCGGCGCAGGGGCGAGGTCTCGGTCGAGAGATACCACACACGCTTGTCATCGTGACCCACGACCTGAGTGACTTCCCACTCGCCACGGGTGATCTGACGCAGGCACGAGCCGTTCTTGGCACTGTAAAGGTAGAGGTGCATGTAACCCGTCTTCTCCTCCTGACGCACGATGAAACGATCGTTGTCGATGAACGTGACGGTCTGATCCTCGATACGTTCGACGTACTGTTCGCCACCCTCGTGGTAGATGACACGCTGTGCGCCGTTCGGTTCGCAGAGCATCATGTCGAAGAGGTTCTGACGGCGGTTCAGACGGTGATACCACAGACGGTTGTCGGGCGTGAAGCCCAGACGGGCGATGTATTGGTCGGTCTCCGTACCCGTGTCGATGCGCTCCTTTTTGCCGGTCGTGAGGTCATAGACCCACAACTCGACAATCGAGTTGGCATCGCCCGCCTTCGGATATTTGTACGAGAATGCCTTGTTGTAGAGTTGGTTGTCGAAGCGCATGAACTCCATCATCGGCACTTCCGACTCGTCGAAACGCAGGTAGGCGAGTTTGCGGCTGTCGGGCGATACGGCGTAGGCCTTCGTGAAGCCGAACTCCTCCTCATAAACCCAGTCGGTCGTACCGTTGATGATCTTGTTCCACTCGCCGTCGTCGGTCACGCGGCGCGTCATGCCCGTAGCCACCTCGGTGACATAGAGGTCGTTGTGGTCGGAGTAGATGATCAGACGGCCGTCGGGCGAGAACGAAGCGTCGCGCGGGTCTTTGGCTTCGGGCAGAGCCTTGCGCAATTTGCCGCCGGCAAACAGACGGTAGTCGGTCGTGTAGGAGTGGCGGTAGATCTGCGTTGCTCCCGAAGCGATCAGAATCGACTTCTCATCGGGCGAGAACGTGTAGTCGGTGATGGGGAGGTTCTTGACCGTGGGGGGCAGCAGACGCTCGCCCTCGGTCTTTTCGGCGTAGAGGTAACGCACGATGTTGTTGTTTTCGATGACCGTGTAGTGGGCACCGTCGGCCATCGAGCGGATGCCGTAAACGCCGCGATTCATGCGTGCCAGATTGGAAATCTCCCGGTAGTCGTGATTGCAGGCATCGGTTCCTGCGGGCGCAACAAGAGCCGAGAGGAACATGCACAGGGGTAGAAATTGTTTGAGTTTCAAAGTATTTATAGTTTTTTTGTTGTTGATTTCGGGTGGGTTAAATGTCATCGACGTTGAACTCGTAACCGAGGCGTTTGCCCGTCACGAATTTCGAGTTGTCCATCTTGGTGTTGAACTGATCGACCGTCACGCGCTTGTTCACCTCGAAGGGAGGCATCAGCGGGTCGAAATTCAGCGAGTAGTTGATTGCCGACTCAAGGATCGGGATGAGCGACTCGCGGTCGAGTGCCGCCGAACCGAAGTTCATCACGCGCATCGAGTTCTGTCCCTTGCCTTCGACAAAGAAAAACTGCTCGCGGTTGATGAAGATACGGCCGATCATGTAACCCTCGTCGGCATTGCGGTTGTATTTGAACGAGTCGGACAGAAAGTTGTAGATGTTGATTACGCCGCAGTAGGCGTTATCGGGATTCTGCTGCACATAGGCGTTCTGCCAGACGGTGTGGTTCTGGTCGAAACTGAACGTATCGGTGTGCATCTGGAAGATCAGAAGGTCGTTGGCAATCTGAAGTTGTGCCTCGAACTTGCCGCGGTCGCGGTATTCGAGCCTTACTCGGCGGTCGAGTTTTCCGTCCAACTCGTCGTCCATCTCGGCAGCCATCTCAAAAAGCGTGTCTTTCAAGAGGTTGAAGGCGGCGAACGTGTTGTCGAAAACCTTTTGTTTCAGATTTGATTTACGAACTACGTTTTCGAGAATTTTCGTTCTCAAAGGGGTTGTTTCCATGGTTTGTGAGTAATGTTATTTGATGCGGAGTTGTTCGCCCTCCGAGAGGGTGAACTCCCGTTTCAGATGATTCATCTTGCGGATCGCCCGCGAACGGATGCCGTAGAGTTGCGAGACGGCATAGACCGTTTCGCCCGGACGGCACGTGTGGTACTCCGACGAGCCTGTCCAGCGGTTTTTCTTGCGGGCAATATAGATCACTTCGCCCGTGGCGGGTTGGGCGCGGCGGTCGGTGATGTCGTTGAATTTGCGCAGGTTCTTGGGCGAGAGGCGGAACGTCCTGCCGATCTTCTCGAACGTGTCGCCCTCTTTGGCGAGGATGTAATGCACGCCGTTGGTCTGATAGACGTTGTACCCCTTGTGGGCGTTGATCGTCACGCGGTAGTTCTGCGGGTCGATGCCCGTCGATTCGGTGGCGGCTGCGGTCTGATCCTCTGTCCACGAGTTGATGTCGGGTTTGGTGAGGGTCGAGGCGTAAAGACGGCCTCCGTCGGGGCGGTCGAGCAGGTAAAGGTGGCTCTCCTCGATGATCTTGATCAGACGCTGGGCATAGTCGGGTGCCGTGGCATAGCCGCACTGTTTCAGACCGAATGCCCAGCCCTTGTAGTCGTCCGACGGGAGGGTGAACAGACGGTCGTAACGCGGCTGCCGATCCAGAAATTCGGCATGGTCGCGGTAGGAGTCCTCGACCGAAGGGTAACTGCGGAAGCATTCGCCCTTTTCGTCATCGTCGTAGAAGATGCGCCCGCCCGTCCAGTTGCGCTTGCACTTGATGCCGAAATGGTTGTTCGACTGGGTCGAAAGCCAACTGTTGCCGCAATCGGATTCGAGGATGCCCTGTGCCATGGTGATGCTGGCGGGGATTCCGTATCGCTCCATGTGGTCGATGGCGATCGCCTTGTAGCGGTCGATATACTCCTCGCGGGTTTGGCGCGTTTTCCGGGTTTGTGCCGTGGAGGACAGCCCCGAAAGGGTCAAGATGAGGAGCAGAACTATTGCAGTTTTGAAAAGTTTCATTATCTTTGTGAATGTATGGACAAAGATATATTATTTCCCCGAAAATAACAATCCGACGCATAATAATACAACAAACAAATAACACTTTTGAACTATGTTTACCGAAAACGCAAATCGAATCTTCAACCGTGTGATTGAGGACTATCATCGTTACGATAATGTGGATCAGCCGATCGAGAACCCCTTCGAACCCGGAACGCTCGACCACCTGCTCTACCACAAGAACTGGATCGACACCGTGCAGTGGCATTTGGAGGACATCATCCGCAATCCGGAGATTGATCCCATGGAGGCACTCAAGATCAAACGCCGTATCGACAAATCGAATCAGGATCGTACGGATATGGTGGAATATGTGGATTCGTATCTGCTGGACAAATACAAGGATGTGAAGGTCGCTCCCGATGCCCGCGTGAACACCGAAACGCCGGCTTGGGCAATCGACCGCCTGTCGATTCTTGCCCTGAAGATCTACCACATGGCCGAGGAGACGAAGCGTAAGGATGTGGATGAGGCACACCGCGCCGCCTGTCAGAAGAAACTCGACGTGCTGCTGACGCAACAGGTCGATCTGTCGCGTTCGATCGAGGAGTTGATCGAGGATATCGAGGCAGGTCGCAAGTACATGAAGACCTACAAGCAGATGAAGATGTACAACGATCCCGCATTGAATCCCGTACTCTACGCGAAAAAGAAATAAGCGATGGCTTTGGAAAAGAAAGGTGCGGCAGGTTCAAAAAACCTGCCGCAACATCTTTTGGTGATGCGCAATTCGGCGATGGGCGATGTGGCGATGTTGCCCCATGCCCTGCGTGCCCTGAAGAAGGCCTGCCCCGAATTGAAGGTCACGGTGGCCACGCGGCCGCTGTTCAAACCCTTCTTCCAAGGGTTGGATGTCGATTTTCTGGATGTCGATACCAAGGGCGCACAGCACTCCCTGGCGGGGATGTGGCGTCTGGCACACACCGCCCGCGAAATGGGCGTTGATGCCTTTGCCGACTGCCACGGCGTGATGCGCTCCGAGGCGTTCCGCGCTTCGATGTGGCTGCACGGCATCCCGTGTGCCTACATCCGTAAGGGACGCGGCGAGAAAAAGCACTTCATAAAGACGCACGGCGCGGATGGCATCACGCTGAAACACACCGTACTGCGTTATGTCGATGTGTTCCGCCGACTGGGATTCGACGTGGCCGATCCCGAACCCGCCCTGAAGATCCCGCATCCCAATCCGATGGGGGAGAAACAGGGGGTCTGGATCGGATTCGCCCCTTTCTCGGCGCAGAAGGGCAAGACCTATCCCGACGATCTGAACCGTGAGGTGGTGGCGTTGCTTTCGGCACGCTACGACCGCGTGTTTATCCACGGAGGAGGCGGTCGTGAGGCGGAATTTGCCGCCGAAATGGAGCGCACGCATCCCAACGTGACGGCTCTGTGGGGCAAGGTGCGTCTGGCGGGCGAGTTGGATCTGATCGCGTGGGAGGACTGCGTGATCTCGATGGATTCGCTGGTCATGCACCTCGCATCGCTGGCGGCAACACCCGTGGTGTCGGTGTGGGGGGCGACGCATCCCGGACTGGGATTCTTGGGCTACGGATGTGATCCGAAAGGGGTGCTTCAAGGCGATTTGGAGTGCCGTCCCTGCTCGGTCTATGGCGGCAAGAAATGCAAATACGGCGACCACCGCTGCATGCGTTCGGTCACGCCGCAGATGATTCTCGACCGCGTGGCGATGTTCGTCGGACGTTGAAAAATACGTCCGAAATCGCCGGAAAACCCCGCTCCGGAGAAAAAGTGCGGGGCGAAGGGGGCGAAATGGACGTAACCCTTTGAAAATTTTGTTGCTTTTGCGTATCTTTGTACCCAAATACAGAGATACGCTTTTTTATGGCAGACAACAGCATATTGATCCGCTTGGACGGATTGAAACTCAAATATGAGGAGAAGGGGCAGAAACTGACCGACCCCGAAGTGATCGCCAACGTCAAACAGTACGTTGAGCTGACGAAGGAGTACAAGGAACTGGAACCCATCGTCGAGGCCGCCGACCGTTACCGCACGGCACTTGCCAATTTGGAGGAGGCCAAGGAGACGCTTCAGAACGACAAGGACGAGGAGATGCGCGAAATGGCGCGTGAGATGGTGACGGAACTCGAACCCGAAATCGCCAAACTTGAGGAGGAGATCAAACTTCTGCTCATCCCGAAAGATCCGCAGGACTCGAAGAACGCCATTATGGAGATCCGTGGCGGTACGGGTGGTGACGAGGCCGCAATTTTTGCGGGCGACCTGTTGCGCATGTACACCAAGTACATCGAGTCGAAGGGCTGGAAGTACGAGATCACGTCGGCTTCGGAGGGTACTTCGGGCGGATACAAGGAGGTGGTCATGAAGGTTACGGGTCAGAACGTCTATGGAACGCTCAAGTACGAGTCGGGTGTGCACCGCGTGCAGCGTGTGCCGCAGACCGAGACTCAGGGGCGTGTCCACACGTCGGCGGCATCGGTTGCCGTGCTGCCCGAAGCCGAGGAGTTCGATGTGGAGATCTCGATGAACGATATTCGCAAGGATATTTTCTGTTCGAGCGGTCCGGGCGGTCAGTCGGTCAATACGACCTATTCGGCCATCCGTCTGACCCACATCCCGACGGGTATCGTCGTGCAGTGTCAGGATCAGAAGTCGCAGTTGAAGAACTTCGACAAGGCCTTCGAGGAGTTGCGTACCCGAATCTTCAATCTCGAATACTCGAAATACCTCGACGAGATCGCCTCGAAACGAAAGACGATGGTCTCGACGGGAGACCGTTCGGCCAAGATCCGTACCTACAACTATCCGCAGGGACGTATCACCGACCACCGTATCAACTATACGATCTATAACCTCGCGGCCTTTATGGACGGCGACATTCAGGACTGCATCGATCATCTGATCGTAGCCGAGAATGCCGAGCGACTCAAGGAGAGCGAGTTGTAAACCACACAACGAATATGATGAAGGGGAGTCGAAAGAACTCCCCTTCGTTTTATCCGACAAAAATATCCGTGGAGATGACGAAATTGACAAAATTATGCGTAACTTTCCTTGCTCTTACGGTTGCGGGGTGGAGCATGGCGCAGATGCCTCCCCTCTACATCGTAAACGGGGAGCGGGTGCGGAACATCGATTCGATCCCTCCTGAGGTGATCGAGCGGATCGAAACCCTGCCCGCCGACGAGGAAAACATTGCCCGTTACGGCGAGGAGGCGCAGAACGGTGTGGTGCTGGTCACCCTGAAGTATGACCGTGCGGCATGTTTCTTGAACGATACGATTCCGTTTGACCGCTACATCGCCCTGCACACCGAATGGGCGAAGGACGAACCCGCCGCAAGGGTGGTGCTCCGCTATGCGATTCTTCCCGACGGGAGGGTCGAGGTGCGCGACATGCTGGAATCGACCGACAAACGCTTCCGCCGCCGTGTGTTGAAGGCGGTGGAGGGTGCGCCGCGCTGGAAACCCGCCACACAGAGGGGTGTTCCCGTCGAGACGGAACGTATCCTCAGCGTGCAACTGCCCGAAGGCAAACGTATGCCGCAGGCAGTGGAACTGATCATCCGTTAGGGGCTGAATTTTGAAAATGGAAACAACTAAAAACAACCATGAAACCTGATACTCTATCCGCCAAAATTCTGGCAATCCGCCCTTACAGTCTGGGCAATTCGGTCATCCTTGTGTTGATCGCTTCGACACTGGCCTACACCGACGGGGCGTTCCATCGTCTGCCCGCCCTGCTGTGTCTGCTTTTTGCCCTGTTCATGCAGTGCACCGCCAATCTGGTCAATGACCTGTGCGACACGCTGAAGGGTGCCGACCGCCCCGATCGTCTGGGACCCGACCGCGCCGCCGCCAAAGGCCTCCTGACCCATGCCCAGATCAAACGCGGCATCGCCTTCTATACGGTTCTCGCTATCCTTTCGGGATTCGGAATCCTCTTCTGGGCACTCGAACACCATACGCTGATCTACGGCGGTTGGGAGTTGGTCGTTGTGGGCGCGTTGTGCGTTATCTTCGCATTCCTCTACACCGCAGGCCCCTTTGCACTGGCTTACCATGCCATGGGAGATCTGGCAGTCGTGATTTTCTTCGGTCTCGTTCCCGTCACGATGACCTATTACGTGATGGTCGGCAGTGTCTCGACCGAGGCGGTCATCGCATCGTTCGCCTGCGGATTGGTGATCGACACCATGTTGATGCTCAACAACTTCCGCGATGTGGAAGAGGATCGTAAGAGCAACAAGACCACGGTGGTTGTCCTGTTCGGCCGTCAGTTCGGTCTGTGGGCATACCTTGCACTTGGCATGGCGGCATCTCTGCTGTGTCTGTCGCTGATCCATTGGGGGCATCTGTGGGCAGGCATCCTGCCGCAACTCTATCTCTTCGCCCATGTCCGCACGTGGCGCATGATGGTGAGGATCGATCACGGGGAACAACTCAATCTGTGTCTGGGTAAAACCGCACGTAACATTCTGATGTTCGGTGCGTTGTTTGCCATGGGATTCCTCATCGGATGACCCCTCAGACCCAATATATAACCCTCAGGGAACTGCAACGGCAGGTGCGTGACGCACTTGCCGACCGCTTTGCCATGCCCCTCTGGGTGAGTGCCGAGATCTCGGAACTCAAGGTCAATTATTCGGGGCACTGCTATCTGGAACTCGTCGAAAAGGGCGAACACGAGACGGTTGCCTCGGCGCAGGCACGTGCCGTCATCTGGCGCAGTGCCTATCCGCGTATTGCCGCCTGCTTCGAGGCGGAGACGGGATCACGGCTCGGTGCGGGCATCCGCATTCTGGCGAAGGTACTCGTCACGTATCACGAGATTTACGGATTCTCGCTCCAAATCATCGACATCGACCCCTCGTTCACGTTGGGCGATATGGAACGCCGTCGTCAGCAAACCATCGCCCAACTCAAAAAAGAGGGCGTGTGGGACATGAACCGGCAACTGCCGATGGCTCGCCCTGTGCAACGCATCGCCGTGGTGTCGAGTGCGCAGGCGGCGGGTTATCAGGATTTCTGTAAGGAACTCGGAAAAAGTCCCTATCGGTTCCGCGTGGAACTTTTCGATGCCTTCATGCAGGGGACTGCCGCCGAGGAGTCGATCATCGAGGCTCTGTTTGCGGTGGCTGTCCGATCGGATGATTTCGATGTGGCGGTGGTGATCCGCGGCGGCGGTTCGCGCAGTGATCTGAACTGCTTCGACAGTTACCGCCTGTGTAATCACTTGGCGCAATTCCCCCTGCCCGTCATTACGGGTATCGGTCACGACAAGGATGTGTCGGTGGCGGATATGGTGGCACATACTTCCTTGAAAACCCCCACGGCGGTGGCGGGCTGGCTGGTGGATCGTATGGTCGAGGCGGAAGGTGCGATTGATTATGCCGCCCTGCAACTGGGCGAACTGACGCGCAACCTGCTGCACCGTTCGGAGATGACCCTCGAACGCAATGCCACCGATCTGAAACAACTTGCCCTGCAACTTTTGGCGCGAAATTCGGCGCGACTGGATCGTGCCGCGGAGAATATTCCCGACACGGCGCGGATGCTGTGCCGGCGCAAGAGCGAAATGCTCCGCATGACCGGGCAGTTTCTCCCCGAAATGGTGCGCAACATCCTCATGCGCGAGAAACAACGGTTGGAGATGGCGTCCCAACTCATTGAAAGCCGTTCGCCGCGGCAGATCCTGCGACTCGGATTCGCCATCGTGCGCCGTCCCGACAGCGGAGTGCTTTCGGCGGAGGAATGCCGCGTAGGCGACGAGGTGGAGATCGAAGTTGCGGACGGAAAGATAGGTGCAACGATTAATAAAAAGGAACAATGGCAAAAAAAGAACTGACTTATACGGAGGCTTCGGCCGAAATCGAGAAAATCCTTGCCCGTCTGCGCGGCGAGCAACTGGATGTGGACAGCCTCTCGGCCGAGGTGAAGCGTGCCACGGAACTCATCGCACTCTGCAAGAAAAAACTCAAAAAAACCGAAGAGGAAATCGACAAAATCCTCGAATAGTTGGCCGTTTCCGCCCATGAAATCAATCGTCAAATTCTTCCTGAACCACGTTCCGCGCCCCATGTTGCAGCGGGTCGCCGAAGGCATTGTGCCCGTGGTGGGGTGGTTCTATTACGGACATGAGGTCAAATGTCCGCTGTGCGGGCATACCTTCCGCAAGTTCCTCCCGTACGGCTATGTCCTTCCGCGAGAGAATGCGCTCTGCCCCCATTGTCTGTCGCTGGAGCGTCACCGCCTGTTGTGGCTCTATCTGGAGCGGGAGACGGATCTTTTCAAGGAGTATCCGCGTCTGTTGCACATTGCCCCCGAAGTCTGCATCATGCGTCATCTGAAACCTCACTTCAAGGGGCATCCGGGACGCTACATCACCGCCGACTTGGAAAGTCCGCTGGCCGACCTGCATTTCGACGTGCAGCAGATTCCTCTGGCGGACGCATCGGTCGATGCCGTCATGTGCAACCACCTTCTGGAACACGTGGCGGATGACCGCAAGGCACTCGGCGAACTGTATCGCGTGATGAAACCCGGCGGTTGGGGCATCATCCTCTCGCCCGTGGATTTGGATTACGAGCAGACCTACGAGGACGACACGATCACCGACCCCGCCGAACGCACGCGCATCTTCGGGCAGTATGACCACCGCCGCATCTACGGACGCGACTATGCCGACCGCCTGCGCAGTGCGGGATTCGAGGTCGCCGACATCGACTATGCCTCAAGCCTCGGCAAGGAGGCCGTGCGCCGTTACGCCCTTCCGCCCGATCATATCTATATGGTATATAAACACTAAACCTGTCTGTCGGAGGCAATTCCGCCGACAGGTATAAACAGGGTGTTTATGTGTCGTATTCTGCTGTTCGGCGGTCTTTTCGATAAGATGGCTGATTCAGGGGATTTCTAAAGGTTTTGAAAGTGTTTGTGCAAGAAATCTTCCTGAGATTTATCAAGTCGCTTGAATTGACAATAACGATTGATCCCTATTTCCTGAAGGGCGTTCAATGATAGTTCGTCACCCGGATACATTGCGGTTGTCGGAACGAGTTTATAGCAATCGTTGTCTGCTTGGAACGGTACAATCCAGCATGAAGCATCCTCACGAGCGCAACTCGTATCTGCGACTTCAAGGCGATAACGTACTTGGTAATGTCCTTTGCCCAATAGACAGGTGCTAATTTGATCCCGACGACGGATTAATGATAATACCCCGAAACCGGGAAAAAGGTTTCGGGGTATTGTTTTTATATTAATTTAAAAATAAAGGAATTTATTTTGAAAATTATTTATCAAATAAAACATGCCTTTGATATTTTGGGAACGGTAAAGAATATTTGAATAAATATTATGTAAAATTCTTGTTTTTCACGAAAAGTTTGTATATTTATACTCGGAAATCGAAAACAACCTTAAAACTACGATACGAATATGAAAAACTATTCAGCCAAAGACCTGAAAAACATTGTTCTCCTCGGTGCTCCCGGCACGGGGAAAACTACCCTTGCCGAAGCCATGGCTTTTGAGGGTAAAGTCATTGATCGCAGGGGTAGTATTGAAGCCGGGAACACGCTTTCCGATAATACGGATCTCGAACACGAATACAAGCGTTCGATTTTCTCGACCACTCTCTTTACGGAGTTCATGAACCGTAAACTCAATATTATCGACTGCCCGGGATCGGATGATTTCTGTGGCAGCCTTTTCTCGGCCTTCAAAGTGGCCGATGTCGGTGTCTTCCTTTACAGCGCAATCAACGGCTGGGAAGTGGGCAGCGAAATTCAGGCTCGTTATGCCCGTCTGTGGAAAAAACCCGTGATCGGTGTGATCAGCCAACTCGATGCCGAAAAGGCATCGTTTGAAAATGCCTTTGAATCCATTCGCGCCAATGCGGGGCTGAAACCCGTACTCGTTCAATATCCCGTCAATCAGGGTCCCGGTTTCAACGCCTTCATCGACGTGCTGTTGATGAAGATGTACCGCTTCAAGGACAATGACGGTACGCGCGAAGAATTGGATATTCCCGCCGAAGAACTCGAAAAAGCCAAGGAACTCAACCGCGAACTGGTCGAGGTGGCTGCCGAGAACGACGAAGGACTGATGGAACTCTATTTCGACAAAGGCACGCTGACGCAGGACGATATCCGTCAGGGTCTGAAGTTCGGAATCTCGAAGCGAGAGGTGATGCCGATCCTCTGCGTGTCGGGCAAGTGCGACGTCGGTACCAAACGACTGATGGAATTTATCATCAATGTGGCTCCGGGTCCGATCAAGGCTCCCAATTTCCTGACGACCGAAGGCGAGGAGGTGGCTCCCGAAGAGGATCAGCCCGCCGTAATATTCGTCTATAAGAGCCAGTTGGAACAGCATATCGGTGAGATCACCTATTTCCGTGTCATCCGCGGTCGCGTGACGGAGGGTGTCGAGTTGGTGAACTCGCGTACGGGCAACAAGGAGAAGATCTCGCAGTTGTTCGCCGTGGCCGGCAAGAACCGCATCAAGGTGACCGAGTTGCTGGCAGGTGACATCGGTTGCACCGTCAAACTGAAGGGTACGCGCGTGAACGATACGCTGGTGGGCGGAGGGCAGATGCTCTCGATCGACCCCATCGTATTCCCCGAACCGCGCTATCGTGCCGCCGTCAGGGTAAAGGATCAGGCCGACGAAGAGAAGTTGGGCAAATTGCTGTCGGATGCACGCTACGAAGATCCCACGATTCTGGTCGAATACTCCAAGGAACTCAAGCAGACGATCGTACAGGGTCAGGGTGAACACCACCTCAACATCCTGCGCACGAAGATTCAGAACGAATCGAAGATCGAATATGAATACATCGCCCCGAAGATCCCCTATCGTGAGACCATCACGAAGGTGGCTCAGGCCGACTACCGTCACAAGAAGCAGTCGGGCGGTGCAGGTCAGTTCGGTGAGGTGCACATGATCATCGAGCCTTACTGCGAAGGCATGCCCGAACCGAAGAATTACAAGATTCCCGGAAAGGGCGACATGGTGGTCAATATCAAGAATAAGGAGGAGTATGATCTGCCGTGGGGTGGCAAACTCCAGTTCTACTCGGCGATTGTCGGTGGTGCGATTGATGCACGCTTCATGCCCGCCATTCTGAAGGGTATCATGGAGAAGATGGATCAGGGGCCGCTGACGGGTTCTTACGCCCGCGACATCCGCGTCGTGATCTACGACGGTAAGATGCACCCCGTGGATTCGAACGAGATCTCCTTCAAACTGGCTGCCCGCAACGCATTCAAGGAGGCATTCCGCAATGCCGCTCCGAAGATCATGGAGCCGATCTACAATGTCGAAGTCCTCGTGCCCACCGAATATATGGGTGCCGTGATGTCCGACTTGCAGAACCGCCGTGCAATGATCCTCGGCATGGAGTCCGACAAGGGTTTCGACAAACTGAATGCAACGGTGCCTCTGGCCGAGTTGTACCGCTACTCGACCGCTTTGTCGTCGCTGACGTCGGGTGCCGCCACCTATTCGATGAAGTTCGCAAGTTACGAACAAGTTCCCGCCGATGTTCAGGAGAAACTTCTGAAGGCTTACACCGATACCGACGAGGAGTAAAATTGACGATAAGAAATATTGCTGAAAGGTTTTATAAGATTGATAATTGATAATTGTGTTGGGTGCCTGCGATCTGTGAAGAGGCAGCGCATTCGGGAAATTGCCGGGGCGTAAGCCCTGTCGGTTAAAACACCTCTCCGAACTTTCTTTTTACGAAGGTTGGGGGAGGTGGCCTTTTTTTAAGAGGGAGGGGGCGAGGTGAAAGTCGGGTGGAGCGGAATCGGAACTTGGAATAGAGAGCGTGCCGGGGAAGGGAGAAAATGGAGCGAGACGGGGGCTTTGAAAAATGAAACTTCGAATGGGATATACGGGGTGAAGAGCGATGTACGAGTGTTTCCACATGTCGGATATCCGATTTTTTTTGGTAAAACGTGAAATTTTCTTTGAGAAACTTTGCCATTTGATAAAATCAACTAACTTAGTATCCCGTAAATAAAATTCTAACCTTTATACTTCTATTTCTAAAAAAATTGTTTGTCTATGAAAGTGAAAACTTATTTGTGGAGTTTGTTGGTGTTGATGGCAGGCTCGATTGCATTTGTCGGTTGTAGCGATGATGATGAAGTGGTGAATCCCACTCCCAATGCCCCGAAACTGACCGTTAATCCCGTTACGGTTGAGGCAACTGCGCAAGGTGGCGAGTTCACCCTTAATTTTAAGGTGGAGAACCCGACCGGTGCAAAGGTTGAGGCCGTCGCTGAGGCCGAATGGATCGGAAACGTGGCGGTGAAGGATGCCGAGGGCGTGATCTCGTTCTCGGTTGCGGCCAATGAAACGGAAACGGGTCGTGAGGCTGCTCTCAAGGTAAGTTACAAGGGTGCCGAAGAGGTGAAGGTTGCCGTAAAACAGGCTGCCGCCACTGCTCCTGAGGTACAGGGTGCCGACTTCACGATGCGCGGTGTCGCCGGTGACGTGAAGGGTGAAGATCCCGATGTATATGTCACTTTCTTCCTGAAAGCCCCCAAAGTGGAGACGTTCCGCTATCTGGCTTTGCCCGCCGAGGAGGTGAAGGAGAACCTGACTGCAGGTTTCTCGCTTGCAGATATCATGTACAGTCTGGGTAACGACCTTGCCGAGCATGAGTTGCCGCTGGTCGAGGAGATGAAGAAGGGTGTGGAAGCCCCCTTCACGCTGATGGGCGAGCCGAATCTGGCCATTTCGTTCATCGGACAGGTTGTTGAGGCCGACGGTACTCGCCGTACGATCTGCCACGACTACACGTTCGGCGGCGCAAAGGAGAGCAAGGAGAACGGCAACGAGGCAGATACCGTCGAGGCCGACAAAGAGGGCGATACGGTTGCTCCCACCGCTACGATTGACGGTTGGGTAGGTAACGAGAACCACGAGCACGGTCGTACACACCTGACCTTTAATTTCAAGTCGGATGTAGCCAAGAAGGTACGTTATGCACTGCTCAGCACGCTGGATCTGGAGGATTACCTGACGAAGGTCGATATCGACCGCATCATGGTCGATTTCGGTCTGAAGATCGCTCCCAAGATGATCAAGGAGGAGATCAATACCGAGGCCGGTATCACGATCCCCTGCGTGGAATTGGCTCCCGGTACGTCCTATACGTTCCTTGTATTGGCCGAGAACGGCATGGGCAAGGTGATCGAGAAGATGGAACTGATGACCGAGGCCGGTGGCGAGAACATGGGACCGAAAGTTGAGGTCGAGTCTTGGCAGGGTGATGCCGAGGGCGCAAACAAGAACATCAAGGTGACTTTCCACCTGCAAAGTTCTACGGCCGTTTCGATGAAATACCGTGCAGGTAACACGACCGACGTGGAGCAGGTTTTGAACCAGTTCTCGATCGAGCAGTTGTGCGACATGATGGGTACGGTACTCGACGAGGAGCGTCTGGTATTGCTCCGTTCGGGTCAGGGCTTGGATCTGGTGTTCGGTACTGCCGATTTCCCCATCAAGGCCAATCAGACGCTGATCTACGCCGTGCGTAATGAAGCAGGCGACCTGACGACGGGTCGTGCCGATCAGGCTTTCGATCCCAATATGGGCGTCTGAAAATTTTGAAGAATTGTTTGGTCACGGCAACCCGAAAGGGTTGCCGTGATTTTTTTGTCGGGAAAGATGCGTGCAATCGGGCGGAGGACGCTTGTAGTCCGGATCGGTGGCGACGAGGTTCTTGGGGTATATATGACGGCTTTCGGAGAGCATCCGCTGTTTTTTTTGTAAAAGACTGAAGATGAGTGTGAAATGCTGATTTGCAATGCGTTAAAAAATCATTAACAAAAGTTTATGATTCCGTTAAATGTCCTGCGCGGTATTGGGGACGTATGATTTAATGGCTACTTTTGTTCGTGAAAAATTTAACAACCTCTCAAAAATGATTGAAATCTATACCGTCATTGTTGCCATTCTGGCACTTTTGGCAGTAATCGGACTCTTCGTCGGTGTCACAAACGATGCCGTGAACTTTCTTAATTCGGCAATCGGCTCAAAAGTTGCTTCCATGCGTGTGATTCTTGGGGTCGCATCGGCGGGTATTCTTCTGGGAGTGATCTCCTCAAGCGGCATGATGGAGGTGGCGCGCAGCGGTATGTTCAACCCCTCGATGTTCTCCTTCCACGAAGTGATGACCCTCTACTTAGGTGTCATGTTCGCAAACATCATTCTTTTGGATCTCTACAACTCGTGGGGTCTGCCGACTTCGACCACCGTGTCGCTCATCTTCTGTCTGTTGGGTGCCGCAGTGGCCGTTTCGTTTTATAAGATCGGTGCGGACGACACGCTGACGATCTCGTCGCTCGGCGACTTTATCAACACCTCGCGTGCCATGGGTATCGTTTCGGCCATCCTGCTCTCGGTGGTCATCGCCTTCTTCTTCGGTACGCTTATCATGTATATCTCACGTGCGATCTTCTCGTTCCGCTATATCCCCGTGATGAACCGTTTCGGGGCATTGTGGTGCGGCATGTCGCTCACGGCGATCCTCTACTTCGCCCTGTTCAAGGGACTGAAAAACGCCATCGCCCGCAACGAGGTGATTCAGATGATCGATCAGCACCTGTTGTCGTCGCTGTTGATCTGCTGGGTTGCTTGTTCGCTCGTGTTGTTCTTCCTGCAACATTTCAAGATCAATATCCTCCGCATCACGATTCTTTCGGGTACGTTCGCTCTGGCACTGGCCTTTGCGGGTAACGATCTGGTGAATTTCATCGGTGTGCCCATTGCGGGATTCGATGCCTACTCGATGATGCGCGAGACGGGTGATGTGGCGATGAACATGCACGCTCTGGCCGAGGACAAACCCGCCAACTTCCTGTTGCTGCTGATCGCGGGCATCGTGATGATCATCACGCTGTGGAAGTCGAAAAAGGCAATGCACGTGACCGAAACAGAACTCTCGCTGGCTGCCGCCCGGGACGGGGAGGGTAATCAGCAGTACGGTTCGTCGTTCCTGTCGCGTTCGATCGTCCGTCTGGCTCTGAACTTCGGCAAGACCTGCGAGCGCATCGTGCCTGCCAAGATCCGCGAGCGTATGGCACGTAAGTTCGAATATGCCGACATCGAGCACAGCGGTGCTCCGTTCGACATGATCCGCGCCACGGTCAATCTGACCACTTCGGCGTTGCTGATCTCGCTGGCAACTTCTCTGAAACTGCCTCTTTCGACAACGTATGTCTGCTTTATGGTGGCGATGGGTTCGTCGCTCGCCGACCGCGCATGGGGGCGTGAGAGTGCCGTATATCGCATCTCCGGAGTCATGACCGTCATTGCGGGTTGGTTCGTGACGGCTCTGGGCGGTTTCATCATCGCCCTGTTGGTCGGACTGGTACTGATCTACGGCGGGATGGCGGCCTTCGCAGTGGTGACGGTATTGGCTGCATGGATGCTCTACCGCAGCAACAAATCGGCTCACAAATCCGAAGAGGGCGAGACCCGGAATCCGAGTGCCGTTTGCGGTGTGGACGATACGGCTTGCGAGTTGCGTCAGGAGTTGATTCGGACGATGGTGCGTGCCACGCACATCTACGACCGTACGCTGATCGCCGTGATGCGCGAGAACCGTCGTGAATTGAAGAATATGATGCGCGAAGCCAACGATCTGTTCCAGACCTCGCGCGAACACAAATATACGTTGCTCCCCATTTTGAAAAAGGTGCGTCAGGGCGATGTGAACACGGCTCACTTCTATGTGCAGGCGGTGGATTACCTCAATGAACTGACCAAGGCATTGTTGCACATTACGCGCCCCTCCTTCGAGCACATCGACAACAACCACGAGGGTCTTTCGAAGGATCAGGCTCGTGATCTGATGGCGGTGAACGACGAAGTGGAGCAGATCTACCGTCAGATCAACGGCATGTTGAACGGCGAGATGACGCTCGACGTGGAGGCCGTGCTGGCACAGCGCGACGGTCTGTTCGAAATGATGGACGGTGCGGTCGAGAAGGAGTTGGCGCGTCTGAATCGCGGTGAGGTACACACGAAGGCTTCGCTCCTGTATCTGTCGATCCTTTCCGAAACGAAGAATATGGTGCTTCAGTCGCGCAACCTGCTCAAGGCACAGGAGGATTACCTGCGCAACTGCCGCGAGGAGTAATAAGGCGTTTGTACGGATTTCGGGGGTGCGGTTTTTCGGATCGGCACCCCCGAATCGTTTTTTTTCGGGGGCGAAATCCGAAGAAAATTACCGCGAAGTGAAACACCCGGCCTCCGATCTGCGTATTTCTTTTTCAGAATTAACATATAAACCGATGGATACAGCACATAAAAAGCGTCACGAAAATATTGCCGAGTATATTCTTTATCTGTGGCAGTTGGAGGATTTGTTCCGAGCCTTGCAGTTCAGCCCCGAGGCGATTCACTCGCAGTTGGTGGCTCCCCGCAAGGACCTTACCGAACAGCAGAAAGCCGATTTTCTGGTCTGGTACATGGATCTGGTGAACCTCTTGCAGGAGGAGGGCAAGTCCGAGCAGGGACACCTGAACCATACGCTCCACCTGATCGGCGATCTTCATGATCTGCACCTGCAACTCATGAAGTTGCCCGTGGGCGGGCATTACCGCCACACGTTTGCCCGTTTGGAACCCGAATTGCCGCGTTTGCGTTCGCTGGTGGGGGATCGTCCCATGAGCGATACGGAACTCTGTTTTCGCGCCCTTTACGCCGCCATGCTCTACCACATCAAAGGCGAGAAAAATTCGGTGGTGAAGGACACCCTCGAATTTGTTTCGCCCGTCATAGCCGAACTTGCGGCGATGTACGGTAAAGTCGAGCGCGGCGAAATCGACCTTTTCAAAAACGACGAGGAGTAAACGCCTTCGACATCATCTGAAAAGCACCTTTCCCCGATGTGGCGAAAGGTGCTTTTTTATGCGCATAAAAAAAGGAATGCTCCACGGGGAACATTCCTTTTTGGGGTTTTCCTGAAACCGCAATTTAACGGTTGATGACCGGTTTGATGTCCTTGATGCGCAACTGCGCCGAAATCGAACCGCGGAAGTGGTTCTCGACAATCTGATAGCAGATGTCGATTGGCCGTCCCGAACGGATCCATTCGTAGTGTGTCGGTTGCTGGAAGGCAATCGATTGCAGGCGGTTGTTGGGTTTCTGACGCTGCATCAGCCCCATACGCAGGTGTTCGTGCTCCTGTCCGACCAACTTGGCATCCCCGTTGTTGCAGGCGTTGTGCGATACGAAGATCGGCGAGGCATTGCCCGGCCCGAAGGGTTGGAAACGGTTCAGATCGCGGCGGAACTGCGGCGTGATGTCCGAGAAGTGCAACTCGCTGTCGATATCGACCTGCGGGATGAGCATCTGGGGGTCGATGTGCTGCTCGACATAGTTGTTGAAGCGGCGTGTGAACTCCTCGATGTTTTCGGGACGCATCGTCAAACCGGCGGCGTACATGTGTCCGCCGAAGTTCTCCAACAGATCCGAACACGACTCGACCGCCTGATAGAGGTCGAATCCGGGAACCGAACGTGCCGATCCCGTGACAAATCCGTTGCTCATCGTCAGTACGATCGTCGGGCGGTAGTAGGTCTCGATCAGACGCGATGCCACGATGCCGACAATACCCTTCATCCACTTGGGATTATAGACCACGGTACTCTTGCGACACTTCAATTCGGGATTGCTCTCGATGTAGTTGTGTGCCTCCTGCGTCACGTGGCGGTCGATCGACTTGCGGTCCTGATTGTAGTCGTCGATCACCTTGCCGAACTTCGCGGCCTGCTGCTCGTTACCCTCGATGAGGAGTTCCACGGCGGCATGACCGCCCGAAGGCGAGGCATTCTCGTCGTTTTCGTCCATCCGCATGCGACCTGCCGCATTGATGCGCGGGCCGATCTTGAATACGATGTCGTCGATGGTGATGTTGTGGCGATCCAATCCGCAGATTTTGATGATCGACAACAGGCCGCTCGACGGGTTGTGGTTCAAATCCTTCAGTCCGAAGTGTGCCAGAATGCGGTTTTCACCCACCAGCGGCACAATGTCGGAGGCAATACTCACGACCAGCAGGTCGAGCAGCGAGGTAATCTGTTCGAAGGGGATGTTGTGCTTCTGGGCATAGGCCTGAACCAGTTTGAATCCGACACCGCATCCCGACAATTCGTCGAACGGATAGTGGCAATCGACCCGTTTGGGGTCGAGAACGGCTACGGCCTGCGGAATCTCGTCGGCCGGCAAGTGGTGGTCGCAGATGATGAAATCCACGCCCTTGTTTTTCGCATAGACCACCTTCTCCATGGCTTTGATGCCACAGTCCAGTGCGATGATCAGTTTCACGCCCTTTTGGGCGGCCAGATCAATTCCTTTGATCGATATGCCGTAGCCTTCGGTATATCGGTCGGGGATGTAAAACATCAGGTCTTTGTGACCGATCTGTCGCAGGAACTTATATACCAGCGACACGGCCGTACAGCCGTCCACATCGTAATCGCCGTAAACCATGATCTTCTCATGGCGTTCCACGGCGCGTTCGACGCGGGCAACCGCCACATCCATATCCTTCATCAGAAACGGATCGTGGAGATCGGACAGGCTCGGCTTGAAGAACTTGTCCGCTTTACCCAATGTGTCTATGCCTCTCTGTACGAGCAGATTAGCCAACACGGGCGAGATCTGTAATTCGGAGGCAAGTTTTGCCACCGTTTGGGGATCTCCCTGCGGCTTCACTACCCAGCGTTTTTCTGTGGGCATAATTTTTACTATTTATATATTTTAACATTTAATATCTCACTAAAGTGTTTAACAATCAGTTCTTTCACTTCATCCATCGGAACCGTGTGACCGCATTCGCGCTCGATTGATGTGGCACCCCGGTCGGTAAATCCGCAGGGGTTGATGCGCATGAACCAGTTAAGGTCGGTCGATACGTTCAGCGCAAAGCCGTGCATCGTCACAAAACGCGACGAGCGTACTCCGATGGCGCACACCTTACGCGGGAGTGTGGGGCGCGTTTCGGGTTGTCCGTCCGAACAGACCGTCTCACCACCCATCCAGACGCCCGATGCGCCTGCGATGCGGCCTGCACGGATGCCGTAATGGGCAACCGTACGGATGACAGCCTCCTCAAGGATATCGATATAGCGGCGCAGTCCGATTCCTAATTTTTCGAGATCGAGAATCGGGTAGCAGACCAATTGTCCCGGGCCGTGGAACGTGATGTCGCCTCCACGGTCGATGTGAAAGAACGTGGCACCCAATTTTTCCAGAGCGGGGCGGTCGATCAGCAGGTTTTCCATGTGACCGCTCTTGCCCAGCGTATAAACGGGCGGGTGCTCAACCAATAAAACGCAACCTGCCGTGTCGGCATTGCGTAAGGAAAGAATATTTGTGGAATTTATCTCCGTATCGGTACACGATGAAGCGGCGGCGGCACCGTGGGGTGTTGTCGCTTCATGCGCTCCGCTTTTTGTACGGAGCAACTCCTCGAACAGGGATTGTTGCAGTTTCCAGCAACTTTTGTAATCCATGAGTCCGAGGTCGTGAATCGAAATGTTCATTTCTACAAACCTTTTATCGCTTTCAGGGCCATTTCGGCTTTATACGAGGAGCGAACCATCGGTGCGCTCGCACAAAAGCCGAATCCCATCTCCAACGCTTTCTGTTTGTACCATTCGAATTTTTCGGGAGTGATATACGCCGCAACGGGATAGTGCTCCATGGTCGGTCGAAGGTACTGGCCGAGAGTCAGGATCTGCACGCCTGCCGCGCGCAGATCGCGCATGGCTTGCAGCACTTCCTCTTCGGTTTCGCCCAGTCCGAGCATCAGGCCGCTCTTGGTGATCACTCCGCGGTCGGACATATACTTCAGCGTGCTGAGGCTTGTCGGATATTTGGCGCGGGAGCGTACCAGAGGAGTGAGGCGGGCAACGGTTTCGAGGTTGTGGCCGATAATGTCGGGGCGGGCATCAACCACGATGTCGATCAGTTCGGGACGGGCATCCAAATCGGGAATAAGGAGCTCAATTACGGTATTGGGATTTTGTTCGCGGATGGCCTTGACGGTTTCTGCCCATTGGCGGGCACCTCCGTCGGGGAGGTCATCGCGAGTCACAGACGTCACAACGACATGGCGCAGTTTCATCAGCGAGACACTTTCCGCGACGTTTGCAGGTTCCTTGGGGTCGGGTGCCGACGGACGACCCGTCTGCGTGGCGCAGAATCGGCAGCCGCGGGTGCAAATATCTCCCAAGATCATGAATGTGGCCGTGCCGTTTTTCCAGCATTCGCCCTGATTGGGGCAACGGCCGCTGCTGCAAATCGTGTGCAGGTGGTGTTCCCTGACGATTTTTTTTACTTCAGAATAGCCCGGTGTTACGCTGAGTCTGATTTTCAGCCAATCGGGTTTGTGAAGTACGCTTTCCTTGTCATTTAACCGAGACATTTAAGTTCATTATTTTCCTATTAATGCAAAAGTAGGAAAAATAATTGACAAAAAGGAGGGTAACTTCAACTATTTTCAGCACAAACGGGTTCTTTTTTGAGGAGATCTTGACGGTCGGTGCGGGGATACGGGGGATTTCGGGGGGAGCGGAAGAAGGGGAGTTCGGCGGAGGAAAAGGAAAGGATCGGTGCGGAACAAAGCGCGTCCGGAGGAGGGGAAGGAAGAGGCCGACGGCGTTTGCAAGGAGTGAAGGGGCGGATTTAGGGCAGAAATGCGAATCCGCAAGGCGGAGGAAGATGGCTTCAAATGAAAAGAAGAGACTGAGGTGGGCACCTGCGAGTCTCTTCTGGTTAGGTTAGTTTAGGTTAATGAGAGTTGGGACATGATCCCATATCTTTACTATACAAAGATAAGTCATTTCTTGTGGGTTTCCAAATTATTTGGTTGAAATTGTTCTCTTTTATTCTAAAATTTTATTATTGGCACGTCTAATATACAGATTGTCAATATTCTAAAAATCCGATCCTGCGTCTGTCGGTCGTTTCCGGTTGTTCTTTTTGCCTTTGATTCGCGTCCCGGAAGGAGGTTTGTTGTCGGATTGGTCGGGCGTTAAAGTCGCTTGCCGCCCATTTCTTCCGACTGCTCTTCGGCACACCGACGCGCGTAGTTGCAGCGATAGTTTGCCGGTGTGATGCCGAACTCCTTCTTGAAGAGTTTGATGTAGTGCGACGTGTTGGGGAACGAACAGACATTGCCTATCTCCGAAATGGACTTGCTGCTCGCAATCAGCAACAGACGAGAGTGGTTCAGTCGTTGGCGGATAAACCATTTGTGGGGCGGCATTCCGAAATGGCGTTGGAACTCCTTCTTGAAGGAAGTCAGCGAACGGTTGGTACGCTCGGCCAACTCGCGGATCGACAAATCCTCGAATACGCAGTCGTAGATCTCCACTTCGAAATTCCCCTCCGACGAGTCGATGTTGCTCAGCAGGCGGTACTTCAGACAGCAATCCTCATGGGCAAGGATCAGGTAGAGCAATTCCGTCATTTTGATCATCTCGGCGGTATGATCGTGCAGGGTCTGCCCGGTGCGCATACTGATGGCGGTGCTCGTGAAGAAATTCCGCAGCGAATCCCAGCCGTCCGTGACAATATGGGTTGCCGTGCGGCATTTTTCGCAGACGTGGTGGTTGCTCACCGTCATGCCGTAGGTCATGTTGAGTTGCGTGACGATGCGTTGCAAATCCTCAGGAGTGTAGTAAAAAACGATCTGTTCGTAGGGGCGGGTCGGTGCGGGGATGTTCTCCACATACTGGATTCCCGTACCCAAATAAAAAAGATCGCCGCGTGTGGCCTTTTGGCAGTGGTCGCCCGTGTAGATGTATTTCGTACCGTGAATGACGTATCCGAGTGCATAGCGCGACAAATTGTGTGACTGTATGCCGTTGTGGAGATTCTCGACATAACGTACAATCATGGGTTGGGGCGTCGGTGCCGTCGTGAGTTGTTTCATAGTCATTGTATTTTGGGTCTTCCCGCGATTTTCTTGACGGGGGAGGATAAAAATACAATGAAAAATTTAAAAATAATAGTGTTTTTATTTTATTTGTAGTGCTTTTAGTCCGTTTAGAATCAAATGTGATCCAAATAGAACTAAATTTACTATTGTAAGAATATACGGACAACGGTTGCCGCGAACAAAACGACGACTACGATTGCGGAGTTCATGCGCGGAGTACGCACCAGAAATCCCGTGATGATCAGCGAGGCGGGGATGGCGACAAAGGCGACGGTGGGGGCATCGGCCGAGGGCGAGAGGCACAACATCATGCCGACGATTGTTGCACAGATGGCGTAAAGGAGTATGTAGCGCGGCTTGGTGCCGACCGAGTAGAGCAGGTTCACGACCAGCGCGATACTCAAAAGGGTCAGCAGCGCAAGAACGATCTGGACGGGGGTGTCGGGGAGGATGAATCGGGTGAGGAATCCGCCGATTGTACCGGTTGCGAATTGTTGCCATATCTGCCACAGAGGGGCGGTGAAATCGCCGCGCATGCCCCAGTTCAGATAGGAGCAGAAGGCGATGGGGAAGAGCAGTCCCGCGGAGGCTGCGACCGCTTCGCGAAGGGTTCGATTGAAGACGAACAGCGCGACGGGAAAGAGCACCAGAAGCGGCATGGATGCGGGATGCACAAGGAGCATCAGTCCCGAATAAAGTCCTGCGCGGAAGTTGGCATCGAACGTGTAGCCGCTTCTGAAACAGCGGGCGAAGTTCTTGATGGCGAGTGCGAAAAAGAGCATGCCGACGAGTGCCGGAGGAGTCAGTCCGCGGATGCCGACCAGAAGGATCAGCATGAAACTCAAAGGAACAGGCAGCGCACTATTGACCGTATAGAGGTTGTGGCGCAGGGCAACGCGACCGATCGTAACGCCTAAGAAGAGGATCACCAGAACAGAGAGCGTCTTCCCTCGGAAGGGGTGGCGTGCAGCGAAGTTGCGGATCAGCGTGGCGGGCATTTCGAATGCCATACGGGGCGGTGTCCGCGGTTTCTCGATGCGGGCGGGCGCAGGTTCGGGAAGATCTTGGGCGAGGGTATCGGGGGTGCTTGAAAGCGTGGAATCCGATGCGGTGATTCCCGTCAGCGAATCGGTCGGAAGGGGATTCGGGGTGGACTGGAGGGCATTCTGCGGGGCGGGGTCTTGCGCTGCGGGGGTGCTTTGCGGGATCGGGTCTTGTTGCGGGGTTGCGGTAAGGATGTGTTCCCTGCTCTGCTCCTCCGTGGGGGCGGTTTCTTGAGTGGCGGCCACGAGTTGGTCGGCGGGCACGGCATCGGGCATGATGCAGGTGCTTGCCCAAAGCAGGGTCAATAGCAGCAACGCGAGAAACGCGGGTATGAACGGCAGTCGTGCAAAGTCGAATTTCATCTCTTGGAAACCTTCTGATTCGACTACAAAAATACGGAAAAAGCCCGTGTAAAACCAAATATTTACTAACTTTGTCATCCGATTCGGCCTTGTTTTCGCGGGATTTTAGCCTTTTGTTTTCGGCGAAGGTCTGTTCTGTGCGGACGGGGCAAACTGCGAATAATATGCTCGAAAATCAGTTTCAATACGATCTTTTGGAGGCGGGATGCGATGAGGCAGGCCGGGGGTGTTTGGCGGGACCCGTATTTGCTGCGGCGGTGATTCTTCCGCGTGACTTTCACCATCCGCTGCTCAACGACTCGAAGCAGATGACCCGTCGCAACCGCGATTTGTTGCGCGAGGTGATCGAACGCGAGGCGGTGGCATGGGCTGTGGAGGCGGTTTCGGCGGCACGCATCGACGAGATCAACATCCTCAATGCTTCGTTCGAGGGGATGTCGCTGGCGGCGGCGCGTTTGGATCCCGCACCCGAATTTCTGGCGATCGACGGCAACCGATTCCGTACGAAATTGGAATTGCCCTATCGCTGCGTCATTAAGGGCGATGCCACCTACGCCGATATTGCGGCGGCTTCGGTCTTGGCCAAAACGCATCGTGACGAATATATGGAACATTTGGCGGAGGAGTTTCCCGAATACGGCTGGCTGAAAAATAAGGGCTATCCCACGAAAGAGCATCGTCTGGCAATTCTCAAATATGGTCTTACGCCCCATCACCGTCTGACGTTCAATCACACGATCGGGCAGACGGAACTGTTCTGAAGGGCGCGTTCCCCAAGGATTTGTTTTTGGGGATTTTGTTAAGGTGAATATTATTTAACGTGAGTTCGACGAATTGTAAGTGCTTGTCAATTTGGTGATTAGCGAAATTTGTTGTATATTTATAGTGCTGATTTACAAATGA